>CAMAQR010000033.1 GCA_945860375.1 Pseudorhodobacter antarcticus
CCCCCCCCCCCCCCCCGCCAGTAATGCAGCAAACCTAGCGTCCCCGCTGCGGCACACCCGGCAGCACACAGAGCATCTCATAAAGCAAATTCGCTCCGATCAGAGCGGTGTTGCCCGACGGATCGTAGGGCGGTGACACTTCAACCAGATCGCCGCCCACGATGTTCAACCCCGCACAGCCGCGCACGATCTCCAAGCCCTGCCAGATCGTCAAACCACCCGGCTCCACCGTTCCGGTGCCGGGCGCAAAAGCCGGGTCCAGACTGTCGATATCATAAGACAGATAGACCGGCGCATCGCCAATCACCTCGCGCACCCGCGCCATCAGCGGTTTCAATGACTGGTGCCAACATTCTTCGGCCTGTACAACCGTCCAACCCTGCCGCCGCCCCCAGTCGAAATCGTCCGGGCTGTATCCGGTGCCACGCAAACCGATCTGAAACACCCGGTCGTTGATCAGGCAGCCGTCCTCCCAGGCCCGCCGGAACGGGCAGCCGTGCGCCACCTTCTCGCCGAACATGGTGTCATTCACATCCGCATGGGCATCCACATGGATCAACGCCACCGGCCCGTGTTGCTTCTTCATCGCCCGCAAAATCGGCCAAGTCAGTGTGTGATCCCCACCGAGTGTCAGGGGAACAGCTCCCTGCGCCAAAACCCCGTCATAATATGCCGTGATGATATCGACGGTTTTTTTCAGATCAAAGGTGTTGATCGGCACATCGCCAATATCGGCCACCTGCAAATGCTCAAACGGAGCCGCCCCGGTGGCCATATTGAAAGGCCGCAACATCCGCGATTCGTCGCGGATCTGCCGCGGTCCCATCCGCGTGCCCGACCGGTTCGAGGTGCCGTGATCCATCGGAATGCCAATGAACGCCACGTCCAGCCCCTCGGCCGTCGGTTGCGTCGGCAAGCGCATCATCGTCGCAGGCCCGCCAAACCGCGCCATGTCATTGCCGCCCAAAGGCTGATTGAACTTGACCATCGCCATCCCCTTGTTTTGAGCCAACCCTAACGCAATTCAACGCAGATGCCAGCCAAGGAATTGATCAGACCCAACCCCCTAAAACTTATCTAAAATTTTTCATCTGTCTGAAAATATCCCACGGGGGTTTGGGGGTGTGAAACCCCCAACGTCCGATGCCGCAGACCACCCCGAAAAGTCCACCCCCCAAACGAAAAAGGCACCCCAAAGGGTGCCCAATCGTGCGAACCGGTCAAAAGGTTCAGGCGGCCGAAGAGATGAACTTCACCGCATCGCCAAAGGTCTGAATGGTTTCTGCGGCGTCATCCGGAATTTCGATTCCGAACTCTTCCTCGAAGGCCATAACCAGTTCAACTGTGTCAAGGCTGTCAGCGCCAAGATCGTCGATGAACGACGCGGTCTCGGTCACTTTTTCAGCTTCGACGCCCAGATGCTCGACGACGATCTTCTTCACGCGGTCAGCGATGTCGCTCATGTCAGTTCCTCATTCGTTGCGGGGGTCAACCCGGTCTTGTTCCCAGCCCGAAAGGGCGCTCGGTCTTCCTTGCACAAGGCAAGGCACCATGGCGCACGTCACCTTGGTGTCTTCAGTGGGGCCTATAGCAAGGGCGCATCCACTTGGCAAACGCTTTCCATGGGCTTGCCGCAATCGCGCGGATCAGATCATCGCCATGCCACCGTTCACATGCAGCGTGGCCCCGGTGACATAGCCCGCTTCAGGGCTGACAAGGTACAGACAGGCTGCAGCAATCTCGCTGGCATCCCCCATCCGTCCGGCGGGTACGGCCGTCAGGATTTGCGCCTTTTGCGCCTCGTTCAGCTTATCCGTCATCGCGGTGGTGATGAAGCCCGGTGCCACGCAATTGACCGTGATGCCCCGGCTGGCCACCTCCGCCGCCAGCGATTTCGACAGTCCCACCATGCCTGCCTTGGACGCCGCATAATTGGCCTGCCCCGGATTGCCGGTGGTGCCGACCACCGAGGAAATATTCACGATCCGCCCCCACCGCGCCTTCATCATGCCGCGCACAACACCGCGGCACAGCCGGAAGGTCGAGGTCAGATTGACATCCAGCACCGACTGCCACTCGTCATCGCTCATCCGCATGAACAGGTTGTCCTTGGTGATGCCGGCGTTGTTGACCAGAATATCCACCGCGCCCATCGCGGCAATCGCAGCCTTTGGCAAAGCCTCGACGCTGGCCGCATCTGACAGATTGCAGGGCAGCACAAAAGCCCGGCCGCCCAGTTCAGCGGCCAGCGCCTCCAACGGCTCCACCCGCGTGCCAGACAGCGCCACCGTCGCTCCCGCTGCGTGCAAAACGCGCGCAATCGCGGCGCCAATGCCACCTGAAGCTCCGGTGATCAGTGCCGATTTGCCGGTAAGATCAAACATTTTCCGTCCCCTGTCTTGATACTCAAAAGGTCAGCCGCGCCGCCGCCCGCCAAAAACCGTGTCTCAGCCTTTGGCCGCCACCACATCCTCGGGCGTGCCCACCGTCCGGGTCACGGCGCCAGATGCGGTGCGCTTGATCATGCCCGACAGCGCCTTGCCCGCGCCAATTTCCCAGAAATCGGTCACACCCGCACCCTGCATCCACAGGATGGATTCGCGCCAGCGCACCGATCCGGTCACCTGCGCCACCAACAGCGCGCGGATGCGGTCAGGCTCGGTCACAGCCTCTGCCCGCACATTCACCACCACCGGCAGTTTCGGCGCATGGATCACCACGCCCGCCAAGGCTTCGGACATCACCGCCGCCGCAGGCTGCATCAAGGCACAATGAAACGGTGCGCTGACCGGCAACAACAACGCCCTCTTGGCCCCCTTGGCCTTGGCAATCTCCAGCGCCCGCTCGACCGCAGCGCGATGGCCAGACACCACCACTTGCGCCGGATCATTGTCATTCGCCGCCTGACACACTTGGCCTTGCGCCGCCTCTGCCGCCACTTCAGTCGCCGCCGCAAAGTCCAGCCCCAGCAAAGCCGCCATAGCCCCGACACCCACCGGCACTGCCTCTTGCATCGCCTGCCCGCGAACCCGCAACAGCCGCGCGGTATCGGACAACTCCAATGCCCCCACCGCACAAAGCGCCGAATATTCACCCAAGGAATGCCCTGCCACAAAAGACACGTGCTCCAAGCCCAGCCCCTCGGTCTCCAGCGCCCGCAACGCTGCCATCGACGTCGCCATCAACGCCGGTTGCGCATTCCTGGTCAGGGTCAAATCTTCAATCGTCCCCTCCCAGATCAACCGGGACAGCTTTTCGCCCAAGGCGTCGTCGACCTCGTCAAACACCGCGCGGGCCGCTGGATAGGCCTCGGCCAACGCTCGCCCCATGCCGATGGTTTGCGCCCCTTGGCCCGGAAAAACGAATGCGCGGCTCATCTTGATCTCCTGCTGTGTGACCACAGACTTAACCCGCAGCGCCGCGCCGTGCAATGTCTGCGCACAGAACCTGTGCCACCGAGGCCGCCGACGGCGCTTGTGCACCCTGCCACCCTAGCGCCAAATCCACACCCGAGCCGACCCATGCCCGCCAGCAAGACCGCAAACAGCTTTGGCAGCGTCACCCGCACCCCGCACTCACGGACAGCACCGCTGATCCTGACCGCGATCCCACCAGGCCGGATTGCCAAGCAACTGCCCGCCACGCCAGGGTCCATCGTCTTGAAGATACAACTGTTTTCGCAGCACAAAACGACCGGCGTCGCGGTGTTTGTGGTGGCACTGGCGCGCATCCTGCAAGCCATGGGCCAAACCCATCCCGCACCATTTCACGTCAGACCGCGTGTGGAAACCAACCTTGCTGCGGCCGTTCACGGGATTCTTTCTCTCGGGGCTGGCAGCGCCGCTGGCTGGCTGGATCCACCAAGGCGCTGTCTCAGGTTTTGCCCCACTCCGATGGGCTCTGGGTCAAGACCTGCCTTTCATCGCGAATCCGAAACCACGACGGTGATCTTCGGGGCAGCACACCGGGTTTTCACCAAACTGCCGGTGGCCTCGACCCTGCTGCGCGTTGCAGGCGCGCTGTCACACCCCATTGGCTTTGCCACGCCGTTCAGGGTCAGATCGCTGAGGTATCTGGCAGTCTTGTCGCCGGTCACTTCAATTGCGGTCGACACGAAGTCACCCTCTCGTCACCGGCGGCGTCAAAGAAATCCTTCGGCATCACGTCGATCAAACCGCTCTCGCCAGCCGGTCAACGTGGTTTTCACCGAGAACGACACGCTGACTGAAGGCGCAACCGGCTCGACCAGATCAAGCCTGATCTGATCGATGAAACCGGAAAACATGCTGGTGGGCGTCGAAAAACCAAGATGATGATCAGTCAACACGAGTTGGCTGTGGCTGGCATCCATCGTGTTTCTCTCGGGGCCGCAAAAGCCGGGTCTGCGGCAAGCCACGCAATCTGCGCAAGGGCGCAAAACGGAACACCGGGACCTCTGATTCAATCCAACGGCGTCATCTGTCGGCCCGGCGTGCTCTTTGATTGCCTCAATGGGCCACACGCCAAGCCAATGGAAGCAAACGAGTTCTGCGGTTGCGCGCGGTCACAATCTTGGCAAGTCTTTGGGACACCGACTGTGCCCCAGCGCCCTTGCATCAGCGTGAATACACTGTATAAGGCCGCATCTTTCCGCAATTCCACGTAACGGCGCAGGCTCTCGTGGACGGGCCGCGGAAAGTGTTTGCCCGTCCTATGAAATGCGCCACACCAGATCGGAGTCTACATGCCACTATATGAGCATGTCATGATCGCGCGTCAGGATCTTTCCTCTGCGCAGGCTGAAAGCCTTATCGAACATTTCTCCACAGTTATCGCGGACAACGGCGGCAAGATCGTTGAACACGAATACTGGGGCGTCAAGACGATGGCCTACAAGATCAACAAAAACCGCAAAGGCCACTATGCCCTGCTGAAATCGGATGCGCCTTCGGCCGCCGTGCAGGAAATGGAACGCCTGATGCGTTTGCATGACGATGTGATGCGCGTTCTGACCATCAAGGTCGATGCCCATGTCGAGGGCCCCTCGGTCCAGATGCAAAAGCGCGACGAGCGTGAACGTGGCGACCGTCCCGAAGGTGGCTTCGGTGGTGAACGTCGTGAGCGTCCGTCCTTCGGTGGCGACCGTCCCGACCGCGGTGGTGACCGTGGCGAGCGTCCGTCATTCGGCGGCCCGCGTCGTTGATCCCCAGCCTCAGGAAAGGAGCCTAAACCATGGCGAACAAACCGTTTTTCCGCCGCCGCAAGGTCTGCCCGTTCTCGGGCGACAATGCTCCGGCAATCGACTACAAAGACACGCGCCTTCTGCAGCGCTACGTTTCTGAACGTGGCAAGATCGTGCCGTCCCGTATCACCGCAGTGTCGGCCAAGAAGCAACGCGAACTGGCCACGGCCATCAAGCGCGCCCGCTTCCTTGCCCTGCTGCCCTACGCCGTGAAGTGAGGGTATAGACATGCAAGTTATCCTGCTTCAGCGCGTGGCCAAACTTGGCCAGATGGGCGAAGTCGTCAACGTCAAGGACGGCTACGCCCGCAACTTCCTCTTGCCGCAAGGCAAGGCTCTGCGTGCCAACGCTTCGAACATCGCTTCGTTCGAAACAAAGAAGGTACAGCTGGAAGTCACCAACCTGGAAACCCGCAAAGAGGCCGAAGTCATCGGCGCCAAGCTGGACGGCCAGACCTTCGTGATCATCCGTTCGGCCTCCGATTCGGGCGCACTTTACGGCTCTGTGACCACGCGTGACGCAGCCGAGGCGGCCACCGCCGAAGGCTTCACCGTCAACCGCGGTCAGGTGGTTCTGGATCGTCCGATCAAGGACCTTGGCGTTCACACGGTTTCGGCCGTGCTGCACCCGGAAGTCACCATCAAGTTCCACCTGAACATCGCGCGTTCGGTCGAAGAAGCCACGCTGCAAGCCTCGGGCAAGTCCATTCAGGAACTCGCCGCCGAAGCCGAAGCCGAAGCCGATTTCGAGATCGCAAACCTGTTCTCGGAAATGGGTGCTGCGCAAGACGGCGAAGACCTGACCCGCGACTGATCGTTCAGTCACAGTCAAACAATCCGCGCGGGGGCAACCTCGCGCGGTTTTTGTTTTTGGGGGCGCGGGGCATGGCCTTCATCTTGGCATAAATATCCCCGCCGGAGGCTCTTGGCTTATCAAAGGGCCTCCGGCGGGGATACTTGGACCAAGATGAAACCCGCGCAGCAAAATCGCGTCGCCCTTTGTCGCAAACCGGCCAGCCTCTGCCTCGTTCCCCCCTTAGCCTTCCCCAATGTTGCAACACAAAACCAGCCTTGGCATTGCCTATCTGATCGCCGGGATCAGCGTCTTTTCGGTCCAGGACTTGATCCTGAAGCTGATTTCTGGCGGCTACCCGCTCTATCAGGCGATGTTGATCCGAGGGCTGACCTCTATCCCCTTCCTGCTGGTCCTGGCGCATTTTGAAGGCGGTATCCGCACTTTGATCACCCCCGGCCTGCCCAAAATGATCGCGCGCGGCGCGGTGATGTTCGTTGCCTATTTCAGCTTTTACATCGCCCTTGCCGGATTGCCACTGCCCACGACGGTGGCACTTTACTACTCTGGCCCCTTATTCATCACCGTGTTGTCGGTGCTGTTCTTGGGCGAAAAGGTCAGCCTTTCGGCGTGGTTGGCGGTTCTGACCGGATTTGTCGGCGTGGTCATCATGGTGCGACCGGGGTCTGCCCTGTTCGATTGGGCCGCCTTGCTGCCGATCCTGTCAGGCCTGACTTACGGCATTTCCATGATCGCTGCGCGGCGGATGGGCACAGTGGAAACCGCCGCCGCCTTGGCGTTTTGGGGCAACGCGGTGTTTCTGGCCGTCGCCTGTGTCATGGCGCTTTGCTACGGATCAGGCGACCATATCAACGAAAGCCACCCCAGCCTCGCCTTCCTCACGCGGGGATGGATCACCCCCACCGCGCCAGACTTGGCGTTGATGATGACTTGCGGTGTGGTGGCGGCGCTTGGTCTGTGGTTGTTGACCCAAGCCTACCGCATCGCCGCCGCATCGACGGTTGCGCCATTTGAATACCTTGGCCTGATCTGGTCGGTGCTGTGGGGCTGGATTTTCTGGCGCGACTGGCCCGATGCCACAGGTTGGCTGGGCATTGGCATCATCGCAGGTGCGGGCATTTTTGTGCTGCTGCGCGAACGCAGACGGGCCTAAACCGTAAAGCGCGACCGCAGGCCCGCCACATGCGGTGCCAGCCGTTCCACCTTGGCCCATTGCGCCAGCAAATCGGCCCAGCGGATCGGCACGAAGGTCACCGCATCGCCCGCCACCGCCCGGCCAAAGGCCGCCACCTCGCGCCGGTGCAGCGCGATCCGCTTGGGGTCCACCTTTTTGCCAGAGGCCCAAGTGGTTGGTTCGCCGTACAAGTACACCAGCACCGCCCCCACCGCCCGCTTTTCGGCGCGGGTGTGGATCGCATAGGCGCTTTTGATCAGCTGCACAGCGTCAAGGCACAGGTAGGACTCGTGCCCGCGCACCAGTTCATCGCGCAGCTTGGTGAATCCGGGCAGCTTTTCGCCCCAGACCGGACGATCCACCACTTCGGCAAAACCGTTGGCCTTCAATGGCCTGAAGGGTTCAAACCGGCGCGCCTCAATCCCGATCAGGGTGGTGTGGGTTTCAATCCCGACATCCAGCCAGGGATGCCGCCCTTCGGACCAAGGAAACCGCATTTCGGCTTCCAAAGTCACCGAGGCCACCTGCCCCGCAGGCACACCCGGCAAAGGCGGCAGATCGGCGGCCCGGTTCAGAAACCAGCCAAAGGCGTTCGCAGTCAGCGCCGCCGACGACTCCGGCCCGTCAAACTTGGCCGAGCGAATTTCATGCCCCGGAGAGCGTTTCAGGCATTCGAGAATCCCCTCAACAGGCAGGTCTGGCAGGAAATCGGGCATCGCAGGCTCCATCTTCGAAAGAAAAAGGCCGCCCCCAAGGAGCGGCCCCATAGCGTGATCGGAAAAACCGATTACATCTCGTCCAAAGCTTCGATGAACTTCTGCAGATCTTCTTTCGAGACTTCCTTGTCGGTCACATTGGCACCGGCAACGATGTGATCGACAACCTTGTCTTCAAAGATCGGCGCGCGCAGCTGCTGCTGCATTTGCGGGTTCTTCTGAACGAATTCAAAGTACTGACGCTCTTGGCCCGGATACTGACGCGCCTGCGCCAGAACCGCTTGGGTCATTTCGGCGTCCGACACAGTGACCGCGGCCTTGCGGCCAACTTCGGCCAGAACCAGACCCAGACGCACGCGACGCTCTGCCAGCTTTTTATGCTCGTCCGTGGTTTCAACCGAACCATGGTTGTGATCGTGCACTTCGGGATTTTCTTCGTGCCACAGTTGGTGCGCGATCTGCGCCGCCTCTGCATCCACCAAGGCCGATGGCAGGTCGAACTTGACCAGATCGTCCAGTTGATCGAGCAAAGCCCGCTTCAACACCGCCCGTGCAGCACCCTTGTACTCGGATTCAAGACGCTCCGCGATCTGGCCTTTCAAGGCTGCCAAATCTTCGGCGCCGTATTTCTTGGCCAACTCATCGTCCAGAACGGCAGTCTGCGCCTCACGGATCGACTTGATCGATACTGCGAACACCGCCGCCTTGCCAGCCAGCTGCGCCGCGCCGTAGTTTTCCGGGAAGGTCACATTCACCGAAATGGCCTTGCCGACTTTGCCGCCGATCAATTGATCTTCAAAGCCTGGGATGAACGAGTTCGACCCCAGAATCAGCGGGTAATCCTCGCCGGTGCCGCCGTCAAACTCGACCCCATCGACCGAGCCTTTGAAGTCGATCACAACCTGATGGCCAGTGCGGGCCTTCTTGATATCTGCGTTGTCGACATAGGTCTGTGCGGTGGCAGCCAGATTGGTCAAAGCTTCGTCCACCGAAGCCTCATCCGCCTTCACCGACAAGCGGTCCAGCGTGATCTTGGAGGTGTCGAGGTCCGGGATCGGCGGCAGGGCCTCGTAGGCCATCTCTACCACAACGTCCTGACCTTCTTTCCAGGTCTCGCCGCCCACCATTTTCACGTCGGGCTGCAAGGCCGGACGGTCGCCCGTTGCCTCAAAATGCGATTTCATCGCGCCATCAATGGCGTCCTGCATGGCGTCGCCCGTCAGGCGCTGACCAAACTGCTTTTTCAGGATCGCCAACGGCACTTTGCCTTTGCGAAAGCCCTTGATTTCAATATCGGGCTGCGCTTCGAGCAGCTTTTCCTGAACTTTCACTTCCAGCTCGGCTGCCGTCACCGTGATGGTGTAGGCGCGCTTCAAGCCGTCTTTCAGGGTTTCGGTGACCTGCATATCTTCGTCCTTCTCATCACTCTTTGGTGCGGGTAGAGGGACTTGAACCCCCACGCCTTGCGGCGCCAGAACCTAAATCTGGTGCGTCTGCCAATTTCGCCATACCCGCGTATGTCAACAAAGCACCTTCCGGCCGCGCGCCGGGCTGTGCCTTGATTTCCGCGTTCTTCTAACAAAGCCCCGCGAGGGAAGCGAGAGGAAAAAGCAACAGTGATGTAAAGGCCAGAATCCCGGTAAAAGTCGCGGCTTTAACGCATTCTTGCCGCAGTCGGGCGCAAAAAGGGGGCATGCAAAGCGGGGGAGATCAGATGACACAGACCAAGGTTGGCTTGAAAACCGCAGATGCCGTCACTTTGGATCATGGCATCGCACTGGGCACCGCCATTCTGACGTTGGACGGCGACCTGCCGGTCGAATTTCTGGCTCCGGGTGATCGCATCCTGACCCGCTCTGGCGCGCGTCGACTGCGGGCGGTTGAGGTGACGGTTGTGCGCAACGCCCGAGTGATCCGCATCGCAGCGGGCACGCTGGGCATGGGCCGCCCGGGTGACGACATGGTCGTGTCGCCCGATCAACCCATCCTGATCCGCGACTGGCGTGCCAAGGCGCTCTATGGCGCCGCGACTGCCATGGTTCCAGCTGCACGACTGGCCGATGGCGACTATATCCGTGCCGAAGTGATGGATGAGGTGCGCTTTTACACCCTGCGTCTGGACGCGGATGAGGTGATCTATGCCGGTGGTCTTGAACTGGCCTGTGCTGCAGAAACCGTCACGGCTTACGAAACACCCAACCGCCGGAACACCCCCGGCAACTGATCCGCCAGATCTTCGGCAATCAGCCCCGGCCCGAACGCCCGCGCACATTCCACATGCAGCCAAGCCGCTGTGCTGGCCGCACTTGCCGTATGCATCCCCCGTGCCAGCAATCCGGTGATGAACCCCGCCAGCACATCACCTGATCCGGCTGTCGCAAGCCAAGGAGCCGCCCGTTCGTACAGCGCGCCATGGATCATGCCAAAGCCATTGGGTTGTGCGATCACGGTGTCGGCTCCCTTGAACAGCACAACACAGCCCGCTCGCGCAGCAGCCTCTCGCGTCGCATCCAGCTTGGAATAGGCCGGGCAAACCGTGGCCGGGGCCGCCAGAGTCGCCGCAATATCCGGGAACAGCCGGGCAAATTCACCGCCATGCGGCGTCAATACGCACCCTTCATGCAGCAGCGCAAACAACGCGGGGTCGCGGGCAATCAGGGTCAGCGCATCCGCATCCAGCACCAGCCGCAAGCCCATCTCTGGCCAGCGCCCGATCCGCAGCCTGCTGGTTTCCAGAGCCACCGCTACCATCGCCGCCGCCCGCGCGTCCAACCCCAGACCCGGCCCCAGACACAGCGCAGTGATCCGGTCATTTGCCAAAATTGCCCGCAAGCCTTCCGCATCCGCCACCGGCCGCAGCATCACCGCATCCAACCGCGCCGCGTTTTCCGCCAGCGCGCCGGGCGGTGAAGCCACCGTCACCAGCCCCGCCCCCATCCGCAACGCCGCCCGCGCCGCAAGACGCGCTGCCCCCGCATGGCCGTGATCGCCCGACACGATCAAGGCATGGCCATGTGCGAATTTGTGTCCCGCCGATTTGGCTAGGGCTTTGGGATCGGGTGTTGCCAAGAGCGCCACGTCTGACCCACCCTGCTGCAATCCAATATCCACAATGACCAGCTTGCCACACTGCGCTGGCCCCTGGTCCAGCATGTGCCCACGCTTGGCCACATGAAAGCTGACAGTCAGGTCCGCGCGGCAGGCTTCACCCCGCCAAGTGCCAAACTCTGCACCGCGCAGCACGCGCCCGCTATCGGCGCAAACCCCGCTTGGCATATCCACAGCCACTACATGGATGCGGACACCGAACACCGTATCGGGACGGTAAAGGTCCAATTCCTGTAACAAATACCCCGCATCCCTCAAAGGTCGCGTCAATCCGGTGCCGAACAGTGCATCCACGACAACAACTCGGTCGTGATCGTGCAAACCGTCGCCCCCGCCGATGGGTCCAAACAAGCCAGCCTCGATAAAACCGGCCTCATCGGTGTCGCCGCCCGGGACAAAGTCTTGCACTGATCCGATTTTTAACCAACGACGGGCGTTGTGTTGTGCATCAGGGGGCAATGCGTCCACTGAACCGGCCAGCGCAACCACCACCTCCCATCCCCGCAAAGCCAGTAGCCGCGCCACCACGAACCCGTCGCCACCGTTGTTGCCCGGCCCGCAGAGCACCACCGCCCGATGCGCCGTCAGCGCGGTTTCCGGCCATTCCGCCAGCACCGCCGCGACCACGCCCGCACCCGCGCGCTCCATCAACTCCAGCCCCGTCACCGACCCGCTGGCAATCGCCGCCGCCTCAACCGCCCGCATCTGTGCTGCCGTCAACAATTCGGTCATTTTCGCACCCTTTTCGTTCATGAACCGCCCAATATTCACGCAAACTGCCTGTTTTTTAATCGACAGACCAAATTTCCCGCGCCCTGCCGCCGCAGCCCGAGCCTGGTCAATTGAAGCCGTCGCAGGGAAGTGGTCACTACGGCCCAGACGTCTAAAAGCAGACGCTTAAAACCGGGAGAGTCGGCCCATGAAGAAGATTGAGGCGATCATCAAGCCGTTCAAACTGGACGAGGTCAAAGAAGCCCTGCAAGAGGCCGGAATTCAAGGCCTGTCGGTGACGGAAGTCAAAGGCTTTGGTCGCCAGAAGGGCCACACCGAACTGTACCGCGGTGCTGAATATGTCGTCGATTTCCTGCCCAAGGTCAAGATTGAGGTCGTGTTGACCGATGATATGGTTGATGTCGCCATCGCCGCCATCATCTCGGCCGCGCGCACCGACAAGATCGGCGACGGCAAGATTTTCGTCAGCCACGTCGAACAAGCGATCCGCATCCGCACCGGCGAAACCGGCGATGATGCAATCTAAATCCCGCACATTGGTGGCGCAAGCTGCCGCACTGAAACCCAAACACCGAAAGGCAGCATGATGAGCGCAGTTGCAAAAGCTCTGAAACTGATCAAGGACGAAGAGGTCGAGTATCTCGACATTCGTTTCACCGATCCCAAAGGCAAACTTCAGCACGTCACCTTGGTCGTAGACCTTGTGGACGAGGAATTCTTCGAAGAAGGCTTCATGTTTGACGGCTCTTCCATTGCCGGCTGGAAGTCGATTGACCAGTCCGACATGAAGCTGATGCCCGACGCATCTTCGGTCTACATGGACCCCTTCTACGCCGAAAAAACCCTTTGCATTCATTGCGACGTGGTCGAGCCGGACACCAACGAAGCCTATGATCGTTGCCCGCGCCAAATCGCCAAGAAGGCCGAAGCCTTTATGAAGTCGTCTGGCATTGGTGAGACCGCCTATTTCGGCCCAGAAGCTGAATTCTTCATCTTCGACGACGTGCGTTACTCGGTTTCCCCGCGCAAGGTTTCTTACGAAATCGACGCCGAAGCTGCGGCTTGGAACACCGACACCGTGACCGAAGGCGGCAACTATGGCCACCGCGCCGGTCACAAGGGCGGCTATTTCCCGGTCAACCCGATCGACGAGGCGCAAGACCTGCGCAGCGAAATGCTGTCCACAATGAAGCGCATGGGCATCCGCGTTGACAAGCACCACCACGAAGTGGCGACTTGCCAGCACGAACTGGGCATGATTTTCGGCGGTTTGGTTGAACAGGCCGACAACATCCAGAAGTACAAATACGTGATCCACAACGTGGCCCATGCTTACGGCAAGACCGTGACCTTCATGCCCAAACCGATGAAGGGTGACAACGGGTCGGGCATGCATGTGAACATGTCGATCTGGAAAGACGGCAAGCCTTTGTTCGCAGGCGACAAATATGCTGATCTTAGCCAAGAGGCGCTTTGGTTCATCGGCGGCATCATCAAACATGCCAAGGCCCTGAACGCGCTGACCAACCCATCGACCAACAGCTACAAGCGCCTGATCCCCGGTTTTGAAGCCCCGGTTCTGCTGGCCTATTCCGCGCGCAACCGCTCGGGTGCGGTTCGCATTCCATGGACCGAGTCGGCGAAAGCCAAGCGTGTTGAAGCCCGCTTCCCTGATCCGGCTGCCAACCCCTATCTGGCGTTCGCAGCGCTGCTGATGGCCGGTCTTGACGGAATTCGCAACAAGGTCGACCCGGGCCCGGCTTCGGACAAGGATCTCTACGATCTGCCGCCCGAAGAGTTGGCTGAAATCCCGACTGTCTGCGGTTCGCTGCGTGAAGCTTTGGAGTCGCTGGATAAGGACATGGACTTCTTGCTGGCAGGCAATGTCTTCACCCGCCCGATGCTGGAGTCCTACATGGCGCTAAAGTGGGAAGAGGTTTACAACTACGAACACACCCCGCATCCGGTTGAATACCAGATGTACTACTCCTGCTGATCCGACAAACAGTCACCAAAGGGCGTCCCAACCGGGCGCCCTTTTTGTTTGCGCGCTCTGAATAATGCGTATGCGTTGACAATCCATCCACCCAACCAAGATTGGAATTGTGGCGGAAACGGAACTCAACTTTTGGTTAATACCTTATGAAGGTCGCAATGCCTCCCGGATGCGGGCGCAATCGACCTGCAATCTGACCCGGTGTTTGAATGGAGGGTTCGCGATGAATGGTCATCCCGAAGAGCAGTTCAGTACTATTGCCGAGCTTTTGTTTCTCAATGCCCCAAATCTGAACTTTGCCCGTCTGGTGTCAGACCTTGATGCGGTGTTAACGCGATTCCGCGATCTCGACCGCCATCTGACCTGGGATTACGAAGACATCGCCAGTTTTGACATGCCCGGCACCAAAATCGTGCTGGCGACCAACGATGCGCCGCGTCCCGGAGTGGCGATGTCATTGACGCTTTCGGTGGGGCCATCACAACTGCCGCCCCGGCTGAACGCCGCGCCACTTCGGCACGAACAGCCGGTGCGCCACGATGCGCTGTGCTCCAAATTGGCCGAGCGGGTGCGCCTACGCCTGCACCCTGACGCGGTGCTTTGGCATGAATGCCTTGGTGTGGTAACGCCCGAAGTGTTGGACGGTCTGGCATATTCGGTCCCCGGCCTGCCGCATCGCAAAGACCCGGATCATCCGATCTTTCGCTCGGTCGATGCGGCCAGTTTTGACGCCTTGTACGCGCAGGGGTTCCAACCCTCCAACGACCGACCGCAAATCCCGAAGCCGCGCGACCCCGAATTGGCGCGGTTGCGTCTGGCATTGTATCCCCCGGAAGAACCTGCGGCCCCGCATCTGACCTCGCCGCAAATGCGTCTGGCCGCGCACAGCATGAATGCGACGCTGATTATGGTTTCCTTGCCGATAGGGGCGGCACTGATGACTTATTCCGTGCTGCGCGGTGACAACATGCGGCTGACCTCGCGGGCTTTGGTGGCCACCGGCTTTGCCTCGACGCTGATGCAAAGCCATATTGGCCAACAGATGGCAGCGTTCGCAGGCATCTGAAGCAGCGCTCAATGCCCCGCCGACACCAACGCCTCACGCGCGTCGGCGGGCAAATCCTCCAGCCGCAGAACGTAGGTGTGAATGGAAAACACCACCGCACGGGTTTGCGGCAGGCGCATCAGGCATTGCCGCTCTGACCGAACAAATACGCGCGCGTCGGCAACCGGCCTTGGCCGCCGATCTGACTCAAAGCGCGGTTGGTGCAGGGTTGGGTCGGCATAGGTCAGGTAGTTCATCCGCCACAGGGGTTGTTCCGGCCGAATCGCATCGAACAGGCGTTGCACGCGGCGCGCGACCTCTTCCGTATAGGGTTCGACAGGCACATGGATGCCCGTCATCACCCGTCCCAGCTTTTCGGACAGGGTCCAACTGGCCGGAAAGCACAGGATCGCTCCGGTCAGCATGTGTTCCGCACCCTCTGCCTCCATCAGGCACAGGTCTTCCTGCACCAGCCGCCCCAAGGTGCGCAGTGGCATTTCGCGGTCCAAAGCGACCTCAACGCCATCAGGCCGCGTCACCGCATCCGGCCCCACAGTATAACCGGGCGTCCGCATCAGTTGGGCCAGCACCTTGTCAAACAATTCCAGCGCCGCCGGACGGGCCTGTTCCAGCATGCCATGCACCGCCGCCTCCCGCGTGGCAATCAGCCGGTCACGTTCGGTCATCTGGCCTGCGAAAGCCTCATCCACCCGCAGCCAGTCCTCACCCTCGACCGGCAAAACCCCCGGCAAGCGCATGGTGCGTGGGTCCATCCATGGAATGAATGGCAGGGTTTTGTGCAGGATTGGATCAGGGGTCACGGGGCTGGCCTTACATGAATGCCTCCTTTCATCACGTCGCGCCCATCAGGTCAAATTCAGCGACGTCGCAATTAGCCCCCATTTGCGACACGCCTCGTCGCCCGTGGCAAAGCCCAGCGTGGAACCGCCGCCATTCTCAGCCAAAACAAAGGTGCCCCATGCCACAAAACTATGCAGACCGCCGCAAGATTGATCCCAGCCGGGGCGACCGTTTGGGTGATGGCACTCCAAACGACAACAACCGGGTCGAGATCGGGCCAACGCAGCTGGCCTTTGCCGAATGGGCCAAGGCGGGGCTGGAATTGCCCAACCTTGACAGCATGCGCCGCTACCGCTGGCAACGCCTGACCCAATCGCTGCAAGACCGCGACATTGGCGGCTTGCTGATGTTTGACCCGCTCAACATCCGCTACGCCACCGACACCACCAACATGCAGCTGTGGAACAGCCATAACCCGTTTCGCGCCTGCCTTTTATGTGCCGATGGCCATATGGTGATGTGGGAATACAAGAACGCGCCGTTTCTGGTGAACTTCAACCCCCTGGTGGCCGAACTGCGCTCGGGTGCCTCGTTCTTTTACAACGTCTGCGGCGACAATACTGCCCAAGACGCCCGCTCTTTTGCCGCACAAGTGACCGAGGTGATGCAAGCCCATGCCGGCACCAACCGCCGCTTGGCCGTCGACAAAATCATGATCCACGGCTTGCGGGCCTTGGAATCCGCCGGGTTCACCGTGCTGGAGGGCGAAGTTGTCACCGAACGCACCCGCGCCATCAAAGGCCCGGATGAGATTCTGGCGATGAAATGCGCCCATCACGCCTGCGAAGCCGCGATTGCCGAGATGGAACAAGCGACCCGCGTGGGCGTGCCGGGCGGCCACATGTCCGAAGATGACATCTGGGCCGAACTGCACAAGGGCAATATCCGTCGCGGTGGCGAGTGGATCGAAACCCGCTTGCTGGCATCTGGTCCGCGCACCAATCCCTGGTTTCAGGAATGTGGCCCGCGCCTTGTGTCCAACAATGAAATCGTGGCCTTTGATACCGATCTGATCGGATCTTACGGCATCTGCATCGACATTTCGCGCAGCTGGTGGGTGGGCGACGCGCCCCCCCCTGCTCCGATGATATCCGCCATGCAGCATGCCATGGACCACATCACCGAAAACATGGCGATGCTGAAACCGGGTGTGACCATACGCGAGCTAACCCACGGCGGCCATCAACTGGCCCCGCAATACTGGGCGCAGAAATACAGCTGCAAAATGCACGGGGTGGGCCTTTGCGATGAATGGCCGTTTGTGCCCTACCCCGATACTTGGGTTGATGGCGCGTTCGATGTGGCACTGGAACCCGGCATGGTGCTCTGTGTCGAGGCCTTGGTGTCGCCGCAGGGTGGAGATTTCTCAATCAAACTGGAAGATCAGGTGCTTATCACCGAAACCGGGTTTGAAAACCTGACGAAATACCCATTTGATCCAAGGTTGCTTGGCAACTGATTCATCTGCCTTGCCGCTGGTCCTGCGCCACACTGCGCGTAGAACCGGCGGCACTTTGAAGCACCCCCCAATCATCGGAGAGCCACCCCCGGCATCGGCGTCAAAACCACGGCCTGAACCCGCATCTGCCGCCGCCTCCCTTGCACCCCTGCCGCGCACAGTCTATGCGGACCTCGCCTGTCCTGCCAACTGAAAGGCTGCCCCAAATGATCCCGCGCTATTCCCGTCCCGAAATGGTGGCCCTGTGGTCCTCCGAAACCAAATTCCGCATCTGGTTCGAAATTGAGGCCCACGCCTGCGACGCCATGGCCGATCTGGGCGTGATCCCGCGCGCCAATGCCGGCGCGATCTGGAAGGCCAAGGATGTGCCCTTCGACGTTGCCCGCATTGATGAGATCGAGGCCGTCACCAAGCACGACGTCATCGCCTTCCTGACCCATCTGGCCGAAATTGTTGGCGCCGATGAGGCCCGCTTTGTGCATCAGGGCATGACCAGCTCTGACGTGCTGGACACCACCTTCAACATCCAACTGGCCCGCGCCTCTGATCTGTTGCTGACGGGTCTGGACCGGGTTCTGACGGCGCTGAAAACCCGCGCGATGGAGCATAAGGACACCGTCCGCATCGGCCGCAGCCATGGCATCCCCGCCGAACCCACCACCATGGGCCTGACCTTTGCCCGCTTCTACGCCGAAATGGCCCGCAACCGGACCCGCCTGATCAACGCCCGCGCTGAAATCGCCACTGGCGCGATTTCGGGGGCTGTCGGGACCTATGCCAACATTGATCCGCGGGTCGAGGAACATGTCTGCGCCAAAATGGGCGTAACCCCGGAAACAATCTCGACCCAGGTCATCCCCCGCGACCGCCACGCGATGTTTTTCGCCACCTTGGGCGTGATTGCCTCGGGTATCGAGAATATCTCGATTGAAATTCGTCACATGCAGCGCACCGAAGTGCTGGAGGCCGAAGAATTCTTCAGCCCCGGTCAAAAGGGATCTTCCGCCATGCCGCACAAGCGCAACCCGGTGCTGTCGGAAAACCTGACCGGTCTTGCGCGACTGGTGCGCATGTCGGTGGTGCCCGCGTTGGAGAACGTGGCGCTGTGGCATGAGCGTGACATCAGCCATTCGTCGGTTGAACGCGCCATTGGCCCGGACACCACCATCACGCTTGATTTCGCCCTGCACCGCTTGGCTGGTCTGATTGAAAAGCTGGTGATCTATCCGCAGAACATGCTCGACAACATGAACAAATTCCGTGGCCTTGTGATGAGCCAGCGCGTGTTGCTGGCGTTGACCCAAGCCGGGGTGTCGCGTGAGGACAGCTACAAACTGGTGCAGCGCAACGCCATGAAGGTTTGGGAAAAAGGTGCCGATTTCAAGACTGAACTTCTGGCCGATACCGACGTCACCGCCGCCTTGACCCCGGCGCAGATTGAGGAGAAATTCGATCTGGGCTATCACACCAAACACGTCGACACGATCTTCGCGCGGGTGTTCGGCCAGTAAGTCCCGGTTAACCAGCGCCTGCCAAGGTGTCCCGGACGAGTCCGATTGGGGGCGAATCTGAATGGGGGCTATGATGGCAGGCGGACCGGCGGTTTTGGCGCGGATTGATCCGGTGCAGCGGGCCGTCGCCGCCCCTGCCCCTCTGCGTGTGTTGACGCCGCGCGAAAAGGCCGCCGTCATCGTGCGTTTTCTGCTGGCCGAAGGGGCCAGCATTCCGCTGTCGAAACTGCCCGAACACATGCAGGCCGCGCTGACCGAACAGATGGGCCAGATGCGCCTGATCGACCGGCGTACGCTGGGGTCTGTGGTTGATGAATTCATGACAGAACTGGAACAGGTCGGTCTGGCGTTTCCCGGTGGGATTGAGGGTGCGCTTTCGGTGATGGACGGCCATATCTCTGCCAATGCGGCCAGTCGGTTGCGCCGTCTCGCCGGTGCTTCGGCCAAGGCCGACCCATGGGACAGGCTGACGGCACTGCCCATAGACCGGCTGTTGCCGGTGCTGCAAGACGAAAGCACAGAGGTGGCGGCGGTGATGTTGTCCAAGCTGCCAGTGCCCAAGTCTGCGGAACTGCTGGGGAAATTGTCTGGCGACCGCGACCGCCGCGTGGCCTATGCGGTGTCGCTGACAGGAAATGTTGATCCAGAAACCGTGCGACGGATCGGCATCTCTTTGGCCAGCCAGTTGGATGCGCAACCGCCCAAAGCCTTTGATACCGGCCCGGTGGAACGGGTGGGCGCCATTCTGAACGTCTCGGCCGCCCTGACGCGCGAAGATGTGTTGAAGGGACTGCAGGAAACCGACGCCGATTTTGCCGAATTGGTGCGGCGTGCGATTTTCACCTTTGTCCATCTGCCCCGCCGCGTGCTGGGCCGCGATGTGCCCAAGATCATCCGCATCGTCGATCAGCCGGTTCTGGTGACGGCTTTGGCCGCCACGGTTGGCGATGCCGAACTGACCGAATCGACCGAATTCCTGCTGTCAAATATGTCTCAGCGGATGGCCCAAGGTTTGCGGGAGGAAATGACCGCGCGCGGCAAAATCAAAGAAAAAGACGCTGAAGAGGCGATGACCGCAATCGTTTCCGCCATCCGCCAGTTGGAAGCGAGCGGCGAGTTGGTGCTGATCCAGCCAGAGGATTGAAACTGCGGCTCCGGGTCAACCGGCATTCCCCAAAGCTGAATGCCAACACCTTGTTTTGCGCATCAGGGGTCTAGACTTGCGCAAAAGCTTGCTGCGACATGCCAGCCACAATTCCCCCGAACCTCACCCATGACCCCCTTCAGCCGCACAGTCTTCGCAAGTCACCCCGACCTGATCCGCGGCACCAGCACACTGCGTGCGGGCGCCCCTCACTGATCCGCAGCCGTGTCAAGCCAATCAGCCCCTCCAAGCCCCCTTGAGCCTGATCAAGGCGCGGAGCAAACCGCGCACCTTCCCCACCCCGCCCCGGACTTGATCCGGGACCTCCTCACGTCAAACAGCGCCCCCAAACGTGACCCGCAACCTCGAAAGGACCGCACAGCCACTTCTCAACTCTGCATTGGCCCCGGGGTCCCTGCCAATCCATCCGCCTGGCCCCTGCCGCCAACCATTGCCCCCACCGCCCGCCTCGCCTAGGGTCAGGCTTGTTCCAAACATTGCAGGCCCATGATCCGCGCGCCCCTCCCCACTGCCGCTGCCACAAGCAAGGGCATCTTGCTGATGCTGCTGGGAATCATGCTCTTCACCGTGATGGACGCGCTGGCCAAGGGTCTGATCGCGCGCTACCCGACACCGCAGGTGATCTGGGCGCGCTTTGCCGGGCAGGCGTTGTTGGTCGCGCTGATCCTTGGCCCCAAGCTTGGCGCGACACTGCGCACGCAGTATCCATTGATCCATTTGGCACGATCGGGCTTCCAACTGGGGGCAACCGCGCTGTTTTTCGCCAGTCTTGGCTACATCGGGCTGGCCGAGGCCACAGCCCTGACCGACATCAATCCGATCCTGATCACACTTGGAGCAGCGCTGTTTCTGGGCGAGCGTCTCGGTCCCCGCCGCATCCTTGGCGTTGTTGTGGCGCTGATCGGTGCCCTGATCGTCATTCGCCCTGGCGCGGGCGTCTTCACCCCCGCCGCGCTTTTGCCGCTGGGCTGCGCGCTGTCTTATGCCGGAAACGCCCTTTTGACCCGCTATGTCGGCCAGAAGGAGGGGCCATGGACGTCGCTGATCCTCGCCGCGCTGTTTGGAGCGGCAGTGGTGGGACTGGCAATGCCCTTTGTCTGGCAGCCCATTGCCACGGCCGACATTCCGCTGTTTTTAACTTTGGGGGTCTTGGGGACCGGGGCGCAGCTTTGCGTGATCCGCTCGTTTTCAATGGCCGAGGCCTCTGCGGTGGCGCCATTTGCCTATGTGGGCATCATCTTTGCCACGCTCTGGGGCATCGTTTTTTTCGGGGAGTACCCGGACAAATTCACCATCATCGGTGCGCTTGTGATCGTTGGGGCGGGGATTTATGTCTGGCATCGTGAAACAACCGCAAAAAACCCGCATGTCTGACCCTGCCCTTCGCTTCGAACCTGTTGCATTTGCGCAAAACCTTGTGGTGCGCGGACTGATCGGGCTTGCGCTGGCCCTGCCCTATCGCTGGCGTGTGCCGCTGTTGGGGTGGCTGATGCGCCGCATTATTGGACCATTGGTCGGCTATCGGGCGCGGGCGCGGGAAAATCTGGCGATGATCTGGCCGGACCTGCCGCAGGCGGATCGCCACGCCATCGCCAATCAAGCCTTGGACAATGCAGGCCGCACCCTGATTGAGAACTACTCAACCGCCGAATTCACCGCCCGCCAAGCGGCCATCTCCCCGACCGGACCCGGAGTGGCCGCGCTGACTGCCGACCGCGCCACCAATCGCGCGGTGATTCTGGTGTCAGGTCACTTTGGCAATTACGAGGCCGCCCGCGCGGCTTTGGTGGCGCAGGGCTGTCAGATTGGTGGCCTGTATCGCCCGATGTCGAACCGGTATTTCAATGCCCATTACATCCGCACGATGGAGGCTTTCGGCGGCCCGATATTTGCCCAAGGCCGCGCAGGGACAGCAGGTTTTGTGCGCCATTTGAAATCAGGCGGACTGCTGGTCTTGCTGTTTGACCAGCACGCGGCGGGTCAGGCAATTGAGTTTCTGGGGAAACCAGCGATGACTGCCCTGTCAGCCGCTGAACTGGCACTGCGTTATGATGCCGACCTGATCCCTTTCTATGGCACGCGCAACGCGGATGGGCTGACCTTTGCGGTCGACCTTGAAGCCCCAATCCCACACAGCACCCCGCTTGAAATGACCACCGCCCTGACCCGCAGCCTAGAGGCGCGCATTCGCGCCCAACCGGGCCAATGGTTCTGGATCCACCGCCGCTGGAAGTGATCAAACACCTCATATTTGTTTAAAATTTGCGTTTCATCTTGGCGTAAATATCCCACCGGGGTTTGGGGGTGTGAAACCCCCAATCGTCTTCACCGCAAGCGCACCGCCGCAAGGATCTCGCCCGGCCCCTCACTTTGCAAGATCACCACCACCGGCGCATCGCCTGCGGCCGGCGCGGCCATCTCCAACGGACCATCGCCGCGCCAACCGCCGACATCATCCCAATCCGTGACAATGTTGTGATAGGCGACGTTCAGCCCGGCATTCTCGCCGCGCTCTATGGCGACTTCGGCCCGGTCCAGATAACGCACCACCTGCACCCGCGCCGGACGCGTCAGGGGCGGATTGGCCACAGCGTGGATGATCACCTTGGTGCCCTGCCGCTCGGCAGAAAGCGTTACCTGCCCCACCAAGCCCAGTTGGGCGTCGATCGCCCGTGCCACGGCGGTCGGCTGATTCCCCTCAACCTGTTCGCGCCCGCCAACGATGATTTGCGGCGTGTAGATCATCTTGCTGCCCGCTGCATGGGCATAGGCCTTTTGCCGTTTGGTAAACTTGGCATCGGCAAAAGTGTCTTCCCAACCGATGTAATCCCAATAATCGACATGCAGCGCCAAGGCGATAACCCCCGGTTGGCGCGACAATTTGGCCAGAACCTCATCCGCGGGCGGGCAGGATGAGCAGCCTTGCGAGGTGTAAAGCTCCACCACCACGCCCGGCTCGCCCTGTGCCAAAGCACCGCTGCCCAAGCAAAGCCACAGCCCGCAGGCGGCGCTGACGATATGTCGCATCATGATGGTGTGTCCCCGAACAGATAAATTTGTTCTATCGAAGCCACGTCCCTGCCGCCAATCAAGGTTTTGCGAGGCGAAGTTACAGCTTTTTCACAGATCGCTGCGCAATGTCGCCAAATGGGGATGGATTTTCGGCATACAATTGCATACAATGCGAGTCAACAACCGCAGGATTCCCTTGCACCGATAGCTCAGATACCGCAAAACATCGCCATCCACGCCACGCCCAGGAGGCCCGCATGACCGTCACCGTCGGACACGACAGCGCGAAAACCAAGCAAACCCTGACCGCAGGCGGCCAGACGGTTTCGTATTATTCCATTCCTGCCGCCGAAGCGGCTGGCCTTGGCCAGTTCTCTCGCCTTCCGGCTGCGTTGAAAGTGGTGCTGGAAAACATGTTGCGGTTTGAAGATGCCAAGACCGTGTCGGTCGATGACATCCGCGCCTTTTCGGAATGGGGCGCCAACGGCGGCAAGAACCCGCGCGAAATCGCCTACCGCCCGGCCCGCGTGCTGATGCAGGATTTCACCGGGGTTCCGGCGGTGGTTGATCTGGCAGCGATGCGCGACGGCATCAAGGGCCTTGGCGGCGATGCACAGCACATCAACCCGCTGGCGCCGGTCGATCTGGTCATTGACCATTCGGTGATGATCGACGAATTCGGCACCCCACGCGCGTTCCAAGCCAACGTTGACCGCGAGTATGAGCGCAACATGGAACGCTATGTGTTCCTGAAATGGGGCCAAAAAGCCTTCAACAACTTCCGCGTCGTGCCGCCGGGCACCGGCATCTGCCATCAGGTCAACCTGGAATATCTGGCGCAAACCGTTTGGACCGACACCGATCAGCACGGCAATCTGGTTGCCTATCCTGATACACTTGTCGGCACCGACAGCCACACCACCATGGTCAACGGCCTTGCGGTTCTGGGCTGGGGCGTCGGCGGCATTGAGGCCGAGGCCGCAATGCTGGGCCAACCGGTTTCGATGCTGATCCCCGAGGTTGTCGGCTTCAAACTGACCGGCACCATGATTGAGGGCACCACCGCCACCGACCTGGTGCTCAAAGTTGTGCAACTGTTGCGCAAACATGGCGTGGTCAACAAATTCGTCGAATTCTACGGCGACGGTCTTGACCGCTTGCCGCTGGCCGACCGTGCCACCATCGCCAACATGGCGCCGGAATATGGTGCGACCTGCGGCTTCTTCCCCATCGACGGGGAAACCATCCGCTACCTGCGCAACACCGGCCGCGAAGAGTCCCGCATTGCTCTGGTCGAAGCTTACGCCAAAGCCAACGGCATGTGGCGCGACGCAAACTATGATCCGATCTATACCAGCACCCTGCATCTTGACATGGGCACCATCGTGCCGGCCATCTCTGGCCCCAAGCGGCCGCAAGATTACACGCCTTTGACCGAAGCTGCCGCAGGATTTTACCGCACCGTGGCGGAATACCGTGGCGTTGACGCCAGCGCTGCCGCCAAAGACATGGCCTCTGAAGGTGCAGCACCGGCCGCTGCCGTCGATCTGCGCAAGTCCGCAGAAGTGGCAGGATATGACTACAAGCTGCGCGATGGGTCGGTGGTGATCGCCTCGATCACCTCTTGCACCAACACGTCAAACCCTTACGTGATGATCGGCGCCGGGCTTGTCGCCCGCAAAGCCCGTGCTTTGGGGTTAAAGGCGAAACCTTGGGTGAAAACCTCGCTCGCCCCCGGCTCGCAGGTCGTGAGCGAATACCTGAATGCCGCCAACCTGCAGGAAGACCTTGATGCCGTCGGCTTCAACCTTGTCGGCTACGGTTGCACCACCTGCATCGGCAACTCTGGTCCGCTGGACCCGGCAATTTCCGCAGCCATCACCGAAGGCGATCTGGTTGCCACCGCCGTTCTGTCCGGCAACCGCAACTTTGAAGGACGCATCAGCCCCGACGTGCGCGCCAACTATCTGGCCTCGCCGCCCTTGGTCGTGGCCTATGCGCTGGCAGGCGACATGAACATCGACCTGACCGCCGAACCCTTGGGCATGGGCACCCATGGCCCGGTCTACCTCAAGGACGTCTGGCCCACGAACAAGGAAATCTCTGACCTTGTGGAATCCACCGTCACCCGCGCGGCCTTCCAGAAGAAATACGCCGACGTCTTCAAGGGCGATGAGAAATGGCAAGCGGTGGAAATAACCGACTCGGAAACCTACGATTGGCCCGCATCGTCGACCTATATCCAGAACCCGCCTTATTTCAAAGGCATGGCCAAAACTCCGGGCGTGATTTCCAACATCACAGGTGCCCGCGTGCTGGCGGTGCTGGGCGACATGATCACCACCGATCACATCAGCCCCGCGGGGTCGTTCAAAGCGGGCACGCCGGCTGGCCAATACCTGACGGAACGTCAGGTGCCGGTCAGTGACTTCAACTCTTACGGTGCGCGTCGTGGCAACCACGAAGTGATGATGCGCGGCACCTTCGCCAACATCCGTATCAAGAATGAAATGCTTGATGGGGTGGAAGGCGGTTACACCAAAGGCCCCGATGGCGTGCAGACCTCGATCTATGACGCCTCGATGGCCTATCAGGCGGCGGGAACGCCCTTGGTGATTTTTGGCGGCATCGAATACGGCGCAGGCTCCAGCCGCGACTGGGCCGCCAAAGGCACAGCCCTTCTGGGCGTCAAGGCCGTGATCGCCGAGTCGTTCGAGCGTATTCACCGCTCCAATCTCGTCGGCATGGGCGTGATCCCGTTCGAATTCACCGGCGGTGACACCCGCAAGTCCTTGGGCCTCAAGGGTGATGAAATCGTGTCTATTGAAGGGCTTGCGGGCGATTTGACGCCACTGTCGACTGTGCCATGCACCATCATCTTCGCCGATGGCACCGTCAAAACGATTTCGGTCAAGTGCCGCATCGACACCGAGATCGAGATTGAATACGTCGAACACGGCGGCGTGTTGCCCTACGTCCTGCGCGACCTCGCATCGCGCTGAAAGGAACAGGTTGGTTCCAATGCCTAAGGCCCGGATCACTCCGGGCCTTAGGCATTCTTTAAACCTTTGCGATCACTCTGTGGTGACAACAAGCAAAGGTCACCCCATGCCCCACCGTTTTCCGCCGCTGAATCCCAACACGCCGCCCGCTCACAAATCCATGCCAGAGCTGCCATGGGGCGAATTGCTGGTCGCCACCACGCTTTTGGTCATCCTTTGTGCCTGACTAACCCTCGGCGCAAGTGCGACCCGAAGGCCCCCGGCGCCACCGGCCCTACTCGCCGCGCAGTGCCTTTTCCAACTCGGGCCGGAACCGCTTTTCATAGTCATCGCCCACCATAGGCCCGATGAATTTGAACGCCACGGTGCCATCGCCGCGCAGGATGAAGGTCTCGGGCGGGGCGGTCACCCCCCATTCCAATGACGTGCGACCGTTTGGGTCAAAGGCAACGCCGGAAAACGGATTGCCCGCCTCGGCCAGAAATGCCAGTGCATTTTTGGGATCGTCCTTCATGTTGACGCCCACCACCCTTATGCCTTCAGCCGCCAAAGCCACCAAAGTCGGATGCTCGGCGCGGCAAGGCGGGCACCAGCTGGCCCAGAAATTCACCAGCACCACATCACCCCGGCGCAGATCGGCATCACTGACACCCGGTATGCCCGGCAACACCGCAGCGGTCATCGCGGGCGCGGGCTTGTCCAGATAGGCCGACGGCACCGCATTCGGATCATTGCGCCCCATCCCCACCCAGAATATCACCGCGAGCCCCAGAAACAAGGCGATGGGCAACATCAACAACCATTTAACCATGATTTTTCCCCTGCCGGGCCTCAACTTCTGCCAAAGCCCGTTTCACCCGCGCCCCGCGCCAGATCGAAAACGCCACCAGCACCACAATCAGTGCCACCGACGCGGCATAGGACCACATCACAGCGCCCGCGTATTTTCCCAGATCCGGCATCATGCCAACCTCTCCCGCGCCAACAGCGCCTGCAACCGCCGCGCCCGGATTTCGGTGCGGGTGCGCAGCAAAACCAAGGTCACGAACAACAAAACGAATCCCGCGATACAAACCACCAAGGGCAGCCAATAGACATCTGAAACGTTTTCCTTGGCATCCAGCGACAGGCTGGCCCCCTGATGCAGGCCCTGATTCCAGAACAGCACCGCATAGCGTGACAAAAACGCAAACACCGACCCGACGATGCACAAAACGCTTGTCAGGTCCGCCGCCGTGTCAGGGTCCTCAACCGCCTGCCACAGCGCCATATAGCCAAGATAAAACAGCGCCAAAATCAGGAATGATGTCAGCCGCGGATCCCAGACCCACCAGGTTCCCCACATCGGCTGGCCCCAGATCGCCCCGGTCACCAGCCCGATCAGCGTGAACGTCAACCCCACCGGGGCCGCCGCCTTGGCCGACAAAGCCGAGACATTGTGACGGCGGATCAACCAGATCAACGACCCGACCAGCATCATCATCCAAGCCGAAATTGACATCATCGCTGCCGGCACATGCAGGTAAATGATCTTCACCGTTGAACCAAACTTATCCGCGTCGGGCGTAAAGAAAAAACCCCAGATCAGCCCGCCCAACAGGCACACCACAGCCAGCGCCGTCACCCACGGCAACAGCCACGCCGTCGTTTTCATGAACCGCTTGGGGTTCGCATAGTCCCAGATCGACATCACATTCCCTTCGGCCATCTGGCCTTTCCTAACACAGGCAGGCTATCGCAGGTTGACGCGGATTGCCGCAGCCGCTGCAACAGGCAACAGCGCCAGCGCCCCCGCCGTGATCCCTGCCAACAGTGCCAAAGGCGTCGACACCGCAAGCCCAAGAGCGCCGCGTTTGACAACCTCGGCACCGAAAATCAACGTCGGCATGTACAAAGGCAGCACCAGCAGGCTCATCAAAAGCCCGCCGCGCTTCAACCCCACCGTCAGCGCCGCGCCAAAGGCCCCGATCACTGAAAGCGCGGGCGTTCCCAGTGCAAGGCTGATCACCAACCAAGAATAGCCGCCCAGAGGCAGATTCAACAACACGCCCAACACCGGGGCGGCCAGCACCAAAGGCAAGCCTGTCACCAACCAATGCGCCAGCGCCTTGACCGCCACCACACCCTCCAGCGGCATCGGCGACGTGGCCAGCAAGTCCAGCGAACCATCCTCAAAATCCAGCGCAAAGATGCGGTCCAGCGACAACAGGCAAGACAGCAGCGCGCCAACCCACAAGATGCCCGGCGCAATTTTGGCCAAGGTGGCCGGTTCCGGCCCCACCCCCAGCGGCACGATCACCGCCACCAACAAAAAAAACGCAAGGCCCAGACCAAAGCCCCCGCCCGCCCGAATGGCCAGTCGCAGATCGCGGATCAGCAGCGCAATCATCCGAACGCCTCGTCAAAGGCACCCACCACACCGCCACTCGCAGGTGGTTTGGCGCGGAAGGGCGTCAGGTCCAGCATGTCCGCCTTGATCCCCAAATCAATATGGGTGGCGATCAGTGCCGACCCTCCGCGCGCCAGATGCGCCGCCACCACCCGGCCAAACAGCGCGACCGACTCCCTGTCCAACGACACCGTTGGCTCGTCCATCACCCAGACGGGTCGCCCCGTCACCAGCAACCGCGCCAGCCCCAGACGCCGCTTTTGCCCCGCCGAAAGGTTGGCGGCCCGCCGATCTGCCAACTGCGCCACGTTCATATCCGCCATCGCCATGGCAACCACGCCGGTGCCATAGGCTGCGGCCCAAAACGACAGATTTTCCGCCACCGTCAGCGTGGCCTTCACCCCGTCGGCATGGGCTGCGTAGGCCACAGCCTCGGGTCCACAATCCACACGCCCCGCAAAAGGGGGCTGCAACCCGGCAACGGTGCGCAAAAGCGTGGTTTTGCCAATGCCGTTCCGGCCGCGCAAAACCAAGGCATGCCCCGGCAACAGCTTGAAGGACACGCCCTCCAACACCGGAATTCCGGCGCGCGCCACGGCAAGATCGGTCACAGACAGTTCCATGACAAAGACCTATCCCAACAGATGCCCCGCGAAAAGGGGGCGTGGCAAACTGGCCGGCCTTGCCCTATGTTGGCGCAAACACATGAGGTATCCGATGACATTGTCGACCCGCCCCTTTGGCCGCACCGGCCAGTCCACCACTGCAATCGGCTTTGGCGCCTGGGCCATCGGCGGCACTTGGGGCGAGGTGACGCTGGAAGATGCGAAAGCCACCCTGCACGCGGCTCTTGATGCCGGTATGACCTTCATCGACACTGCCGATGTCTACGGCGACGGGCGGTCTGAACGCATCATCCGCGAGGTGCTGGCAGAACGTCCGGGGACGCGGCCCTACGTCGCCACCAAAGCCGGTCGCCGCCTGAACCCGCATGTAGCCGAAGCCTATACCCCTACTGCGATTGAGGAATTCATCGACCGAAGCCTGTTGAACCTTGGCGTGGAGTGTCTTGATCTGGTGCAATTGCACTGCCCACCGACGCCCGTCTACAGCAATGCCGCGATGTTCGAAGGACTGGACGCCATCAAGGCCAAGGGCAAGATCGCCAACTATGGCGTATCGGTTGAAACCATTGCCGAGGCTATGACGGCGCTTGAACAGCCCGGCGTTGTTTCGGTGCAGATGATCTACAACCTGTTTCGCCAGCGCCCGTCAGAGGCTTTCTTCGCCGCCGCCCGCGCCCGCAATGTGGCCGTGATCGCACGGGTGCCGCTGGCTTCTGGTCTGCTGACCGGCAAGATGAGCGCCGCCAGCCAGTTCGCTGCCGACGATCACCGCAGCTTCAACCGCAACGGCGAGGCGTTCGACAAGGGCGAGACGTTCTCGGGCGTGCCTTTTGACGTGGCGTTGCAGGCGGTGGATGCGCTGCGCCCGTTGGTGCCGCAAGGGGCGACGATGGCGGCCTTTGCGCTGCGCTGGATCTTGATGGAACAAGCGGTAACGGTGGTTATTCCGGGTGCGAAATCACCGGCGCAAGCGGTGGCCAATGCAGCGGCGGATGGGTTGGCCCCGCTGTCCGCCGAAACCATGCAGGCGGCGCGTGAGGTTTACGCCAACCTGATCGCCCCGCATGTGCATCATCTTTGGTGACACCAAGCTGTGCGACGGGGCGGCGCCTAGCCTACGGGCAACAGCGCCGCAGCCACCCGGCGTCCTTCGCCCAACAACACGTTGTAGGTGCGGCAGGCGGCGGGCGAATTCATCGGTTCGACCCCGATCCCCACTGCCTCTAATGCAACCCGAAACGCGCGTGGCACCGGCGTGATGTCCGCGCCCAATCCCAACAGCAGCACGTCGATCTTGCCCGCCATTGTCAGTGGCAGGTCGACATCCTCAATCCCACCCCAAGCTCCGGCATGCCACGGCGTCACAAACGTCGCCCCGCGCAGCAGATGGGTGCCAACCCGAAAAAACCCCGGCCCATAGCTTTCAATCGCCAAAGCAGAGCCGTAGGTGATTTCCGTCAACCGCATCGCAAAAGCCTTTCAGACAAAAACAGCCCCGGTTTTGCCGACCGAAAGGCGGCTCTTTGGGTTACGCCTCCACATTGGCGAATTCATGGTCCAGCGGTTTGCCGCCCTTGGGTTTGTCGCTGCGGTCGAGCCCCAGAAACAGCACGATGTTTTTAGCGACATAAAGCGTTGAATAGGTGCCGACGATCACGCCGAACAGCATCGCAAACACAAAGCCCCGGATCACATCGCCACCCAGAATGAACAGCGCGATCAACGAAATCAGCGTCGTCGAGGCCGTCATGATGGTGCGCGACAGGGTTTCGTTTGCGGTCAGGTTCATCATCTCGCGCAGCGGCATCACCTTGTATTTCGCAAGGTTTTCGCGCAGCCGGTCAAAAATCACCACGGTGTCGTTGACCGAATAGCCCAGAATGGTCAGCAGAGCGGCCACAATGGTCAGATCAAACTTGAGCCCCAGCACCGAAAAGACGCCAACCGTAACCACAACGTCATGGATCAAGGCGGCAACGGTGCCGACGGCAAACTGCCATTCAAACCGCACCCAGACATAAATGCCAATGCCCGCCGACCCGGCAATGATCGCCAGCAATGCTGACCAGATCAGTTCCCCCGAAACCTTCGGGCCAACCGATTCGACCGACGGGAAGGTGATTGCGGGGTCCACCGCCACCAAAGCCGCCTCAAGTGACGCGATGATTTCGGGGGTCACAGCCTCGGCCCCCTCTTGGGCCTGAATGCGGATCATTGCCACATGCTGATCGGCGCGAAAGCCCGGATCGAAGACTTCGGTGATCGACACATCCCCCAAGTCCAGTGGGGTCAGCGCTGTGCGATAGATGCCCACATCCACCGCTTGCGTGCTTTCGGTGCGGATGGTGGTGCCACCCTTGAAGTCGATGCCGAAGTTCAGCCCGATCACGGCAACGGCCACGAAGGACAGCACCATCGCCAAAGCCGATGCCCCAAAGGTGATGTATTGCAATTTGAAGAAGTCGATGTTGGTTTTTACCGGAACCAGCCGAAGACGCCATGCCATGCCAGAGGTCCCTTATACCACAATGGTTTTCGGACGGCGCCAGGCCATCCACAGCTCTATGATCAGGCGCGTCACATAGACGGCGGTGAACATAGAGGTCAAAATCCCGATCAGCAGCGTGACCGCAAAACCACGCACCGGACCAGAGCCGATCCAGAACATGATGATACCGGTGATGATGGCGGTCACGTTGCTGTCCATGATCGCCGAGAACGCCCGGCCAAAGCCAAGTTCAATCGCGCGGCCAGGGGGTTGCCCGTCGCGCAATTCCTCACGGACACGCTCAAAGATCAGCACGTTTGCGTCAACGGCCATGCCCATGGTCAACACGATGCCCGCGATACCGGGCAGGGTCAGCGTCGCGCCGATGGTGGACAACACCGCCAGCAACAGGGTGATGTTGATGGTCAGCGCGATATTGGCCATCATCCCGAACGCGCCATAAGACGCGACCATATAGATCAGAACCGCAATCATGCCGACAACCGCCGCACGCATACCGGCGTCAATGCTGTCTTGTCCCAGTTCGGGGCCGACAGTGCGCTCTTCCAGAAAGGTCATCTTGGCGGGCAAAGCGCCTGCACGCAGCAGCACGGCCAGATTGGTGGATTCCTCAAGCGTGAAATTGCCGGTGATGATCCCCGATCCACCCGCAATATGGCTTTGGATCGTCGGCGCAGAAATCACCTCATCGTCCAGCACAATCGCAAACGGCTCGCCGATGTTTTCCGCCGTGTAATCGCCAAAAGCCCGCGCACCAGATGGGTTGAAGCGGAAGTTCACCGCAGGCTGGCCATTCTGGTCGAAGGCGGGTTGCGCATCGGTCAGCTCGTCGCCACCCACCACCGGGGTTTCCTCGACAATGTAATAAACGCCCTCTTCATCGGCGGAGGGCAGCAGTTTGTTGCGCGCGCCCGCGTCGGCGCCGGCGTCCGACGTTCGCCCGACCACAGCGTTGAACGTCAGCTTGGCGGTGGTGCCGATGATCGCCTTCAACTCGGCAGCAGAGCCGATGCCGGGCACCTGAATCAAAATCCGGTCCACGCCCTGACGTTGGATCGTGGGTTCGCGGGTGCCCACCTCATCCACCCGACGGCGAATGATTTCAAGGCTTTGCTGAATGGTGCGGGCATCGGTGGCGCTGCGTTCCGCCTCTGACAGTTGCACGACGATCTCATCGCCTTCAACCGTCGCCTCGATGTCACTCTGCCCGACCCCGGTCAGTGTCACCACCGGTTGGGCCAGCGATTTCACCTTCTCCAAGGCCACCACCATGGCTTCGGGCTTGGATATCGCCACCCGCAGCACGCCCGGCACCGAAGGTTGACGCCGCACGTTGCCGACCTGATCGCGCACGTCGCGCAAGGCATCGCGCACCGAAGGCCAAAGCCCGTCGATGCGCTGCGCGTAGACGTCTGCCACCTGCACTTCGGCCAGCAAATGCGCGCCGCCGCGCAGGTCAAGACCAAGGTTGATCAGCGCAGACGGCAGTGCGCCCGGCCATTGTGCCAGTGCGGCGGTCTGCTCATCACTGGCAAACCCCGCGGCCTCGATCGCCTTGGCAGCGTCATTATGTGCCTCGACACGCGGATAAAACAGGTTCGGCATCGCCGCCACAAAACCCCAAGCGCAGAACGCAAGGATCAAAAGGCGCTTCCAGAGAGGTGTCTGCAGCATGATATTCCGTTTCAGGCCAAGGCGGCGATAGGGTGCAGCGCGATCAAGCGGCGGCTGCGGGCTCTGTCTTGTTCATCACTTGCGTGATGGTGTGCTTCAGGATCTTGACGCGAACACCGTCGGCAATTTCCACTTCCAGCACGCCATCGTCGCCAACCTTGTAGACTTTGCCGATGATCCCGCCTTGGGTCAGCACCTGATCGCCACGGCGCAGGGCCTCGACCATCGCCTTCATTTCCTTCACCTTCTTTTGCTGCGGACGGATCAGCAGGAAATACATGATCGCAAAGATCAAAACCAATGGCAGGAAAGAGGCAAAGGCACTGCCTGCGCCAGCGGCACCAGCGGCTTGGGCGTATGCGGGGGTTACAAACATGGACGTCCTCATTCTTTAGGGTCAGAAACCGGCAGTTTCCGCGGTTAATTTGGCGGGCACCCTATCTTCGGGCGAGAGGATAGGCAAGGCAGCCCCGATCTAAGCATGAAGTTGGCAAATGCCAGAGCGCGCTTGCGCAAAATCGCATGAAACGCCATGGCCAAAGCCACCTTCAGCGCGCCGACACAGCGACATTGCACTGGTTGCGCCCAACCCTCGTCACCCTTCCCCCCGCGCGTCAAATCGGGCATAACCCCGCCAATCCCAATCTGACGAGGCCCCAAATGCACGACATACGCGCCATCCGCGAAAATCCCGCAGCGTTTGAGGCGGCCCTGTCCCGCCGCGGCCTGTCGGGTGTGTCGGCCCAGGTGCTTGCCTTGGACGAGGCGCGGCGGGCAAAGATTTTGGCCTCCGAAACCGCCGTGGCTGCGCAAAACAGCGCCTCCAAGCGCGCCGGGGCCGCCAAGGCTGCGTCTGACACTGCCACTTTTGACGCAATTCGCGCCGAGGTGAACGATCTGAAGGCCTCTGTTGCCGCCTTGACCGCCGAGGCAGACAGCCTTGATCGTGATCTGCGCGCGCTGTTGATGGGCATCCCCAACCTGCCGCTGACCGAAGTGCCCGATGGCGCTGACGAATCCGGCAATGTCGAAATCCGCCGCAATGGCCAACCGCGCCAGTTCGACTTCACCCCGCTGGAACATTTCGACATCGCGGGCGTCAAACCCGGTATGGACTTTGAGACTGCCGCCAAACTGTCGGGCGCGCGCTTTGTGGTGCTGAAGGGGGCTGTGGTGCGGGTGCATCGCGCTTTGGCGCAGTTCATGCTGGACACTCATGGTGATGACCACGGCCTGACCGAAATGTGGACGCCGGTTCTGGTCAAGGAAGAGGCGATGTATGGCACCAACCAACTGCCGAAATTTGCCGAAGACAGCTATCAGACCACCAATGGCTGGTGGCTGATCCCCACCGCAGAAGTCACTCTGACCAATTCGGTCGCGGGCGACGTTCTGGACGCGGCCACCCTGCCTCTGCGGATGACAGCGCACAGCCAATGCTTCCGGTCCGAAGCGGGGTCTGCGGGCAAAGACACCTCTGGCATGCTGCGCCAGCACCAGTTCGAAAAAGTCGAGATGGTGACGATCTGCACCCCAGACACGGCGCTTGCCGAACACGACCGCATGACAAGATGCGCCGAAGCCATTCTGGAAAAGCTGGAGATTCCCTACCGCACCATCGTGCTGTGCACCGGCGACATGGGATTCGGGGCGCAGAAAACCCACGATCTGGAGGCATGGCTTCCGGGGCAGAACAAATTCCGCGAGATTTCGAGTGTGTCCACTTGCGGCCAGTTTCAAGCCCGCCGCATGAACGCGCGTTTCAAAGCACCCGGTGGCAAGCCGGACTTTGTGGCCACCCTGAACGGTTCGGGTCTGGCGGTGGGCCGCTGCCTCATCGCGGTTTTGGAGAACGGTCAGCAAGCCGATGGCTCGGTCGATCTGCCTGCCGTGTTGCACCCCTATCTGGGCGGCAGGACGCGCATCGGGGCAAACGGGGCATTGGAGTGATCCAATCAGGCGACATCAGCGTAATGCGAGTATGAAACACATAATTCAGCCCGCTCTCGTTCTGGCAACCCTTGCCTTTGTCGTAGCCCCGGCCCTGACGCCGCCCTTTACGGGCTATGATCCGGGCGTGTTTCCGGTGCGGGTTGATCGCCCGTCAATCCAGCCCGCAGGCTATGCCTTTGCGATCTGGGGCCTGATCTATGTCTGGCTGCTGATGCATGCGGGGTTTGGCCTGCTGCGGCGTCGCGGCGATCCGGCGTTCTTGCGCGTCGCCCTGCCGCTGTTTCTGGCCTCAGTTCTGGGCGCGGTCTGGCTGGCGATTGCCACCTCGGCGCCGCTGCTGGCCGAAATCGCGATCCTGCTGATGGCGGTCTTCGCCCTGACCGCCTATCTGCGTGCGGACCCGTCGCAAGACCGCTGGCTGCTGGCGGCCCCCACTGCGATCTTTGCGGGCTGGTTGACGGCTGCAAGCGCCGTTTCAACCGGGGTGTTGCTGGCGGGTTATGGGGTGTTGAGTGACACCGCCAGCGCGCTGTTGATGCTGGCCGTGGTGCTGGGCGTCGCCCTGACTGTGCAGACCAAACGTCCCGGCATGCCGGTCTTCGGCGCGACTGTGGTTTGGGCGATCCTCGGGGTGATCGTGGTGAACTGGGGCGCAAACCCTACCGTAGCTTATGCCGCCCTTGCGGGCGCGGCGGTTATGGCCTTGACCACACTCGCCCTCCTGCGGCGGGCATGACAAAGGCCCCGAAACGACCGGGGCCTTTGTAGCCATAACCAAATCTCACTGCCCGGTGTTCTTTTCCTTGTGCTTGCGCAAACGGCTGGGCGTGTGGAATTTCGGGTTGCGGAACGGGTTCTTGTCGGCTTGCGACCGGAAGGTCAGACGGATCGGCGTGCCCGGCATGTCGAAATGTTCGCGCAATCCGTTCACCAGATAGCGGCGATAGCTATCAGCCAGTTCATCCGGGTGGCTGCACATCACGATGAACCCCGGTGGGCGCTGTTTGACCTGCGTCATGTAACGCAGCTTGATCCGCTTGCCGCCCGGAGCCGGTGGCGGGTGCGACTCGACCATCGCCCCCAGCCAGGTGTTCAACCGGTTGGTTGTGATCCGCTTGTTCCACACCGCATGGGCGCTGATGATCGCATCATGCAGACGGTCAAGCCCCCGCCCGGTTTTGCCCGATACCGTGATCATCGGTGCACCGCGCAACTGCGGCAAAGACCGCTCGAACATCTCTTTCAGTTCGGCCAGCTTTTCCTGCTTTTCGTCCTCAAGATCCCACTTGTTGACAGCAATCACCACCGCCCGGCCTTCGGTTTCGGCAAAGTCCGCGATGCGCAAGTCCTGCACTTCAAACGGAATTTCAACGTCCAGCAGCACCACAACCACTTCGGCGAACCGCACCGCCCGGATGCCATCGGAGACCGACAGCTTTTCCAGCTTTTCGTTGATCCGCGCCTTCTTGCGCATCCCCGCCGTGTCGAAAATCTTGATCGGGGTGCCCTGCCATTCCGCCTTGATCGAAATCGCGTCGCGGGTGATGCCCGGTTCCGGCCCGGTCAGCAGGCGGTCATAACCAAGGATCTTGTTGATCAGCGTCGATTTGCCCGCATTGGGGCGGCCAATCACGGCGATTTGCAACGGCTTGGCGGCTGTGGGGCGAAACGCCTCAACATCCTCTTCAAGTTCGGCCTCTTCCTCGGACACGTCGACTTCGGTCAAAGGCGTGTTTTCAGCCTCACGCGCCGCGAACTCGCCTTGCAGCGGCAGCAGCAGACGGTACAGATCGTCGATGCCCTCGCCATGTTCGGCAGACAGACGGATCGGCTCGCCCAGACCAAGGCTCCAGCCTTCAATCGCGCCCGCGTCGCCAGCTTTGCCCTCGGCCTTGTTCACGCCCAAGATCACCCGCGCGCCTTTTTTGCGCAAAATATCGGCAAAGGTTTGATCCGAAGGCGTCACACCGACACGCCCGTCGATCAGGAACAGGCTGACATCGGCCATGTCGACGGCACGTTCGGTCAACCGCCGCATCCGACCCTGCAATGAGTCATCAGTGACTTCCTCAAGTCCCGCCGTGTCGATCACGGTAAAGCGCAGGTCGAATATCTTCGCATCGCCCTCGCGCAAATCGCGGGTCACGCCGGGTTGGTCATCGACCAGCGCCAGTTTGCGCCCGACAAGGCGGTTGAACAGCGTTGACTTGCCGACATTCGGGCGGCCAACGATCGCAAGGGTGAAGCTCATTTCAGACGTCCGGACATAAATAAGCTGTCCCCATACACGCCTGCGCGCTTAACGGAAAGCGTGAAGTTGCCCGTTGCCGCCGACCACGAACAACAACCCCTGCGCCAGCGCGGGCGCAGATGCCGCACCGCCCGGAATATCCGCCGTGGCGACCAAAGCGCCATTGGTCGGATCAAACAGCCGCAGCGCGCCGTCACCCGAAGCCACCACAATCCGCTTGCCCGCCAGCACAGGGCCATAATGCGCCGAAATCGCCTTGCGGTTCTTGGCTTTGTCCTTGGTGTAATAGGGCATCTCCACCGACCAGATCACAGCCCCCGTGGCCGCGTCCAACCGCACCAGACGTGCCTCGTCATTGACCACAAAGACCGACCCACCCACCACCAGCGGCGGGTTCAAGGCGCCTTCATTCGCCGTCCACAGCCGCAAACCGGTTTGTGTGGCAATCGCCACCGTGCGACCGGCAGCTGTACCCGCATAGATCACGCCGCCCGAAATCACCGGATCGCCGGTGATGTCACCGACCACGGCATAAGCGCGGCCCAGCCGCTTGCCGGCCACGGCCGCTCCCCACACGCGTTCGCCACCATCGGTCGCCACAGCCGCAATTTCGCCGCTGGCAAAGGGGAACAGCACTTCGCCGTCACCAATCGCCGGAGACGAGGCCCCGATCATGCCGCTGCTGGCCGGAGAGCCGGGCACCTGCCACAATATCTTGCCGCCATCCACAGAAACTGCCGCCGCAGAACCATCGCGGCCCACGACATAAACGGCATTGCCCTCAACTGCAGGCGCACCCGTCAGCGGCGCATCCAACCGTTGCCGCCAGACGATCGCGCCCGATCCCGCATCCAGCGCGATCAACTCGCCAAAGCCAGTGGTGGCAAACACCCGACCGCCTTGCACCGCAAGGCCGCCGCCTGACACTTCGCCGTCACGGTCAAATTCCGCCTTCAGATCTGCGGTCCACAGCGTTGCGCCCGCCGTGGACACCGCCGTCACTTTGGTACCCGCATCCATGACAAACACCCGGCCATCCGACACGACAGGGGATGCCGAAATCCGGTTGCGCTTGGAATTGCCCGCGCCGACATTCACGCTCCACACCCGTTGCGGAGCAGCCGACAGCACCCCATGCGGCGAGGCATGGCGCGCATTCCCGCCCCGGTGCGACCATTCTCCCAGTGACTGCGCAGCGGGCAAAGCAATCGCCACCGCCTGATTTTCAGGTTCCAGTGGCGGAGCCACCGGCAAAGGCTCTCCTTCCACCGGCACCGAGTCCGCCAGCGGCGCACGGATCGGAAAGCGTTCGCCCTCCAGAATGACGTCCCTTTCGCAAGCGGCCAGACCGATGCAAAGCAACAGTCCCGTCAACCCGATTTTGCCAGATGTCATCACCGCTTTGGCCCCCATATCAATTCCATTGCCCAAAAAGGGCGGCGTCTTAGCCCGCGTTCGTCGCCACGGGCGGCGTGCCGCCCAAAGCCGTAATCATTTGCCCGGCCCTTGCGCGCAGACCTGCCGGCGCGTCCTGATCCTGCATCAGCGCGGTCAAGGCGGCGATTGCATCGGCAGGCTTGCCCTCTTCGATCAACAGATAGGCCAGCTGTTCGGCGGCCAAGGGGCGAAACGCCCGACCCGGCGCCGAAATCCCTTCCAACGCGGCACGACGGTCTGCCAAAGGCATGTCGACCCCTGCCGCACTGACCCGGCGCAACACGGCCAGATCGCGGTACAGTTGCGGCTGCGCAGTATCCGTGATCAGCGCATCCAAAGCCACCAGGCTGGCGGCCTTGTCCTGCACCGGATCGGATGCCAGCATCAACGCCTTCAGCGCCACTTGCGATCCGTCTGCCGCGATGCCCTCAATCGCGCCACGGCGGTCTTCGGGCGCGCCCAGATCCATGGCATCGAGCATCGCGTCGCCAAAGGCCTGCGCGCGATTGGCGGCCTGCGCTTTTTGCCATTCGCTCCAGGCTGCGCCGCCAACGACGCCCAGCACCAGCACCACACCGATCCAGCCATATTTGCGGAATGCCGCAAACAAACGGTCGCGGCGGACTTCTTCTGTCACCTCGTCGATGAAGCTGTCGGTATTGCTCAACCCTGCCACTCCTGTCGTTGGGGCGCGCCTGCCCCGCTGTTGCCCTTGTCTACACGCGAAGCCCGCGCGTTGCCAAGCCCTGCCCCAACCATTGCCCAAGCCCCGCGCACAAAACCGCATCAACCTGTGCAACACCCCGTGACATTGCCCGCTGCGGCCACTCCAGTTTGAGACAGACTTTGGTCCAACCTAAAGGACCAGAGATAAAGCGCCGCTGCCGCATTCAAGATCCGATCATCCGCATTTGGAAACAGCAACAAGCCGGGATTTGCCTCGCCGATTTCTGCTGTTGGCACGATAGCGCCGATGCAGGCGTCAACACAGGGAAGTCCAGATACAACGGCCTCGATGTCGGCGAGGGTCGCCGGTGTTGCGCCATTGATGGTGTGGATGGCTCCTGCTCCCGGCGTCGCGATGCGCCATAGTGGGGTTTTCAATTGAGCCCAAGCCAAGGAGCCATCCATGCAAGAGATTACCACAATCGGCATCGACCTTGCCAAGAGTGTTTTTCAGGTTCACGCC
>CAMAQR010000034.1 GCA_945860375.1 Pseudorhodobacter antarcticus
ACAGAAATCGCATCGAACGCGCGTTTGGAAGGCTCAAAGACTGGCGGCGCATCGCAACACGATACGACAAGCTTGCCAGGAACTTCGCTTCAGCCGTCGCACTCGCTGCAGTCATCATCTGGTGGACTTGATTGAGTCTGGACCCTAGGCCGCCTGCGCCATCCGCGCGGCGCAGGTGCCCAAGGGCATCATATCCGCGCCCAGAACCAGCAAATCATCGGCATCGCGCCCGATGATTTGCGCCAGACCGGGTGCGCCAATCACCATGGAAGGCACCGTGACCGCCATCCGCAATGCCGCCTCTGGCGCAATACCCAGCACCTGCACCAACCGTGATACGCTTTCAGCCATCGTGATATGCGCGCCCGCCAGCGACCCTTCGGCATTCACCAAGCGCCCGCCGACCACCCGCACCTCTTGGCCGTAAAGCACGAAGCGATCCGACCCGCCGACAGTGGACATGGCGTCTGACACCAGAAACATCCGGTCCGGCACAGGCCGTGCCCGGATCGCAAGTCCCAGCATGGCGTCGGCCACATGATGCCCGTCGCAGATGAATCCGCAGTACGCCGTCGAATTGATTGCCGCCCCCGTCACGCCCGGCGCGCGGTTCAACATTGGCGACATCGCGTTGAAAAGATGAGTGAAACAGCTTGCTCCCTCGGCCAGCGCAGCCTGAACTGCCTCCGCCGTGGCATCGGAATGGCCGATGGAGACGACCGCCCCCATCGCAACCAGGGCAGCTATCTGACCCGGCTGTACCGCTTCGGGCGCCAAGGTGGTTTTCACGAAAACGCCCCTGTCGCGCAGCCGTTGCACATGCGCCATGGTCGTGCCGTCCAATGGCCGGATGAACTCTGAAGCGTGGGTGCCCCGGCGTGGCAGGCTCAGATGCGGGCCCTCGATGTGCAAACCCAGAACGCCGCGCATGTCCTTGGCTTTGATCGCCGCATCCACCACCTGCGCCAACACCTCGGGCGTATCGCTGATCACTGTAGGCAAAATCCCCACCGTGCCAAACCGCCGGTGCGCGGCAGCCATGACCGCCATGGCTTGCGCCGTGGGTGCATTGTTCAGCAGCGCATCGCCACCGCCGTTGACCTGCAAATCCAGATAACCCGGCGTCACAATCCCGCTCACACCGCGCCGTTCACCCCCTTGTGGAACTTCGGCCAACGCCGCCAATGCCACCACCCGGCCCTTCATCATACCAATCGCCATCCCGCTGCGCAGGGCTTGGCCATCAAAGACCTGATCGGGGCAAAGCCAAACGGGATGAGCGGAGGTCATGGCACAGGCTCCTTGCCAAAGCTGGGGGCGGTGTCAAGGAAATAGGGTTCAAGGGCCAGCTGAACTTTGGCAAGAATAAGCGCCTGTGGCATTGGCCCCGCAATCTGTGCCGCGCGGGCAATCACGTCGGGGCCAAAGGCCTGCGTCAACAATGGCGCTGGCAACTGGCGGCCCTGCAGATCGTCCAGCACGGCTTTGACCGCTGCCATCGCCGCAGGCTGCGGCCAGTAATAGCGCATACGGTCGGCCAAACCGAAATGCCGCTCCACCCGCAGATCGCCGCTGCCACCCTGATAATGGCCCTGCCAATAACCGGGCTGGGCCAGCATCAACCGTTCCATCACCTCACAAAGCGGCTCTGTGCTGGCCCAACCGGCCTGCTGTCGCAAACTGTCGAGACCGTACAGCGCCTGCCGATAGGCAAAGGTGAGCGCTGGACCAACCTTCTGGAATGCAAAGCCAAGTTGCGCCAGCCGTGGGAATACCACGGGGTGCTGGTAGTCGGTCGAATGCGCCTCAAGGCAGACACCCGGCCAATCGGCCAGCACCGCCAGCAACCCCGGATCGCGGGGGGTCGGCATGTGATGAATGTCCATCGGCGAAAACTCGACCCCCGGCTGCACCACCAGCCCACCGATCTGTCGCAGGGCATGCCCCAAGCCCGCTGCCTTGAACGCCTTGGCATGCGCCGCCAAGGTTGCCGCCGCATTGGCCGGAGTGGTTGGGGCAATCTCGCCATGCTCATCTGCACGCGCGCCACCCGGAGGCGGCACTTCGGTGCCGATCACGAACAGCAGCGCCCTCGGATCGCGCGCCGCCGCCAACGCCGCCGCTGCCAAATCTGCCGCCCGCGCCGCCGCCAAACCATCGCCCACCTGCGCAGGTTCGCCCTGACAGCCCTCGCTGCAATCAAGGTGAATCTTGTTGAACCCGGCACGCACATAGTCCGCCACCAGCACGCGGGCCTTCGCCATCGCCAGATCGGCAGGGCCCTTGCGCCACGCCTGCGGACCCAGATGGTCGCCGCCAAAGATGATCCGCGTCCGGGTCACCCCCGCCGCAAAGGCAATGCCATGCACAAAAGCGATGAAATCGGCGGGCCGCATCCCGGTGTAGCCGCCATCCTGATTGACCTGATTGCTGGTCGCCTCAATCACCACCGGGCGGTCCAATCGCTCGGCCAGCATCAGACTGGCCCGCAGCACCTCGGGATGGGCCGAACACACCGACGGAATCGCGCAGATTTGCCCGGCCCGGTTGCGCGCGATGATGTCCCGCAGAATGTCAGCCATGCCCAGCCTCCCGGTAGGCCGCGTAAGCTGCCCCGCGCGCGCCGGTGGCATCGCCGCCTTCGGCCAATCGAAGCAGTGGAATTTGAAATCCGGCCAGTTGTGCCTGTTGCAAACGGATGGTCAACTCGTCCACCAACCCCTCGGCCCGTGCCAAACCACCACCCAACACCACGCAAGCGGGGTCAAGCGTCAGGGTCAGTGTCACCATCAGATCGGTTAGCAGGTCCATCCAGATCGACCAACATTCGGCAATGTCAGTCTCTGTTCTTTGCGCAACAATTTCTTGCGGCAGCATCTGCCGCCCGGTTTTCAACGCCACTATCCGCGCCAAACCCGGCCCAGAGATCAGGGTTTCGGTGCACCCAATCCGGCCGCAGCCGCAGGCCAGCAAGGGCAACCCGTGGCGAATCATTGGCCCTGCGGACAGCGGAAAATGCCCAAACTCGCCGCCCGTGCCCGAAGGACTGTCCAGCAAGTGCCCATCCACAACCACCCCACCCGCCACGCCAGTGCCAAGGTTCAACCCCATCGCGGTCTTGAATCCCCGCGCTGCGCCGAACATCGCCTCTGACAGGGCCTGAGCGCGGCAGTCATTGACATAGGTGATGGCGCGGCCCGCCATGGCCTGAATGTCCGCTGGAAAGGGGCGGCCCGAGGCGGGCAAATTGGCCGTCAGCGCCAGTCCACTGGTCGGATTGATCAAACCCGCAGCCGAAACGCCAATCGGAATCGGCCCGGCGCGCGCGGTGATCCAATCTATTTGATCGACCATCGCCCGCACCAACATGTCGTACCCCTTGGGCGTCGCTATGCGAAGGGAATCGACCCTGTTCCACGCGGAGTCAAAGAGTTGCGCCTCTATCTTGGTGCCGCCCAGATCAATCCCCGCCGCAATCATTTCGCCACCACCGGATAGAGCTTTACCCCTGAAACCACCCGCGACAACGTGCCTTGGCCCGCAAACGGGTCATCAACGGGCAGACCCAAGGCATCAGACCAGACCACGGCCAAAACTTGCGCCAACACCACGGGCAGAATGATACCCCATCCGCCCGTCGGAATGTCCACATCGCCCCCCGGACCCGCCAACGTCGTCACAGACCCCGGAAACTGCACCCGTAACTCTGCCACCAGATCGGCATCATATCGGGCTGCGTGCGGGTCATCTGACCCAAACACCCAGATATTCGTAACCCCCCGTACAAAGGATTTCGGTCCGTGGCGGAATCCCAGTGTTGATTCCCAAAGAGCCGGAATTTGCCCTGCCGCCAGCTCCATCACCTTCAGCGCCGCCTCACGCGCTGCAAAGGTCAGCGGGCCAGAGCCGACAAACACCACCCGTTCGGGGATATGTGCGATCTGCGCAAGGCTCGTGAACTCCGGTAACAAACGGGTCAAGATTGTGGAAAGCGTCTCAAACACCGCCGGAATCGCGCGCAATTCGACCGACCGATCGAACAGCGCCAGCGCCGTCAGCAGCATGGTCGAAAAGCTGGAGGTCATTGCAAACCCGGCGTCGTGCGTGGCGTCCGGCAGTACCACCACCCGCTGATGTCTCGCCGCGCGCGTGGCCAGTGCAGACACCGCGTTGCAAGTGATGTTCAGCCGGGGCGCGTCCGGGGCCAAGGCGTCCAACGCATCCAGCACCCCCAGCGTTTCCGCGCTGTCGCCAGACCGCCCAAAGCTGACGATCAGCGGATTGCGCCCGGTCAGATAGGCCCATGGCCGCGCCACCAGATCCGTTGTTGCCACGGCGCGCACCCGCGGACCGCCTTCCAAAGCGGCCTCGACCATCTCGCCGATATAGGCGGAAGACCCGGCCCCGCAGAACCAGACCTCGTCCACCGCCAGCCCGTCAATCCAGCCGCGCAGTCCGGCCACATCAAGCCGATTGCCCCAATCCGCCCAGATCGCAGGCTGTGCCTGTATCTCGCGCCACGTCGCATAGCGTGTCAGATCGGTCATGTCGTTTGCGTCACTTTCGATAAGGTAGTGGGGTGGTCCGGGTCATGCCCAAGCGCCAAAGCCAAGGCCAGAACCAAGGGGTAAGTCAGATACAGCAGCAGCGCCGCCGCCGCCGCCGGTGTCAGATCCCTTGCGTCAACATCCATGGGGCGCAGCCGGAACACAGTGCCACCGGAATTGCGAAACCGCGTCTCGGCCGCGTCCAGACTGGCCTGCACCTCGCGCTGCCCAGTGTCCAGGATCAACACCAAAAGCGGCTTTGTGACCAGTTGCAGCGGGCCGTGCAGCACTTCGGTGCTGGAATAGGCCTCGGCATGCAGGGCGCAGGTTTCCTTCAGCTTGAGCGCCAGTTCCTGCGCCGCGCCAAAGCCGGTATCGCGACCGATGATATAAACGTGCTGGGCGCGCAACAGGGCGGACAGCAGGGCCTTGGTTTGAGGATGTTCCGCCCCAGCCAGCAGCGCGATGATCTGCGCGGAAGCCTGCGCGCGCGCGGCGTAATCTGGCTCTAACACAGCCAAAAATGCCATACCCGCTGCGATGGACCCGATGACGGATTTGGTCGCGGGCACCGCCAGTTCGGGCCCCGCACCAATCGGAATTGTCACCTGCGCAACCTTTGAAACAGGCGAATCCGGCGCATTGACCAGTGCAACAACGGCGCCGCCACTGTCGCGGGCACCACGGGCAGAGCGCAGCAAATCCTCGCTTGCCCCCGATTGCGACACCACAAGCGACAGCGTTCCGGCCATATCCACCCCCCGCCCCAAGGAGAATACCGAAGGCGGCAGCGACGTCATTGGCTTGGCAGTTTCGCGCATGAACTCGTAGGCCAAGATAGTGGCAGCAGCGTCGGACGACCCGCGCGCTATGGTGTAGATCGCGCGGCAATTGTCCAAATGCAGTGCTGCCAATTCTGCCCGCGCCCTTTCAGAAACCGCCTCTGCCACTGTGCGGGCGAAAACGCCGGGGGCTTTTGCAATCTCGGCGCTCATATATTGGCCGGCTGTGGTCATTTGCGCAGACCGTAGGCGTCCAGCCTTGCCCAAACATCGGTCAGGTCCACCACCTGACCGGTTTCCCGGGCTTGGTCCAGCGCGATGGCGGCAATTCCAGCTTCCATCGCGTCCAGAATTGACACCGGCAGATGGTCGGTCTGGCCGCGCAGATAGCGCGCGATATCGGCGCACATCAACTGATCCGCGCCATAATGCGCGCCCTTTGCGGCGGCGCCCTGCGTGTAATCATGATCCACCAGCCGCGTACCATCTCGCGCCGTGACCTTCAGAAAGCCCCGCACAAAGTCCCCCTCGGCCATGCCATGCGTGCCCATCACGCAAAACCGCCTGTGTTCATCCGGCACGTTCAGGTTGGTGTGAAATGCCAGTGACGCCCCACTTTCATACTGCAAGATTGCGGTCTGAAAGTCGATGATATCACCATCCGACCGGAACGGATCATCGGTGCTTTCCCAAACCGACTGTTTCACGTGAAACAGCTCCGCCTCGGCATTCGATGCGGGCGCGTTCTCCGGCACAAACGATTTGCGCCCGCCAAAGCTGGCCACCCGCACCGGACGCGACCCCGTGACCATGTTATAGATATCAAGGTCATGGCAGCATTTTTCCAGCATGAAGCCGCCCGCCAGATCCGTCCGCCGCCGCCAATCGCGCATGAAGAACGCGCCATGATAAGGGGCGATATGCTCGTTCGCTTCAAGCGACACCACGCGGCCCAATTGCCCTGCCGCCATGGAACTGCGCAGATCAACCATGTGCTGCGAATAGCGCAGTACCAGCCCCACCATCGCCCGGTTGACACCGCCATTTTCCGAAAGCAACCGCGCCAGTTCCAGCGTTTCGTCAATCGAGATCACCACCGGCTTTTCGGTGAACAGCTGCACACCGGCCAGCAATCCCAACCGTACCTGTTCCAGGTGAAAAACGTTGGGCGAGAACACGCAGTACAAATCCGGCTTGGCCTGCGCCAGCATCGCCGCGATGCTGTCATAGCGCGGCGTGTCCAGACCGATCATGTCCAGATGCGTCGGCTGCGGATCATAGAAGCCCACAATCTCGACTTCCGGCATTTCAGCCTTCAGCGTGGTCAGCACATGCCCAGCCCGCAGGCCAATGCCCGAGGTTACAACGCGCATTTTTCTCTCCTTCAAGCCGTCAGGGCAGGGGCAGACCGGCGGCGCATCACGTTGCCGCTGGCGTCAAAAACATGGCAATCGGCAGGGTTCACAGTGACGCCAATGGTTTCGCCTTCGCGCACCGGGGTATCGCCGGGCAAAGCGGCACAAAGGCGGGTGCCGTCGGCCATCTCTCCATAGGTGATTGATACCCCGCCCAGTCGCTCCAGCACCCGCACCTGCATCGACAGGCCGGTGCCCAGCGTCACATTCTCGGGCCGCATCCCGACCTCGACCCTATCGCCCGGTTTGGCAGTGGCGGTATCCACCGGCAAGGTCATCTGATGGCCGCCATGGAACTCAACCGCCAGCCCGTCAGCGGTCCCCAACACCTTGGCAGGCAGCAGGTTCATATTTGGCTGGCCGATGAACGTCGCCACAAACCGCGTGGCTGGGTGGTGATACAATTCCATCGGCGTCCCGAACTGTTCCACCTTTCCCTTGTTCAGCACCACGATCCGGTGCGCCATCGTCATCGCCTCGATCTGATCATGGGTCACATAGATCATCGTGGCCGACAGATCGCGGTGCAATTGGCTCAGTTCCACCCGCATATCGCCGCGCAGGGCGGCATCAAGGTTCGACAAAGGCTCGTCGAACAAGAATACCTTGGGGTTGCGCACAATGCTGCGGCCAATCGCGACCCGCTGCCGCTGCCCGCCAGACAGCTGCCCCGGCTTCAACTGCAACTTGTCCGTCAGTTTCAAGATATCGGCGGCCTTGGCGACTTTGGCGCGCACCTCGGCTTCGGGCAACTTTTGCACCCGCAGCGGAAAGGCGATATTTTCAAACACCGTCAGGTGCGGGTACAAAGCATAGCTTTGGAACACCATGGAAACCCCGCGATCCACTGGGGCGGCGTCCGACACATCGACGCCGTCAATGACAATCTGACCCGACGTCGCCTCTTCCAACCCGGCCACGATCCGCAACAATGTGGACTTGCCGCAGCCCGAAGGCCCGACGAATACCACGAACTCCTTGTCGCGGATGGCCAGATCAATGCCATGCAGCACGGCCGCCGCGCCGAAAGATTTGGTGATGTTTTGCAGGTTCAGCGTGGCCATGGGCGTCCTCGGAGGGTTGGGCTCAGGAAAATGGGGGGGGGCGGCAAGGCCCCCCGCCGTTGGTTTACTTGACCTCAGCCAGCTCAACGCCCGCTTGGGTTACAAGCTCATCCACCGTGCCACCTTCGCCCAGCATCACGCCTTGGATCATGTTGGTGAACACACCCTGCAACGATTTGAAGTCCGTGACCAAAGGCTCTGGCCCGCCGGTCGAGATGCCATTGACGAAAATCTGCCAATCCGCATCGCCCACATAATAAGGCGCCTCGACCCCCAATTTGTCATATTGCAAGATTGGCGTCAGGCCCCAGGACTTGTCCAGATCATACTGAGCCTCGCCGCTGGTCAGCACCTGCGCCAGCTTTTGCGCGGCTGCCTGCACCGCCGGATCGGCCTGCTTGAAGACCGCAATCGAGTCGGTGATCAGGATGGTGCCCGACACGCCTGAAGGCCCATGCGGCACCGGCGCGATGATCTGGTTCGGCACCTTTTCGGCGTGCTGACCCTTACCCCACGGCCCGTTGACATACATCCCAAGCTTGGCGTCGTTGAACAGGTCTTTCATCTGATCCCGCTCCCAAGCCGTCGCACCTTCAATCCCGTAGGGCAGGATATCGGCATACATCTGCAGGGTTTCGCGGGTCTGTGCAGAGTCCAAAGCCGGCGCGCCAGTCACCGGATCTTGCACCGTGCCGCCGTTGGAATAAAGGAAATCGAGGAACATATGCATCGTGTTGTCAAAGTCTTTGCCAGCCAGACCGATGCCCGCAACATTGTGCTTTTCCTTGATCGCCTTGGCCATCGCAATCATGTCGGCCCAGGTTTCCGGCGCTTTGCATTCCATGCCCGCCGCCGTCACCAGATCGCAGTTGATGTACAGCGCCTTGGTCGAAAACGCGTGCGGATAGCCCCAGTATTTGTTGTCATAAGACACTGTTTTCAAAACGCCGGGCTGATAGCTGTCCACCATTTCCGCCGGAATTTCCGCCGGAACGATCAGCCCTTCGGCCGCCAGCTTCTTCAACGTCCGCGACCCCATATAGGCCACCGAAACCGGTGTGCCCGCCGCGGCCAGCGTCATGGATTTGTCTTGGCAGGTGCCCCATGGCACGATCTCCATCGTCACTTTGACGCCGGGGTTATCGACCTGAAACTTCTCGATCGCGGCCTTGTCTGCCGGGCGCTCATCGCCGCACATGATGAACGAAAGGTTCACATCCTGCGCCGAAGCCGTCAGGGCCGAGCTGCCCATCAGGGCGGCAGCGACCATCAGGGTTTTGGTATAGTGCATGGGTCGTCTCCTCTGTTGAACGTCTTTTGTTAAGGTCACTCTTTGATCGCGCCAGCCGTCAGGCCCGCCACGAGGTATTTTTGCAAGAACAGGAACACCAGCATCACCGGTAAAATCCCTGTCAGCGCCGCCGCCATCATCTGGTTCCATTCGACCGTCTGATAGCCGATGAATTGGTTCAATCCGGCGGGCAAAGGCTGCAACTCCGCCACCTGATTGAAGGTGATCGCGAACAGGTATTGCTGTGCATAGGCCCCGATGAACACCGACACCCCCACCACCACCATCCCCGGCACCGCCAGCGGCAGCACCACGCGGCGCAGGGTGTAAAGGCGGCTGGCCCCATCCATGAACGCGGCCTCTTCCAGTTCTTTCGGGATTTTCTCCAGATAAGACCGCAACAGCCAGATACCCGTCGGGATCAGAAACGCCACTCCCGGCACGATCATCGACCAATAGGTGTTCAGCAGGCCAAGCGTGTTCATCACCCGGTACAGCGGGATCAGCAGCACCGCCCCGGTGAACATGTTGACCGACAGGAATATCCCCAGCGACAGGTTCTTGAACGGGAAATCCAGCCGCGCATAGGCATAGGCGGCGGGGATCACAAAGATCATGGTGATCGCCGTCACCGAACTGGCAATGAAGATCGAGTTCCAGATATAGCGGCCCAGCAGCGGCACCTTATCCCACATCTTGAAATAGGCATCGAAACTGAAACTGTCGCTCCAGATTTCATAGGGGGCGTGGAAAAGGTGGCTCATCGGCGACAGGCTGGTGCGGAACATCTCGACGAAAGGCAGCAGGATAAAGGCCATGAACACCGCAATGGCGCAGTAAATCCCGATCTTTTGCAGCAGGGTGTATCGGTCCATCAACATGTCACTTCACCCCGTAATGCGTGTTCACCCGGTCAAGGATCTTCAGATACAGCAAGCTGAACACCCCCAGGATCAGTACGATCATCACCGCGCGTGCCGAACCTTCACCGAATTTGAAATTCCCGATTGCCGTCTTGTAGGTGTCGATGATCATCGTGGTGGTGCCCCCGCGCGGCCCGCCTTGGGTGAAAATCCAGATGATTTCAAAGCTGTTGAAGGTCCAGATCGCCGACAGCAGCGCCATCGACACGATCACCGGCATGATTTGCGGAATGGTGATCCGCCGAAACCGATACCACCGCCCGGCCCCGTCGACCCAAGCCGCCTCATAAAGATCGCGGTTCACACCCTGCATCGCGGCAAGGAAAAACAGGCTGACCATCGGCGTGCCAACCCAGACGTCCGTCACGATGGCGGCGTAAAACGCCGAATTCTTGTAGGCGAGGAATTCGAACGGTCCGTCCAGCAACCCAAACCGCTGCGCCATCCCCGACAGAAAGCCAAACTGCCCGTTGTACAGCCAAAGCCAGCCAATGCAGCCAATCGCCACCGGAATGACCCAAGGCGGCATGATCATCATCCGAAACATCGCCCGCCCCGGCACCGCTGCGTTCAACAGTGTCGCCCCGATCAACCCAACGATCAGCTTCAGCCCCACCGAAAGCACCATCCAGAAAAACGTCCGCCCGACGATCTCAAAGAACTTCGCCCCCGACAGCAGCTTTTCATAATTGGCCAGACCGACCCAGTTCTCGCTGCCCATGTCGGCATCGGTGAACGACAGTCGGATGGTTTCCAGCAACGGCCAAGCCACGATCACCGCGATGAACAACAGCGCCGGGGCGATCAAAGCCCAGGCAAACCAGCTTTCCGAAAGGCCTTTCCGGCGCGCTTTGATAACAGGCAAAGCTGTGGTCAAATCGGTCATACGGTCGTCCCCCCAACGGATTCGGCAGTGTCGGCAGTGCCGAATCTCCAGTTGCAGCGACAATACCAAACAAAACCATTTTGGCTACCTAGTTAATACCAATTCCCGCAGAAATCGTGTATCCTGCCGAAATAGTTCTTGTTTTTCCCAGAAAACAGAGGCCAATTGCAGAGCGAGGGCAAAGATGGTCTTATCACGACAATACCAATCCAATGGGAAGCTTTATGGACGATCACGCCACCTTGTTCCGCAGCGAAGCGTGGTTTCGCGCCGGGCGCGGCCCCCGCTATGAACAGCTTTACCGCTATATTTCCGCCGCGATCAGCACCGGCGATCTGCAGCCCGAAACCCAATTGCCGCCCGAGCGCGAACTTGGCGAAATCGCCCAAGTCAGCCGCGTGACCGTCCGCAAAGCCGTGGCGCAATTGGTCGAAGATGGTGTGCTGGAACAACGGCGTGGGGCCGGAACCTTCGTGCGCGCCCCGCGCGCCAAGCTTGAACATTACCTGTCGACGCTGGTGTCTTTCACCGAATACATGCGTCAGCGCGGCAAAACCCCCACCAGTCGCATCATGAATCGCGGCCTGTTTGCACCGATTCCGGATGAGCAGATCGCGCTGGGCCTGTCTGCCGCCGACCGTGTGGCACGGATTGAACGCCTGCGGTCTGCGGATGGCATCGCGATGGCCGTCGAATGGTCTTCGTTGCCGCAAGACATTCTGCCCGACCCGGATGAGGTTGAAACCTCACTTTATGATGTGCTGCGGGCCAAAGGTTGCGCGCCGTCGCGTGCGGTGCAGCGCATCACCGCCGTCAACCTGCCCAGCCAAGAGGCCCGGCTTCTCAACCTGCCCGAAGGTGCAGCCGTCCTGCGCATCGACCGCACCAGCTATCTGCCCTCGGGTCGCCCGATTGAATTCACGCGGGGCCTTTACCGGTCCGACATCTACGACTTTATCGCGGAACTGCGACTGGACCCGAACCCATGAACCTGACCTTCGACGCCCGGATCGTCGGCCCCGAGATTCATGCCGAAATCGGCTCTGACACTGCGCTTTTCCAGCCGACCTTCTGCTTCTCCCTGATGGCAAAAGCCCGCGTTGTGGCGGGCGGTATTCTGACCAAATCCGTCGCGGGCTACACCGAGGTTGCAGTGCCAGATCTTGCGCCCGGCGTACCCAACCGCCTGATCCTCACCCATGCCGAACCGGCCTTCGTCCCCCGAAACCGCGCTTGGTTGCCTTTGGGCCCCTATTTGCGTGTTGGCACGAAAACCCACCCTCTGCCCGCGCTGCCCGCAGGCGTGATCGGCGAAACCGTCCGCCACGCGCCGCCGTTGCCTGACGACAAGTTGCGCCTGATTCCGCAGCCTTCCGATTGGCAACCCGCGCCCGGCACCTTGTTATGTGCCATGCTGCAAACCGATCATCCGGCCTTTGCCGCCCTTAACCCATTGGCTGCGCGCCTTAATCTGCCACCGTTGATCGGCCCCGGCCTGATCCCCACAATCACCCAATCGGTTGACCTTGCCGCCGAATCGTACCGCATCACCATCACACCCGACACGCTGGAAATCGCTGCCGCGAGCGATCACGGCCTGTTCAATGCCGCACTCACCTTGTTGAGTTTGCGCGAAACACATGGCGCGTTGCCTTGTGGCACCATCACCGACGCACCGCGCTTTGGATGGCGCGGCCAACACCTTGATTGTGCGCGGCATTTCTTCACGGTTCCAACCATCCTGCGGTTGCTGGACCTGATGGCGCTGCTGAAACTGAACCGCTTTCATTGGCATTTCGCTGATGACGAAGCCTTCCGCCTTGAAGTCGAAACCGCACCCGAGCTGTGGCAGAAAACGGCTTTTCGGGGCGAGGGGCAGCTGGTTCCGGGCGTCTTTGGCGGCGGCATCCGCGCGGGTGGCAGCTATTCCCGCGCCGATGTGGAAACCGTGCTTGCCCGTGCTGCCGCCCTGCACATTCAGGTTCTGCCCGAAATTGAGGTTCCAGCCCATGCTTTCGCGCTGAACAAAGCCATTCCCGGCCTGCGTGACCCCGCCGACAACGGCGCAGAGCACAGCGTTCAGGCCTATTCTGAAAACATCATCAACCCGGCCATGCCAGCCACTTGGGCCTTGTTAGAGCCGCTTTCCTTGGAAATCGCCTCGCTTTTCTCCATCGGTATCCTGCATCTGGGCTGTGATGAATTGCCCCCTGCTGCGTGGGAAGGCTCGCCCGCCGTTCATGCCCTGAAGGCCCGCGAAGGCTTGCAAGGCCGCGACGATGTGCAAGGCTGGATGATGGCTAAGCTGGCAGCTTATCTGATCAGCCACGGCATCCGCCCAGCGGCTTGGGAAGAGGCGGCCAAGGGCGCGAATGGCGGCATCGGCCACAATGCGATTCTGTTTTCTTGGACGGGTCAGGCCCCGGGGATAGAAGCCGCCCGCCGCGGTCATGACGTTGTCATGTGCCCGGCGCAGCACGCCTATTTCGACATGGCGCACACCCGTGACCCCGCGGATTGGGGCGCGGTTTGGGCCGCGTTCATCGCGCTGGAAGACACGGTCAACTGGCTGCCGGTGCCGAAAGGCGCCGAGGACATTGCCCAACGCGTCATCGGGGTGGAGGGATGCTTCTGGTCTGAATTCACCACTGAGGACACGCAGCTTGATGCCATGCTGGCCCCGCGCATCCTTGGCCTTGCCAACAAGGCGTGGGACTGTCGGGACAGCGTCGATGGCCCCACTTTGCGCGCCTTGGCGGCACATTAAGCACCGCTTTTTGATCGGATCGGCTGGAAGCGCAACAAGGCGGCATAACAGGCTCTATTGGCCAAACAGAGCCTTGGACTGCGCTGCCGTATACCGCCCCAACCGCACATCTTCCGCCACCAATGCAGGGTCGCGCAAAGCCGGGTCACCATAACCGCCCCCCCCCGGCGTGCGCACCCGCACCCGGTCGCCCGGTTGCAGGGCGATGTCCTGCGCCTTGGACAGATGCTCTGGCACCATCACAACGCCGCCCCGCGTCACCTCCACCCGGTTCACCGCGCCATCCATTCCACCCGCCGCGCCCAAAGGTCCGGTCCGCCCGTGATCCATCACAAACGACGCCCGCGCGTTGCCCCGCAGCAGTTCTATTTCGTAATCCAGCCCAAAGCCGCCCCGATGTTGCCCCGCCCCGCCAGACCCTTCGTGCAACGCATAGCGGCGGTACAGAACCGGGAAGTTCTGCTCCATGATCTCCACCGGCGGCGCTTTGGAAATGCCAATGGTCGAACAGCCGTTGGACAGCCCGTCATGGTCGACATTGCCGCCATATCCGCCGCCAGAGATCTGATACATCACAAAGTCCCGGCCTTTTTCCGGGTCGTGGCCGCCCAGCCCAAAGTTGCCGCTGGTTCCCGCCGGGGCTGCGGTCACACGGTCTGGTAGGGCCTGCACCAAGGCCGCAAATACCGCCTCGGCAATGCGTTGGCTGACCTCGGCGGCACAACCAGACACCGGGCGCGGATATTGCGCATCAAGGAAAGTTCCTGCAATTCCAGTCACATGCAGCGGTTCAAACGCCCCCGCCGATATGGGCACATCGGGGAAGATATGCCGTATCGCCAGATAGACCGACGACAGCGTCGTCGCCCGCACCGAATTCATCGGCCCCATACAAGGCAGCGATGATCCCGCGAAATCAAAGGTCAGATCGCCCCCCGCCCGCGTCACCGCCAGCGCAATCACCAAAGGTTCATTCACCACGCCGTCGCTGTCGACATAGGCTTTTGCGCTGTAGGTTCCCTCGCGGATCAACCCCACCATCGCCCGCATCTGCCGCGCCGCCAGCGCGCGCATTTCGCCGATAGCCTGAAACACCACTGCATCGCCGTAGCGGTCCATCAGGCCTGCCAGCCGCTCTGCGCCGACCAGCAAAGCCCCTGCCTGCGCCTTCACATCGCCGATCCTCTGCTCTGACACCCGGATGTTGCTGCAGATGATCTGCCAGATTTCGCGGTCCATCTCGCCGCGTTTGAACAGTTTGACGGGCGGCAGCCGCAGCCCTTCCTGTTCGGCCGACGTCGCGCTGGCCGAAAAACCGCCGGGCACAGCCCCCCCGGTGTCCGGCCAATGCCCGGTGTTTGACAGCCAGCAGGCAATCTTGCCCTCCCGCCAGAACGGCATCGCAAAGCGCACATCCATCAGATGGGTGCCGCCCAGATAGGGATCGTTGACAATGTAAATATCACCCGGTTCCGGTGCCGCCGTCTCGCCACTGGCGATGCGCGCGATGATGGTGCGGGTCGAAAACTGCATCACGCCGACAAAAACCGGCAGGCCCTTGGACCCTTGGGCGATCAGGCTGCCATCCTCGGCGGAATAAATGCCATCCGACCTGTCGTTGGCCTCGGCAATGACCGGGCTGAACGCGGCGCGGGAAAAGGTCAAGTCCATCTCGTCGCAAACCTGCTGCAGACCCGCTTGGATGACGGCCAGAGTGACGGGATCAAGCATGCTGCACCTCGATGATCAGATTGCCGTCGGCGTCCGATGTCACCAGACAGCCCGGCTCTACCAATGTCGTCGTGTCCATCTGTTCAATGATGGCAGGGCCATGAAGTGCCAGATCCAACGGCAGATGATCGCGCCAGTAAACCGGCACATCGACCCATTCCCCGAACCAGACCCGGCGAGTGTCCTTGACAGAAACAGTCTCTAAACGGCCTGCAGGGTCGATAAGCCGACCCAGATCCAGTTCTGGCCGCCTGCCCGTGACAGAGACGTTCAGGTTCACCAGATTGGCACGGATGTTGGGCAGATCGACGCGGAAACGGGCGTGATAGGCGGCCTCAAACAGCGCCTGCAGTTCGGTGCGGCTCGGGGTGGCGTGCGGCAATGGCACCCGCAGCAGATGGGTCTGGCCGACGAACTGCATATCGGCGGAGTATTCGGCCTCAATGGCCATCAGCGTGATTTTTTCAGCGGCAATCAGCCGTTGCCCTTCGGCCTCTTGTTCCGTCAACACGCCATGCACCGCCGCCATATCCACCGCGTCCAATGGTCGGTTCAGTGTGCGTACAAAGTCGTGCCGCAGGTCTGCCACAACGCAGCCCAAAGCATTGGTAATCCCCGGTCGCGCCGGGATCAGCACATGCGGAATGGCCAGTTCGCGCGCCAAGGCCACCGCATGCAAGGGCCCCGCACCGCCAAAGGCAAACAATGCGAAATCACGCGGATCGGCCCCCATCGAGATCGAAACCATGCGGATCGCCCCCGCCATATGGGTGTTGGCAATGCGCAAAACCGCCTCGGCGGCTTGCTCCACCGTCAGGCCCAAGGGCACGCCGATCTGTTCGGCCATGGCCGCCCGTGCCGCTTCCACCGCCTGCCCAAACCGCGCCGCGGGCAACCGCCCCAGCAACAGATTGGCGTCGGAAATCGTCACCTTCGTGCCGCCGCGCCCATAACAGATCGGCCCCGGCGTGGATCCCGCGCTTTCCGGCCCAACCCGCAGCATGCCCCCCGCATCCACCCGCGCGATTGACCCGCCGCCAGCGCCGACCGTGCGCACATCCACCATGGGCACATGGATCGGCATCGCATATTCGACCTCAATCTCATTTGAAACCGGGGCTTTACCACCCCGGATCATCGCCACATCGGTAGAGGTGCCGCCCATATCATAGGTCAACAAGTTCGCCATTCCGGCCCGCCGCCCGGTTGCAACTGCTGCCATCACGCCGGATGCCGGTCCCGACATCACGGTTTTTACGGCTTCCCGACTGACCTTGTCTGCCGCCACCATGCCGCCATTGCCATTCATCACCAACAGATCGCGCGCATAGCCGCGGGCGCGCAATTCCCCCGCCAGCCGCGCGACATAGCGCTCCAACAACGGCTGCACCGAGGCGTTCACCGCTGCCGTCACCCCCCGCTCAAACTCGCGGCTTTCAGACAGCAGCGCGTGACCCATCGTGATGTAGGGCGTCGGCCAGATTTCGCGCGCCACCTCTGCCGCCCGCAATTCATGTGCCGGGTTGGCATAGGCGTGCAGGAAGTGGATCACCAGACTTTCACAGCCCGCGTCGGCCAGGGATTGCACTGCCACACGCAGCGCGTCCTCATGCAAAACAGTCACCACACGGCCCATAGCGTCCATTCGCTCGGGCACTTCCAGCCGCAGATCGCGCGGAATGATCGGCACAAAGCGCCCCGTCATGCCATAGGCGTTGGGCCGCGTTCGCCGCCCCAATTCCAGCACATCGCGAAAACCGGCCGTGGTGATCAGCCCGGTCTTGCACAAGGCGCGCTCCAGCACCGCATTCGTCGTCGTGGTCGTGCCATGCACGATAAGATCAACCTCGGCCAGATCGACCCCTGCGGCATCAAAGGCCGCCAGCACGCCGTCCGCCTGATTGGGCAGGGTGGTCGGCACTTTGGCAAGCCGCACATCCCCCGTTGCCGGATCAAGGATCATCAGATCGGTGAACGTCCCGCCAACGTCCACGCCCGCCACAAGTCCCACCATCTAAACACCCACATAGCGGGCAAACTGCGGCGCATCTGCGCGCAGCCCCGCGCAGGCCACAACTTCCGCCACTTGTCCCTGATCGACAAACGCCACCCGGTCGGCCATGCCCAGCACCGCCGTCACCCGTTGTTCCACCAGCACTGTCGCCACGCCTGTCGCGCGCAACCCGACCACCACATCGCGGATCAGCGCGATCATCGACGGTTGCAAGCCCTCGGTCGGCTCGTCCAGCAACAGCACCTTGGGTTCCAGACAAAGCGCCCGCGCAATCGCCAGCATCTGCTGTTCACCTCCCGAAAGCGTCTCGGAAACCTGCCCCAACCGCTCGCGCAGCCGGGGGAACAGGTCCAGCACCCGGTCGCGCACAGCCGCCCCGCGTCGCCGTGTCATCAGCCCGATTTCGATATTCTCCGCGACAGTCAGTGGCCCAAACAACCGCCGCCCCTGTGGCACATAGGCAATCCCCAGCCGTGGCACTTCATGCACGGGCAGACCCTGCACTGCCAAACCGTCCAAAGTCACCACGCCCGCCTGCGCCGGAACCAATCCCATGATGCACTTCAGCAGCGTCGATTTGCCGACCCCGTTGCGCCCCATCACGCAGGTCACTTCCCCCGCCGCCGCCTGAAACGACAGTCCGCGCAGCACCGTCACCGCGCCATAGGCCGCCGTCACCCCGTCAAGCTGCAGCATCATCGCCCCCCAGATAGGCCGCCTGCACGGCCCGGTTGGCGCGTATTTCGGCAGGGGTGCCCCGCGCCAGAACCTGCCCATGGTTCAACACGGTGATGCGGTCGGCCAGACCCATCACCACCTCCATATTGTGCTCGATCAACAGCACCGAGGTTTGCGGCATCAAACGGCGGATCAGCGCCACAAAATCGTCAATCTCGCCCGCCGCCAGCCCCTGCGTCGGCTCGTCCAAGATCAGCACGCGGGGCGACAAAGCCAGCCCCATCGCCACTTCCAGCAACCGTTGATGCCCATAAGACAGCGTTCCGGCTTCTTGCGCTGTCCGGTCCAGCAGACCAACCCGCTTTAGCACCTCGGCCACAGCCGCCGTCAATTCCTGCGCGCCCCGCGACTGCACTGCCAGCGCCACGTTGTCGAACACCGACAGGCGCGGATAGATCGAGGTGATCTGAAACGTGTAGGCCACCCCCAGCCGCACCCGTGCATGCGCAGGCAGCGCCGTGATGTCGCGCCCCTCCAACGTGATAATCCCGGCATCTGGCGCGATCCGGCCCGACAAAAGGCCGACAAAGGTGGTCTTTCCCGCGCCATTCGGGCCGATCAGAGCCTGAATCTCTCCGGCCCGCAGGTCAAAATCCACCCCAGCCACCGCGCGCAACCCGCCAAAGGCGCGCATCAATCCCGTTGCCTGCAAGATCACGGCAGCCATGGCAGCCACCGTTCCCGCACCATGCCCAGCAGCCCGCGTGGCGCGAACAGCACCAGCAGCACCAAGGCTACCCCCACCACCAGCAAATGCGCCGAGGTCACGCTGGACGCGATATCAATCAGATAGAACATCGCCGCCGCGCCCAGCAGCGGCCCCAAAACCACCCCCGCCCCGCCCAGCAGCACGTAAAGCATCGGCAGGATCGAATACTGCACCCCGGCAAAGTTCGCGCCAACATAGCCGAACAACACACCGTAAGCCGCCCCCGCAGCCCCCGCGTAAAGGCCCGAGATCACCATCACGAGCAGTTTCACGCGGAACGGATTGTAGCCCAGCATCCGGCTGCGCTCTTCGTTTTCCCGCATCGCCACCATCACCCGGCCAAAAGGTGATCGCACCAACGCCAGCTTGGCCAACAGCGCCATGCCGAACAAAACAAACGCCGCCACCGCGCGCGGCCCGTCATGCGCAAGGTCATAACCAAAGGCCTGCCGCCCGATCGCCTCGACGACAAAGCCCTCATCCCCGCCGGTATAATACCCAAAATACAGGATGATCAGATAGCCAGCCTGCGCAAACATCAGCGTCACGATCATAAAGCTGACCCCCGCCGTCCGCAGCGCCAACAGCCCCACCGCCCCCGCCACGATACCCCCGGCCACCAAGCCCATCGCCAGCGCCGGGAACAGGGTCCATTCCAGCTGCCACACCGCCAATCCCGCGCCATACATGCCTGCCGCAAAGAACAACGCATGACCCAGTGACAGCAACCCTGTGTAACCAAAGGAAATATTATACCCCATCGCAAACACCGCCAGCACCATGATCCGCGCCAGATTGTTGGCGTGATAGGGCGGCAAGGTGAACTGAGCCACCAACAGCGCCGCCAAAACCGCCAGATGCAGCGCCCAAACCTTGCCCGAAACGCTCATGCCTTCGCTCCGAACAGACCTTGCGGGCGGAACACCAGCACCAGCGCCACTAGCAACGTCGCAATAATCTTGGCCAAAGTGGGTGAGAAGAACATCGAAATCACCCCATCCCCCAAGCCGATCACCAGCGCCGCCACCAAAGTGCCGCGCAAAGATCCAAGCCCGCCGATGATCACCACGATGAACGACAGCAACAACGGATCGCCGCCCATCAGGTAATGCGCCTGCTGAATCGGCACCACCAACACCGCCGCCACCGCTGCAAGGCCCGCCCCCAGCGCGAAAACCCCGGCATAAACCTGGTCCACATTGATGCCAAAAGCCTGTGCGGTTTGGCGATCCACCTGCGTCGCCCGCATGATCAACCCGGCGCGGCTGCGCGTCATCAGCGCCCAGATCCCCGCCAAAATCACCGCCGCCGCCGCAACGACGAACAACTTGTACCCCGAATAGCCAAACCACGGCGTCTGTATCCGCCAAGTGAACGGCGCCTGCACCGGACGCGCCTCGGGGCCATAAAGCGTCAGCGCGGTTTGCTGCAGGATATACAGCAGCCCGATGGTCGCCACGATGGTGGCCTCGGGGTCATAATGCAGCCGCTTCAGCACCGCCCAATCCGCCAAAGCCGCAACCGATGCCACCACCAACGGTGCGATAACCAGCGCCGCAATGAACCCCACCGCGGGCGGCCCACCGATGTTTTGCGTCACAAACCACGCCAAAACCGCGCCCAACATGAAAAACTCACCATGCGCCACGTTGACCACGCGCATGACGCCAAACACCAGCGACAGGCCAACGGCAGTCAGCGCCAGCACTGCCGCCGTCACCGTTCCCTCCAGCAGGGCCAGCAATAAAAAGGGGCCAAATGCCATCCGAAAAGGGCAGGGGCCGCAGCCCCTGCCCGGTCTTTCAGAACGACATGGTGGAGTAGTCCACCGCGTCCGGGTACATGCCATCCTCGATCGCGGTCCGGTGCACCCGCATCATCTTGCCGCCTTCAACCTTCGAGATGTTCTGATGACCAAAGACCTGATGGGTCTTGCCATTGAACTTTTTCGCGCCCTGCACATGGTCAGCACCTTCGGCAAAATCGGTCATCGCCTCCACCGCTTCGACAAACTTCTGCCGATCCGCCGGGCCTTGATAGCCCGAAGCCTCCATGCCCTTCTTGATCACATGCAGCGTCTCCCAAACCGAGAACATGTGGGAATAAGTCGCCACATCCGCCGGATCACTGATCGAAGCGCCGTTGTCATCGACACCCACCGCCGCGCGGTAGGCGACCTCGGCTTCGGAAGCATCCGCCTGCTTCACCCGGTTGTGCGCTTCCCAGAAATGGGTGCCCTCAAGGAATTCCAGCCCCGGCGAAGCCGTGTCCACAGCCTCCAGAGAGTCGATGAACCCGAAAATCTGCGGCCGCGCGCCGGTGCCGTAAAACTCGCCCAACTCTTTGACAAAGGTCAGAACCGCCGGACCGACCATGACGTGATACAGCACCTCTGTCTCCGCCGGGATCTGCGGCAGATAGCGGGTGAAAGTGGTCTCCGTCGGCGGAATGGCGATCTGCGCAATCACCTCGCCGCCCTGCGCCTTCACGGCCTCGGTGAAGAAATCACGGTGGTCATAGCCAAAGGCATAGTCCGGGAACACCATCGTGATCTTCTTGCCAAGGTTCTGTGTGACCCAAGGCGCCATCGACGACACCTGCGCCCGCACATCCGTGATCCCCGGCTGCATGGTCCAGCGGTTCAGCATGCCAGAGGCCACATGATACCCTTCGGAACAGACCAGATACGGCACCTTCAACTCACCCGCACGCGGGGCCGACCCAATCACCACATGGCTGAACAGCGGCCCAAAGATCACATCCGCGCCGTGCTGGCTGGCCAGTTTATCGACCACCTCGGCCCCGCGTGCCGGGTCTGTGCCATCGTCTTCAAACACAATCTCGACCGGGCGGCCATTGATGCCGCCTTCGTCATTCACCGCCTTCAATGCCGCCTGCGCGGTGCGTTCGTACCAATGGCCATAGGCCGCGCCAATCCCGGTCCGGTGCAGCTGAAACCCCAGCTTGATCGGCGCAGCTGACTGCCCCCAGGTCACACCCGGAAAGGCCGAAGCCGAAATCAGCCCAGCGCCCGCCCCCATCAGAACCGAACGCCGCGTGGGCGAAAGTCCAATCAATCCCTTGCTTTTCATCGTTCTTCTCCACTGTTGTCGGACGCGGTTCACCCGCGCCTCTTGGGTTAAGTCTGTCGTCCAGTCTGTCTAAAGTCTATCGAAATTCCCACGTTACGCCCCCCGTGCCGTCGACAAAAGCCAAAGCCCCAGCACGGTATATCCCACCATCAGCAGGGTCAGCGGCAGATGCGCCACTGCGCGCGTTGTCCCGGCCAGCTGCAGCGACAACACCACCGCCAACACATGCGCGCCCAGCACCGCCGCGAACTGCGCCGCATAAACCGCCATCATCACCGCGCCGACGCTCAGGAATCCATAAGACACATAAAACGGCTCCAGCCCCAGAAACGCATCGCCGCGAAACAGCGGATCGTTCAGCGCCGACAGCGTGAACTGCCCCGCCGTCAGCAGCGTCACCAGATAATGCGCCGCATGATACCCCGCCGCAATTGCCAGAAAGGACAGCACCGCTGGCCCCACCGCAAAGCCACCGCCCAACCGCCGCCCGGCTGCCAGAACGCCCAGAATTGCAACAACGGTCAGCGCCCAAACCCCCAGCAGCCCCGCCGTATTCACCCCTTGCACGGCAGAGCGCCCGGTGAATTCCAACGGGTTCTCGCCAATCAGACCCAGCCAGAAAAACGTCTCTGACAAACCGTCAAACGTCAAACTCGCCAGCGCCAGCGTCACAAACGCCACCTGCGAAACGCTTAACGCGGGCAGGCGCAACACCTGCGCCCCCGGCAGCCCGACATAGGCGCGCACCCCCGGTCCGCGCTCTCGCCAGAACGGCGCAATCCGCGCGATCATGGCGAAGAACACCGTCAGGAACTCGCCTTGCTCCAGCCACTCCTCACCCTCCGCCGCCGCAGCGACAAAGATCACCCCCCAGTAGACCGCCGCCGCTGTCGCCAAAACCCGCGGATCATCCGGTGCCATCGACACGATCTGAAACCAGCTGAAGCCGAGCAGCCCCGCTACCGCTGGCCAATGGTCAAACCGCGTCAGCCCCACCGAACCGCGCCACCCGAACAGCAACCGCGTGATCCGCACCATCGCCAACCAAGGCGAGATCCCCGCCCATAAATTGCCGAAAATCATCGAGGCCAGCGGCAAAGCAATCCAAACCCCCGTCCAGAACACCAGCGTCAACAGATTGTGCATCGGATCTGTCGCCCCGAAGAACCCGATCAGCAGCAGGCCCAGAAACGCCAGAAACGCCAGATAAGACGTCATCGCAAATGGAAACCGGCCCGGCCCCGCGTAAACCAAATGCGGCTCAAACCCCGGCAACCGCCCCGACGCAGCCCCCAACAACGCCGTCAGCGCCACCGTCACCCCCGCCCCGGCGATATACAGCCCTGTCGGCAGGGTCAGGATCACCGAAGGCGGCAGGGCGCAGGCAAACGCCGCCCCTGGCATCAACGCGAACCCTGACGCCCACAGTTTCATCAGCGCAGCCCGTCCTCGCCCTTGACCTGATGCACTTCAAGTCCGCCCATCCGGGAATGCACCCGCCCGCCCATGGCCATTGCCAGCACGAACACAATCTCGCCCGCCCTTGGCCCGTCCGGCACAGACACGGTAATCGCGTCAAAATGGCTGCGCACATAGGCCGCGTTGATATGGCCCAACGGAATGTCCAGATTGCCGCCCATCCCTGCAACCTTCATCGCACTTGGCACAATCGCCCGGCTTTCCCCCAAACGCTCACGCATCGCATAGCCCCCCGGCACATGCCACAATGACCCATGCTCGGACTCGCCACCCTCGCCCACCATCGCGCCCTTGCCATAGGCGTCGATGCCATCCCGACCGCCCAAAGCCGCGATCAAGCGGTCGGTCAGCATCAGGCCCAAAGGCTTCAGATCCTCCATCGCGCCCTGCAAATCCGCAACATAGCCGCCCGCAAACGGGTTGCGCACCACCGCCATGATCGCGCCCCGGCGATAGGGCAGCGCAGGCGCGGGCCCACCCTCATGCAGAATATCTTCTATCAACAGGCTGATGCGGCGAATGGGAAAATCAGACAAATTCAGGCTCCTTCAGGGCAATGGTTCCAAGGGTGCGCACCTCAGGGTGCAGGAAAAGCGCGGCCGAGTCTATCAACCCCCGCGCCCGGTATTCCGCCGCCGCAACCATGCCATGGCCCAGTGCCCGATCAACATCCGCAGCGGTCAGCCCGGCAACGGCCACCGTCACCAACCGCCCGCCCAGATCGCTGTCGGCCTGCAGGTCAACGGCAGGTCGCTGCACAATCCCCGGATGGCCGGGCAAATCCACTGCATTGGCAATCATCGTGGCAGCCGCATCGGCCTGACTGGCGGTTTTGGCCAGAACAGTCACACAATCCGCTATTCCCAGCGACCAACTCCGCCCCCGCCAACCACTGGTGGCAATCCCCCGCACCGGATCACCAAACCCAACATCGACCATGGCCCCCGTCCCCGTTCGCATCCCCGCGACCGCACAGCGCAACGTGGTCCCCGGCGTCAGATACAGCGCAATATCACCGCCATTGTTGACATAAGCCCGCAGCACCCCCGGCCCCACCATCGCCGCCAGCACCGCCTCGGCCACGGCCCCCGCCACCGCCGCCATCGGCGTGATGAACAGGGGCCGATAAGGCAAAACCGCCGCCGCCATCACCCGCGCTATCGGCCCCCGCAGATCTGCATCCACCCCACGCAACGAAGGCAACTCCGCCACCAGCTCCGTCAGCAGCCCCTCAAACCGCGCAATGGCCCTCGCATAAGCCGCCGCCTCATCTCCCCAAGCCTGACAGATCAGATCAATCGGCCCCTGCTGCAAATGCAGCCGCCCATCCGGCAGCCATGCCACTTGCGCGCTCATGATGTTTCACATTGGTAAAAATATCCGGGCCGAAATCCTGGGATTTCGGCCAGCCGAAGGCAACCCGCGCGCAAGCGCTCAAGAACCTTGCGGCGCAGCCGCGCCATCGGATCACCCCAACAGCCGCTCATGGCCATCGCTCCAGCCGCGCAGCCTCCGCATATTCCCCGCCCTCCAACATCACCTGATCCAGCGACCTGATCGAGGCCTCATGCCCGCCCATCGCCAGATAGGCCTCGCGCGGCAGCGTAAACTCCAGCGGCGCAACCAACGCCGGAGTCGGCACAGAGCCAAACGCCCCTTTCGGCAGCCGGGTCACATCGACCATAAAGGTGATCCCACCCCCCGGCCAAACATAGCACTCCGCCCCGCCCGAGGTCAGAACCGTCTCGCCGCCCTGCACCGACCGTGTCAGCCGCACCGGGTTGCGCGTCACCCCCGCCCGCAAAGACCCCCCCGCGCCACCCATGAACAACACGGTGCACAGCGACGGCTCGCAATTCTCATCAATCAGCCCCACCGTCGCCCGCAGCGCATCGGGCAACGCCATTTTCTGCGGGATCAAGGCCACATCCAGCTCGTAATAGGCAAATTCCTCGCCAGTCGTGGACACCATCAGCAACCGCAATCCGGCCCGCGCGCCTTTCTTCGGGTTCCACGGCCCCAGAATTTCCAACGGATCGGTCAACCGCGTGCCACCCCAGCCCAAACCCGGTTCCGACACCTTGAAGTACCGCCCGGGCGTCGAGCGATGGCCCACTATCTTGATCCCCGAAGGTTCCCACCCCAGCACTTTCCCGGCCTGATGTTCCGAAACCACCCCGGTGATGTGGTCATCGACCACCACCACCTCATCGACCAGCCCAAGCCACTGGCTGGCGAACATGCCAATCGTCGCCGACCCGCAGCCGACCCGCATCCGCTGTTCCGCAACACCGTCGACAATCGGCGCGGCCCCGGCCTGCACCACCACAGATGCCCCCCCGTCAATGGACAACGCCACCGCCTCGCCATTGCACAGCGCCAACATCGCAGCGCAAGTCACCCGCCCTTCGGCCTTGCTGCCCCCGGTCAGATGATGCACCCCGCCCAGCGACAGCATTTGCGACCCATATTCGGCGGTGGTGACATGGCCCACCACTTCCCCCTGCGCCCGCACCACCGCACCTTCGATCCCCAGATGTCGGTCGGTGTCGATCTTTACCTTCACACCGCAATAGGAAAAGATCGCCTCTGTCACCACCGTCACCATATCCGCGCCTGCAATGGTCGAAGACACGATGAACGGCGCTGGTTTATAGTCGGGGTAGGTCGTGCCCGACCCGATTCCGGTGACAAAGGCATCGCCCGACATCGGATCGCCGTCCCAGTCCCGCGCGCCAAACGGCACCACCCGACCGCCATCTGCCAGAGCATGCGACAGCATCACCACCGGGTCGGTCCGCACGATGCGCCCGGCGTCATTGGCATAACGATCACAAGCCCCGGTCTGACCGGGGGCGATGAAGCACATCACCGGACACGCGTCGCAGCGGATTTTCTCGACCCCGCTCATCGTGGCAAACCCTTGTCTTGCGACGGGCTCAGGGTGGTTGTCCGCCCCAAACCCCCAAAGGATATTTGCCCCCAAAGGAGGATGGCAAGAGTCATGGCTTCACCGCCTTGATCGCCGCCAAAACCCGGTGCGGCAGCGCGGGCAGCCTGTCAATCTCGGCCCCGGTGGCATGGCGGATGGCGTTCAATATCGCTGGCGCAGTGGGGATCAGCACATGCTCACCCAGACCCTTGGCACCATAAGGACCGTCGGCGTCCGGCACCTCGATGATCAGGCTTTCGATCGGGGGAACGTCGCCAATGGTCGGGATCAGGTAATCATGCAGGTTTTCGGTGCGCCCCGGCAGGTACTCTTCCATCAAGGCCATGCCGATGCCCTGCGCGATACCGCCCTCGATCTGCCCCTCGACCAGCTGGGGGTTGATTGCGCGGCCAACATCATGCGCCGCCGTGATCTTGATCAGGCGCACGGTGCCCAGCGCTTCATCCACCTGCAATTCCACCATCTGCGCGCCATAGCCATACACTGCATAAGGCGCGCCCTGACCGTTGGCATCCAACGCTTGGGTTGGCGGATCATAGCTTTCCTGCGCCGACACCGCATAGCCGAACGGGTCCAGCGGCAGCGCGCCCAGATCAATCCGCCGCCCGCCCACCGTGACAGCCCCCGGCTCAAGCCCAATTGCGCCATCGCCATTCGCCAGCCGCACCAACTCTGCCCGCAAAGCCAGCCCCGCCGCCATCGCCGCCCGCCCTGACACAAAGGTCTGCCGTGAGGCCGAGGTTTTCCCGGCATCCGGGCTTAGGGCAGTGTCCGGTCCGATCAGCGCAAACGCCCCCACCGAAACGCCCAAAGCCTGCGCCGCGATCTGGGTGATCACGGTGTTTGACCCTTGGCCAATATCCGTCGCCCCCTGATGCAGCACCAATTGCCCGGCCCGCGTGATGCCCATGCGAATGGTCGACGGATTGGGCAAAGCCGTGTTGCCGCAGCCGTACCAACAAGAGGCAATGCCAACCCCGCGCCCCGGCACCCCCGCCGCATCGCGCAGCGCCCGCGCCCAATGCGGTTGCAACGCGGTCAGGCATTCGGCAATGCCCACCGCCGACATCACCTGCCCGGTGGCAGATGCCTGCCCGTCGCGCAGCGCGTTGCGCAGGCGGAACTCCAGCCGGTCCAGCCCTGCCTTCTCCGCCAGCCGATCAAACAGCACCTCTTGCCATGCCGCCGCCTGCGGCACGCCAAAGCCGCGAAAGGCGCCCGACACCGGCCCATGCGTATGCACCGCCCGCGCCCGCGCCGCGACATGGGGGGTGAAATACGGGCCGGTCACATGCACTGGCACCCGGTTCGCCACCGTCGGCCCCCAACTGGAATAGGCCCCGGTGTTGAACCGGCCCTCAAACGCCACCGCTGTCAGCAGCCCGTTTGCGTCGCATCCAATCCGCCCCGACATTTCCGCCGGGTGGCGTTTGGTGGTCGAAATCATGCTTTCACCACGGCTGTAGACCATCCGACAGGGCCGCCCCGTCAGCAATGTCACCAGCCCGATCAACGGCTGCACCGACACATCCAGCTTGGACCCAAAGCCGCCGCCCACCGCCGAATCCATGATCCGCACCCGGTCCAAAGGCAGGCCCAGCACCAACGCCACCTCGTCGCGGTCCATCACCGGGGCTTGGGTGCAGGCGCGGATGCACAGGGTATCACCCTGCATCCAAGCCGCCCCGGCCTCGGGTTCGATATAGGCGTGCTCGACAAAGGCCGTGGTCATCGTCCCCGCCACCACATGCGCCGAAGCATCCAAAGCCTGCGCCGCATCACCCTTGATCACGCGCCCTTCAATCAACCGGTTTTGCGCACGATTCGGGTGGATCAGAGCCGCATCCGGGGCCTCGGCCTCTGCCGGGGTGGCAAGGCTGGGCAGAACCTCCCACTCTATCGGAAACCCGGTCAGATCAGGCACGATCCCCGGTTCAAACGCCACCAAAGCCACGCATTCGCCGCGAAACCGCGCCACAGCTTCGGCAATCGCGGGCTGATCGGCAAAGGCCGGAATGACGCCAAAGGCGTTGCGCCCCGGAATATCACTTGCGCTGAAAACCGTCGCGCGCGTCCCCGCCCACAGCCTCAGATCGCCAAACCGGAACGCGGCATGCGGATGCGGCGACCGCACCGCCTTCACCACCAGCGCGCCATCGGGCACCACATCGGCCCCGAACAGATCGCCTGCCACCTTGGCCGCGCCGTCCAGCCGCGCAATGGCCTCGCCCACGGCACCTTGCGACACCGGCACCGCCACCACTTGCCAAGCATCACACACCGCCGCGATGATCTTGGCGTATCCCGTGCAGCGGCACAAAACCCCGGCCAGCGCCACTTGCACCTGCGCCTCTGAAGGCCGCATCACTTGGTCCAGCAACTCCACCGCCGCCATCAGCATGCCCGGCGTGCAGATCCCGCATTGCGCCGCCCCGTGCCGCAGAAACGCCGCGCGCAACCGGGTCAGCGTGTCGCCCGTGCCCTCAACCGTCTCCACCGCGCAGCCGTCAACCCGCCCCGCTGCCGTCAAACAAGCGCAAACCGAACGCCCGTCCAGCAACACCGTGCAGGCCCCGCAATCGCCCGCATCGCAACCAACCTTGGTGCCCCGCGCGCCCAGATCTTCGCGCAACACTTCCGACAAACGCGCAGTCGGATCCGCGTCTGCCGTCACTTCAACCCCGTTCAGGCGAAACCGGATCATGCCTGGCCCCCGCATTCCGCAACAGCCCGCGCCACCATTTCGGCGGCCGCCTCCAGCCGATAAGCCGCAGTCGCCCGCACATCATCAATCGGGGTCAGCACGGCCATATCCGCAGCCCGCACCGCCGCCCGCAACTGCCCGACCGCAACGCCCACCAGCGCCGCCTCAACCAACCCCAACCGAACCGCCACCGCCGAGCAGGCCCCTACGGCCACAAACGCCTCTGTCACCACACCGTCCACCACCACCAACCGCACCGCAACCGAGGCGATCGAAATCACCAGATACGCCCGCGCCCCCAACTTCGCGAACACAGATCGCCCTGCCAAAGCTGCCGCTGGCACATGCACCGCCACCAAAACCTCATCCGCCTGCAAAGCCGTCCGGCGCGGCCCCAGCACGAACGCAGCCAAAGCCAATCGCCTCACGCCACGCACCGACGCCAGCTCCACCTCAGCCCCCAGCACCAGCAGCGGCGGTATCCCATCCGCGGCAGGCGAGGCGTTGCACAGGTTCCCGGCCAGCGTTCCCGCGTTCTGCACTTGCCGCCCGCCCACCGCCCGCGCTGCCATTTGCAACGCCGCACAGGCTCCGGGCAGCTCTGCCTCGGCAATCTCGCTCCACGTCACCGCAGCACCGATCCGCAACCCATCCCCGCGCGAGATCCCGTGCAACGCCGTCACGCCGGAAACATCCAACACGTCGCCCGCCACCGCAGCCCCCGGATAAACATCCGTTCCCCCCGCCAGAACCCGCGCGCCGCCAGCCCGCAAAGCCAAAGCGCGGGTCAGATCACTGGGGCGGGCATACAGCGTCATGCGGTGGCCTGAATTGTTTGTGTACATATCAGTCTGCCGTCCCGCCCCGCACCTGTCAACGTTCTTGCACCACAGGCCCGCGCGGGCTACCGATGGTCCATGCCCAGCGAATATATCCTTGATGACCAAATCGGCTATGCGCTGCGGCGCGTCACGCAGCGCCACTTGTCGCTGTTTTCCGACCTGATCCCCAATGTGACGACAACGCAATTCGCGGTCCTGGCCCGGCTCGACGAACTCGGACCCCAATCGCAAAATCTGCTGGGCCGCGCCACCGCCATGGATGCAGCCACCGTCAAGGGCGTGGTGGACCGCCTTTCTCGCCAAGGCCTTGTGCAAACCGCCCCCGACCCCGAAGACCGCCGCCGCCTGACCGTCACGCTGACCGCCGCCGGGGCCGCCCTGTTTCACAGCCACCGCGCCACTGCGCTGCAAGTGTCAGACCGCACCTTGCAACCGCTGACCGCGTTGGAACGTGCGCAACTGATGGCCTTGCTGTCGCGGCTGACCTAACCGCCGTGCCGCGCCCGAAACGTTGCCAACTCTTGCACGCTCGGTGCTTGCGCGGTGAAGATCAGCACATAGTCCGGTATCCGCTGCAACCGCAGCTGCAATGATTCCTCGGTCCGCATCGCGATGTAGCCCACCTGCGTCAGATACACCGTCTGCGCCCGGATCCGCGCCTCTTGGGGTGCAAAGAAGAACGTTTCAAACATGCCGGTTAGGGCCTGAATCCGCACCTCGTCCACCTCTGCCAAAACCTCTGCCAGATCACCGTCGGTCAGCGCCCAAGTGCGGATGGCAAATTCCATCCGGCTGTCAAACAACGCGGGCGTGATCCAGCAATCACAAACATTCAGCATCGCCTCGGCCACCGAATCCGCCGGGGCGCAGGTCCGCGCGATCAGATTGGCGGTGTTCTGGCTTTGCCACCGCGCCACCAACCCGGCCAGCAAGGCCTCACGGTCCGCGAAATGCCAGTAGAAACTGGTGCGCGACAGGCCAAGACGGGCGGCCAAAGGCATAACCTTCACCGACTCGACCCCGCCTTCGACCAAAAGATCATAGGCCGCGTTCAGCCAAATTTCCGCCGATCCGCGCCAACCGCGCATCTGTTGCACCTGTTCCATCCGCAAACATTACCACCCCTGCCTACATCGGCAACGCAAAAACTTGACACACATGTCGACTCCCGCTTTCATACCGAAAACCACGGAGTCCATCATGTCCACCGATCCGCTTTTGCAGCCCTATCAGATGAAACACCTGACTCTGCGCAACCGGATCATGACCACCAGCCACGAACCCGCCTATCCCGAAGACGGCATGCCCAAGGACCGTTACCGTCTGTACCACCTTGAGCGCGCCAAGGCCGGTGTGGCGCTGACCATGACCGCAGGGTCCGCTACGGTGTCCAAAGACAGCCCGCCCGTGTTCAACAACATCCTCGCCTACAAGGATGAGGTGGTGGGCTGGATGAAGAAACTGACCGATGATTGCCACGAGGCCGGCGCGGCGGTGATGATCCAACTGACCCACCTTGGCCGCCGCACCCGCTGGGACAAGGGCGATTGGCTGCCCGTGGTCGCCGCTGGCAAAACCCGTGAACCCAGCCACCGCGCCTTTCCCAAAGTGATCGAAGACTGGGACATTGCCCGCATCATCACCGACTATGCGGATGCCGCCGAACGAATGCAGGCTGCGGGCGTCGATGGGGTTGAATTCGAATGCTATGGCCACTTGATGGACCAGTTCCTGTCGCCCTTCACCAATGATCTGGACTCCCCCTACGGCGGCAGCTTTGAAAACCGCGCCCGCTTTTCGCTCGAAGTGCTGGCCGCCTGCCGCAAACGCGTTGGCCAGAATTTCCTGCTGGGCGTACGCTATACCGCAGATGAGGTCGAACAAGGCGGCATCAGCGCCGACGAAGGCATCGCAATCGGCAAGATGTTCCGCGACTCCGGCAATGTCGATTTCCTGAACATCATCAAAGGGCGCATCCACACCGACCCCGCAATGACCGATGTGATCCCGATTCAAGGCATGAAATCTGCCCCCCACCTCGATTTCGCAGGCCGCGTCCGGGCCGAGGTGGGCCTGCCCACCTTCCACGCCGCCCGCATTCCCGATGTCGCCACCGCCCGCCACGCCATTGCCACCGGGCAACTCGACATGGTGGGCATGACCCGCGCCCACATGGCCGACCCGCATATTGTGCGCAAAATCATCGAAGGCCGCGAGGGTGACATCCGCCCCTGCGTCGGCGCCACCTATTGCCTGGACCGCATTTACCAAGGCGGCATGGCGCTTTGCATCCACAACCCGGCGACGGGCCGCGAAGAAACCATGCCCCACACGATCACCCGGGCCCTGCGCGCCCGCCGCGTGGTGATCGTCGGCGCAGGTCCGGCCGGGCTAGAGGCCGCCCGCGTCGCCGCCGAACGGGGCCACAAGGTGACGGTGTTCGAGGCAGCCGCTCACCCCGGCGGTCAGGTCCGCCTTGCCGCTCAAACCAAACGCCGCGCCGAGATGATCGGCATCATCGACTGGCGCATGGCCCAATGCGCCGCCCTCGGGGTCGAGTTCCGCTTCAACACCTGGGCCGAAGCCGCTGATATTCTTGCGGAAAACCCAGAAGTTGTCATCATCGCCACTGGCGGTTTGCCCGAAAAGGACATCCTGCAGTTTGGCAATGACCTGACAGTCTCGGCGTGGGATATCCTGTCTGGCGATGTCAAACCCGGTGCCAACGTTCTGCTTTACGACGATGCCGGCGACCACACCGCCCTGCAAGCCGCCCAAACCCTGACCGAATCCGGCGCCAAGGTCGAAATCATGACCCCCGACCGCAGTTTTGCCCCTGATGTGATGGCGATGAACCTTGTCCCCTACATGCGCGCCCTGCAGGATAAAGATGTCACCTTTACCGTCACTTACCGTCTGACCGGGGTGGAACGCGACGGCAACCAGATCAAGGCCACCATCGGCAGCGACTACCTGCCCCTGACCAAAACCGCGCAGTATGATCAGATTGTCGTCAACCACGGCACCCAACCGCTCGCCGACCTTTATTTCGACCTGAAACCCCGGTCGCAAAACCTCGGCGCGGTGGATTATGACGCCCTGATCGCGGGTCAGCCGCAAACCCTGAACGGTGGCCGCCAAGGCTTCCAACTCTTCCGCATCGGCGATGCGGTGGAATCCCGCAACACCCATGCCGCCATCTACGACGCCCTCCGCCTGATGAAAGACATCTAAAATCTGTCTAAAATTTGGTTCATCTTGGCACAAATATCCCGGGGGTCCGGGGGCTGGCCCCCGGTTCAGCCGCCCTCAAAAAACCGCACCATCCGCGCCGCAATTGCGCCCCGGTCCGCCTGCGCGCTCAAACTCGCTGCCGCCCGTGCCGCCGCCCCCTCTGGCAGCTTCGGCCCATATTCCGCCACCAAAGCCGTCATGAACCCCGGCGTCATCTCGGGGTGATATTGTGTTGTCAAAACGCGGCCCATCGCAAAGCCCCCCACCGGACATTCTGCATTTCCGCCCAGCGAAACCGCACCCGCAGGCAAAACCAAAACCTGCTCACGATGGGCCGCATAGAGCCGCATTCTGACGCCCTCCATCTCGGTTTCCACCAATCCAAACACCCAGCCGCCCGGATTGTCCCCAACAACCCCGCCCAGCGTCTTGGCAATCGCCTGATGCCCGAAACAGGCGCCAAACAGCGGCTGCGCCTGCGCCACCAGATCGCGGATCAGCGCCTCCAAGCGCCCGACCCACGGCGCGGTATCATGCACAGAAGCCGGGCTGCCCGTGATGATCCAGCCGTCATAAACCGCCCCCGCCGCCGGGAACTGCCCGTCCTTCACGGAATACACCGTCACCCGCCAATCGGGGCGCAGCTCCTGCAACAGCGCCTCAAACTTCGCGCCATCCCCCGGATGCACCTGCGCAAAATCGCTCTCATCCGTGTTCGCCATCAGCACTGCTATACGCATGATCTTCCGCTTTACATATTTATGAACATGTTTAGTATATTTTGAAATCGCCCTTCCGGCAAGCGAGGAAACATGACGCTCTGGCACCCCTCCGATGACGGCCACGCCGATCTGTCCAGCCATGACGCCTTTGCCAATGGCGCACCGCTGAACACCTTCGCCCGACTGCGCCGCGACGATCCGATGCATTGGACCGACTATGCGCAGGGTGAAAATTACTGGTCCGTCACCCGCCACGCCGATATCTTTGAACTCAACCGCCAGACCGATCTGCTGTCCTCGGCCCGCGGCATCCGCATCGAAGACCAGTCCTATGAGGAATACCTCGCCCGCCGCACTTTTCAGGAAACCGATGGCCCGGAACATATGGCCACCCGCATGCGCGTCGCCCGCGCGTTTTCCCGCCCGGTGATTGCGCAATTCGAACAGGTGATCCGCGACATCTGTGTCGATATCCTCGACAAAACCCTGCCCAAACTCACCTTCGACGCCACCACCGACATCGCCCGCCAACTGCCGATGCGGATGTTGGGGCGCATTATGGGCACGCCGGACGCAGACCTGCCGTGGCTGGTGGCCAAGGGCGACGCGCTGATCGCCAACTCCGATCCCGATTTCACCACCCATGTGCTGGACCGCATGACCACTGATGAATTTCGGATGATGCCCTTCAACTCGCCTGCGGGGGCAGAGTTGTTCGTTTATGCCAAAGACCTGATGGCCCGAAAAGCCGCCACGGGTGACACCTCGGGCATCCTGCCGCTGATCATCGCGCCAGCCGCCGATGGCTCGGTGATGCCGGAACACGAGTTTCGCAATTTCTTCTGCCTGCTGGTCGCCGCGGGCAATGACACCACCCGCTATTCCATTGCCGCCGGGATTCAGGCGCTGGCGCACCAGCCCGAATTGCTGCCCCTGCTGCAATCCGGCGCCGTCTGGGACACCGCCCCCGACGAAATCATCCGCTGGGCCACCCCGGCCATCTATTTCCGCCGCACCGCCACCCGTGATTTCGACTACCACGGCAAGCAGATCAAAGCCGGGCAAAAGGTGGTCTATTGGTGGCTGTCCGGCAACCGGGATGAAACCGCGTTTGCAGACCCCAACCGCGTCAACTTCGCCCGCCAGAACAATCGCCACATGGCCTTTGGCCAAGGCGGCCCGCATGTCTGCCTTGGCATGTGGCTGGCCCGGCTTGAGGTGCGTGTGTTGTTCGAAGAACTTGCCAAAAGGCTGCGTTCCATCGAACCTGCTGGGGCGCAGAAATTCCTGCGATCGAACTTCGTCGGCGGCCTCAAATCGCTGCCTGTCTCCGTCACGCTGCAATAAAGGGCTGCCATGACCGACCATCCCCAGCGCCTGCGCGCGATGTTCTGCGATCATCTGTCGATCATGCGCGGCAAATACCTGCCCGCGTCGAAACTCAAAGACGATGAAAGCCGCTTCGCCCGGCCCACGTTTTCCGTGCATTACGACAAGGATCTGCTGATCGAAGCGCCGGGAACCCTGTGCCTCGAAGGCATCCCGGACATGGCTTTGCGCTGGAATGGTGACGATATTCGACCGGGATGGGAGCCGAACACCCATGTCGTCACCGGTGACCTTTATGCAGGCGATGGGACAGAGATTCCGCTGTGCCCCCGCCTTGCCCTCAAACGCGCCGTCGCGGCATGGCAGGCGCTGGGCCTGACCCCGAAAGTCGGCATCGAACTGGAGGCCTACGCCTTCATCCGCGCCCCCGATGGCCGACTTGTGCCCTATGACACCCCCGGCGGCGTGGTTTATGGCACCGGCAATTTCAGCGATCCGTTGGGGTTCACCACCGCGATCTGGAACAAGGCGCAGGAAATCGGCCTGCCGCTGGACCTGATCACCGCCGAATACGACACGCCGCAGTATGAATTCACCCTGACCTTCGGCCCCGCGGTAGAGCACGTCGATACCGTGGTGCTGTTCCGCCAGATGGCCCGCGAAGTGGCGCTGGCCCATGGCGTCATCCTGACCTTCCTGCCCAAACCGATCCCCGGCAAGGGCGGCTCCGGCATGCACATCAACCTGTCCTTCACCGACGCCCACGGCACCAATGCGCTGGCCAATGGCGACCGCGGCGACCCCCACAACATGAACGCCCTGACCAAAGCCTGCATCGCCGGCTGGATGCATCACCACCGCGCCATGGCCGGTCTGATCGCCCCCAACGCCCTGTCCTACAACCGCCTGCAACCGGCCAGCCTGTCTGGCTATTGGTGCAACTGGGGCGGTGACAACCGCAACGTCACCGTCCGCCTCTCGGCCGAGGGTGGCAAGAAAGCCCGCCTCGAACACCGTATGGCCGACGCCGCCTCAAACCCTTACACCGCTGTTGCCACGGTCTTGCAAGCGGCCCTGCTGGGCGTTCAGAACCATTACCCCCTGCCGCCGCTGGAAACCGGCAACGGCTTCACCTCCAACGACGCCGCCCACGGCACCGCCGCTTCCCTCACCGAGGCCCTGAACGACCTGGAATCCGACACTGCCTTGACCGCCGCTCTTGGCGCAGGCCTCGTCGAAAACCACCTCTACATGAAACGCGCCGAAGTCACCAAAACCGCCGACCTTGCTCCCGATGCCCTGCGCGACTGGTACATCTGGTATCTCTGACCCTTCACATTGGCCCAAATATCCCGGGGGCTCGGGGGTTGGCCCCCGAAGGCTCACCCCGAACGCCCGCCCCAAAAACCGCACCTTAACCAGTCCCGCGCTTCCATGGCGCAAACGAAAGGCCGCGCCATGGACATTCACCACATCCCCACCGACCAGATCCTCGACGACGCCCTGCTGCGCGATCGCAGCCATCTGCCCGAGGACGCCCTGCAAGACCTCGTCTTCTCGATCTCGCGTGATGGCCTGCGCCAACCCATCGAACTCTTCGAACTGGCCGAACCGCCCGAGGGCAGCCCCGACATCCACCGCTACGGCCTCATCTCCGGCCTGCGCCGCCTCTCCGCCATCCGCCGGCTTGCCGCCTGGCGCGCCAACGGCGACTTCGCCACCATTCCCGCCTTCATCCGCACCCCCGCCACCATCCCCGAGGCGATGGCCCAGATGATCGCCGAAAACGAAATCCGCGAAAACCTGTCCCCGTGGGAGCGCGGGCTGACCATCGTCACCGCCGTCAACCGCGGCCTTTTCGACAGCATCGATCAAGCCATCGTCGCCCTGCACCCCACCGCGCTCAAACAAAAACGCAACCGCCTGCGCACCCTCGCCCTTGTGGCAGAAGAGTTGGAGGGTCACTTCTCCACCCCCGAAACCCTGACCCAATCCCAGATGGAACGCCTCAGCGCCGCCCTGCGCGGTGGCCTCACCGCGCTGATCCGCCAGATCCTGACCGAGAACGCGGGCAAAAGCCTGCAAAGCCAATGGGCCGCCCTGATCCCCACCCTGACCGAGGCCCTCAGCCCCGAAACCGAACCCACCGCCACCACCCCAGGCCGCCCCCGCCGCCTGCTGCACCTGAAGCAGGGCCTGGTGATCCGCCGGGAGCTTTGCAAGAACGGCTGGGCCTTGAAGTTCACCGGGCCGGAAGCGCGGAGGGGTGGTATGATCGACGATGTGATGGACTACATCGAGCAATGGTTTCAGCCGGGGGTGTGAGCGGGTTGAGCGCCCTTGACGTGGTACAATTTTTAGTAGGATACTGTTCGAAAGAGTAATAAAACTAAAATTGGCAGGCATCTATTGGAGTAGAAAAGTGAGATTGGTTTCATTTTCGGTTGAAAACTACAGAAGCATAACAAATGCGAGAAAAATACCTCTCACTGACTATTCGATTCTTATTGGAGCAAATAACGAGGGAAAATCAAACATCCTTCACGCGTTGGCTTTGGGAATGGATTCCCTAGCAAGCTGGTTCGAGACTGTACGAAGGTTGCCTGATGGACGGGTTGTTAGGCCTGCACCAAGGATGAGTGGCTACCGTTCGGCAATTATATATGATTGGAAAAGAGATTATCCGATAGGGAAGCAAGCAAAGGCTGGTACTGGTGCAAGCACAAAAATAACGCTTGAATTTCTGCTTGACGATCAAGATTTGGAGGCATTTAAAGAAGAGATAAAGAGCAACTTAAATGGAACATTGCCAATATTGCTCACATTTGATCAGAGTAATTTTGACCTATCAGTTCAAAAGCCGGGGAGAGGCCATGCGACCATCAACAAAAAGTCCACGAGAATAGCTGCATTCATATCGAAAAGATTAAGGTTCAGCTATATTCCGGCAATACGAACGTCAGAGTCTGCCACTAGCGTTATTTCTCGCCTTGTAGAGCGTGAGTTACGAGATGTTGAGAAAGATTTAGAGTATATTGCAGCGATCGAAAAGATAGAAAGTATACAACAGCCAATTTTTGATGAACTTGGGCAGACGATCCAAAGCACAATCTCAAAATTTCTACCATCAGTAAAATCAGTTAAACTGAAGCCCCTTCGCGAAGCTCGTTATAGCGCTTTACGCAGAGAAATTGAGATTTTGGTTGATGACGGAAGTTTAACAAGTCTAGCGCGAAAAGGTGATGGCATCCAGAGTCTTGCTACCCTTGCGTTGATGCGGCATGCTGCTGATGAAAGTGATACGACAACAAGCACAATTATCGCAATTGAAGAGCCAGAATCTCACCTGCACCCGCGTACAATTCATGAGTTACGCTCAGTCATTGAGGAAATATCGAAGAAGAATCAAATCGTTCTAACAAGTCATTCCCCACTCTTCGTCCGTCCAGGACATTTGGAGAATACAATTATTGTAAATAGAAGCCGGGCTAAGTGCGCAAGACATGTTTCTGAAATTCAAGAGGCTCTCGGAGTTCGATTCTCTGACAATCTGCAAAATGCACGGCTCGTCATAGTTTGTGAAGGGAAGGATGATGTGTTAGCGCTAAAAAGCATTTTGTGTGCCAGAAGTGATTCCATTAAGTCAGCCTTTGATGAGGGAGCAATCGCGTTCGACGACCTTGGAGGCGCTAGCTCTCTTTCACAGAAGGCGTCCTTCTATCAAGCCTCAGCATGCGAAATTCAAGCATTTTTGGACGATGATACTGCAGGCAAATTGGCAGTAAAAAAAGCGCTCTCCTCGAGGGCTGTAAAAATAGCAGATGTTAATCTTTCTGTCGTGCCCGGAGCGGCAGAGAGCGAGTTGGAAGATTTATATGATCAGAATATTTATTCGCAAGAATTTCTCAAAAAATTCGGTGTTGATGTGAAAAAGAAGCCACTTGGAAAGACAAAAAGTAAGTGGTCTGATACAGTTGGTCGCCAGTTTGCAGAAAGCGGCAAGCCGTGGGACGAACAAACAAAATGTGAATGTAAACTTTGGCTAGCTGAATTCGCCGCAGCGAATCCCAAAACAATTGTGAGGGTTTCAACAGATTCTTCACTTCTGGCGTTAATAAAATCGGTTGAATTAAAAATAGCGCCTACTTAGCTAGGCTCAGAACTCATTAATCCACTTGTTTCCGGCCCGTTTCACTGATTCATTTGCGGCATCGGGGAGGTGTCGCATGGGTGATCTATTCTGGCTGACGGACGCGCAGATGGAGCGGTTGAAGCCGTTCTTTCCTTTGTCGCATGG
>CAMAQR010000035.1 GCA_945860375.1 Pseudorhodobacter antarcticus
CCGATGCCGCCGCCGTTCAGTGTGGGCAGGGCAGGCACGGTGATTTGCACGGTGCTGGCATCGATCACCGGGCCCTTGTAATGCATCACCATCTGCGGGAAGGCGATCACCAAGCCGACCATGATCACCTGAATGACCACGAACGGCACCGCCCCCCAATAGATCTGCGCCGTTGAAACCCCCGTCGTACGAATGCCCGTCACCTTATCGGTGTAGGGCGACTTCGGCGCAACCGAGCGCAGGTAGAACAGCGCAAAGCCGAACGGCGGGTGCATGAACGAGGTTTGCATGTTGACGCCAAGGATGATGCCGAACCAGATCAGGTCGATCCCCAAAGCCTCGGCCGGTGCGATCAGCAGCGGCACGATGATGAAGGCCAGCTCGAAGAAATCGAGGAAGAAGGCCAGCAAGAACACCAGCACCGACACAAAGATCAGGAAGCCCGTCGCACCGCCCGGCACGCCGACCAGCAGATGTTCAACCCAGATTTGCCCGTTCACCCCATAGAAAGCCAGCGAGAATACCCGCGCGCCGATCAGAATAAACATGACGAAAGCCGAAAGCCGCGTCGTTGACGCCAGCGCCGATTTGATCACCTCCAGGTTCAGCCGGTTCTTCATCGCCGCAAGGAACAGCGACCCGACAGCACCCATGGCCCCGCCCTCGGTGGGGGTGGCGATGCCAAGGAAGATCGTGCCCAATACCAGAAAGATCAGGGCCAACGGCGGGATCAGCACCATGATGACCTGCTGGGCAAGGCGCGACATGGTGTTGATGTTGAAGGTTTTATCGACCAACGCATAGATGTAGATCAAGGCGATGCCAATCGTGGCCCCAGCAATATCGGCATTTGCGCCGATGCTGGGGAAAAGCGTGACATGGGCGGCATAGCCAATCACGATCACCGCGGCGATGGCGACCAACAGCGAAGTGATGCCGTGGCCCAAAGTCCGCGCCTCTGGCGGCAAAGCAGGCACCCACTGCGGCCGCCACATCGAAATGATGAACACATAAAGCATGTAGAACCCGGTTAGAACCAGACCGGGGATCATGGCGCCCTTGTACATGTCGCCAACCGATTTGCCCAACTGGTCAGCCAGAACGATCAGCACCAGTGATGGCGGAATGATCTGTGCCAAGGTGCCAGATGCTGCAATCACGCCCGAAGCCACCCGCCTGTCATACCCATATCGCAGCATGATCGGCAACGAAATCAATCCCATAGCGATCACCGACGCCGCAACCACGCCCGTGGTCGCCGCCAGCAGCGCCCCCACGATGATGACCGCATAAGCCAGACCGCCGCGGATCGGGCCAAACAACTGGCCGATGGTGTCCAGCAAATCCTCGGCCATGCCCGATCGTTCCAGCACGATCCCCATGAAAGTAAAGAAGGGAATGGCCAGCAGCGTCTCATTCGACATGACCCCCCACAATCGTTGCGGCATGGTGAACAGCAAGGGCCAGTCAAGGGTAATGGTGTTGTTGGAATAGGGGGCCAGCCAGACGCCGATGGCGAAGAACACCAAACCGTTGGCCGCCAGCGAAAACGCCACCGGGTAGCCCAGCAGCAAGAAGATGACGAGGCTTGCGAACATGATGGGCGCCATGTTCGAGGCGATGAATTCCAATATCATTTGCGGGACTCCAATTCGGCCAGTCGCGACACTTCGGCGGCCAGTGCCGCGCCTTCCAACTCGGCCTGTTCATGCGCCGAAATGAAAGGGGTCGGGTCTTCCATCAGCCCGCGCATCACAGCGATCTTCTTGATGATTTCGGAAAACGCCTGCGCCAGCAGCAAGATGAACCCAAATGCCAGCATCGCCCGCGCCGGCCAGATGATCAGCCCGCCTGCGTTGGTGGAAATCTGGCCACTGTTGAAGGCCGCCAAGGCATAGGGCACCATCATGTACGTCATGATCGCCACAAACGGCAGCAGAAAGAACACATGGCCAAACAGGTCGATCCAATGCTGCGTGCGCCGGCTGCGGGTGCCGTAAAAGATGTCGATGCGGATGTGTTCGTTTTGTTGCAGCGTGTAGGCCGAGGCCAACATGAACGCCGCGCCGAACAAATACCACTGCAACTCCAGCCATGTGTTTGACGACATGTTGAAGGCTTTGCGCACAATGGCGTTGCCCGCGCTGACGATCACGGCGGCTAAAATGGCCCACATGATCAGTTTTCCGACGGCCTCGGTGATGCGGTCAATTGCGCGTGCGACCGCAAGGAATGCGTGCATCTTGTCCTCCTCCCATCTGCGCGCCTTTGCGGCGCTTGCTCCTTGCTCACCTTGATCTGGTAAGAAAAGTTGTCCAATTATGTCAATTTCTTCGGCCGCGTCAACTCTGCCGCAAATTGTTTGTGTTTTCGCCTTGACCTTTGCGCCACAGTGGACTGCAACCCCGCGCCACGGCAAGAGAATTGCGTTATTGGGCTGGTTGAATCAAATCCCAGCGGTTGCCCCACGGATCTTGCCAAACGGCCACGATGCCATAAACCTCATGCCGGGGCGATTCTTCGAACCGCACACCAGCGGCCTGCATGCGGGCGTGATCGCGGGCGAAATCGTCGGTTTGCAGAAACAGCCAGACCCGCCCGCCGCATTGATCGCCGATGGCGGCCCGTTGCCCCGCGCCATCCGCCTGCGCCAGCACCAGTTGCACGCCCCCGCCCGGCGGCTGCACCGTGACCCAGCGTTTATGACCCTGATCCACGTCGGCGGTCAGCCGGAACCCCATCACGTCGCAAAAGAAAGCAATCGCCAAATCATAATCGGGCACCAGCAGCGCGACCGAGATCAGCCGCGCCCCAGTCACACCTTGCCCGTCTCATCGCGGATGCTGCGGGCCTCGGGCAAAGAGATACGGGCCACTTGCTCGGCAATGGGATCCACTGACAAGGGGTGCAATTCGGCGCGGTGGTCAGCCGGATCGCCAATATCCTGCCACGCCCCGGCCTTGAATATCTCAATGGCGTTGAACCCGGCTTTGTAGCCCATCTTGCGGCTGCCCGGCACCCAATAGCCCAGATAGACATAGGCCAACCCGGCCTCGCGTGCGATGTCGATATGGTCCAGAATGGCAAAGGTGCCAAGCGACAGATTGGTCAGATCGGGATCGTAAAAGCTGTAGACCATCGACAGCCCATCGTCGAAGACATCGGTCAATGACACGCAGGCCAAGGGCGCGTGGCGCTCTCCGGTCGTGGCCGGGCGGGTGTATTCGATCACCCGGCTTTTGATCGGGGTCTCTTCGATCATCGCCGCGAACTCGAACACGTCCATATCGGCCATGCCGCCATCGGCATGGCGCGCATCCAGATAGCGGCGAAACAGGGTGTATTGATCCTCAGTTGCCCAAGGCGAGGTGGCGTTGCGGCGCAAATGGGCGGCGTCGCGCATAATCCGGCGCTGGCTGCGGTTGGGTTTGAAATCGGCAACCCGGATGCGTGCAGACAAACACGCCGAGCATTCTGCGCAAGACGGGCGGTACAACACGTTCTGGCTGCGACGAAAGCCTTGTTTCGACAGGCTGTCATTCAACCGCTGTGCTTGATCGCCTTGCAGGGCGGTGAACAATTTCCGTTCCATCCGGCCCTCAAGATAGGGGCAGGGCTGCGGGGCGGTCACATAAAACTGGGGCGCAATCGGAAGGGTGTGGCGCATAAGTCAAACTGCAAAGGAACTGAAGCTCCTATACCCTAGCAAGCCATCGGCCTTGCGCCAAGGACAATCGCCCCGAACATGGCAAAGCCCCCCGGGGTAAACCGGAGGGCCTGATGGGAAATGGTCGCGGGATCAGTATTCGCCGGGACGCGCGGCGTCCGTGGGGGGCACCACAACCGGTGCATCGCGGTTGGCACGGGCACGGTCGTCCATGAAGGCGTCGAATTCCGACTTGTCTTTGGCATCGCGCAGGCGCTGCAAAAAGCCCTCAAAGGCGGTTTGCTCGTCTTCCAGACGGCGCAGCATCTCGGCTTTATAGGCGTCAAAGGCGGTGTTGCCCGAAGGTTTCATCGCGGAATGGCCCCAGTGGTGTGCAGCACGGCGCTGCGCGCAGCTTGGTCGGTTGAACATGTCTTTGCTCCAGCGGTTGGTGAGAGTGATGTAGAAGACAAGCGCAAGGCCAATGGGCCAGGCAAAGACAAAGCCCAAGACCATGGCGCCAATCCAGGCGCCCCGGCCCTTGCCGTCCAGCCAGTCGGTGGCGCGGCGAAACCAGCTGGTGATGCCGCCGGTGGTGGGGGCGGTGTTCGAAATCGTATTCATCGGCGGACTCCCGTGGTGTGATGCCGGTGTGCGGCGAATGTGAATGTCTTTCACATGAAGCAAGATGCGCATGGTGAGCCTGTCGCGCAAGGGGGTATGTTAAGGAAATTTACATCAGGCAGAAATTCGCGCATTTGGCCGCCGCTGATCAAGTCGGACCTGGCTTGCTGCACAAAGTCCACCAGCGATTGCGCGAGAAAGCGGTCAGCCTTGATGAGCGGCGGTTGACCCCGCTTGCCTGCCGCCGCAGATTGCGACCATGACCCAAAGTTTTGCCGCGCGCCTTCGCCGTCAGCCCATCGCCCATGATCCTGCGGGGGCGGCTGATATTGCCCAGCAGTTTGCCGATCTGCCCCCCGATTTGCGCGGGCTGCTCGCGGCCACCGCTGGCTGCAGCCCCTACCTGAAGGGCTTGATGCGGCGGGAGGCCGATTGGCTGCGCGTCGCGCTGACCCTTGCCCCCGAAACCGCGTTCCGGGCGCTTTTGGCCGCGTTGGACCCGGTGGCGGTGGACGCTTTGCCGGTGGCGCTGCGTCAGGCCAAACGTCGGGCGGCGCTGTTGGTGGCGCTTGCCGATCTGGGCGGGGTCTGGTCCACGATGCAGGTGACGGGGGCGCTGACCGATCTGGCCGATCGTGCGGTGGATCTGGCGCTGCGGCGTCTGGTGGCCGAGGAGATCCGTCGCGGCAAGTTGCCCGGTGCGGTGCCCGAAGACGCGGAAACAGCAGGGGGCATGGTGGCGCTGGCAATGGGCAAGATGGGCGCGGGCGAGCTGAATTATTCGTCCGACATCGACCTTGTCTGCCTGTTCGACCAAGACCGCTATGGCGCTGACGGGCAAGACGCCCGTGCCGCCTTTATCCGCGTCACCCGCAAAATGGCGGCGATGCTGTCGGATGTCACCTCCGAGGGCTATGTATTCCGCACCGATCTGCGTCTGCGCCCGGATGCTTCGGTGACGCCGGTCTGTCTGTCGATGGCCGCAGCCGAGGCCTATTACGAGGCACAGGGCCGCACATGGGAGCGTGCCGCCTATATCAAGGCGCGGCCCTGTGGTGGCGATATTGCGGCGGGCAATCGATTCCTGAAGACCCTCACGCCCTTTGTCTGGCGCAAACACCTTGATTTTGCAGCGATTCAAGATGCCCATGACATGCGTCTGCGCATCCGCGAACATCGCGGCCTGAACGGTGCTGTGGTGGTTGAGGGCCATAACATGAAGCTGGGTCAGGGTGGCATCCGCGAGATCGAGTTTTTCACCCAGACCCGACAGCTGATCGCCGGGGGGCGCGACCCTGATCTGCGCGACCGCACCACTTTGGGCGGACTGCAGGCTTTGGCGGCCAAAGACTGGCTGCCCGCCAAAGTGGCAGCGGAGCTGTCGGACCTGTACCTGCAGCACCGCGATCTGGAACACCGCATCCAGATGGTGAACGATGAGCAGACCCACAACCTGCCCAACACGCCCGAAGGGGTGGCGCGGATCGCCGCGTTTTGCGGGCAGAGCGAGGCCGACTTCCGCCGCGACCTGCTGGATCGTTTGGCACGCACCGATGGTCTGACTGAGGGGTTTTTCGCGCCTGTTGCCGCCGAAGACGGGCCGGAACTGTCCGAGAGCGCCCGCGCCATTGTCAACGGATGGTCGTCCTACCCGGCGCTGCGCTCGGACCGGGCGCAATCCATTTTCCAACGCCTGCGCCCGGTTTTGCTCAAACGCCTGACCCGCGCGGCCAACCCCGATGAGGCGCTGGTGGCGCTGGACGGGTTTCTGTCTGGCCTGCCGTCGGGGGTGCAGATTTTCTCGCTGTTTGAAGCAAACCCGTCTCTGGTCGATCTGATCATCGACATTGCAGGCACGGCACCCGGTTTGGCGCGCTATCTGTCGCGCAACGCCAGCGTGCTGGACGCCGTGATCGGCGGCTCGTTCTTTGCCCCTTGGCCCGCTGTCGGCGCGCTCACAGTGGAACTGACCGAACGTATGGCGCAAGCCAATGATTACGAACGCAAACTTGACGCCACCCGGCGCTGGATGAAGGAGTGGCATTTCCGCATCGGCGTGCATCACCTGCGCGGTCTGATCGACGCCTTCGAGGCCGGCAAACACTATGCCGATCTGGCCGAAGCGGTGATTGCTGCCCTGTGGCCGGTGGTGGCCGCTGCCTTTGCCGCCAAACACGGGGCGATGCCGGGTCGGGGTGCTGTGCTGTTGGGCATGGGGTCTTTGGGGGCAGGGCGGCTGAATGCGGGGTCTGATCTGGACCTGATCCTGATCTATGACGCGGCCGGGGTGGAGGATTCCACGGGCCTGCGTCCTTTGGGTGCCCGCAGCTATTACGCGCGCCTGACGCAAGCCATGGTGACGGCGATGTCGGCGCAGATGGCCGAAGGGCGGCTTTACGAGGTCGACGTGCGCTTGCGGCCCTCGGGACGGCAGGGGCCGGTTGCGACCTCTGTCGAAAGTTTCCGCAGCTATCAAGAAACCGAGGCCTGGACATGGGAACACCTTGCTTTGACCCGCGCGCGCGTGCTGGCAGGGGAGGCATCGCTGGCGCAGGAAGTGGAAACCTTCCGCCGCGACATTCTGGCGCGCAAAGGGCAGGGGGCGGCGGTGCGTGCCGAGGTGGCCGAGATGCGGGCAAGATTGGCCGCTGCCAAGCCGGGTGACAGCCTGTGGGAGGCGAAATACGGCCCCGGCAAACTGATGGATGTGGAATTGCTGGCGCAAACCATGGCATTGCTGACCGCCAGCCCGGCGCGGCAGGTCGAACGCCAGATCGCGGCGGGGGTTACGGGCGCCAAACTGTCGCAATCGGATCAGACGGCGCTGTTGGATGCCTACAGGTTATGCTGGCGCATCCAGGCCAGTGCGCGGCTTTTGACCGACAAGCCACTGGATCCCGCGACTTTGGGCGAAGGTGCGCGGGCGTTCTTGCTGCGTGAGGCCGGGGTCGCCGGGATTGAGGTGCTGCTGGCGCAGCTGTCTGAACGGGCAGCCCTTGCCGAAGCGGTGATTGTGGCCCATCTGAACGGGTGAAGGCATGGGGAGACGGGCGTTGGACTTATCAGAGGCAGACCCGAAAGGGTTGGTGCGCGAAAGCTACGCGATTGAGGGTATAACCCTGGGCGAATGCCGGTCGATCTTCATCGACTGGGTGTTGAGTCTGCCCGCAGTGGTCGATACCCCCGATTGCCTGGGCAGATTGCTGGCGCATTATGGCGCACCGAACCCGGATCATCCGATGACAGCGGTGCTGACCGAGGCGTTGACCGAACCCGCAATGCCCAAACGCCGGGGCGGACGTGCGGCGCGGTTTCAGGACCGGGATTAGGCCGGGCTGTTTTGCAACGGCCGGGGGTTTCACACCCCCGGACCCCCGTGGGATACTTTTGCCAAGATGAAGGCAAATTTGACTTAAATTTTAGGGGTTTGGGGGCGGTGCGGCGGCTTCAAGGGCGGCGATGTCCAGCTTGATCATGCCCACCATCGCCTGCATCACCCGCCCCGAAGTGTCGGCTTGCAAGAGCCGGGGCAAGGCGCGCGGGAAGATTTGCCAAGACAGGCCAAACCGGTCGGTCAGCCAGCCGCAGCGGTTTTCAAGGCCAACATCGGCCAGAAGGGCGGACCGGAGCCGGTCCACCTCGGCCTGAGTGTCAACAGTGACGGTGATCGAGGTGGCGGGGGACAGTTTGTAATGCGGGCCGCCATTCAGGCCCCAATAGTGTTGCCCCAGCAGGGTGCAGGCCACGGTAAAAGCGCCAGCTTTGGGACCGCCCCGTTTTTTCAGGACTTGGGTGATGCGGGCGTCGTCAAACAGGCTGCACTAGCGCGTTGCGGCCTGTTCGGCCTGATCGTCAAACCACAGGCAGGTCGAGATTTCGGGGGCGGGCATCGGCATCTTCTGTTTTGCCACAGGATGCCAACAGGCCTGCCCCCGATCAAGCCTTAACGCAGGCGGGCGGCCTCGGCGGCCAGGGTGGTGATCGCCGCCCAATCGCCGCGCGCCATGGCGTCCTTGGGGGCAACCCAAGAGCCACCGACGCACAGAATGTTCTTCAACCTCAGGTAATCATGCGCATTTTTCAGGCTGATGCCGCCCGTGGGGCAGAACGACACCTGCGGAATGGGTGCGCCAATGGATTTCAGGAACGCCGCCCCTCCGGCCTGTTCGGCGGGGAAGAATTTCTGCACGGTATACCCCTTTTCGAGCAGCGCCATCACCTCGGAGGCCGAGGCTGCACCGGGCAACAGCGGCAGCTCATGGTCTGCGCAGGCATCCAGCAGACGTTGGGTGGCACCCGGCGACACCCCGAATTTTGCGCCCGCCGCCTTGGCCGCCTTGACGTCCGCCGGCGTCAACAAAGTGCCCGCGCCCACCACACCGCCCGGCACTTCGGCCATCGCGCGGATTGCGTCGAGCGCGTAGGGCGTGCGCAGGGTGACTTCCAATGCAGGCAAACCGCCCTTCACCAGGGCTTCGGCCAAGGGGCGGGCATGGGCCAGATCGTCGATCACCAGCACCGGAACGACGCAGGCCAGACGGCAGATTTCGGCGGCAAGGCGGGATTGGTCAGCGGGGGTCATGTCAGGCTCCTGTCCCCGATGGCCGGGGCGGTTGAAGGGAAGAGCCTCCGGCGGGGATATTTGCGCCAGTCTGAAAGGGCAGGGCAGAAGAAGCAGTGCCGTGTCGGGCACCCCCACCTCGGGCCGATCGCTCGGGGGAGGCAGGGGGCCTTTCACACTGGACGGTCATCGGCGTCCCCGCCTGTACCGTGCCCCAACTCTACGCCCGCAAACCTTTCATACTGGTTAAAATATCCCCGCCGGAGGCAAAATTCTCAGATCACCACGGCTGCGCCGGTTTCAGAGGTGCCCACCATAAGGCGGAACGCTTCGAACATCTCGCGGCCCATACCGTGGCTGTTGGCGGACAGATCGGCGACAACGGGGTCGCGCGCGTCAAAGTCGGCGGCCAGCACCGACAGCGTGCCCGCCACCGCGTCCAGCCGCACCACATCACCATCGCGCAAACGGGCAAGCGGGCCGCCCTTGGCCGCCTCGGGCGACACATGAATCGCGGCGGGCACTTTGCCAGATGCCCCCGACATGCGGCCATCCGTCACCAACGCCATCTTCAAGCCGCGGTCTTGCAGCACCGTCAGCATTGGCGTCAAGGAATGCAGTTCCGGCATGCCATTGGCCGAAGGCCCTTGGAAGCGCACCACAACCACAGTGTCGCGGGTGAATTCATGCGCCTTGAACGCCGCCTTCACATCATTCTGGTCGTGGAAAATCCGGCAGGGTGCCTCGATGACATGACGTTCGGGTGCCACAGCCGACACCTTGATCACACCGCGCCCCAGATTGCCCGACAACTGCCGCAAGCCGCCTGTCGCAGCAAAGGGATCGGCAACCGGGCGCAGGATTTTGGTATTCAGCGTTTCTGTTGCACCCACCTCAAACACCAGTTTCCCGTCGCGCAGTTTTGGTTCGTTGCGATAGGCGGATAATCCCTCACCGCTGATGGTTTTGGCATCGGCGTGCAAAAGGCCTGCGTCCAGCAGTTGCCCGATCATGTAAGACAACCCACCCGCCGCATGGAAATGGTTCACATCGGCCAAGCCATTGGGGTAGACCTTGGCCATCAGCGGCACGGCTTGGCTGATGTCGTCGAAATCGGACAGGTCCAGCAGCACGCCAGAGGCGCGGGCCATTGCGGGCAGATGCAGCACAAGATTGGTGGACCCGCCCGTGGCCATCAGCCCGACCAGACCGTTGACATAAGCGCGTTCGTCCAGAATATCGCCAGCCGGGCGGAAATCAGTGCCAAGGTTGGTGATCGCGGCGGCGCGTTCGACGGCGGCGGCGGTCAGCGCTTCGCGCAGGGATGTTTCGGGGTTCACGAAAGAGGCGCCGGGCAGGTGCAGGCCCATGAATTCCATCAGCATCTGATTGGTGTTGGCGGTGCCGTAGAAAGTGCAGGTGCCAACGCCGTGATAGCTGGCCATCTCGGCTGCCATCAACGCCTCACGTCCGACCTGACCTTGGGCAAAGGCATTGCGGACCTTGGATTTTTCGTCATTGGGCAGGCCCGAGGTCATCGGCCCCGCAGGCACGAACACCGCCGGGATATGTCCGAAGGCGGCCGCCGCCATGATCAGCCCTGGCACGATCTTGTCGCAGACGCCCAAGTAAAGCGCCGCATCAAAGGTGTTGTGCGACAGCGCCACACCCGCCGCCAGCGCGATCACGTCACGCGAAAACAACGACAGTTCCATCCCCGGCTGGCCTTGGGTCACGCCGTCACACATTGCAGGCACGCCGCCCGCCACCTGCACCGTCGCACCAACAGCGCTGGCTGCGGCGCGGATCAGGTCGGGGTAACGCTCAAAGGGTTTATGCGCCGACAGCATGTCGTTGTACGCGGTCACAATGCCCAGATTTGGCACCCTTGCCGCCACCAGCGCATCCTTGTCTGCACCCATTCCGGCATAGGCATGAGCCTGATTGCCGCAAGACAGATGCGCGCGCGCGGGGCCCGCCGTCACCGCCTGCGCCATCCGCGCCAGATATTGCCCCCGCGTGGCGCTGGACCTTTCGCGGATACGGTCGGTGACGCGGTCGATGATCGGATGAAGCGACATGGAGCACCCATATAGGCTGTGATTGCGCAGATTTATCAGGCTTTGTTAGCGCTAACAACCCATCTCAACGCCAGTGAGCAGGTTTTCTCCCGCTGCAGTTTGAACCGATTGGCTGAATGGTCAAGGCGGCTTACGCCTGCGACTGCCTTGGCAATTCCGCCAAAGCACCTTGGATTTGCGACAGACTTGTCGAATTGCTGCCATGATTGGCTGTCAAAAACATCCTTAACCTCGGGGGGGGCAAACATAGGATACTGACATGAAACTGATCCGCACACTTCCCGTCTTGATCTTGGCTTTCACTCTGGCCGCCTGTGTGCAGCCCGAAACCGCCAGCCGCAACATGACCGCCACTATGACCGGAGCGACCACGCTTTCCGCGACGGCGGCGCCGGTGGTTCAGACGGACGGTCAGATCGTGATGCAAAGCCAATACGATGTGACCGCCATCAATGTCACCGTGCCGCGCAGCCTCAAATCTTCCGAAGCCAACACCTTTCACCCGAATGTGGAAATTGTCTGGCGCGGTGAGCCTTTGGGCGACCGTCACGCTCAGGTTCTGGCCATCTTCAATGAGGCCATGGCCCGTGGCACCGCCAGCATGAAGCGTGGTCCGCAAGTGGTTGTGGACATTGAAGTTGTGCGCTTTCACTGCCTGACCGAAAAGACCCGTTTCACCGTTGGTGGTGTACACAGCATGAACTTCACCATGACGGTGCGCGATGCGGCCACCGGTGCCATCATTCAAGGCCCACGTCTTGTGGTGGCCGATGTCAAAGCCGCAGGCGGCGCGCGTGCCCTTGCCGAAGATCAGGCCGGACGCACCCAGCGCGTGGTTGTGGTCGAACGTCTGACCGAGGTGATCCGCCGCGAATTGTCGGCTCCGATGGTTGCCGCCCCCGAAGGCCTGCAAATCTCGCGCTTTGACGGCTCGCCCGTCGCGCTGACCTCGACCATCTTACAGTAGACTGGCCTGCAAAAGACTGGCCTGCCGTAAACCGGCTTTCCTAAAACCCGCGAACACTCTATGGGAGGGGTCATCATGACCTCTCCCATATCCCATTCTCCCGATGAACAGGCTGCGGACACCGTCCTTCGCAACCACCCCGTGGTGCGGCTGAAGCCGAAGGCCGAGGCGCGCGCGATTCGCCACGGCTTTCCGTGGGTTTACGCGGATGAACTGGTGACGGACCGGCGCACTGGCAATCTGGCTCCCGGGGCCTTGGCCATTCTGGTCGATGGCGATCGGCGCGATCTGGGTCTGGTGACGGTGAACACCAAATCCAAGATCATCGCCCGCATGCTGGACCGCGACCCCGAGGCGGTGATTGATCAAGCGTGGTTTGAGGCGCGGCTGTCGCGGGCGCTGGCCTTGCGCGCGCGCCTTTATGATGCGCCGTTTTACCGTTTGGTGCATGCCGAGGCAGATGGTTTGCCCGGCATCGTCATCGACCGTTTTGGCGATGTGGCGGTGGTGCAGCCGAATGCGGCTTGGGCCGAGGATCATCTGGGGCCACTGGTTGCCGCCTTGCAGGCCGTGACCGGGGTGACGACCGTCGTAAAGAACGCCACCGGACGCTCGCGCGGGCTGGAAGGGCTGAATGAAGAAACCGTGGTGCTGGCCGGGGCCGTGTCTGGCCCGGTTGCGGTGCCGATGAACGGTGCCACCTATATGGCCGATGTGACCGGCGGGCAAAAGACGGGTCTGTTCTTTGACCAACGCCCCAACCACGCCTTTGCCGCCCGTCTGGCGCAGGGTGCGCGGGTGCTGGACATGTTCGCCCATGTCGGCGGTTTTGGTCTGGCGGCATTGGCGGGCGGGGCCGTTTCGGCTTTGGCGGTCGATGCCTCTGCCGCTGCTTTGGCTTTGGCCGGGCAGGGCGCGCAGGCTGCCGGGTTTGGTGATCGCTTTGCCACGCGGCAAGGCGATGCGTTTGACGTGCTGGAGGCTTTGGGGGCCGAGGCCGCCCAGTTCGATCTGGTGGTTTGCGATCCGCCCGCCTTTGCCCCCGCCAAACCGGCGCTGGAAGCGGGCCTGCGCGCCTATGAACGCGTGGCGCGTCTGGCAGCCCCCTTGGTCGCGCCGGGTGGCTATCTGGTGCTGTGTTCTTGTTCGCATGCCGCCGATCTGCAAGCTTTCCGCAGCGCTTGTGCGCGGGGCATTGGCCGGGGCGGGCGGCGCGGGCAGTTGTTGCACACCGGATTTGCCGGGCCAGACCATCCGATGCTGCCACAACTGGCCGAAAGTGCCTATCTCAAGGCGCTGTTCTTCCGGCTGGATGGCTAGAGTGGTTTGCGTTTTGCTTGGCGCTGTCATAGCGCACTGCCCCCAAGTCTTCGGGCGCAGTGCGACACAGAATAAACGCGAACCACTGCGATGAAAGCGGTTCTGGACGCCTGCGTTCTTTACCCCACCGTGCTGCGCGAAATTCTGTCGGGCGTGGCCGCGCGGGGGCTTTACGAGCCGCTGTGGTCCGACCGCATCATCCGGGAATGGACGCGGGCAACGGTGAAACTGGGCCCGGTGGCGCAGGCGCAGGCCGAGGTTGAGGCGACGTTGTTCTGCGCCGCCTTTCCGCGTGGTCAGCTGCGCGAACAGCCGAGCATCGAGGCGCGCCTGCTGTTGCCCGACCCCAATGATGTGCATGTACTGGCGGTGGCCATCGCGGGCCATGCCGATTGCATCGTGACGTTCAACGCCAAGGACTTCCCCCGCCATCTGTTGGCCGAAGAGGGGATCGCGCGCCGTGACCCCGATGGTCTGCTGTGGGAGCTGTGGTCATTTCACCCTGCGCCGGTGTCCGAGGTGGTGCGGCATGTGCATGCTGTGGCAGAACGCATGGCTGGCGCGCCGATCCCTCTGCGCAGCCTGCTGAAACGCGCGCAGCTGCCGAAACTGGGCAAGGCGATGGCGGGCTGAACCCGGCCCTACCGCCACCTTGCCGTCATCGCCTCTATCGCCGCAATCCGGTCGTCGGTCTTGGGATGGCTGAGCAGCCAGGCCGGGGTGCCAGCGCCTGCGTTTCCCGTCAGCCCCGACAGCTTGCGGAACAGCGACACCTGCGGCGCGGTGCCGATCCCTGATTTTTCCAGCAGCGCCGCCGCATAGGCATCCGCCTCAAACTCATCACGACGCGACATCCGTGCCATCAGCGCGCCGGAAATAAGCTTGGCAATCCAGGCGCCCAAGAACGGGATAAACCGGTTCAACAACGCCGACAGCATAACAAAAACCGCATTTTGTCCCGTAAAATCAATCATCCGCCGCCGCGCGTGGCCCAAGGCCACATGGCCCAATTCATGCGCAATCACTGACGCCAGTTCTTCCGCCGTCACCTCGCCGCGCGCTTTGCGGTTCAGGAAGCCACGCGTCAGGAAAATCCGCCCGTCGGGGGCGGCCAAGCCGTTCACTGCGTCAACTTCAAACACATGCACCTTGATCACCGGGATATCCAGCGCGGCAGCCATGCGATTTGCCAGCATAGTGATCGACGGATCGGTCAAGGGCTGGCTTTGAGTGTCCAGCATCTGTTTGGTGCGCCAGACCGAAAAGCGCATCATCAGATAGGCATAGGCCACGGCCAACAGGATCGGGGTCAGTTTCAACATGCCCCTAATATGGGGTGATCCGGCGCGGCTGCAAGCTATTGCTGCGCCGCCCTGTGTGCCTTCAAAGCATGGCGCACCCAAAGGCCCAGCAACGCCACCGCCGCCCCGCCCGCAAGCACGCCCAGAACCGACCCCAGCATATCGCTGGCCGCCTGAATATTGCCAGCAAAGGCGTAGCCCAAGCCGACATAAAGCCCGGCCCAAACCAACTCGCCAGCCGCGCCAGCGGCGGTAAAGTGAGACCAGCGAAACCCGCTGGACCCGGTGACAAGGTTGACCCAAGGCCCCAAGGGGCTGAACAGCCAGCGGGTCAGAAACACCGCCGCGACGCCCTTTTTCTGCACCATCACCACGGTATGCGACAGCAATTTGTCCCGCTCCGGGTCACGACGCAGGCGGTTCAACAGCGGCGTGCCAAACTTGCGGCCCGCCCAGAACCCCACCTGATCGCCCGCAATTCCCCCCGCCGCCGCCGCTGCCAAGGTGCTGACCAAAGCCAGATCGCCTGCCGCCACAAACCCGCCTGCCGTCATCATCAGCAAAGAGGCCGGGAAGGGCAGGGCGAGGCAGGAAAAGAACGTCGTCGCCGCAAGCAGCCAAAGCCCATATTGCGGCACAAGTGCCAAAAGCCAATCGGTCACGGTGCAGGGGCCTTTGTCCGCATCACCGCAATGGCGGCTTCCACTTCGGCAATCAGTTGGTCCAGCGGCACGCCACGATCCCGCGCGATTTCAACCAAGGGCTGCGGGCGGCCTTTGATTTCGGGCAGCGGCAGATTGGCCAAAGCGTCCAACTGGCGCGGGTCCAATGACCATGATCTGCCGATGTAACCCACCGTCATCCAGCCCTGCACCGCCTGATTGTGATGCGCCGGGTCCGACCAGTAAATTGCCTGCGACACAAAGCGCGCCCCGAAAAACAGCGTGACGGCACAGGCCAGCAGAAAGGATGATACCAGAACGGGGTGCGCGCGCCAAAACTGCAGCACTAGCGTAACTCCTTGATCCCGCGCGCAATACCGTCAAGCGTCATCGGTACCATGCGGTTTGCGAAAATCGACTGTATCAGCCGGATTGACTGCGTGTAGCCCCAATGCGGCTCTGGCACCGGGTTGATCCACAGATGGTTGGGCCATTGTGCGCAGGCGCGTTGCAGCCAGACCTGCCCGGATTCCGGGTTCCAATGTTCATTGGCCCCGCCGGGATGCAGGATTTCATAGGGGCTCATCGACGCATCGCCCACGAAAATGCATTTGTAATCAGACCCATAGGTGCGCAGGATTTCAGCCGTCAGGGTTTGCGCGTCCCAGCGCCTTGCGTTGTCGCGCCACACACCTTCATACAGGCAGTTGTGGAAATAGAACGGCACCAGATGCTTGAACTCGGCGCGGGCGGCAGAGAACAGTTCCTCCATCACCTTGATATAGGGGTCCATTGACCCGCCAATATCGAAAAATATCAATACCTTGACCGCATTGCGGCGTTCGGGCCGTGTCTGTACGTTCAGCCAGCCCTGTTCGGCGGTGGCACGAATGGTGCCGTCCATGTCCAATTCATCCGCCGCCCCGTCGCGCGCCCATTTGCGCAGGCGGCGCAACGCGATCTTGATGTTGCGGGTGCCGAGTTCAGCGCGGTCGTCCAGATTGCGGAATTCGCGCTTGTCCCAGACCTTGACCGCGCGCTGATGGCGGCTTTGGTCCTGCCCGATCCGCACGCCTTCGGGGTTGTAGCCATAGGCGCCAAAGGGCGAGGTGCCTGCCGTGCCGATCCATTTATTGCCGCCCTGATGGCGGTCTTTCTGCTCGGCCAGACGCTGCTTCAGGGTTTCCATCAGCTTGTCAAACCCGCCCAAAGCCTGAACCGCAGCGCGTTCTTCGGGGGTCAGATTGCCTTCAGCCAGCTTTTCCAGCCAACCGGGCGGCAGATCCATCGCGGCGAGCACCTGATCGGCTGTGATCGTCTCAAGTCCATGGAACGATTGCGCAAAGGCGCGGTCAAAGCGGTCAAGATGGCGCTCATCCTTCACCATCACCGTGCGGGCCAGATGGTAAAATCCGGTCACGTCATAGGTGACCAATCCCGCCGCCAGACCTTCGAGAAACCCCAGATATTCACGCAGGGAAACCGGGATTCCTTCGGACCGCAGGGTCAGAAAGAACGGCCGGAACATGGGGTTACAGCACGCGCTGCAAGAAGATGGTCACAAACAGACCAATCAAGCCGAACAAGATGCCAAGCCCTGCCGCGTATTGCAGCATATCGGGCAGCCGCCCGCCGCGAACTTTGGCAAGAATTGCCCCAAACGCTGACCCGAAAACCATTCCAACGATAACGATCATAAGCTTGCCCTTTGCCCGATGGGCCGGGGACAAGCCCGCGCCCTTTGTTATCCGCGCCGCCCGCGATTGCCCAAAGCGGCAATTTCCGACATCCGCGCGCGCACTTGCTGTTCCGCGCCAAAGCCATAGCGCGCCCAGCCCAGACTGTCGAGCCGCAGCGCCTGCGCCTGCGCCGTCTGCCCCTGATTTTCCAACGCCTCGGCCTTGATCAGCATCAGCGTGGCCAGCAAAGCGGCATTTTCGGCGCGTTTCACAACCGGGATCGCACGATCCGCAAACGCGATGGCCTGATCCGGTTGCCCCGACGACAGCGCAATCGCGGCCAGTTGCATATCGACATGGGCGGCATGGACGCCCGCGCCGGGGATACCGCGATAGATGCGGCCAGCCTCGGCAAAGTTCTCCACCGCCGCCGCCGGATCATGCATCGTCAGCGCCCGACCCTTGGCGTAATAGCTGAAAGCCAAACGGCCATCGCGCCAGCCCTGCGCCATCGCAATCGACAGCATCCGGTCGGCCGAAGAATTCCGCGCCCCCGGCGAAGACCTTGGCCCGAATGCACCCTCAACCGCCGCCACCCAAGACCGCGGGGCGATCTGATGGCCTGCGCCGCCCCGGCCTTCGCCCGCCGGGTTCAGCCGTGCCAGAAGGCCCGGCAGCTGTTTGGCCGCCTCGGCCTCGTTCATGCCGTTGGGCATTTCGGGCGCGTAATGCAGCCGCAGGATCAGCATGTCGAACCCGGTCAACACGGTGTGAAAGTTGTCGTCGTTGAAGACCGAGTCGGGCAAATGGTAAAGGTCGTTCAGCGGCCCCATCGCCTGCGCCAATTCCTCATGCAGACAATCGCGCACCTCTTGCGGGCTGGTGTCCGAGGGGATGAAAATCGCCACATGGTCGCGCACGGCCAAGGTGGTCCAGTCCACATCGCCGCTTTTGCGTTTGGATTTGTATTCGGCAAAGGACTGCACCCGGGGCACCACGAAACAGGCCGCCATCGGCACCACGCGCTGCATCTGGGCGCGGGTCTGGAATTCGATGGTGATCGATGGGTTTTCCCCCGCAGCCGCCGGACGGATGTCGATGCCAGCCTCGTTGCGGAAACGGTTGATCAGGCGCGACAATTCGGCAGAAGCCGTGCGGGGCACATCGCCCTTCAGCGCGACCGAGATCGGTCCGTCAAAGCGCGAGAAGGACGGCAAAGCCCGACCACTTTCCATACGAAATTCAAGGTCGAGAAAGTCGCGGGCAATGTCACGGTTGGACCGCGCCGCTGTCACTCTGGCAGAGCCACCAAACGCCTGCATTGCAGGCAACGCGACCCCTTGGGCACTGTCATTGGCGTAGCTTTTCGTAACCTCGGCCTGTGGTGCAGGCATACAGGCGGTCACAAGGAAAAGGGCAATCAATGGAATTCGGCGCATGGCTTGGCAGCTCACAGTCACAGGGTGCAGGGGGTGGGAGCCCCCGTTGAGTTGGCGAAGCACGAAGGTGTGCGCGCTTTGACCGGATCAGAACCTCAACGACAGATGCCCCCGCACCCACCATCAAAGCGCATCCTGACCCGGTCAAACCCCGGTTTACATCCGTACCAGCGGCCAAGGACGCCAGTGTCACACCCCGGAGCAGACCGGGGGCAACACTGGGCCGCAGGGCCCGATTGCGGAAGCAAAGCGCGCGTCCCACTGCGCCCCTGCCGCCTGTCGCAAACCGCGTGTCGAAACCGGGCCGCCCTGTGCTAGTGCGCACAAGACCCATGTTGCCCGCCATCTGCAGGGCCGTCCGGCGGCAGAACGCCGGGACCGCTGCGCCACCGCCCCGCAAAACCACCCCGGCAGGGGCAGCATTTGCAAGATGCGGTGTCTGGTGGTTCACCATCTTAACCCAATCCAACCTTTGGCTCACTCTAGGGGCGAGACAACAGGGATGGATTGTCGGTTTAGTGGCGCATCTGTGTCAATCTTTGGAATTATGCCACCAATGGCCGAATCTACCCATGGATGGTTTCCACTTGGGGAACGCCATATTTTCCCTTCGATCATCACGCAATATGTCAGATTGTAACAAAAATTGGCATATGCGTGATTACATTGTGGCAAGACTGTGGCCAAACCTAGGCAATTGCGCCTGATTCGGGGAAAATGCGCAACAGTCCTGCCACCGCTTTAGCGTTGCCCCCGCGACATGAACGCAAGCCGTTCAAACAGTTGCACGTCCTGTTCGTTTTTCAGCAACGCCCCATGCAGACGCGGCAAAGCGTGTTTCGCATCGCGCCGCAGATCCTCGGGCGTCAAATCTTCGGCCAAAAGCAACTTCAACCAATCCAGCACTTCGGAGGTTGATGGCTTCTTCTTCAGCCCCGGCGTCTCGCGAATCTCAAAAAACTGGGTCAGGGCGGTCGTCAACAGCGCCGATTTGATCGCCGGGAAGTGCACGCGCACAATGGCGGCCAAAGTATCGGCATCCGGGAAGCGGATGTAGTGAAAAAAGCAGCGCCGCAAAAACGCGTCCGGCAGTTCCTTTTCATTGTTCGATGTGATGATGACCACCGGGCGATGCACCGCCCGTACGGTTTCGCCGGTTTCGTAGACATGAAACTCCATCCGGTCCAGTTCCTGCAACAGATCGTTGGGGAATTCGATGTCGGCCTTGTCGATCTCATCTATCAGCAGCACCACGCGGGCGGGGGCAGTGAAGGCCTGCCACAGTTTGCCTTGGCGAATGTAGTTGCGCACCTCATGCACGCGGGCTTCGCCCAACTGGCTGTCGCGCAGTCGGCTGACGGCATCGTATTCGTAAAGGCCTTGCTGCGCCTTGGTCGTCGATTTTACATGCCATTCGATCAACGGCATGTCCAAGGCCTGCGCCACTTGCCGTGCCAGTTCGGTCTTGCCCGTCCCCGGCTCACCCTTTACCAGCAATGGGCGCTGCAATGTAACCGCAGCATTCACGGCCACGCGCAGATCTTCTGCCACGATATAGGCGTTGGTAGAGGCGAATTTCATAGGGTTTCCAAGGTGCTGGGGCAGGGGTGGCCATCAACCTAACGCCCATAGGAATTTGTCGCAACCGCTAGTGACAAGCCCGCGCGATTCCGTTAGATGCACGCCCAAGCAGGAGCGCGCCATGATCAGAGCCACCTGATCGCGCATCCTCGGAACATGGAGAGTGCTGCAATGAAAGCCGAAACCTTTCTGCCCGACGATTATCGTCCTGCCGAGGGCGAGCCTTTCATGAATGAGAGGCAGCTGGAATATTTCCGCCGCAAGCTGGTCACCTGGAAGCAGGAACTTCAAAGCCAATCCGCCGAAACCATCGACAACCTGCAGGATTCTGGCCGCAACGTGCCTGATATTGCCGATCGCGCGTCCGAAGAAACCGACCGCGCGCTGGAACTGCGCACGCGCGATCGTCAGCGCAAACTGGTGTCCAAGATCGACGCCGCCCTGCGCCGGATTGAAAGCAATGAGTTTGGGTATTGCGAAATGACCGGAGAGCCGATCAGCCTGAAACGTCTGGACGCCCGCCCGATTGCCACGATGACGCTTGAGGCGCAGGAAAAACACGAACGCCGCGAGAAGGTTCACCGCGACGACTGACCGCCTTGCGGGGTGACGCAGGATCAGACTAACTGACGCCGGACCAAGGGTCCGGCGTTTTGCGTTTGGGGGCGGCATGGGCGTGGATGGGGCAGAGATCACAGTGCTGGGTGCAGGCGTTGCAGGCTTGGCCGTTGCGCGGGCTTTGGCCTTGCAAGGCGCTGCGGTTACGGTGCTGGAGCAGGCCGATGCCATCCGCGAAGTGGGGGCTGGCCTGCAAATTTCGCCGAATGGGGCTGCGGTGCTGCGGGCGTTGGGGCTGGGCGATGCGCTGACTGCGGCTTCAACCCGGGCCGATGCGGTGGAGCTGCGCGACGGCCGCGACGGCGATCTGGTGCTGCGGCTGGATCTGGCGCGGCTGCGACCCCAGCAAGGCTATCACTTTGTTCACCGCGCCGATCTGATCGACCTTTTGGCCAAAGGGGCGCGGGATGCGGGCGTCCAACTGCGGCTGTTGCAACAGATCGAAGCTGTGGATCTTTCGGGCGACACCCCGCGCCTCGTGACCGCCCAAGGGGCAGAGTTGCGGCCGGGTCTGCTGATCGGGGCGGACGGTTTGCATTCCAAAACCCGTGGTGCACTGAACGGGGCTGAAACGCCGTTTTTCACCGGGCAAGTGGCGTGGCGCGCAATTATCCCCTGCGAACCGGGTGCCGATCCGGTGGCCGAGGTGCATATGGGGCCGGGCCGCCATCTGGTCAGCTATCCCCTGCGTGGCGGAACCCTGCGCAACATCGTCGCGGTCGAGGAACGCAAGGCCTGGGTGCAAGAGGGCTGGTCGCTGCGCGATGACCCTATGGAGCTGCGGTTGGCATTTGAGCGCTTTGGTCCAAGGGTGCGCGGTTGGCTGGACCGGGTCGAGGACGTTTATCTGTGGGGGCTGTTTCGTCATGTCGTGGCCCCGGTCTGGACCCGCGCCATGGCTCAGGGAGGCGCGGCGATTCTGGGCGATGCCGCCCATCCGACGCTGCCGTTTTTGGCGCAAGGCGCGTCGATGGGGCTGGAAGATGCCTGGGTGCTGGCCGATTGTCTTGCCCGCTTGCCCTTGGCGCAGGCGTTGGACAGCTTTCAAACCAAACGCCATCCCCGGACCAGCCGTATCGTTGCCGCTGCCAATGCCAATGCGCGGGCTTATCATCTGTCGGGCATGCAGCGCAGTCTGGCCCACACCGCGCTTCGAATCGGTGGCACGCTGGCCCCGGGTCTGGCGTTGAAGCGGTTTGATTGGCTGTATGACCACGATGTGACCAAGGGCTGACGGCGCAAATCACCTCCGTGTCGGCGAGGGTCGGAGTTCAGGCCCGCAGTTCCACCCAGACCGGAACGTGATCCGACGGTTTGTCCCCGGCACGCACCTGCTTGTCGATCTGGCAATCGCGCAGCAAGTCTGCGGCCTGCGCTGACAGCAGCAGATGGTCGATGCGGATGCCGTTGTTGCGCTCCCACGCGCCCGCTTGATAATCCCAGAACGAATACTGTCCGGCCTGCGCATTGCGGGCGCGGAACGCATCGGTCAGGCCAAGGTTCAGCAAGCAGCGAAAGGCGTCACGGCTGGGCTGCAGGTACAATGCATCGCGCGCCCAAGCCTCGGGTTTGGCCGCGTCCATCGGCTGCGGGATGACGTTGTAATCACCGCAAAACACCAGCGGTTCCTCGGTTGCCAGCAATGCGCGCACCCGCGCCTGCATCCGGGCCATCCACGCCAGTTTGTAGCCGTATTTACCCGCCGCAATCGGCTGGCCCGCATCGTCAAACGCCACCGGATTGCCGTTCGGCAGGTAAAGCCCGCACACCCGCACCGCTCGGCTGCCCATCACCGTCGCCTCGATCCAGCGCGCCTGCGGGTCATCTTCGCCCTCTGGCAGACCGCGCACCACATCCTCCAGCGGCAGTTTTGACAGGATTGCCACGCCGTTGAAGCTTTTCTGGCCATGGGTTTCCACCCGGTAGCCCATGCCCTCAAACAATTCGCGCGGAAAAGCCTCGTCCACCGATTTGATCTCTTGCAGGCAGACCACATCGGGCTGCGCCATGGTCAGCCATGCGGGCAAAGCCTCTATCCGCGCCTTGATGCCGTTGATGTTGAATGTGGCGATTTTCATGGGCGCGGCCTTTGTTGTTCGCGCTGTTTTAAGCGCGGATGCCCGGTCAGGCAAGCGGTGCTACCTGTGCCGCCGCCAGCCAAAGGGCGTCCAGCGCATCAAGGGCTGCGGGATCAAATCGGGACACATCCTCCCAGTACCGCCCCGAGGGCACGAAATAGCCCAGTTGGGCCTCGTGCGCCAAAGCCGCATCGGCGGCGTCGCGGTCATAGGCCATGGGCTGCGCCCCTGCTGCTTGGGGCGGTGCCCGGCGTGGAAACAGCAACCGCGACGGGCCGTCCGACAGATTGACCATGGCGCAGCCCTGCATGGCCGCCATCACCATCAGCCGCGCCGATTTTGCCTCAAGGCTGCGCAGGGTGATGTCGGGGCGCAGCGGATCGGCGGTGCCCGCGCCATAGAAATGCGTCTCAGCATTCGCCGGGTAGTGCATGTCACAGCCATAGGCCGCAATCACCGCAGGCCGCAATGCGTCCAGCGCCCAATAGGCGGCGGTAAAGGCCATGGTGGCCCCGGCATAAACAAAACCGCCAAAGGCATTCTGCGCAGGCACGAAATCGTCTTCGGTGATGACGCGCTGACCCGGCCCCGACACGGGCCGCCGTTCGGGCGGAAAATCCCACGGGTGGATCATCAGATCCCAGTCGCTGCGCACACGCCAAGCATTGTTGATCGCCAACACTGCATCAAACGGCGCGCGCGGCCAGTCGCGGGCCTTCAAGGCCATCGGGGCGGAGCCCAGCATCAATACAGTCTGCATGTTCAAACCCTTCCGTGTCGGTCGGGCAGCTAGGGCGGTCAGGCGGAAAGGCCAGCCGCGAAGGCCACTTCAGACCGAAAAGCTGGTGCCGCAACCGCAGGAACTGCTGGCATTGGGGTTTTCGATGATGAACCGCGCACCGATCAACTCTTCGCTGAAATCAATCACCGCATTGGCCAGAAACGGCAGCGACACCTGATCGACCAGCACCTGTTGACCCGCGCCTTCGATCACCAGATCGTCGGCCTTTGGGTCATCGAGTTTTATGTCATATTGAAAGCCGGAACAGCCGCCGCCCTCAACCGCCACGCGCAACGCCTGTTGCGCACCCGTCATCTCGGCAATCTCGGCCAGCCGGGCAAAGGCACGGTCGGTGACGCGGGGGGGGAGCATAAGGTCCATGGCATTTCCCTGTTCCTATGGGGCGATAACCGAATATAGGTTGGATATGTGGATACAACAAGAACGGCCTTGATATGCTTGCCTCTTTCGCCTGCCAACCTGATCAATCGCACGGCCGTTTGCACGATGAACGCATGTCGTCGTTCCGCTCGCCGTTTCAACGCGACCGTGACCGCATCATCCATTCGTCCGCCTTCCGCCGCCTGAAACACAAGACCCAGGTGTTTGTCGAACATGAGGGCGATTATTACCGCACCCGCCTGACCCATTCGATCGAGGTGGCGCAGGTGGCGCGTACGATTGCCGGGGTGCTCTGCCTTCACACCGATCTGGCCGAATGCATCGCTTTGGCGCATGACCTTGGCCACACGCCGTTTGGCCACACCGGAGAGGACGCGCTGGCCCTGCTGATGCAGCCCTACGGCGGCTTTGACCACAACGCCCAAGCCTTGCGGATCGTCACGCGGCTGGAACGCCACTACGCCGATTTCGACGGCCTCAACCTGACATGGGAATCGCTGGAGGGCATCGCGAAACACAATGGTCCGATGACTGGCCCCAATGCCGACGCCAAACACGCAGGACCATTGCCTTATGCGCTGGCCGAGGTGAACGCGCAATGGGATCTGGCGCTGCACACCCACGCATCGGCCGAAGCGCAAGTGGCGGCCATTGCCGACGACGTTGCCTATTCGCATCACGATCTGCATGACGGCCTGCGCTCGGGTCTGTTTGACGAGGCCGACCTGATGGAGTTGCCCGTCACTGGCCCCGCCTTCGCCGAGGTGGACGCGCTTTATCCCGGTCTGGACAAAATGCGGCGGCGGCATGAGGCGCTGCGGCGGGTCTTTGGCCGCATGGTCGAAGACGTGATCGCGGTGGCCAAGAACCGTCTGGAGTCCGCACAGCCGCAATCGGTCGATGACATCCGTAACCTTGGCACCACGGTGATCCGGTTTTCCAAGCCGCTTTATCAGGAACTGAAGGCCATCCGCAGCTTTCTCTTCACCCGCATGTACCGGGCGCCTTCGGTGGTGGTGATGCGGGGGCAGGTGACAGAAGTGGTGAATGGGTTGTTCCCGATGTATCTGTCGCGCCCCGAATTGCTGCCCGCCGAATGGCGGCAGGACATCGAGGCGGCCACGTCGGAAACCGAACTGGCGCGGATCGTGGCGGATTATGTGGCGGGGATGACCGACCGCTTTGCGTTGCAGGAAGGCGTGCGACTGCTGGGGTAGCCGCAACGGGCGCAAAGCCGCTTTATGGCTTTATGGCATCGCACCCGCGCCAGCCAGCCATAGCGGCAGATCGTTCATTGGGCAGTGTTTTGCGTCCCGGATCGACGCGGTGTCACGGCGGCGAAGAAAATCGGTCATGCGGCATACATCCAAGCACCTGATCTGATCACCAATCCGACACACGATTGTGAAACCTTTGCAGGCCCAAGGCCTGCCCCCGTTTCGGCGCCTCTTGCCGCGGACCTGCGTCGCAAAGGCTTTGGCCACCCGTCACAAACCTATTGCCTCGAAAAAAGACTCACCAGATCGACCGCGCCATTCTTCTGGACGTCCAGATCCAGCGAGGTTTCGATTTCCTGCAGATGCTCTGTCATCAGATTTTCAGCCAGTTTTCCATCGCGCGCTCTGAACGCCGACAGAATCCGTTCGTGATCGTCATCTCGGCAACTGGTGATGGTCGGCTTGCCAAAAATGCCGATGATAAGTGACGTTCGTGTCACCAGTTCCTTCATCATCCGCAACATCACCGCGTTCGAGGCGATCTGGGCCAGCAAGATGTGGAACTGGCCCGAAAGCCGAATGGCGTCATGCCGGTTCTGGGTGTGATGGGCGTCGTGCTCCATCTTCAAATGCGCCGAAAGACCGGCGATGTCGCTGTCCGTCGCCCGCTCGACAGCCAGGCGGGCGATCGTGGGCTCCAGTGTCAGACGGGCCTCAAACACCTCACGCGCCTGTTTGGCCGTGGGAGAGGCAACATATGCCCCCCGATTTGGCTGCAAATCCACCACTTCGCGACTGGAGAGCAACAGCAGGGACCGGCGGATGTGCATCCGCCCAACACCAAACGCCTCGCACAACGCCGATTCGGACAGTTTGGTTCCCGGCGGCAGCCGTTGTTCGACGACCGCCGCAAAAATGCGATCAACGATGCTTTCTTCGACCATTTCGTTCGTGGGCAGGTCGTTACCAAGATGCTTCGGCTTGGAAAACATCGCGACAAAAAGCCCCCTGAAAGTCCCCGTTCTCGTTCTTATGCAATCAGATAGTCAGCAATCTGGGACTCTGCAAGCGCGGATGATTGTGTTCAAAGGAAAAGTTTTGTGTTGACAGGATTGTTAACGATATTGTTTCCTTCCTGAAACGCAGAACCCCGAACAGGGGCGCAGACCAATCAACCGTTCTGGCTTACAGGGAGTTTGCCACATGATACGCCGTAGCTTTTTGAAATCGACCGCCCTTGCCACCATCGCCGGCTTTGCGATGATGGGTGCCGCATTTGCCGAGAATCCGGTTTTGAAGATCGGCTTTGTCGGCGTCACCTCTGGCCCCGCAGCAGCCTGGGGCACGTCAAACCAGCGCTCGATGGAAACCCGCGCCGCCTGGATCAATGAAATTGGCGGCTATGACATCGGCGGCACCAAATACAACATTGAAATCGTGTCCTTCGACGATCAGAAGGACCCCAAGCGCGCCATTGCCGGCATGGAACAGATGGCACAGGCTGGCATCCACTATGTCGTCGGCCCGAACGTCGATGACGGTGCCGCTGCGGTCCGGCCGGTGGCCGAGCAGAACAATATCATCTACTTCCCCTATGCCTTTCCGAAAGAGCTTTACGTGGCTCCCGCGTCCAACGCGATCCTTGGGATGGTTGCCAACTATCAATCCGGTCCGGCCATCTACAAATACCTGATGGAAAACAACGGCGTGAAGAAAGTGGCCTTCGTTGCGGGCAACGAATCCGACCCGCTCAGCCAACGCGACTCCGGTGCCGAGGCCGCCCGCGCGCTTGGGCTCGAAGTGGTGTCCGACAGCGTCACCTATCAGATGGACACGACCGACTTCACGCCAGTCCTGCTGCCAGTCATCCAGACGGCACCTGATCTGCTCGTCCTTTCGGGCGTATCCCCGGCCAACGCTCCGCAACTGATCCGTTCGGCGCGCGAATTGGGCTACACTGGCCTGATTTCCACAGAAACCGCACAGGACGCAGCCGTTCTGGCAGAAGGTGCCGGCGAACTGGCCAACGGCTTCATCTCGGTTGGTGGGGCTTCAACGCCAGAGCTGGCCTCGGACGCGATGAAAGAGTTCGTCACGCGCTACACGGCGATGTTCGGTGAATACAACGACGAGTCCAACACCAAGGTTTACGCGCTCGAATATATCCTCGCCACGATGGCCGCGAACCCGGCCGCCATCGAAGATGTCGCGGCATTCAAGACCACGATGGACACTTTCGAAGCGCCTAACCCCTATATGGTCGGCGATGCCAAACTCAAATATGTCGGCATGACCTCGTTCGGCCAAAAGCGGCAGGTCTCGGTGCCGCTGGTGGTCAACGTCTACAAGGACGGCGTGTTCGAGACGATGTTCGTGGCCCAAGTAGACTGATCCTGCCCGCGCAACCTGGGGCCGCCTTTTGCAAGGGCGGCCCTTTTTTCCCCAACAAAACGGAGTGCCGTGGATGGAACAGATCCTTGCCAATGGACTGTATCTTGGTGCCCAGTACGCGCTGATCGCGTTGGGTCTGACCCTGATCTTCTCGTTGATGAACGTGCTGAACTTCGCGCATGGACAGATGTATGTCTTTGGCGGATTTGTGACCTACACCGTTGTCGCGCAGTGGGGCTTGCCCTTCATTGTCGGGCTTTTTGCATCCGCCATCATCCTTGCGATCATGGGCGCGCTGATCGAGGTGTTCCTGTTCCGCCCGGTGATACGCAAATCGAAACGCGATGAAAGCACCATGTTGCTCGCCGCCGGCATCGCCTTCTTTCTGGATGCCGTGATCTTGCTGGTCTTTGGTGAAAAGCAGCGCGGCGTGCCAAAGATCGTGAACGGCGTGTTCAACTGGGATATGCGGCTGATCATGCCCTATGATCGCATCCTGATCGGGGTGCTGGCGATTGCGCTGATCATCGGCTTCATCGCGCTGATGCAATATTCCAAGACCGGACGTGCCATGCGCGCGCTGGCGCAAGACCGGGTGGCCGCCCAGTTGATGGGCGTCGATGTCGATCGCTATTCGATGATCGGCTTTGCGCTGGGGGCGATGCTCGCTGGCCTCGTCGGTGGACTTCTTGTCACGATCACCGGGGTCAACCTTGGCATGGGCGGGCCCACGTCGATCAAGGCGTTCCTGATGATCATGATCGGCGGTGCGGGGGTGATTTCCGGTGCCATCGCCGGGGGCTTCATCCTGGGGATGATGGAAAGCGTCGGCCTGACCGTTCTGGCCGTCTACGGCGACATCACCTACCTCGTCATTTTTGCGTCACTGATGGTGTTTCTGGCCTTCCGCCCGCAAGGGTTGATGGGCAAGCCTTGGGGTTGATCAGATGAACAGAAGAATTGTTGGCATCCTTGCCTTCCTGCTTGTCGTGTTCGTGCTGGTTCCGGGTCTGATTGCGGTCAGCGGCCGCTGGGATCTTTATTACACCCTGACCTCGGTGGCCCTGCTGGCCATCGGATCGGCCGGGGTCTGGCTGACCTTCTATATCGGCCGCATCAACATCGGTCAGGGCGCTTATGCCTTGATGGGGGGCTATGTCTCGGCGGTGTTGATGACGAAGGTGGGGGTGTCGTTCTGGGCAACCCTGCCCATCGCGGGTATCTTCTGCGCCGCGATTTCCGTGGTCATCGGCCTGCCCATCCTGCGGCTGCGCGGTGTCTATTTCGCGATGATCACGCTGGTTCTGACCGAAGTGACACGCCTGACGGCACTTGCCTTGCCCTTTACCAACGGCGCCAAGGGCATCACCTCGATCCCCTTGCCCGGCGCACTCAAGCTGTTCGGCATCACCATCATCCCGGACTTTGCCACGCTGGAGAATCCCAAGCTGGCGTTTTACCTGCTGGCGGTGACGCTGATGGTCCTATCCTATGCGGCCTTGTGGCGGATCGTGAACTCGCGACTGGGGCACCTGTGCCGCAGTTTGCAGCAAAACGAGGAGCTTGCGGCATCCATCGGCGTGAACACCGCCTTTCTGCGGGTTCAGACCTATGCGATTTCCTCATTTTTCGGCGGACTGTCGGGCGCCGTGTTTGTGGCGATTTCCCAGTCCATCTACCCGTCGTCCTTTGCCGTCGCAGATAGCGTGAACTTCATGCTGTACTGCTTTGTCGGCGGGCTGGGCTATGTGGCCGGGCCGATGCTGGGGACGTTCCTTCTGTATTTTGGCTGGGATCTGCTGTCGGTCGCCAAGCAATACCAGCTGCTGGTCTATTCCGGCGCCATGATCGCCCTGATGCTGGTGCTGCCCAATGGCGTTCTGAGCCTGCTAGACCGGAAAGGGGACCGCAAATGACACCCATTCTGCAAATCAAGGGCATCACCAAGCGTTATGGTGGCCTGACCGCAAACAACAACATCAGCTTTGACGTGAACGAAGGAGAAATCCTGTCGGTCATCGGCCCGAACGGAGCGGGCAAGTCGACGCTGTTCAAGCTGATCGCGTCTTTTGTCCATGCCTCGGCAGGTGAAGTGCTGTTTCGCGGGCAAAAGATCAGTGATCTGGCCCCGCACAAGGTGGCCCGCATGGGCGTGGTGCGGACCTTTCAGGAAACCACCATTTTCAAGTCGATGACCGTGCGCGAAAACATCGTTGTGGCGCATCATCTGCGGTCCAAAGCCTCGCTCTTGGGGTTCTTTCTGGGCAGCAGACAGGCCCGCGCCGACGAGGCAGAGTTTGGAAAATCGGCCGATGACATCGTCGATTTCCTTGGGCTTCAGGCCATTCGCAACGAGCTGGCCTCGAACCTGCCGCAAGGGCATCTGCGCGCGCTGGGCATGGCCATCGGTTTGGCCACCCACCCCAAGGTGTTGCTTCTGGATGAACCCTTCGCGGGGATGAACCATGATGAGACGATGAAGATGGTGACGCAAGTGCGCCGTCTGCGCGATGAGCGGGGCGTTACCGTGCTGCTGGTGGAACATGACATGCCGGCGGTGATGAAAATCTCGGACCGCATCGTGGTGATCAACTTTGGCGAAAAGATTGCCGAAGGCACGCCGGCCGAGATTCAGGCCAATCCGAAGGTGATCGAGGCCTACCTTGGCTCTGAAGATGCAGCGATAGGGATGTGAAACCATGACCGAGATGCTGAACTTCAAAGACGTCGAAATGTATTATGACCACGTCTATGCGCTGAAGGGCGTGTCCCTGAACATGCAGCGGGGGGAAATTGTCGCGCTGATCGGAGCGAACGGGGCGGGAAAATCCTCGATCCTGCGGGCGATCACCGGGCTGCGCAAGATCAAGTCCGGGTCGGTCCATTTCATGGGCGAACGGCTGGACGGCACTTCGGCGGCCGAGATCGTCAAAAAGGGGATCTCGATGGTGCCGGAAGGGCGGCGGGTGTTCCCCTTCATGTCGGTCAAGGACAACCTGTTGATGGGGGCCTTCACCCGGACCGACAAGGCGGAAATTGCAACCACGCTGGAAAGCATTCTGGTGCGCTTTCCCCGTCTGAAAGAGCGTTACACCCAACAGGCCAGCACGCTTTCGGGCGGTGAGCAGCAAATGATGGTGATCGGCCGCGCCCTGATGGCCAAGCCTAAGCTGTTGTTGCTGGATGAGCCGTCCTTGGGCATTGCGCCGAAACTGGTGCAGGACATCGCCCGCGCCATCGTGGCGATTTCCCGCGATGAAAAGGTGACGGTGCTGCTGGTGGAACAAAACAGCCGCATGGCGCTGTCCATCTCTGGGCGGGCCTATGCGATGTCGACGGGGTCGGTTGTCCTGACTGGAAATTCAAAAGAGCTGATGGGCGATGATCGGATCAAGGCTGCCTATCTTGGAGGGGATCTGTAGATGCGCATTCTGGTGGTGAACCCGAACACAACGGCGTCGATGACCGAAAAGATCGGCGCTGCCGCGCGACGGGTGGCCAGCCCCGGAACCGAAATCGTCGCGGTCAACCCCGCACTTGGCCCGGCCTCTATCGAAGGGTTCTACGATGAAGCAATGTCGCTTGCCGGAATGCTGGAAGTCATTCGCAAGGCGCAAGGCTATGACGCCGTGGTCATCGCATGCTTCGATGACACCGGCCTTGATGCCGCGCGCTGCCTGACCGACAAACCTGTGATCGGGATTGGCGAGGCAGCCTATCATTTTGCCGCGATGATCGCCAACAAGTTCAGCGTGGTGACCACGTTGGGGCGGTCGGTGCCGGCGCTTGAACACAACCTGCATCGCTATGGCCTGATCGCGCGCTGCGCAAAGGTGCGCTCGTCAGAGGTGGCCGTATTGGAACTGGAGCATCCGGGCTCGGACGCCTATGCCCGCATCAGCGCCGAAATTGGCCGTGCCGTGGCAGAGGACCGGGCCGAAGCGATTGTTTTGGGCTGCGCGGGCATGGCCGATCTGGCCGACACATTGGCGCGCGAACACGGCTTGCCGGTTTTGGACGGTGTGACCTGTGCCGTGGGCCTGGCAGAAACCATGATCCGGTTGCGGATTTTCACCTCACGGCTTGGCGGTTACAGCCCGGCCAGACCTGTCCCCTTGGTGGCGGTCTTGTGAGTGCCTTCGCGCAACGCCTTTCGGGCTGCCCATAAATCCAACAGCTTTTCAGCCACGACCTCAGGGAATTTGGTCCGCAGAAATCGCTGTCGGACCAGCCTTGCCCCTCGTCTCAGCCAATCCACCAACAAAGCGCCCGGCTGATCAAGCACCATCCCGCAAGGGCCTGCCCAAGGCTCGGTCGCGAGGGCCGCAGACAAAGCCTGCAGGTGCCATCCGGTAAAGGTTGCGCCCGTTGCAGGAGCAACCGCCCGCCTGCCGTCCATTCGGGAATTCAGGCACAGGTTGCTGCCTTGGCCAAGACGGGGGGGGCCTCACGGGGCACCCTGTCTGAGTTTTGCAGAAACCTGCCCGCACTTCGCTGCCACCTTGGGTTATTTTGGGACAGATGAAAGCAAATTTGATTAAAATTGCCCCGGTTTCATCTTGGCTCAACTATCCTCGGGGTAGGCTTTGCGCAGCAAAGGCGAAGGGGCAGACAGCCCCTTTCTTCTTCAAACACCCTCAGGCGGTTTTGCGTGCGGCCATGGCCCAGATCGCCGCCAGCGCCACCGAAAGGATCACGTTCCACCCGGCCATCGACACGCCCATCATCTGCCACGCTATCGCATCACAGCGCACAGGCGCGGCCACCACGATGTCGGTGTTCAAAAGGTCGGCCACCGACACCCCCTCCAAGGCGTTGACGGTGCAGGAAGCCAGACCTTCCCACCATTTCTGCTCGACCCCCACATGAAACACCCCGATCCCCGCCGAGGTCAGCGCCGCCACAGCGCCCAAGGCAGGCCAGACCCGGTTGCCCAGCCACAGCGCCAGCAGTCCGATCAACACCGCCGCCGCATGCGGCCAGCGTTGCCACAGGCACAGCTGACAGGGGGCCATCCCGCCGATGTGTTGAAACCCGAACGCCCCCAGCAGCAGGGCCAAAGACCCACCTGCGGCCACCAAGATCAGCAGATTGCGCGCCATCATCCCATCACCTTCACCGCCAGCCAGACCAATCCCAGCGCCACCACCAACCCACCCATCACCCACGCCATGCGACGCTCGATGAATGCGACCATCTGCACACCGTAGTGGCGCAGCAGATAGGCCAACAGATAAAACCGTCCACCCCGCGCCACGATTGCCGACAGGATGAACCATTTCAGATCGAAAGCCAGCACACCTGACAGGATGGTAACCACCTTCATTGGCGGCAAATGCGACAGGCCCGAGGTGATCAGCATAACAAGAATGGCGGTGTCACCGGTCGCCGATTTCAAATCCTCAAACGCCTGCATCTTGCCGTAAAAGGTCAGCAATGGGGCTGCCAGCAGATCAAAGGCGTAATACCCGATCATCCAGCCGAAGACGCCGCCAAGAACCGACGTTACCGTGGCGATGAACGCATAACGCATCGCCAGCTCAGGCTTGGCCAGCACCATCGGGATGAACAGCACATCCGCCGGGATTGGAAAGACAGAGCTTTCCACAAAGGACACTGTCCCCATTGCCACCGGCGCGTGGCGCGATCCGGCCCAACGCAACGTCCAGTCATACAGCCTGCGAAACATGCGCACCTCTTTGTTTATGCCGCGCCCTTTGGCCATGCCAAGCAGGCGCGGTCAAGCGGGAAGCCGATTGCACCGGCAGGCAGGGGCGATAAGCTGCGCAGAGCAGGTGGCTGCAAGGGACAGGGGCATGGGTTGGCCCAGATCGAAGGAACCCAGTTGATGTTGGTCAATCTGGCCTTCACCAAGCAGATATGAGTCAAGGTTCTGCGCGATCAGGCCAACCAGACTGACAATCCAGCGGGTTTGTATTTGTTCAAGTGCACCATGCAACCGCCCTGCGGTGATGTCTCTGGCGCGATGGGTCCATTTGACTGCCCCGGCGATCAGAAGCTCTATCTTGGCACGGTCTCTTTCAACACCATGCACCAATAACTTCGGCAAGCGGCGATTTTGCCATCGCCTGTGCCGTGGCGCAGGAAGTCGCAGCCCACGTTCAAGACAAGTTGGGCAGACTGAAAAGTCAACACGGCGCGCCGGAGTACCGGAACAGTTCGGAGCCATTCAACCCGGCGATTTCGCAGCGGCTGTCAACGCCGCCAAAGCCCTTGGCGACAACACCTTGCTGCACGATGCGGGGCGGCAGGTGTCGCTTGAACATTTCACCCAAGGCGCTTCAAAACAGTGGTCCATCTGGTTTGCCAAGGGTCTGAATCCACGGCAACTGCGCGCCTGCAATAGGTTTTCAGCCCCGCAGCTTTAACCCCGGTTGACGAAGCGACTGGGCACGGCTAAACGGCGTCATCAAACGGAGCTTTGGCGCTTGAGCCTGCGGAACCGGTTGTATAAAGAGATGAAACTGCCCTGATCTGCGCTGTGCGGATCGCTACCAAGGGCGGCTGACCTGTGCGGGCGTGGCGGAATGGTAGACGCGACAGACTCAAAATCTGTTTTCGCAAGAAGTGCCGGTTCGAGTCCGGCCGCCCGTACCACCCTTCCAATGGCACAGCCGCAAGCGGCGATGACCTGACCAGAACACTGCCACATTTGAATAAAATCTGTTCCGGCTGATTCGGCCTTTCGTAAGGTTAACAGTGCGATGTCTTTCATCTATGGCCCGAAAACCCCGCAATTGATCCAGAAGCGGCAACAACGTTTTTTGAATGTGTCGCAATCAAGGCAATTTTCCTCCGCAATGTTAATGCCACTCCACAGGTTGAGCGGGTTTCGATTCTGGAAACAATTGACCGGGGAGAGATGCCCATGCAGCCGCCATGGACTGCTTGTTCCGGTGCGGTTTTGTTGGATTTTCCTGTTTTCAGACAGTCGCTCTGATGGAAACGCTGCGCAATCTGAGGTATAGTCATCGTGTAGAAAAAGCGGTGGAAATGTGTTCAGCCTCGCCCGGATTGCCGCTTTGTTGACGTTTTTTACTTTCCGCTAAGCCTGCCAAAGAGTATTTAGGAATAGTCTTGCTAAGTAAGACATGTGGCCGTGGGGGCGGTTGTTCGGTGGTGTGCGCCGCAAGGCGCAAAAGTGTAAGGAAATGCTGCCAAAAACCGGGTCTGGCGATCCGGCACGTCACCCCTCAACAGTGGGTTTGACCGAGGAACGTTTGTTCCACGAGCGGTGTTTTTTTGCCTCACCTCAGACGACGGCCTTTATGGCGTGGGATTCGGGCCACCCGAAGCGCTGCGCCCATTCGAGGCCTGCCCAATTCCGGGTCGGCGCGGAAACGGGAATCGGATGGCTTCGGGCAACCGGAACCTTGCTGACATGAGGGATTTTAAATGCCGGTATTTACACTTCACACTTTCGACGATGCCGGAACGATCGCGATGGATTCGGCGATTGCGAATGGCAATCAGTACGGCCTTTATCTGAACGGTGCGGCAGCGTCGGGCGGGCAGGCGGGGCTGGATGGTTCCAATGACATCGTCAAGATTGTGGCCGACCCGACTTTCCAGATGGATCGCGGCACGCTGAACATTCAGTTTTCGCTGTCCGACGCGCCATTGACCGCGACCCAGACCGTGCTGTCTCGCGACAGTTCAGGTCCCACTGATGGCGGCTATCACATTGATATCCTTGCTAACGGGTCGGTGGTTGTCAGCCATGAAACGCCGGCCGGCACCCAGACCTTCGGAACCGCTCCGGGGTTTGCCACTCCGGGAGACACGGTGAATCTGACCTATTCCTGGGATCAGGGCGGGGCGGGCGGCAGCCTGCAGATCGACAACCTGACCAGCGGCGACGCTTTTGATCAGCTGGTGCCCAACACCCTGACCATGGATCAGGGTGCCATCAGCCAGCCTTGGATCATCGGCGCGGGTCAATCCGCTTCGGACCCGGCTGTCTTGAACAACATCAACCAGCATTTTGGCGGCAAGGTCGACGTGTTTTCGTTGTCAGACACCGTGGACAACGCGCCCGATAACGCCACGCCTGACGCGCAACCTGACACCGCCACCACGGGCGAAGGCATGATGGTCGGCATTCCGGTGCTGGCCAATGACACCGATCCGAATGGCGATCCGCTGACCGTCACCGCTGGCTCTGCGACAAACGGAACTGTGGCCCTGAACCTCGATGGCACCATCAGCTACACGCCGAATGCTGGCTTCACCGGCACGGATGTTGTCACCTACACCATCGCCGATCCGTCGGGGAACACCGACACTTCGTTTGTGACCGTGACGGTGGTGCCAGATGGCGGAGCCCCGGATGGCATCGTGCGCGGCACCGAAGGTAACGACCTGATCGACGCGGCCTATATTGACCCGTTTGACACCGACCGTGTGGATGCCAATGACGCGTTCCTGCCGGGCGACGCCCCAAACGATGACCGTATTCTGGCGGGCGCGGGCAACGACACGGTCAACGCAGGCACCGGCGACGACTCGGTTGAAGGTGGCTCTGGCGATGACATTCTTGTCGGTCGCGGCGGCGATGACACGTTGATCGGGGATGCGGGCGACGACACGCTGTATGGGCAAAACGGCAATGACGTGCTGTACGGCGGCGACGGCGATGATGATGTGCGCGGCGGCATCGGCAATGATCTCATCGACACTTCGGGCGGCGGCACTCTGCCATTGCCGGATCAGGGCTACCCCGGCCTGTATCCCGCCGACACCGATCCGAACAATGACCGCGATACGGTTCAGGGCGGAGCGGGCGATGACACCATCCGCACTGGCGACGACGCCGACGTGATCTCCGGCGGCTATGGCAATGACAGCATCGATGGCGGCTTTGACAATGACACCATCTGGGGCAATCAGGGCAACGACACCATCATCGGTGGCGAAGGCGCGGATGTCATCGACGGCGGCTGGGATGAGGATCTGATCTATGGCGGATACGGCCCCGGCGTGCCGGATGCGGTCAACATCCGCGACGATCTGGGCGATTTGCGCCCTGGCAACGGCAACGACTCTATCCGTGGTGGTCTTGGCAATGACACCATCTATGGCATGGACGACAACGACACCATAGACGGCGGTCAGGGCAACGACTTCCTCGACGGCGGCATCGACGAGGATGTCATCACCGGCAACACCGGCAATGACACCATCATCGGCGGGCAGGGCGCGGACATGCTTTCGGGCGGCAATGACCGCGACACCTTCCTGATCGGCACCCCGACCGATGGTCTGGGCGATGTGATCGACGGCAATGAGGGTGGCGACGACTTTGACACGCTCGATCTGCGCGGAGCCGGTCCGCACCGCATCAATTACGCGGCGGACAATCCCGAAAACGGTGTGGTCAACTTTCTGGACGGGACCGGCAGTGTCACCGGCACCCTGACCTTCACCAACATCGAGAACATTATTCCTTGCTTCACTCCCGGAACGCTGATCGCGACGCCAAAGGGGGAGGCTCTGGTCGAAGACCTGAAGGCCGGTGATCGCATCATCACCCGCGACAACGGCATTCAGGAAATCCGCTGGACCGGCGTCAAAAAAATGGGCTACCGCGACCTGTTCAACAACCCGCACCTCAAACCGGTGTTGATCCAGCAGGGCAGCCTTGGCAATGGCTTGCCAGAGCGCGACATGCTGGTGTCGCCAAATCACCGCCTGTTGGTCGCCAATGACCGCACCGCGCTGTATTTTGATGAGCACGAAGTGTTGGTGGCGGCCAAGCATCTGGTTTCGGCCAAGGGGGTCAACACGGTTGACAGCGTCGGTACCACCTACATCCACTTCATGTTTGACCGTCACGAGGTTGTGCTGTCGAACGGGGCCTGGACCGAAAGCTTCCAACCCGGCGATTACACTCTGAAGGGCATGGGCAACGCGCAACGCAACGAGATATTCGAGTTGTTCCCCGATTTGAAAACGGATGTCGGTCTGGAAGGCTACCAAGCCGCCCGCCGCACGCTCAAGCGTCACGAGGCCATGTTGTTGGTCAAATAATTCACGGTCATGCAGATCAGACAGCGGGATTTCCGCGGTCTGGACAGAAAAGGGGCCCTGCAAGGGGCCCCTTTTTCTTTGGCAATTGTGGCAAAGCTGCGCCGGATTGAAGGTGAGCGCAGCAGAGGCGCGTGATCCGAAATCTGCGGCACGCTCAGGTGGATCGTGAGCGGACAGGATGAAATCCTGCAAGTTATCAGGGGTCAACGCCAAAGCAAGGAAACAATCACAGGCTGAACCGGACCTGTGTCTTTGGCAGATATGCCACAATCTTGCCGCTAAAACGCACCCTTCACGTCCAAGAGCGCCCCGGTTTCACCGGGTTTTTTCGGTATCCCTGAACACCAGTCGATCAATCCTTGTCGCAAAAACAGGGCTGATCTTGGAACCTGCGGATTTCGGAAACACCGGACAGCGATTTCACTAAGTCGCGGACAGCCGTTTCAGTAAGTCCCGGACAGTTGTGCGACGTCTGGTCCTTGTGCTGCTGTCATTCGTCTGTGGTGATGATTTCGGGGTTTTTGGTCTGGGTCAATA
>CAMAQR010000036.1 GCA_945860375.1 Pseudorhodobacter antarcticus
ACGAGGGTGGCCGCAACTGGGCTCGCTTTGCCAGTTTGATCGGCACCTGCAAAATGAACGGCGTCGAGCCCTACGCCTACCTGCGCGATCTCTTCACCAGGCTGGCCAACGGCCACCTCGAAAAGGACATCGACGCCCTGATGCCGTGGACCCACATCCCGCCAGTCAAAGCATCATAATGAGCTCATCCGGGACTCCCCGACGAGCCCATCGGCCTAGGTCCAACTGCCAAAACCGCTGAATGCAACCGAAAATTCAATGGGCCGCAGACGCCGCTTACGGTCAAACAGGGTGGTCAGTGGTAAGAACCGAGGCGCCTCTGGCTCCGGTCACGAGTTGCTTCTCGCGAAGTGCTGCGCAAACCCCATAAGTTCTCGCGTATAGGCCTGACCCGGTTCGGCCATGAGCCTCTCGGTAGGCCCGGCCTCTACCACCACGCCGCGTTGCATGACCATGAGCAGGTCGGAGATATGAGCCACCACTTTCAGGTTATGGGTCACAAAGAGCATCGACAGGCCGAAATCGGCCTTGATCTCCATCAGAAGGTTCAGGATCTGTGCCTGCACCGAGACATCCAGAGCGGAGGTCGGTTCGTCCAGCACGAGAAGCTTGGGCCCCAGAGCCAGAGCGCGGGCAATCGCCACGCGCTGGGCCTGACCGCCGGACAACTCGTGTGCGCGGCGCGGCAGGAAATCGGGCGGCAGGCCGCAGCGGGACAAGAGGGCTGCGGTTTTGTCAACCATGTCAGGGCCGGGCCGGTCGCCGCGCGCCAGAAGCGGTTCGGACAGGATCTGTGCGATGGTAAGGCGCGGGCTGAGGGAGAGGAACGGGTTTTGCGCGACCACGCCGATGTCCTGGCGCGCGCTGCGCAATTCGGGGCCGCGTAGGGCCAGCCAGTCTTGGCCGCCAAAGGTGATGCTGCCACTTTCGACCGGGATCAGCCGGAGAATGGCGCGCAACAGACTGCTCTTGCCCGAGCCGGATTCGCCCACCACGCCCAGAGTGGCCCCGGCAGGCAGACTTAGGCTGACGCGGTTCACGGCGGGTTGCGGTGTGGCTGCGAACACGCCGCGGGGCTTGTAGCGTACCACGAGGTTTTGAACTTCAAGGATGGGGTTGGTCATGGGGCGCCCCCGTCCAGATGGCAGAGCCAGCTGTGATCGCTGCTACCGCATTGGGGCGGCGGGACCTCGTGGCATATGGGCATCACGGAAGGGCAGCGAGGTGCAAAGGCGCAGCCGGTGATTGGTTGGGTCGGCGATGGGATCCGCCCTTCGATTGCCGCGAGCCTTTGGCCGTGCGGCACGGCATCGGGCAAGGCCGCGAGCAGCGCTGTGGTGTAGGGGTGGCGCGGACGGTTCAGTATCGCGCGGGCCGGACCTTCTTCGACCGACAGGCCGGCGTAAAGGACGGTGGCGCGGTCACAGACCGCCGCCACGACATCCATGTCGTGGGTGATCATCAGGATGGTCAGGCCTCGCTCGGCCACCAGTTTGCGCAAGAGCGCCAGAACCTGTGAGCCCACGGTCACGTCCAGCGCGGTCGTCGGCTCGTCTGCGATCAGAAAGTCAGCGCCGGTCGCCAGGGCTTGCGCGATCACAACGCGTTGCTGCATGCCACCCGACAACTGGTGTGGGTAGCGGTTGAGCAATTGCTCTGGATCGGCAAGCCCTGTTGCAGCCAAAAGCGCGGCTGCCTCTGCCCGCCGCTCGGCCTTGGGCCGGGGGTGGTGGATGCGCAGGACATCGTCCATCTGGCGGCCGATGGTCAACACGGGGTTCAGCGCAGCGGCCGGGTCTTGCGAGATCAGGGCAATCCGCCTGCCCCTCAGACTGGATGCATGGGTGGTCAGGTCCATCCCGTCAAAGCGGAACACCTCGGCCGCGATCCGCGCGCCTTGCGGCAACAGGCCCAACAGCGACATCCCGGTCATGGTCTTGCCGCAACCGGATTCGCCGATCAGCCCGTGGATGGAACCCCGCTCGATCTGCAAATCGACGCTGCGGACCGCCTGAACCGGGCCTGTCTTGGAGGGGAAGGTGACCGACAGCGCTTTGATGTCAAGAAGGGTCATCGCGCTTACCCCCCTCGCGGCCACGCAGCGCATCGCCAAGCACGCTGAAGGCCAGCGCCAGAAAGAAGATCGCGACGCCGGGCGCGGTCGATACCCACCAACGGTCCGGAAAGAACTTGCGCCCCTCATCGACCATCTTGCCCCAGTCCGCCGTGGGGGGCAGCACGCCAAGGCCAAGGAAGGAGAGGGCCGACGCGGTGAGCAGGGCCGGGCCGAAATCAAGCGCGGCCTGAACCAGCAGGGGGCGGGCTGCGCCGGGCAGGATATGGCGGATCAGGATGCGGGGATGCGAGACGCCCATCAACCGCGCCGCCTCGACGTAAGGCTGCCCGCGCAACACCAGCACCTCGGCCCGTGCCATGCGGGCATACCATGGCCACCACGTGACCGAGACCGCGACGATGCTGTTGAAAAGCCCGGGCCCGAGCGCTGCGGCCATCAGCACCGCCAGCAAGAGCGCCGGGAAGGCCAGAAAAATATCGGTGACCCGCATCAGCGCTTCGTCCACCCAGCCGCCGAAATAGCCCGCCAAAAGACCGACCGGCAAGCCAAGCAGCAGCGAAACGGCGACGATCAAGAGACCCGCCGACATCGACACCCGCGTGCCAAAGATCACCCGGCTTAGGACATCCCGGCCAAGATGGTCGGTGCCAAGCCAGAACTCGGTCGATGGTGGTTTCAGTTTGGCGATCACATTGGGATCGCCAAGGCCCTGGCCGGGAAAGGGGGCGAGCCAGGGCGCGGCCACGGCCAGAAGGGCGAAGGTCAGGATCAATGCCAGTCCGGCTCCGCCGCCAAAGCCCAAACGACGCAGCGCGCTCATGTCAGTGCCACGCGCGGATCGACCAAGGCTTGCGCCAGGTCGATCACAAGGTTCATCAGCACATAGCAGACAGTGACAACCAGCGTCGCCGCTGCGATCACCGGGAAATCCTTGGACAGGATGGATTCGGAGACATAACGGCCCAAGCCGGGCCAAGCAAAGATGATCTCGACCAGAACGGACCCGGTCAGGGCAAAGGCGAAGGACAGGCCGATCATGGTCAGGGCGGGGCCGACCGCGTTGCGCAGGGCGTGGCCGTAGAGGATCCGCCGCTCTGGCAGGCCAAGAGCGCGGGCGGCGGTGATGTGGCGGCGCGACAGGATGTCGATCATGGCCGAGCGGGTAAGGCGCATCGCAATGCCCGCCGGATAGGCGGCCAGCGTCAGCGCAGGCAGGATCAGGTGCCAAAGCGCGTCGACAAAGACCTGCGGCCGCCCGGCCACCACGGCGTCAATCAGGTTGAAGCCGGTCACGAAGGGCAAGGGGTCGGACACTGAAATCTCGCGCGACAGACGGCCCGACAGGGGCAGAAGGCCAAGCCAGCTGGCAAAAACCATCTGCAACAGCATCGCAAAGAAGAAAGTGGGCATCGCCACCGCAAGGATCGAGCCAAAGCTACCCAGCCGGTCGGTCCACGACCCTTGCCTTGCCGCTGTGGCAACGCCTGCGGGAATGCCGATCAGCAGTGCCAGAAGGGTCGAGAACACCGCTAACTCCAGCGTGGCGGGCAGGTAGACCCGCAGGTCCTGCGAAATCAGCCGGCGCGACTTGTAAGAGACACCGAAGTCGCCCGAAGCCATCGACACGGCGAACCGAGCAAATCGTTCGGGCAGCGGCGCGTCGAGGTTCAGCGTGACGCGGGCCTTTTCGATCTGCTCGGCATTGGGGCGCGGCCCGGCATAAAGTGCCGCCGGGTCCGAGGGCACGACTTGCGCCACGACGAATATCAGAAACGTCACCCCGACGACCACGAAGGCCGACAGGATGGCACGCCGCAGGATGTATCTTGCAATATCCATCGGCGCGGCGGCCCCGTTCTAACGGTTCAGCTTGTTGACAAAGACGACATGACCATAGGCCGGGTTATCTTCGTAACCTTGAATATCCGCGCGGATGATATGGATGTTGGGCTTGTCTAGCATGAAAACCGCCGCCGCATCCGCGATGACCATGCGCTGGGCTTCGATGAACATCGCCTCGGCGCGGGCGCGGTCGGTGCCCGACAGCGTGGCGGCCTCGTCGATCAGCGTGTCAAAGGCCGGGTTGGAGTAGGAGCCGAGATTGTAAACCGGGCTTTGCTCACTGTGGAACAGGTTGAGCAGATAGTCATGGGGGGTCACATAGGTCGGCCACCAATACATGACGAAGATATCCTGCGCCGTTGCCGGATCGGCCTTGGCCAATTGCCACTGCGCTTCCCAAGCCATGGGTTGCAGGGTCAGGGTGATGCCCAGTTGCGCCAGATTGGCCTTCCACAATTCGCCGGCGGTGGATTCCAACTGGTCAGAAGTGGCATAGGTCATCACCAGTTCCAACCCGCTGTCGGCCAGCCCCTCTTCGGCCAGAAGGGCGCGGGCGGCTTCGATGTCGGTGTTGGGAACCGGCGCTGCCGGGTCATGACCCCAGATGCCTTTGGGAATCACCCCCATCGCCCGCGACCCCATGCCCGAGGTGCCGGCCATGATCACGTCGTCAAAGGGAAAGGCCAGCGACAGGGCTTGGCGTACCTTGGGCCGGTCCAGCGGCGCCCTTTTGGTGTTGTACATGCCGAACAGGGTTTCGAACGACGGGTTCACCACCACCGAAAGATCGGGATTGGCCTGCAGGGCCTCAAGGTTTTCGTAAGGCAGGCCATAGGTCCAGTCGGCCTGACCGCCTTCGATCATGCTTTGGTCCAGCACGGCATCTTCAACAACCTCAAAGGCTACTGTGTCGAAACCGCCCTCAGGCGCGCCGCCCCAATAGTCGGCAAAGCGGGTCAGGATGACGCGCTGGCCGGGTTCGTAGCGGTCAAGCGTAAAGGGCCCGGTGCCAGCGCCATTTCCAGCATTGAACCAAGCATTGTCCTTGTCTAGGGCCGCCGGGCTGATGATCCAGGCGGCAAAACCCGAGGCCGCAATCACGTCCAGGGGTTGAGGCGAGGACAGGGTAAAGACCACGGTCAAAGGATCGGGCGCGGCAATGGCGGTGACCGGAGACCAGATGAAGGCCGCGCCGCCCGCGATGGTGATGGTGCGCTCGACCGAGCCTTTCACCGCTTCGGCTGCAAGATCGCTGCCGTCATGGAACTTGACCCCGGCGCGCAGTCGAAAGGTCCAGGTCAGGCCATCGGCCGAGGTTTCCCAGCTTTCGGCCAGAAGCGGCTCCACCGTTGCCGGTGCGCCATCCATGCCGGGAATGTAGCGGGTCAGGCTTTCATAGACATTTGCCAGCACTGCCCCGTCGTTGGAAAAGGAGGTTGCCGGATCAAGGTCGGGAAAACCGGTCGGATAGGCCAGGGTGAAAATGCGGCTGCCGTCCTGAGCCAAGGCCATGGTCCAACGGTTGCCCGCAAGGGGAAGGGTCGTGGCCAGCGCGGCAAGGGCAGCGGATCTGATAACTTCACGTCTATTCACGGCAGGTCTCCCGGTTTGATGGGTTCATGGGTCAGGTGGCCTGATAGGCGGCCACGGGTCTGGGTTCGGTCGATTGACCAAGGGGCACAAAGTCGAAGTCATAGCCAAAGGCGCGCGGGCCCATCAGGCGCAGGGCGGGTTCGGTGCGCAGGATGGCCGGGGCGGGCAAGGACAAGATCGCCACGCGCAGGCCATAGCGCTGTTCCTCGGTGCCGATGGGACGGCCAGTTTCGGAATCCACAATGCAGATCAGGTCAGGGACCATGGCTAGCCGCTTGCCGCCCTCGCTCGCCACCAAATATTCGTTCTGGATGTCGATCACCATGCTGCGCCCGGCGTCGGTGCCAAGCCCGGAGACGATCAGCGCGCCGCGCACAAAGCCCCCGGCGATGCGGCGGCTGATGTCGGTGACCTTGCCCTTCATCAGGAACGTGCCCCCGGCCTCTGCCAAAATGGTGGCGACGGGGTCGGTCTTGGCCTCCCGTGCGCGGATCACGGCATCGCCCAGTGTCCAGGCCTGACTGGTGGTGTGGGCCACGCCGTAGCGGCGCACGAAATCGCCGGTCATCGGCGCAGTCGTCATGCAGGCGGTGCAGCCCATGGCCACGGTCGCCATACGCATCAGCTTCTCCAGCATCTGGGGCGTGGTGGCCCGCGTGATGATCAGGGTGTTGCCATCGGCATCCGACAACGCTGCGGGCTGGCTGGCCTGACCATAGGCAAAAAAGCTGGTCATCTGCACTTCGGGAAAGGCGCGACCCATGCCGTCGGCGTCGACCACCGGCAGGTCCAAGAGGGCCGCCGTGATCATCGGATAGATGCCGTTGCCGCCGCCAACCTCGTCGCCCAGCACGGCATCCACCTTGCGCCCGGTATGCGCCTCGATCGCCTGCAGCACGCGGACGCCTTCAAAGCCTTCCTCCATCTTTTCGATGCCCACCGTCGGCGCGCCGATGCCGCCAAGGCCGATGATTTGGGCGTCCGGTGCCAGATCGGCGGGGCGAATCATGCGGATGCGCTTGCCCTCGCGCAACATCTGTTTGGCGATCAGCGCTTGCAGATAGGGGCTGCCGCCGCCGCCCGTGCCCAGAATGCCGACGCCAATGGCGATGCGGTCGATGTCGCTTTCGGTCAGGCTCCAATAGGTCATGCCGCAAGGTCTCCCACCACTTTTGCAGCAATCCGGATGGCATTGCCGGGCAGATAGGACAGCGGGGTTTCCTCCAGTTCTGCCAGATTGATCGTCGCCTCGACCGCCCCAGCCTCGACCGCGCGCTGGCGGGCTTCGGCCACGATGCCCTCCAATGCCTTTTCCCGCGTCGTGCCCTCCAGCGACACCACACGGTCCACCTCGCCCGAGACCTGGGCGATGGCGGCACCGATGGCATTGGCCCCGCCGAAATGATCGGGCCGCAGAGAAACGGTCGTGCCCTCCAAAAGCCCGTCGATCAGCATCGAGCCACCACCCACCAGAACGGCGGGCACCGGCTCGGCACTCGGCTTCATGCGGTCGATCACGGTTTCGACGTCGGATTTCATCTTGGCCAGCGCGGCCTTGATCATTCCCGCATCCAGATGCCGCAGACGCGAGGCATCACCCAAGGTGACCAGCCCCGCCGCCACAGCAATGTCGGTGGCAGTCAACGTGTCGCCGCCAAAGCACAGCGCCTTCTGCGGCAGGCGGAAGCCCACCGACTCGGGCCCAATGCTGAGCGGCTTGTGCCTGACAAGGCTGCCGCCGCCGAGGCCAAAGGAATAGACATCCGGCACGCGGAAATTCGTCGGGATGCCGCCGATGACCGCGCCTTCGCTGCGATTGCGCGGAAAGCCCGCGACGAGCATCCCCACATCGGTCGTGGTCCCGCCCACGTCAATCACCACTGCATCCTTCAGCCCGGTCAGAAAGGCCGCGCCGCGCATGGAGTTGGTCGGGCCCGAGGAGATGGTGAAAACCGGATGCCGCTCGGCAAATTCGGCGGCCATCAGCGTGCCGTCGTTCTGGGTCAGATACAGCGGGCAGGTCAGCCCCAGACTGGCAAAGGCGGTGCGGAAGGCGGCCACCGTATCCGCCCCAAGGCGGTGCAGGCCCGCGTTCAGCACCGTGGCGCTTTCCCGCGCCAAAAGCCCAGTGCGCCCGATGCGGTGTGACAGGCTGATCGCCACGCCGGGAATTTCATCCGCGACTACGGCGGCGGCCTCGATCTCCATACGCGCATCGACTTGAGAAAAGACCGCCGAGATGGCGATGGCGCCGATGCCTCTGGCCCGCCAGTCACGGCAGGCGGCACGGATCGCCGTTATGTCCAGCGCGGCGATGGGCGTGCCGTCGTAATTCACCCCGCCGCCCACCAGCGCCGCGCCGCCGTCGATCAGGCTGCGCAAACGGCCCGGCCAGTCGATCAGGGGCGGTAGGGCCCGGGTCGAAGCCCCGCACAGACGCAGGATGCCGACCTTCTCCAAATCCTTGCCCTCGACCACCGCATTCAGGAAATGAGTGGTGCCGATCATTACGCCGCCCACATCCGCTGCCGTGGCGCCACCCGAGCCCAGCACCGCCCGGATCGCCGCCGCCACGCCCCCGGTCACGTCAACGGTCGTGCCTGTCTTGATCGTGGCCAGCACCTGTGATCCGCGCAGCAGGGCCGCATCGGTATTGGTCCCGCCGACATCGACACCGATTCGCAGCATCCCGCTCATGTCCGCTTCCTTCCCAGCCGGGCCGCAGTCTCGGCCACAGCCGTTGTCCGTGTTCCAAAGGTCTTGTACATACGCAAGATCACCCAAGGTTCGACCCGCCTTACCCCTTCCAGCCCGCCGATGGCGGTCTCGCAAAAGTCCAGAAGCTCCGCATGGCTGGCCACGGACAGCGAGCCGACAAGGTTGAACGGCCCGCTGGAGGCCGCCAAATACCCAATCTCGTCATATTCCCCCAGCGCGACGGCCACGCTTTCCACCATGCCCGGCGCGACCTCGATCATCACATCGGCCTGAACCTCACGCCCCATGGCGGTCGGGTCGGGAATGGCGCCGATTGTGATCATCTTGCTTTGCAACAACGCCGTGATGCGGTTGCGCACCGTCCGCTCCGACACCGCGCCAATGCGCGTGGCCACTTCCGAGGCCGACAGACGCCCGTCCACGCCCAGAAGCGTGATGATCGTTCGGTCAAGGTCGTCGAGATCAGAACGTTGCATGGGTTTCATTCTGCTGAATTGGGCGATATTTTCGAAAAGTTAGTGCCGAATAGGATAATATGTCAACAAAATTTTCCGTTTCGGCAATCATGAGGCTTGAGGGTTCAGGGACACACTCTTTTGTTTCTCCGGGCGCGACCTCTGTTCAGTCCGAAGGTGTTGCCCTTGGCAAAGCATCTGTCTTGGGCATGGCTGGTAGCAATTCGAACCTATGTTACTTAGACAACTTCGCACGCGACGGTGCTTGAAAGCATTCGCGCTTGCCCAGAGGTGCAAATGAGCCCAGGGCACATGGGGTTGTCCAAGAACTGAACATCGCATTTGGCCCCTGCAAATGCTTGATTTGTTTTGCTGCGAAGATCCGCTGTCGCCCTTTTTGCAATCTGCAGACTCCTCGCGAAACGCTTCGGAGTCGTCTCATTCAAATCCCCACGACCCGCAGCCTCGGCTTCAGCATTTCCCCCACGGCGTTCACCCCCGCGCGCAGCGGCGAGTCGATCAGATGGGCATGCCCCATAGTCTCGGCGGCATCCGTATGGCGATCAGCGTCGCGGAACTGGCGCGCGCCGGAATGACGCCCAACTGGATGCCCGGCGCGGTGCCCCGCTGTGTGCCTCTTGACATGAAGCGCAACCGGCACGGTGATCGCGCCGTCAGCGTCGTGGTAGGCACCGAGAAGATACTGGTCCGCGGCAAATGGCGGACGGTCGAAGTCCGCGCATGTCCGGTGACATTTTCCCCAGCCCCACAGCAGATCGAGGCCGCCCGGCGTGGGTATGAGGATTGGTGGCAGGCGCTGGATTGGGTGCGCGATGGGCTGGTGGCCGGGCGGATGCTGCGGGAGATGGATGTGACGGAAGTTATGCCGAAGGTGAGACCTTGGGGAACCAGGTGACAACGTCACGAAGGGCGGAGAGCGGCAATTGAGCGCGTTTCACCAGTGACTTAAAGCTGCCGCGCGATGGAGGGAACGAATGCTGCCGACTGACCTTCTTTGGCGGGAACTGCCAAGTCTGCTGCAAACTGCCCCGGTTCCCGTCCAGCGATCAAGCAAGAGCCCAAGTTACGCCAGCAGGGGTGCACCACCTTCGGCAGTACGGCGGGCGATGAAGGGGTCGATCAGATCTGCACAGGCTGCCAGACTTGCAGGCGGTTGGAAGTCGCGCAGGACCTGCTGCCACAGCCCTCGCGCGCGGTCGGTGGCGGTGAGCGAACCTGCCTCGGTCCAGGTGCCAAAGTTGGTCGCATCGGTCACAAGCGGCTGATAGAAAGCGGTTTTATAGCGGGTTATGGTGTGTTCGGTGGCAAAGAAATGCCCGCCGGGTTGCACATCCTCGATGGCGGCATAGGCAATTGCGGCATCGTCACTAGGGGTGGGGCTGCACATCTCGGCAATGGTCTGCAACACATCCACATCAGTGATCAGCTTTTCAAACGACACACTGAGGCCACCCTCCAGCCAGCCCGCCGCGTGGATCAGCACTGTCGCGCCCGCCAGCACCGACCCCCACAGGGCCAGGCCGTTTTCCTGCGCCGCCTGCACGTCGGCTGCGTTGGAGGCCGAACCACCCCCCGCCCGCCACGGCAAGCCGATATAGCGCGCCAGTTGCCCGGTGCCGAGGGTTGCCTTCATATGCTCGGGCGTGCCGAACAGGGGCGCGCCCGATTTCATGTCGACGTTGGACGAAAAGCTGCCATAGACCACCGGGGCGCCCTTGCGGGAAAGTTGGGCCAGCGTCAGGCCCGCCAACGCCTCCGCATGTTGCAAGGTCAAGGCGCCTGCCACGGTGATTGGGGCCATTGCACCCGCCAAACAGAACGGCGTGATGATCGAAATCTGCCCGGCGCGGGCAAAGTCGATGATGCCTTGCGACATCGGCAGGTCCAGCTGGCGCGGCGAGTTGGTGTTGATGACGGTATAGGTGTGCGGCTCGGCCTCGAACTGTTCCTGGGTCAGGCCATGCGCTAGGCGGATCATCTCGAATCCGTCCAGCACCTGCGCCGTGCCGCGCGCATAGACGAAGGGGAACTTGTCCGACAGCGTCAGTTGCGCCCGCGTCATCGCATAGTGGCGCAGGTGGGTCGGGATGTCTTGCGGTTCGACAAACGGGCCCTGCATGTGCAGCACGTCGAAATGTTGGGTCAGTCGAACGATATCGGCATAATCGGCAAGGCTGCCGGGGCGACGGCCGCGCACTGTGTCAGTCACGTTTGGCGCACCGCATCCGGCGATGAAGTTCAACGCGCCATGGGCAAAGTTCACATCCCGATCAGGGTTGCCCGCACGGCCCCAGAAGGATTTCGGCGCAGTCGCCAGCGCCTGTTGAACAATGTCCTGCCCGATGCGGACCATCAGCGTGTCTTCATCCACCAGCGCTCCGGCGGATCTAAAGATCGCCCGCGCTTCGGGCAACAGCATCTTGACGCCAAGCTCCTGCAGAACCCGCAGGGCGGTGGCATGGATATTGGCAATCTGATCTGCGCTGAACACAGTTTGCGGCTGGAAGGGGTTGATCAGACGGCGGTAGGCCAAGGACCGCGCAGGTGGCGCTTCGGCATTGCCCGTGGTGCGTCGGCCGCTGCGGCGCGTTTCGCGCGGCGGTTGGTTGTCTTGGTCGATCACGCGCTTGCCCCTTGTAATGATTGTTCCTGCCGGCTCATGTTTTGCGGAACACGCTGCCATAGGCCGACCCCGCCGGAGCCGCGGCCCCTGCCGGAAAGGCCCCCTCGGACAGGTATCGCTCATGGCAGCGTTTCAGCGCCTTTGGGTCTATCGTCACGCCCAGTCCCGGCCCGTCGGGCACCTTGACCACGCCGCTTTTCGGGACCATCGGCCCGCCTTCGATCACATCGTCGCCATACCAGCGGAACAGCGTCTGGCTGGCCCCGCGCACATGCTCCATCGCGGCGCTGACATGCAGATAGGCGGCGGACCCCACCCCCGTTTCGCCGGAATGAAAGCGGAACCCCACACCCATTGCGGCGCAAGACCCGATGAAATCCACCGCGCCTCGGATGCCGCCAAGATCGTTGATGTTGGTCACAATTGCATCTGGGCAGCCCAGCAGCACGGCTTTGGGCAGATCGACTTTGTGGGTGGAAAAGGAAACGTCGAAATGCACCCGAAGCGCCGCCATTTCCTCGTAATTCTCGCAGGGCTCTTCGAACCACGAAATGTCATAAGGCAGCAGTTTGCGCAGCGCGACCCGAGCCGTCGGCAGCGTCCATTTGCCGTTGGCGTCGAGTTGCATCGGGCGGTCGCCAATGGCGGCGCGCACCTCGGCCACCATCTGCACCTCTTCAGCCAAATCGACGGTGCCGACCTTGCCCTCGAATTCGCGGGCGTCGTGATCCTCGATCATCCGGGCACAAAACCGGGCGACGTCGGTGGGGCTGGCCTCGCCCGGCTCATCCGTGCCGGGCAGCCGATAGCTGAAATATTCGGTCAGCGCGATATCGGTCCGCACTGCCCCACCCAGCAGGCGCGACAAAGCCACGCCCTCGGTCTTGCCGCGTGCATCCCACATCGCCATCTCGATCCCGCCAAAGATGCGGCGGTCCCCCATCACATTGCCCCACGGCGTATAGGACATGCCCGGCACGCAGCGCTGCATCGCGGGCGAGATGTCGCGGATATCGTGGCCGACCAGCCGCGCACCCATCCGCATGACCTCGGCCGCGCGGTCGCCATCGGCACATTCGCCAAGGCCCCAGACGCCGTCTTCGGTTTGCAACTCGATCACCGTTTTGGTCACCGAGGCGATGGAGCCATAGCTGAAGCGATAAGGTGCCCGCAGCGGGATGTTCACGGGGGTGGCGCGTATGGATCGGATTTTCATCGGGGTCTCCGCAGGTTTACCGCAGGCTACCCCGAAAGCCGGACTATTCAAATTGACAGATCAGACGGCCGCCTATTACCTGAGGTAAAAGGAGTACCCCTTGCGCCAAGCACCTTCGATGACCGGCCTTCGCGTGCTGGAGGCGGTGGTGCGTTGCGGTTCGCTGTCTGCTGCAGCGCGCGAACTGTGTGTCACACCGGCTGCCATCAGTCACAGGCTCCGCAGTCTGGAGGCGCAGGGCAAGGCAGCCCTCGTCCGCCGCACTGGTGGGCGCTTTGTGGCAACAGATGTCGGACAGCGGGTGCTGGACCAGCTGGGCGACGCCTTCCAGCGCATCCGTGCCGCCGACGCGGTCCTGTCCGAGGAAAGCACCCAAGTGCTGCACATCTCAGCCTCATACTCCTTTGCGGTGCTGTGGCTGGCCCCCCGGCTGTCGCAGTTTCGGGATCGCCATCCGGCAATCGAGTTGCATCTCGAACCGTCGCACAGCCCCTTGCAGCAATCAGGTGCCAATGTCGTCATCCTGCACGCGACGCATCCGCCGGACCAAACCGGCTGGACCCGGCTTTGCACCGAAACCTGCATTGCCGTGGCGAGGCCAAGACATCCTTTGTTTGGCCAGCCCCACGCCGGGCCAGCGGATGTGCTCAGCGCCAAACTGGTCCATATCGCGCATGGCAAGGGCCCAGAACCCGGCGAATTCACCTGGCGGACATGGGCTGACAGACTTGGTCTGGCAGGTCCGGTGCCCACAACCATGCTGACGGTTTCGGCGGAGCATTTGGCAGTCGATCTGGCATTGGCCGAAGATGTTCTGACCTTGGTCAACCTGCATTGCGCCGCGCGTCTGATTGGTGAGGGGCACCTGCGCGTGGTGGCGGGCAGCGCCGTTGAAACCGGTCGTAGCTATTGGGCGCGGGTCGGAGCCTCGGACGACGGACACCACAATGCGGCGCGCGGGTTTCTGGGCTGGCTGCAGTCCGCCTTTGGGCCGTAGGAGTTCGCCACTGTCCTAAAGCCGTGCGCCCAATGTACGAAGCGTGTCCAGCATGGGCGCATCGACAAACACGCCTTCCGCCGCGATCCTTTGGCGATTGGCGTGGCGGCGGTCGCCGGGAACCCGGACACCCGGCTCACTTGCCATATCGGCCAACATGCCTTCGATCCGGCTGACAAAACCATTGTCGCCCGGACGAATGGCAATGATGGTCTGGCCCAATCGCGGCGGGCCGCCCAGATCATCCCCAAGAGACGAGGCCTGATGCGACCAATGCGCGCCGGTCAGCCCTGCGGCCAGAACTTCGACCATAAGGGCCAGTGCAGAACCCTTGTGGCCCCCCGCCGGGGCCATCACCAACTGGTCGACGCCGAAAGGATCGGACGGCGCGAAGGGTGGGCCGGGCCAGAGTTATGGCTCGGGCGGGATACCACCCCTGCCAGCACAGGCGGCGCAATGGCAGACACCGGTTGCCGACGATCAGGTCGACCGGCTGCGGGGCAAGATCAACAGTCGAGGCGAACCCAAGCTGTCGGCGCAGGCGCTGCAATGGCCGACACCGGCGGCGCAGAACTGGAAGGGCAGCAGCCCGGCCAGCGTGACGCGGGCCGATGGCAAAAGCTGGATGGATATCCTGCGCTATCGGGCGGAACAGGGCTTCACCCGCCCGGCCCCGGCGATCACGCCGCATGGGCTACAACCCTCGCATCACGCCCCGATCTCGCGCCCGCTGTGGGCTTCGATGATTGCATCGCATGGGGTGCCCTTGTCGCGCAGGATCTTGAAAGCCCGGACGCGGCGGCGACTGAACCCGCTGTTCGTCGGCTGGTTGATGGGCTGGCCCATCGGTCACGCGCTTTGCGCCTGCTCGGAAACGGAGTTCACCCACTGGCAGCAGCGCATGCGTGGCGCTCTCTCGCGGCTGCCCATGGCCTCGGGTCCGTGGATCTGGCGACCGGCGGACGACGCCCAGCGCCCGACGCAGATGAACCTGTTTGAAGGATTGCTGCCATGAGCATGCAGGGACGGATCGGCCAAAACGGCAGCACCAAGGTCAAGCGCGCGCTGGGCGTGCAGGCAGTGCTGGAATGGGCCTTCCGGGTCGAGAAGGCCCAGCTGGAACTTCCCCTGCCGAAGGATGTGTCAGAGGAGGGCTTCGGTTTTGGCATGGAGTACATCTTGCTTCAGCGGGGGGCGCTGGGCTGCAAGGTGGACGGTGGCCGACACAAGATGGGCAGTTACATCCATGTGCATGCGGAGGTGGTGACCGCTACCCTTGCGGGGATGCCAGTTGCGCAAGACCACCCGATGAAAGGCGCTGATATGTCCCGTATGGATCCCCACTATGGCGTGCTGTTTGAACCTGTGCGCATCGGCCCTGTCACCGCGCCAAACCGGTTTTACCAGGTGCCGCATTGCACCGGCATCGCAGATCGCGCCCCTGCCGACGTGGCCGCCATGCGCGAGATGAAGGCGATGGGCGGCTGGGGCGTGGTTTGCACCGAGAATATCGAGATTTCCGAGGATGCAGATATCTCGCCCTATCCCGCTCTGCGGTTTTCCAGTGACGCAGACATTGCGCGCCAAGCTCGCATGGCAGATCTGGTGCACAAGCATGGGGCGCTTGCGGGGGCAGAACTGGCCCATATGGGGCTTTATTCGGCCAATCGCACGTCACGGCGGCCCAGCATCGGCCCATCGTCGCGTTTGCTGATCGAGGCGATCGAGCCGGTTCAGGCCCGCGCGATGGACAAAGCCGACATCCGCACCCTGCGTCAAGACCACCGCGCCGCTGCCTTGCGCGCCAAGGCGGCAGGGTTCGATATCATCTACGTCTATGCCAGCCACAACCTGTCCATCGCCTCGCATTTTCTGGCCCGGCGCTTCAACGACCGCAGCGACGAATATGGCGGCAGTCTGGAAAACCGCGCCCGGCTGTTGCGCGAACTGCTGGAGGATACCAAGGAGGCGGTCGGGGATCGCTGTGCCGTAGCGCTGCGTTTCGCCGTGGAAGAGTTCCTTGGCCCGGATGGGTTGACCCACGATGGCGAAGGGGCAGAGGTGGTTGAACTGCTGAAAGACCTGCCCGATCTTTGGGACGTCAACCTTTCTGATTGGTCAAATGACAGCCAAACCGCGCGGTTTTCGCAAGAAGGCTATCAAGAGCCGTTCGTGCGATTTGTGAAACAGATCACCGGCAAGCCGGTTGTAGGCGTGGGGCGCTTTACCTCACCCGATACCATGGTCAGCCAGATCAGGCGGGGCGTACTGGATTTCATCGGGGCCGCGCGGCCTTCGATTGCCGACCCGTTCCTGCCGCTAAAGATTGCCGAAGGCCGCATCGACGATATTCGTGAATGTATTGGCTGCAATATCTGCCTGTCGTGCGAAAACAGCTTTGTGCCAATCCGTTGTACGCAGAACCCCACGATGATGGAGGAAGGCCGCGCCGGTTGGCATCCCGAAACCATGCCCCCCCGTCGCTCTGAGGATCGGGTGTTGATTGTGGGCGGCGGGCCGGCGGGGCTTGAATGTGCGCTGTCGTTGGCGCGGCGCGGCCATCACGTCACGCTGGCAGAAGCCCGCGACAGCTTTGGCGGTCGGGTGTCGCGTGAGGCGACCTTGCCGGGCATCGCGGCGTGGGGGCGGGTGCGTGATTACCGTTTGGGCCAGTTGGCCAGGCTGCCCAATGTGGACCTTTATCCGGCCAGCCGAATGGAGCTTGCCGATATACTGGGCTTTGGGGCCGAGCGCGTGGTGATCGCCACCGGGGCGGAGTGGCGGCGTCGGCCAATGGCGCGCGATGGGCGGCCAGGGGTGGCGTTGTCCGGTCCGGTTCTGACACCGGATGACATTATGGATGGCCTTTGCCTCCAAGGCCGGATTTTGGTGCATGATACCGAAGGCGGTTACATGGGCGGCCTGATTGCCGAAAAACTGCGGCTTTCCGGGGCGGAGGTTATATTTTTCACCCCGGCGATGACACATTCGGGCTTTCTAAGCCTGACTCTGGAACAGGATCGCGTGTTGCGCCGTTTGACAAGCCTTGGGGTTGAACTGATCGCGGGGCGTGATTTGGGCGATGTTTCCGGGGACAAAGCCCAGCTTGTCTCAATGCTGGGCGGTGCAGTGTTGGAGTGCCGGATAGATCACCTTGTGTTGGTGGCAGACCGGATTCCGCAAGATGGGCTGGCAACGCAGTTGCTGTCAGACCGGAACCGGCTGACCGAGGCGGGTATTCAATCTGTCGTCCCCGTGGGTGATTGCGTGGCGCCTGGCCTGATTGCCCATGCCATCTACGAAGCGCATCGCTTGGCGCGTTTGTTTTAAGGCTACTGGCTGATCGGGCCTGTGGCGACGTGTCCTACAAAATGCCCGGCCTTCATGCTGATATCAGCGCTAGCCGCAATCGAGGGCGAAAAAATTGAGGTTTCGTAAGCAGTTGAAAAGCGCCCGAAGCAGACCAAGCTGTGGCGCGGCGATCTTTGTGGGAGCGTCCAAGGTATTTGACGAGGCTTCAAAGGCCTGCCGCAGACTGTGACTGAGGTGCGCCGCTTCTTGCAGTGCTTGAAGTCACGACATCAGAACAAGATCTTTTATCCGGAGCGCTTACCAAGGCGGGTCGATTTGCGCACGCCAGACTGCGGTTGATCCCGCCGCAAAGCTGAACGTTTTCCGTCTGGCCATCAGGTTTGCGATCAGCAGGCACGGCACATATATCGCGCGACGGCCGCGCTAGGCTGCCTATTTTAAGCCGACGCATCGGGTCCGTTTTCTGGCAACGGTTGCGACATGATTAGAGTTGAAAACCACCTGCAACGCGCAAAATTAATCGTTCCCATAAACCCGATAGCCTTTTTTGATGCAGGCCAATGAAGTGAGGCTTTTCTTCAAATCGCTTACTTATTGGCGCTTCGACTGTGTGAGTGGGCGGGCTACACCTTGTTGCAGCTTTATGTGAAAAGGGTGCGGCCTGTCTTGTTTAGCCGCAACAAATCGTTTCAAGGCCCGCAATCACGCCTGTCATGTAATCATCATCATAGCCGGAGTCGTTCTCGAGAACACTTTGAAACGCCGCGACCCGGCCTGATGCCATGTCGGCCATAACGAACTGGCCGCCATATCCGGCATGGCCGATCCAATGGCCGTTGGTCATCAGGTGGTTGGAATACCGGATTGCGCCGCGTTTTGGGCCAAGCAGGGGGGCGGGGCGGCGGATCGACATTTGCAGAAAATCCGGCGACCCGACCGCAGGGCCAAACACCGCCTGCCCTTGCCGCGCCAAAAGCAAACCAAAGCGAGCAAGATCGCGGGCGGAAAGGCAGCCACCACCCGAAAAGGCCGGAAGGTGTTCCGGGCTAAGGCTGATATGGAACGCGGCTTCGTAGCCAGCGGCGTCGACGATGGTCTCGATCTTCGCATGCAGGTCAACGAAACAAGCGGCGATGAGCGTCAACACATCGGTGTTGGCGGATTTATAGCGGGCAAAGGCGGTTTGGCCCGCAGCGCCGCTTCCCGTCAGGCTGCCGATGAAACTGCGCAAGGTTAATTCTGGCTGATCGTCCGATGGAAGCCGCCAGCCCAGCGCCTGTTCCTCGCGAAAGCAGTCGGCGTTCGGATCGCTGTAGTTTTCCGAAAAATCGTTTTCGACATTCATGTCCAGCACGTTTTGAACGCTTGCCGTGGCATAGGCAGAGCCGATCCACGGCAAGATATCCCCGACGCTCGCTTCAAGGCGAAGGTGACCTGCGGCAATCAATTCTCCAATGATCAGATGGATATGCATCTTACTGATGGATTGCAGCGAGTGGACGCGGTTGGTGGCAAAATCGGGCGCTGCAGCCTCAAAAAGGCAGTCGGTGCCTTGGGCGACCACAAGGGCACTGAAAGCGGGGTGTGCGGTCAGACCAGAGGCCTGGGCGCTGCGGGCGATTTCGGGATCGGGGGCGTGCTTCAGATCAAGCACCCGGCGCGCGCGGACCATCAGGGTGCGGCGAAACAGCAGATGCGCGTTGTGAAACCCGGCGCGGCGCTGGTGCGGCTGGTTCCAGCCCTGCTTGTTATCGGCACCCACCGTCAGCGCCGGGTTTGGATGGCTGATCAGAGGCACGGTTGCACCGCACTCTGGATCAGGGCATCCACCGCCCAAACCCCGTCCGGGGTGACGAAAAGGGGGTTGATCTCTATTTCCGTCAGGCTGTGGGCGTTGGCTTCAAAGGTGGTTGCAAGCTGTGCCAGAAAGCCAGCAAGCGCGGGCATATCGCCGACGGCACCGCCGCGAAACCCTGTCAGCAGCGGGGATATTCTCAACCGCGACAGGGCGTGCAGAATATCGGTTTCGGTGGTGGGCAGCAGCAGCGTTTCGGCGTCCTTCAGCAGTTCCACCAAAACGCCGCCCGCGCCAAGTGTCAGGATCAGACCAAACTGCGCATCGCGGCGCAGGTTGACCAGCAATTCGGCCAAGGGTCGCGGGGCCATACGTTCGACAAGGAAGCGATCTGTCACCGCCATAGGGTCATGGCGCAGAACATCGGCGCGCATTCTCTCCAAGGCTTGGGTCAGGGCGGTTGCGGTATCAAGGCCAATGGCCACGGCACCTGCTTCGGATTTGTGAGCAAGTCTTGGGCCCATCATCTTCAGAACCACCGGATAGCCCACGCGCGCGGCGGCCGCGATGATGCCTGCGGCGGATACGACTTCGCCTTGCGGAACCGGCAAGCCAAGTTGGCGTAGATGGTCTTTGCCTTCGGCCTCATCCAGAACCTTGATGGCGGCGGTGGCTGGCAGGGCGTGCAGAGGCGCTGGCGGCATTTGCAGGATCTGCGCGCGTCGCGCGTTCCAAAGTACGGCGCAGCGGATTGCGTTCAGGGTTTCGGTCAGACCCTGCATCGGAGCTATGCCTTGCGAGACCAGCCAAGTGCGCGTTTCGACATCGATATTTTCGGGCAAGGTTGCGCAAATGGCTGCGGGGATGCCGCGCGCATGGGCAGCGGCGATAAAGGCAGAGGCGTCGGCCCGGTAGAAGCCTTTGGAATCGTCAAGGCCAGCAGCCGGATAATCTTGCACCAGCAGGGTGGCGTCGGCGGACAAGCCATCTATCGCCGCGCGAAACACTGGGCCGGTGCGCGCGGGATTGCCCCAGATCGGGGTGGTGTAATCCAGTGGGTTTGACACCGTGGCGATGTCGGGCAGCAAGGCTGTCAGGGTGGTGCGGGCCGCATCGGGGAAGGTCGGAAAGCCCAAACCGATGGTTTCGGCATGATCGGCCAACATGGTGGCGCCTCCCCCTGAACAGGTGAAACCCGCGATCCGGTTGCCGCTGGGGATTCCGGCCACACAGAGAAATTTCAGCGTCTCCAGCAGCTGTGCCGGACTGTTGACCCGAATGACCCCAACGCGGGCAAAAAGGGCATCGTAAAGATCATCGGTACCGGAAAGTGATCCAGTGTGGCTGACCGTCAGCGATGCCCCGATTTGTGAAGACCCGGTTTTCAACGCCACCAAGGGGATTCCCTTTTGCACTGCCCGCAGCGCCGCTGCTGCGAAGCGTGGCACGTCGCGCAGACCCTCTATGTGCATTCCAATGGCGCGCACGGCAGGGTGGTCGATCAGATGATCGACAAAGTCTTCAAGGCTCAGGACGGATTGATTGCCGCAGGAAATCATATGGGTCAGCGGCAGCGAGCGCTGGCTCATGGTGATGTCAGAGGACAGCATACCGCTTTGGGTGATGATGGCGGCCCCGTAGCCCGGCGAGCCACCACCATGCGCAAAGGGCCACATCGCGGCGCGGTCGAGGTAGTTGATCACGCCGTAACAATTGGGGCCGACAAGGGCGAGATCACCAGCGGCCTTGATCAGATCGGCTTCCAACGCCGCGCCTGCCGTCCCTGCTTCGCGAAAACCGGCGGTGTAGCAGACAATTCCCCCAGCGCCCCGTGCGGCCAGCTTTGCCGTGGTGGCAATGGCGGCAGCGGCAGGAACGGCCAGAAAACAGCCGTCGGGGGCTTCTGGCAGATCGTCGACCGACGCATAACAGCGATAGCCCGCCAAGGTTTCGCGGCGCGGATTCACCGGCCAGATTTGGCCCTGAAAGCCGATGCGTTGGGCCTCTTGGATCGCCACCTCTGCATCGCGCCCGCCGATGAAGGCGATGTGGCGGGGCGACAGCAGGCGGCGCAGGTTTTCAGAGCGCTGCGTCGTCATGCGCCCAATGGCCTTAGGATGGAGCGGGTGATGATGTGGCGCTGAATTTCCGAAGTGCCGTCCCATATCCGTTCCAGCCGACTGTCGCGCCAAAGGCGTTGGATCGGCAGTTCCTCCATCAGGCCCATGCCGCCAAAGATTTGCACGGCATCATCCGCCACCCGGTTCAGCATTTCCGAACAATAGACCTTTACCATCGAGACATCGGCATCGGTCAACCGGCCTTCCTCGGCGCGCACAACAGCGTCAGCCACCAGCAAATCTGCGGTGCGCAGGCCGATGGCCATATCCGCCAGCTTGAACCCCGTGCCCTGAAACTGGCCAATCGGTTGGCCGAATTGTTTGCGGTTGGCCGCCCATTCGGTGGCAAGCCCGATGATCCGTTCGGCCTTGCCACAACAGCAGGTGCCAACCCAAACCCGACCCATTCCCAGCCATTCTCCCGCGAGCTCAAAGCCTTTGCCCTCTTCGCCCAAGATCTGATCTGGCCCAAGCCGGACATCGTTGAAGGCAAGCTGGAAGGTCTTATAGCCGCGATAGCTGACCGATTTATTGCCTTCGCGGACATCAAAACCGGGGGTGCCGACATCCACCAGAAAGGCGGTTATGCGTTTGCGCGGCCCGCGTTTGGTTTCATCGACGCCGGTGACGGCAAAGACGATTGCGAAATCCGGCATGCGTGGGCCAGAGATGAAATGTTTCGAACCGTTCAATATCCAATCCGCGCCGTCGAGGTGCGCGTTGGATTTCATCCCCATCGCATCGGACCCTGCTTCGGGTTCAGTCAATGCGAACAACTCACGCTTTTCGCCACGCACCGTCGGCATCAGGTATTTCTCAATCTGATCGCCTTTACAGGCCAGCAGCAGTTCGGTGGGTCGTCCGATCCATGCATGGAGTGCATGGGTAGATTTGCCGTATTCCCGTTCGATCAAGGACATCGCCTTCATCGACAGCCCACCACCGCCGACGCGTTCGGGCATGTTGGCGGAATAGAGCCCCGCCTGTTTGGCGCGGGTTTCAATTTGAAGGCCAAGTTCTGGCGGGACGCTGCCAGTGCGATCCACCATGTCTTCGTGAGGATAGATCTCGGCCGCCATGAAGGCGCGAACGGTGCTTAGCAGAAGCTCGGTTTCGTGGACATCGCTTGTCACAGGGTTCCCCTATTTGGTTGTTCGGTTGCGCCGCGCAGCGAAGGCCCAAACGGTGAACGCCACCAAGGTGACGACCATCAGAACCACAGCAGCAGCAGCAACGGTTGGATCGGTATTTTCGCGGATGCCGTTCCACATCCGGCGCGGCAGGGTGTAAACGCTGAATTTTGACAGAAACAACGTGACAACGATTTCATCCCACGACGAGATGAACGCGAACACAGCACCCGCCAGAATGCCGGGTTTGATGCACGGAACGATCACGCGGCGCATTGTGGTCCAGTTTGATGCCCCAAGATTGCGCGAGGCTTGTTCCAGCCGTGGATCAAAGCCTGCCAAAGACGCAGAGACCGTGATCAGCACAAGGGGCGCAGACAAAACGGTGTGGGCAAGGATCAGGCCCACATAGCTGTCTATCAGGCCCAAAGGGACGAACAGGCGGTAGAACGCCATCGCGGCGATGATCGGCGGGATCACCAGCGGCAGCAGCAGGATCGCGCGTACCACCTCACCGGCTTTGGAGGATACCCGCCATAGCCCAATGGCGCATAGCGTGCCAATCACGGTGGCAAGCAGCGTTGACGCAATGGCGATCAGCGCGCTTTGCCAAAAGCTTGACATCCATTCCGGGCTGCTGAAAAGCTTGATGTAATATTGCAGCGAAAGCTCGTTTGTCGGGAAGGACAGAAAGCGTTTCGGGGTAAGCGATACGGGAATGGCCACCAAAGCCGGTGCCACAAGAAACACCAGCAAAGCCCAGGACAGTCCAGAATTAAGTCGTGCGGGAAGGCTGGGCCTCATGCTTTTGCCCCCCCGAACACGGTTGAAAGCTTCATGAAGCGCGACATCACAAACAACAGCGCCAGCACACCGAACAACATCAGCGCCGCCAACATCGCAGCCGTGCCCCATTGCAGCGTGACCAACACCTGAACCGAAACATATTCGGCCACCATCAGCACTTTGCCGCCGCCCAAAACTGCAGGCACAACATAAAACCCAAGGTTGATTATAAACACCAAAAGTGCAGCCGCAACGATGCCGGCACGGGTCAGCGGCAGATAGACACGCCAAAACGTCTGCGCACCCGTGGCCCCAAGCGAACGCGACGCCTGCACCACGCGGCCATCCATGCTTTGCATCGACGCAAGGATCGGCAGAACCGCATAAGGCACCATGTAGTGCACCATGCCGATCAACACGCCCAACTCATTTCGCATGAAGGAAATCGGTTGCGAGATGATTCCAAGCGCCTCAAGCCCGTTGTTCACTACGCCATTGCGACCCAACAGCATCAGCCACGAAAACGCGCGCACAAGCACCGAAATCCAGAACGACATCAGCAAAAGACCCAACATTTTATTGCGCGCACCATCGGCGGCATGCACCATGGCGTAGGCAATGGAATAGCCCAGCGCGACGCTGATCGCGGTGCAGATCACGCATATACGCACTGTCGTCCAGATAATCCGACCCAAAGAGTCCGAGGTGAAAAGTTCGGTATAGTTGCCAAGCCCCGGTGTGGGTTCGCTGACACTCAGCCAAAGGATGTTCACGATCGGGCCAAGAAACAGCGCGCCCACCAACACAAGGAAGGGCAGCACAAGAATCCACCCGGTATTCAAGGCATGACGTAGCAAAGCGCTCATCTGCGGCTACCTGATTAGGAAAAGGGGCCCGGCAGGGCAAGTGTCACGCTGCCGGGCGGGAGCTATCAGCTGATCGCAGCGAGGAAGGCGTTCACGGCTGCATCGGTGTTTTCGCCCCACCATGTGGGATCGTTCATCGCCACATTCGGCAGATTCGCCGCTGAAGTGATGGAATAGGGCTGATCCGCTTCGGCCAAGGCCGCGATGGCCTCGGGGTTGGTCGGGGTCATGCCAAGGCAGGCAAACAGGTCAAGTTGCGCTGGAACCGACTGTGCCGTTGCGATGAACTTCATGACCGCAGCGCCACCGGGATTGCCTTTCGGCACAATGTAGGCGCCCGGCATTGCAATCGCCTGGTTCGTCACCAACTTGTAGCGGCCATTGGTGTCGTTTTCGATCGAGCGGCCCCGGTTTTGCCAGACCATGCCCATGGAAACTTCGCCGTTCACAATCATCTGCTGGGCTTCTGCACCCGACGCCCAGTAAATCGTGTCGGCCTTGATCGCTTTGATCTTGGCCAGCGCCCGATCCATATCCAACGGATAAAGCGCATCTTTTGCAATGCCATCTGCCATCAAAGCGGCTTCAAGAGATCCATTGGCCCATTTGTAAAGTGAACGGGTGCCGGGGAATTTGGTGGTGTCGAAGAAATCTGCCCAATTGCTTGGCGCGCCATCCGGGTAGGCTTGGGTGTCATACATGAAAGCATAGCCGTAAAGGATGATCGACACCCCAAACTCCAACGCATAACCGTCAATGGTCTTGGCCTTATCGACCACGGTGTAGTCGATTGGCTCCAGATGGCCGGTTTTGCCCAAGGCGACGGCATCAAACAGATCGCCATCGCAGACATCGGCGGTGACATTGCCACTGTCGACCATTTCCTTGATCTTGCCCTGAAGCGGGCCGGATGTGTCAAACTTCAGCGGGATACCGGTTTCTGCGGTGAAAGCGTTGCCGATGGCGCTGGTGTGGCATTCTTCCGATTGCCCGCCCCAATTCCACATCACGATCTCACCGGCGGCGGCTTCGGCGCGGCCTGCCAAGACCGAAGCGCTGGCGAAACCCGCCATCCCGCAAAGGGCCAGAAAACTGCGCCGCCCCATCTTGCCCGCCTGAAATGCCTGAGCGCCTTGTAGCAGCGATTCACGCATAAACTGTTTATCTTGCATGGTTTATTCCTCCTGTTGACTGGGCCAGAACGACCCATATTTCATGGCACCGGGTTGATCCCGGCTTTGGCTTATTCCGTCAGATTGGGTCGCGCAGCCGCACGGCAGCATTGTCCGCCCAAGTCAGATCGACGGGGCTGTGTACAGCCACCGGCGCGCCACCGCGCCAGGCATCCACATCCACTTCGATCAGACCCATGCCTGGCACTTCGACCTGGTATTTCAGCACCGACCCAAAATAGGTCACGGATTGCACGCGCCCGCTTACCTTGTTGGCGCCCTGCCCGTTGCCCGCAGTGGCAAGGTCGATCTTTTCCGGGCGCAGCGCATAAACCACGCCGTCACGTTGCAAAAAGTTGCTTTTGCCAAGAAAACTCGCCGCAAACCGTGTGCTTGGCCGCTGATACAGTTCTGACGGTGTGCCAATTTGTTCGATGTGGCCGTTGCGCATGATCACGATGCGATCCGACATCGACAGCGCCTCTTCCTGATCATGCGTCACATAGACAAACGTCGTGCCGATGCGCTGATGGATGTCTTTCAACTGCGCCTGCACTTCGGTACGCAGGTTCTTGTCCAACGCCCCCAGGGGTTCATCCAGCAACAAAACTGGCGGCGCAAAGCACAACGCCCGCGCCAACGCCACACGCTGCTGTTGACCGCCCGAAAGCTCTTTTGGCAGACGATGCGCGAATTCGCCCAAGCGGACCAATTCCATCATCTCGGCCACACGGGCGTCAATCTCGGCCTTTGGGCGTTTGCGCACTGACAGCGGATAGGCGATGTTGTCGCGCACTGTCATGTGCGGAAACAGCGCATAGCCTTGAAACACCATGCCAAAGTTGCGCTTTTCCGCCGGCATCTCGGCTATGGAGCGGCCGTCCAGCAAGATGTCGCCCGAGGTGATGTCCTGAAACCCGGCCATCATCATCAAAAGCGTGGTCTTGCCAGAACCGGACGGCCCCAGCAGCGTTAGAAACTCACCGCTCTGAATTTCCAGATCAACATTTTCCACGGCGACAAAGGCACCATAATGCTTGGTCAGCGACCTCAACTGCAGACAGCCACTTTTGCCGGGCTCTGCCATGCTCAGGCGACCGCGCCGCGAAGCTTCAACTTGTTGCGCGCCTCTTGCGGAGTCAGCGCACGCGCGCCCATTCGTTCGACGATGCCGATCACCCGTTCGACCAACTGGGCATTGGTTGCCAAAACCCCGCGATCAAGGAACAGATTGTCTTCCAGCCCCACCCGGACGTTGCCACCCATCGCAACCGCCGCAGCGGCCATTGGCATTTGCATGCGACTGATGCCGAAACTTGCCCAGCTTGCCTCGGGGGGCAGATGCTCTTTCATGGCCTTCATTGTTTCGACGGTTTGATCGGCGCCCCAAGGAATTCCCAGACACAGTTGGAACATCGGCGGATCAGTCAGCAGGCCTTCGGACATCATCTGTCTGGCAAAGCGGATGTGGCCCAGTTCAAAAACCTCAAGCTCTGGCTTTACGCCCCATTCCTTTGTCAGCGCCGCCATTCGGCGCAAAATCGGGGGGGTGGAAATGTAAATGCTGTTGTCATTGCCAAAGTTCAGCGTGCCGCAATCCAGCGAGCAGATTTCCGGCAGGCAATCCTTCACATGGGCCAGCCGTTCATCAGGCCCGATCATATCGGTTCCAGGCCCAGGCATCGCCCAATTCAGCGGATCTGGGGTCCAATCCCCACCCATCCCCGCGGTCAGGTTGATGACAACATCGGTGCCGCTGTCGCGGATGCGCTCAACCACTTCGCGGAACAAAGCGGGGTCGCGGGAGCCCTTTCCGGTTTCAGGATCACGGACATGAATGTGGGCAATGGCGGCGCCGGCTTTCGCGGCCTCTATGGCTTCGCGCGCAATTTCTGCGGGTGTTACAGGCACATGCGGGCTCTTGCCCGCGGTATCTCCTGCCCCGGTTACAGCACAGGTCACCACTACTTCGAAGTTCATTTCGATCTCCTTCTTTCGCCTGATCTTGTGCGGAAGATTTCGATTTCTTTTCATTTATTCGCCATATATCATGTATCGATGTCGAAAAATCGCACCAGTAATTCGGATGATGCCGCAGAGTCCCGTCCTGCGATGGATCTGACAGAAGGCGCCGTCTCGAACGTGACGTTCCTGATCGTACCGCGCTTTAACATGTCGACTTTGATGACCATGATCGAGCCGATGCGTATCGCGAACTATCTGTCGCCACTGCCAATTTATGGCTGGGAAATCGTGTCGTTTGACGGCGAGGTGATCGTGGCGAGTAATGGGTTTTCCTTGCCCGCACATGCGCCAACAAACCGCAATCGGCGCGGCGAGGTGATCTTCGTCATGGGCAGCTGGGGCGCGGAAAGCTATCGGAATACCACGGTATTTTCATGGATCCGCAGGCAAGCCCGTGAGGGCGCGCGGATTTGCGCGGTGGAGCTTGGCACCTATCTGGTGGCGCGATCCGGGCTCTTGTCGGGGCGTAACGTTACAACGCATTGGTCCTACGGGCCGGGATTTCAGGAGCAATTCCCCGACATCACATTTGTCGAACAAATATACACCGTTGACGATGGGGTGATGACCTGCGGCGGCGGGATGGCAGGGGTGGACATGATGCTGCGCCTGATTGGTGAAGCACATGGAGAAAGCCTAATCGGTGAGATCGCGGACCAACTCATGCATCACCCCGTGCGTCCAGCGACCGCTCCGCAACGCCGGACCATGGGACGCAGCACCGATACGATGGCGCCAATGGTGCGCGAGGCAATTGCCCTGATTGAGCGTAACATCACGGAACCCCTAAGCGTTCCGGATATTGCCGGTGCTTTGGGGGTATCTCAGCGCCAGATGGAGCGGCAATTCAAGCAAACGATTGGCTGTACCGTTGTGCAGTTTGGCTTACTTTTGCGGTTGCAGCACGCACGGGTTTTGCTGATCTCGACCACACTCAGCGTGCGTGACATCGCGACAGCATCAGGGTTTAACACGCTGTCGCATTTCGCGTTTTCGTTCGGAAAATGCTTTGGGCGCAGGCCCAGCGAATACCGTCAAGCTTGGCCGGAAAAAGACAGCGCCCCCAGTTGGCCGGGGACGCTGTCGAAGTTTTTGCTGGCATTGCAGAACCGGGGAACGACGAAACCGATACAGGTTCTACGTAAAAGCCGGATTTAGCGGCGGGCTTCGCGGATCGCGTTTAGAACGGCGACGATTTCACGGTCACGCGTGGCCGCCAAATCCTCGAAATGCCGTCCAGCGGCGATTTCGTTGCAGCCGTCCACCATGCGATCTCGCAGGTCTTGGGTTAGCTCCGGCGCTTCCAGCCGCGTCCACGGCCATTTCAGGGCCGGGCCGAATTGGTCCAGATTGGTCGCCATGCCGCCTTCACCACAAGCAACATGAAAGGCCATGCATTGCCCCTGCACCGCCATACGCGTTGCGGGGCCGTTCATCAGCGCGTTGTCAATGTCGGCGGGTGTTGCTTCGCCGTTGGCGACCATGTGCAGCGCTTCACGCCAGAGGGCTTCTTGCAGGCGAGTGGCGACAAATCCCGGAATTTCCTTTTTCATTGCCAGCGGCGCTTTTCCCGCAATCTGGTAGAACTCTACTGCCCAAGCGACAGCGGCAGGGTCGGTGCCTTTGCCGCCAACCACTTCAACCAATGGCAAAAGATAGGGTGGGTTGAAGGGGTGGCCAATAACGGTGCGCTGCGGGGTCATGCAGTTGGCCTGAATCTGGCTCATCGTCAGGCCCGAGGTGGACGAGGCAATGACGCAAGTTTCAGGCGCGAGTTCGCCCAGACGTTGGTAAAGCGCCTGCTTGATGTCCAGCCGTTCGGGCGCGCTTTCCTGAATGAACTGTGCTTCCCGCACCGCATCGGCCAGATCGGTGGTGATGCGCAACCGATCTCGAGATGCGCCGGGGGCCAGACCCAAAGCCATCAGGCTGATCCAGCCGGTATTGATCACCGACATCAGCGCCGGCACTTCGGCGTCAGAATGGATATAGGCGGTAACATCATAGCCGCGCGCCAGAAAATGGGCGGCCCAACCGCCACCGATGGGTCCAGCGCCGATTGTTGTAATGCGGGTGACGGATTTGGGATCGGGATACATCGTGCGGACTTTCAGGTAAAAGGGAGGAGCGATTTTTTCGCCCAAAAGGCGGATTGTGGCTTTAGCGGCCCTTGAAGACGGGATCGCGTTTTTCGACAAACGCCGCGATGCCTTCGGCAGAATCTTCGGATTTCAGCATGGCGCGGTAGGTTGGCAGATCGCCTGTGCGCATGTGGTTGAAGGCCACTTCCAAAGGCATGGCCTGAATGGCGCGTTCAACTTCCTTGACGGTTTGCATCGCAAGCGGCGCGGATCCCGCAATCTGATCCGCCCAAGCGCGGGCGGTTTCCATCAGGCTTTCTTTCGGCACCACCTTGTTCACAAGGCCGTAATGCGCCGCCTCTGCCGCAGGCATCCGACGCCCCAGCAGCAGCATTTCCATTGCGATGTTGCGCGGAATCAGGCGCGGCAGGCGTTGCAGCGCGCCCGCGTCCGGCACAATCCCCAAGGGCATTTCCGGCAGGCCAAACTGCACATGATCTGCGGCGATGATCAGATCGCAGGACATGGCAATTTCAAACCCGCCACCAATTGCCATGCCGTTCAAGGCGCAGATCACCGGCTTGTTCATTTGCCAGTTTTCCGTCAATCCGCCAAAGCCGCCGATGCCATAATCAGCGGTTTCCCACCAGTTATCCAACGTCATCTCACCTGCATTGAGCGCCTTAAGATCCCATCCTGCGGAAAAAATGCGATCGCCTTCCGCCGTCAGAATCCCGACCCAAAGTTCAGGATCGTCGCGCAGCAAGGCAAAGGCGCGGCCCATATCCTGGCTCATCGCGACGTCAATCGCGTTCACTTTTGGCTTGTTCAGCTTTATTTCCAGCACCCGGCCGCGGCGGGTAACTTCAACGTGGCTCATAGGGCTTCCTTTCGGGAAAAGACGTTCAAGCGAAAGCCGGGATGACTTCCTTGCAAAACAGCTCTAACGAGCGTTTTTGCTCGGCAAGTCCGAGGCCAAGGCTGGCGTAATAGATGAATTCATCCACGCCCAACGCCTGATAGAGTTTCAATTTCGCAATCACCTCATCCGGGGTGCCGAACATCAGATTGCGGTGCAGCATGTCAGGATCATATTCAGCGCGGTTGCCAAGTTGATCGAACGGGATCGCTTTCGGGAAACCGTTTTCGACATCACCCATGTTCTTGAACAGATTCTCAAACTGTGAAAGCTGGCGCTGTGCAGCGCGAATTGGCACCATCCAGTCCTCTTTACTGTCATAGACCGCGGTGTGGCGCATCATCGCCATGATCGGGCGTTTGGAGCCAGGATTGTTGGCAATGGCCTCGTCCATGCGGCCCATGTAGATTTCCGCTTCGGACATATCGCGGGTCAGGGGCCAAGACATGATGTTGCAGCCATTCTTGACCGCATAATCATAAGTGATCGGGGCGCGGGCGGCGATCCAAACCGGAACTTCAGCCTGCAACGGTTTGGGGCAAGACGTAGAGGTGGGGAAGCTCCAGAACTCGCCGGTGTGATCATAATCGCCCTTCCAGAGCGCACGCACGGCGGGCAGCATTTCTTGCATGTAGCGCCACGCGTCGGATTGTTTCAGCCCTGGGTGCATGCGGTCAAACTCGCGCTGATATGCGCCTGAACCGATGCCAAACTCCAGCCGCCCGCCCGAGATCAGGTCAACGAAAGCCGCCTCTCCCGCCACTTTGATCGGATGCCAATAAGCTGCGGCGACGCAGGCGGTGCCAAGGCGGATGCGGTCGGTGTGGCCCGCCCACCACGCCAGGATGGAAAACGGGTTCGGCGCGATGGTCATTTCCAGTGCGTGATGTTCAGCGGCCCAAGCAATGTTGAAGCCACCCAGTTCGGCCATCTGAACCATGTCAATCGTGTGGCGCGCGACGTCCTTCATATCCAGACTTTCGTCCATCCGTTCCAAGTTAATGGCGAGTTGAAACTTCATGTCATCCTCCACGAGTGCGCTTTGTTACAGGAATGTTGGTTGGAACCGCGGGCAATAATGTCGAAATTTCGACGTTGGTTGCGTTTTTTCGCCACAACATTTGCGCAAGCTGGCACAGGCAAAAATAACAGGGCCAGCCGCGATGGCTGGCCCTGGCGTTCCCTGCATCAAAGTCGGTTCAGCGCATGACGAAAGGATTGGCCATCGGTTCGGTTGACGTATTGACCCAAACCGTCTTGGGCCGGGTGTAGTCATACATCGCCTGAAACCCGCTTTCCCGGCCATAACCGGAACCTTTGACCCCGCCAAATTCCGCGATGGGGGACACCACGCGGTAGGTGTTGATCCAGACAATGCCCGACCTGATCGCTTTGGCCATCCGCATTTGCCGCGCGCCATCGCGGGTGAAAATACCTGCGGCAAGCCCGTGTTTCGTATCATTGGCCAGCGCAATAACCTCTGCCTCGGTCTTGAACCGCAGAACGGAGAGCACCGGGCCAAACAGTTCGGTGTCAACGATGCGCAAATCTTGACGCGGACACTCGATGATGGTCGGTTCATAATAGGTGCCGCCCAAACCGTCGGGTTGCTTGCCGCCGCATAGAACGCGGCCACCTTCGGTTTGCGCATGTGCCACCTCACGTTCAATCGTGGCCAGTTGGCCCTGCGTGCACAGCGGGCCCATTTGGGTGTCTTCGTCCAAAGGATCGCCGATGCGGATTTGTCGGGCAAGGCCGACCATCTTTTCAAGGAACGCATCGGCAATGTCTTCATGCAGATAGAGCCGCGATCCTGCCACACAGCTTTGCCCGGTGGCGCCGAATATACCTGCAATCGAGCCGTTCACCGCACTGTCGATATCGGCGTCTTCAAACACGATGAACGGGGATTTTCCGCCCAGTTCCAACGACACCTGTGCAAAGTTTTCGCATGAATTGGTCAGCACAGCGCGCCCCGCGCCCGCGCCGCCGGTAAATGAAATCCGCGCCACCAAAGGGTGCGATGTCAACACCCGACCGCAGGGTTCGCCGTGGCCCGACACAATGTTCACCACGCCCGGCGGAAAGCCCGCAGCTTCGATCAATTCGCCAAATTCCAGCATCGCGGCAGAGGCGTGTTCAGACGCCTTCAACACCACGGTATTGCCGGCCGCCAGCGCAGGGCCAATTTTCACCGCCACAAGGAAAAGCTGTGAATTCCATGGCACGATGGCGGCGACGACACCCAAGGGTTCGCGTCGGGTGAACACAAACAAATCCGGCTTATCGATTGGCAGCGTTTCACCGGAAATCTTGTCGGCACAACCGGCATAAAAGTGGAAAAACTCGGCAATGTATTTCGCCTGCCAGCGGGTTTCTTTCAGCATCTTGCCGGTATCGATGGTTTCGATGCGGCCCAGACTTTCGGATTTCTCAGCCAGCAAATCCCCGAGTTTACGCAGGCAGCGGCCCCGCGCCGATGGGCTCATCTCGGCCCAGGGGCCAGAGGTGAAGGCGCGGTCAGCCGCCCGCACCGCACGGTCGACATCTTCGGCGGTTGCCTCTGGCACACGGCACCAAACTTCGCCGGTGGTTGGATTGGTACTTTGGAACAGAGCGCCATCCGACGCGCCGACCCAAACGCCATCAATCAACATTTGATAGTCCTTGATTGCAGTCACCCCGCAGCCCTCCATAAAGCCTGTCTGATAGTGCCAGCATGACGTTGCCAGCCTGAGGTTGATAGTGAGTGCGACAGGCCGAAGAATGTGCGGATTTTCGCCACGGCGTGGCGAAAAAAGCGCAACTGGTGACGGTTGGGCGGTGTTTGATGACACCTCAAGGGGAGAACTCATGTGCCAAATTGTAAAACCGTGATCGGTGAACCCCTGGTGATTGCCGGGCGAACGCTGTCGTTGTCACGTGCCATCCGCGCGGGTGATCACGTCTATCTAACCGGACAAATCCCAATGAAAAACGGGGCTCCGATGACCGATGGCAGCATTGAAGATCAAACCCGTGCAGTGCTGGATGCCGTCACAGAGACGTTGGCTTTGGCCGCATGCAAGCGATCAGACGTCGTCAAGGCGATGATCTGGCTGCGCGACCGCGCTGATTTTGCTGGTTTTAACGCTGTCTACGGTGAATACTTCCCCTTTGACCCGCCCGCACGATCCGCCGTTGTCAGTGACCTACTGGTCGATTGCAGGGTCGAAATAGAGGTGGTGGCATGGCGGCCGCTTCAAGGCGAGGGAAGCCGATGATGCCTGCACCCGATGGCACCGCATACGACACCTACGGCCCTGCGGACGCGCCCTTGGTCGTGCTTGTTCATGGGCTTGGCCTGACCCGCGCGGTTTGGGACCTGACCATCCCTGATCTAGCCAAGAACGTTCGGGTGCTGGCCTATGACATTTTTGGTCACGGGCAAACGCCCCCGCCTCTGGACCCACCCAGCCTTGCCCTGATGGCCAGACAGCTTGCTGACTTGCTCGATCATTGTGGTGCGAAAGCTGCAACTGTGGTTGGGTTTTCGTTAGGGGGCATGATCGCGCGGCGCTTTGCGCAGGATTTTCCCGATCGCACGCAAGGGCTTGTCATCATGCACTCGCCCCACCGCCGGACACCCGAGGCGCAGGCGGCCATTCTGGCGCGCGTCGCGCAGGCCAGCGATGCGGGACCTGCTTCGACGGTTGAAGCTGCATTGGCCCGATGGTTCACCGATGATTTCCGCTTTGCCAACCCAAGCGTCATGAACCTTGTGCGCGGCTGGGTGCTTGCGAACGATCCCAAAACCTATCCGTCCTTTTACAGTATTCTGGCCGATGGGATTGATGAAATCGTGGCCCCACAGCCACCCATCAGTTGCCCGACGCTTGTGATGACGGCCGACCAGGATTATGGCAATGGCCCCGAGATGAGTACTGCCATCGCCGCCGAGATCGCCGGGGCAGAGACCATCATCCTGCCGGGCCTGCGCCACATGGCCTTGATGGAAGACCCGGCCCGCACCAATGCGGCTTTGGGGCGTTTTTTGCAAAAGGCGGTTCTCCGTGGTTGAGGCAAAAGGCATTCTTTCGGGCCTGCGCGTGCTGGATCTGAGCCGAATGTTGTCTGGCCCCTATTGCACGATGATGCTGGCCGACAATGGCGCCGAAGTGATCAAAATCGAAGATCGCGGCGGCGATACCAGCCGCAGCAACGGCCCCTTCCGCGACGATGATCCGAACCACGATTGGGCAGGCTATTTTGTCAGCCTGAACCGGTCGAAGAAAAGTGTCGTGCTGGATTTGAAATCCGAGTCTGGCAAATCAGATCTTTTGGCGCTGGTTGCGACTGCGGATGTGCTGGTGGAAAATTATCGCCCCGGCGTGATGGAGCGGTTGGGCCTGTCCTATGAGCGGTTGGCAGAAATCAACCCCCGGCTGGTTTATGCGGCGATCCGCGGATTTGGCGACCCGCGCTCGGGGAAAAGCCCCTATGCGGATTGGCCCTCTTATGACGTGGTCGCGCAGGCGATGGGGGGGCTTATTTCCCTGACCGGACCAGATTCTACTACGCCAACCAAGGTAGGCCCCGGTATCGGCGATGTGTTTGCAGGCGCGTTGATGTCTTTTGGAATCCTTGCCGCCCTGCGGCAGGTCGAAGCCACGGGGCGCGGGCAATTCATTGATATTGCAATGTATGACGCCATGATCAGCCTGTGCGAGCGGGCGATATATCAGCATGATTTCGACGGCTCGATCCCCGGTCCAGAGGGCAACGGCCACCCGCTGCTGGCCCCATTTGGGGTATTTGCGGCCAAAGATGGCCATGTGGCTTTGGGGGTTGTTGACGATACGTTCTGGCAGGCTTTGGCGCAGGCTATGGAGCAACCCGGCTGGGCTACGGACCCACGCTTTGCCACGCGGGCGGCGCGGCGCGTCCACGCGTCGGTGCTTAATCCTTTGGTGGCCGAGTGGACTGCGCGCCACTCCAAGGTCGAGCTTGCGCAGAAACTGGGTGGCAAGGTGCCGTTTGGACCAGTGAACACCGTGGCTGATATTTTTGCCGATCCGCATGTTGCAGCACGCGGTATGATTGCTACAATCCCTCACGCAGATGCGGGATCACGGCCTTGGCGGGTGGCGGCCAACCCGCTGCACTTTTCGACCAACCCCACGCCTGAACCGCAAGCCCCTGCCCGCTTGGGCGCGCAGATGGCGCAGGACTTTCTGCCACCCGCCGTGGCCGATATTGACCCCCGCCGCCTGCGCGATGCCTTTGGCAGCTTTGCAACCGGGGTTACCGTGCTCACGGCCCGGCAAGCCGATGGTACGCCACGAGGGTTCACCGCGAATTCTTTCAGTTCTGTTTCCCTCGACCCGCCGCTCTTGCTGGTTTGCCTTGCAAAAACGGCCCACAGTTGCGCGACGTTCATAGCGGCCGACCACTTTGGCGTGAATGTTCTTGGCAAGGATCAGCAGGCTGTTTCATCGCTTTTTGCCTCTCGCGCCACCGACAAGTTTGAGCAGTGCAATTGGCATGCAGGCGCTGGCAACGTGCCACTGATTGAAGGGACACTGGCGCAGTTTGCCTGCCGTCAGGAACGTCTTGTCGATGCGGGGGATCACATCGTGCTTATTGGCAGAGTAATCCAATTCGCAACTGGAGAGAGCGCGCCCTTGGGCTATTTTCGGGGCCGTTATTTCTCGGTTGATGCCGATACACAGCTGGTGCAGGCCGTCGTTTCGGGGTCTGGGGCGCACATTGGCGCGGTGCTGATGCAAGATGGTGCCGTCCTTATGACGGTCGCCAACGATGGCGCGCTGTCGTTGCCCTTGTCCGCACAGCCGAGCCCAAGCATTGACAAGCTGCGGGACGCTCTGGCGGCACGTGGCCTGCACCCCGAGGTTGATTTTCTATATGCTGTGTTTGAAGATCGGATCGCCAAGACCCATGGTATTTATTACCACGGTTCGGTGCGCGGCGTGGCACCACAAGGAATGGAATTCTACGCCCTGCCAGATATCCCTTGGGGATCAATGAAGAATCCTGCTGAACGTAGCATGCTGCAACGCTACTGCGAAGAATCCCGCGATGGCGCGTTCGGTATTTATCAGGGCAACGAAACTGAAGGAAAAGTGCGCCGCCTCCGCGGAGCCTGAAAAAGGAGATGCAGATGTTCCCTGAACTACGCAAAGTCGTGACCTATGATGAAGTGATCTACCGAGAAGGCGTGCGCGCAGCCGAGCCGCCACTTCGCTTGATCGGCGTGGCGGCCGTGGTCAAGAACCCGTGGCACGGCCGCGGCTATGTTGAAGACCTGTCGCCTGAAATTAACCGTATTGCCCCGCTTTTGGGGAAAACGTTGACTGATATGCTAATCGGTTTGGCAGGATCTGGCGATGGGATAGAGGCCTATGGCAAGGCGGCAATGGCAGGCACGGATTGCGAACTGGAACACGGCTCGGCGCTGATCCACACGTTGCGGTTTGGCAATTTCTATCGCGAAGCGGTTGGGGCCAAGACCTATCTTGGCTTCACCAACAGCCGTGGCCCAGCCAATACCCAGATCCAAATTCCGCTGATGGATAAGCATGATAGCGGACGGCGGTCGCATTATCTGACGGTGCAATTTTCCATCCCGGATGCACCCGGCCATGATGAACTGGTGGCAGCGCTCGGGGCCTCCACCGGGGGGCGGCCGCATCATCGGATTGGCGACCGCTATGCAGATCTGAAATCTATCGGCAGAGACATCGAAAACCCTGCGGGCGTCTGATGCGCTACGCAATTTTCTGTCCAAAATTCCAGAGTAAGGAGCATCAAAATGATCGGGTCTGCAATTGGCATGGACTACTTTGGAACCGCGACCAACATGGGCGGATGCCCTGAGTCCGTGTCTTGGTTACGCGCGTATCGATCCTACATTGGGCGCATCTGGAAAAACCTTTCTGAACCGCCAGTAGGGGGTAAAACGGCAATCTATTATCGCCCATATTAGGGCAGACTGGTGCTCGCTCATCAAGCCGATCACTAGATCTGGCGGTTCACCCCGCGGCTTTTCGCGACATGCTCCCAGGCGCAGGTTCCCATTTCGCATTGTGAAGAAGGGGGCACGGGGGTAGCCGCGCGTCAGTCAAACAGCTTTCGCAATCATCTCGATGGCTTTTTTCTGCTTCATAAACGCCAGAAGTCCCCTGATTTCAGAGGGGACTCTTCAAACGTTGACATGGCGTTGACACAAAATGTGGAAGCAAAAACCCGACTGTTTAGGTCGGGTTCTAAGTCTCTGATATATTTAGATAATTTGGTTGCGGGGACAGGATTTGAACCTGTGACCTTCAGGTTATGAG
>CAMAQR010000037.1 GCA_945860375.1 Pseudorhodobacter antarcticus
CGCTGCCCGTTGGTCCGAATGTCCACCCCGTAGTCCCTGAGAAACTCCACCGTAGTCGCCATCGCGAAACTCCCAACCAATCTCCATCAGGCCTGGCATCGCAGGTCAGGCGAAAGGCTGGAAGGTGGGGGCCAAGAAACGCTTACACTGGTCACTGCCGCTGATGGCACGGGTAGCTTTGCCATCGAGGCGCTGGGGCTCTCTCCGGGCGACCGCATCGCCGTGAAGCTCAACACCGAGCATTACACCGCGATCGGCAAGATCGTGCTGGAGGTCATCTGATGGAAATCCCGACCACGAGTGAATTCCAGCTGATCTATCCAAGCTTTGTGCTGCACAAGCATTGGGAGATGCCGGAGGGCTTCAATGAGCGCCTACACGCTCTGGCGGCCGACGATGCCGAGGCCAATCGTATCCGGGAGGCGGGGGATGGGCGCAATGTCGGCGACCACACCAATCACCTCGGGCATCTGCGCCATAACTTCCTGACCGACCGGCAGGACCCGGCGCTTGCGGTGCTCGCGCAGATGGTGGCCGCGGGCGTGCAGGAATATTTGCAACTGGCCTATGGATACGACCACACCGGCGACATCCGCATGATGTCGGATACCTTCTGGCAGCGTAGGTCGTTGCGCGAGAACGTCGGCATCAACACCCACACTCATATCCAGACCGACATCGTCTGTACCTATTACCCGCGTGTGGTGCTGGACACCGATTGCCCGGTGACCTCGCTTCATCGCGGGGCGGTGCGCTTCTATGATCCGGCAAATGTCGGCAAGCGGCTTTGGCCCTGTCGCAACCCGGACGCCTACACTGGCGGCTGGTATGCGGTCGAACCAAGGACGGGCTCAATGCTCATCTTCGAAGGGCATATTCCCCACGACAGTACCTACTTCGAGGGCGAGGAGCGGATGTGCATCCCGGTCCTTTGTGCGCTCGATCTTCCAAATTCTCACTGCAAGGCCGGGCTCTCCGAGATCCTGGCCCATCAGGCGCAAGGAGGCAGCCATGGCCTATAAGGTCGGAACAACCATCGTGATCGACGATACCGGACTTATCGACTGGGCGCGGATCAGCAATAAACCAGTCATTGGCACGGGCGATGTCACGGATGTGACTGTCGTGAACGGGGTTCCCACCTCCGGCGGAGCCGGCACAACTGCGGTCTATGGAACTGGCACCATCAACACCACCTTCGGCGGCACCACGACCTACAACTGCTATGTTGAAAGCCTCTCAGGCGGCGGCTCAACCGGAGTGGTCACCATCACGGCCAACCGCAAAACCTTCAACTGCAACTGTGCCTGCCGGTGCTGACCATGGAGGTTCGCAGCACCACTTTGGAGCTCTGGCCGACGCGGGTCACCTTCTTTGAAACGCCGGTGGACTGGGACGTTAACCGGCGGCTTGCCGACAAAGCAATCGCGGCTGTAACGGGCAATACCAAGCGCCTGTTTGCGGCCGAGCGCCGAGTGCGGGGGATTCTCGAACGCAGTGACGCCGGCCAAGCCTTGAAATCCCATCTCTTCGCCTGTGCGCGTGCTGTGCTCGGCCCTTGGGCCCAGTATCTCGACCCCGACCATTGCGAAAACCGTGCCCTGGTCATTGAGCCGGGCGGGTTCATCTCGACACACAAGGACAGCCGGGAGGGGGACCTCACTTGCGTGCACTTCCTGACCGGCAGCGGGGCGGGCCAGCCGGTGAACTCCGTCGGCACCCCGCGTTTTGTGATTGAGGATCCATCGCGGTACTTCGATGAGGGGCGGCTGCCTTATGAGAGCCGCCATGGCTACTCGGTCAATCCGCGGCCGGGGCTCTCGGTCTTCTTCCCGTCCCACACTCCCCACAACCAGCACCCCTATGAGGGGAGTGCGCCCCATGTTCAGGTGGTCGCGAACTTCCGCGTCAATCTGCCCGTGGCGATCGAAGAAAGGCTTTTTGACTGATGTGGTTTGATTTGACGCTGGAAGCGCGGGATGGCAGCCACCATCACGTGAACTACAACCCGCACACCTCGGAATGCGAGGGGCTGCCGCTGCTGCCGGTCGAACCTGGCATCTTCGCGCCGGCACCGCGCGTGGCCAAAGACAAGCCCCTGGGCAAATCTCGCGCACCCCGCATCCTGAAAATCCAGCTCGGGCTCTCGTGCAACTATGCCTGCAGCTATTGCAGCCAGGCCTTCCAGATTGCGGATGCGACGGTCTCAAGGCTGGCGGACGTTGAGCACTTCTTGACCGAGCTCGACGGCTGGATTGCCGACGCCCCGGAGAAGATCGAGCTTTGGGGCGGTGAGCCATTTTTGTATTGGGCCAAGATCAAGCGGTTGGTGCCGGCGCTTGCGGCTCGGTTCCCTAGGGCAGCCTTCTCGATCATCACCAACGGTTCACTCCTTGACCGCGAGAAGCTCGACTTCATCGCCGCGCATGACATCGCCATCACGATCTCGCATGACGGGCCAGGGCAGCATTTGCGGGGGCCTGATCCGCTTGATGATCCGGATAACCGGCACTGGATTGAAGCCCTGCTCGCTGAGCGGCCGGGGAGGACTGGCTTCAACGCGGTTCTGACGCGGGGGAACCATGATCTCAAGGTGCTAAAGGCCTGGTTCGCTGAAAAGGTTGGACCCGACATCTTCATAGGGCTCGAGGGTGTCGTGAATGTTTATGATGCAGCGACTGCCATCGGGACGGGGCGGTTCGAACCTGCGTCGTTGAACAGCCTGACGCGCTCGATCTTCGAGGCTCTAGTCGAGGATCCGAATGCCTTTGGCCTCGGGGAGCGCATCAACGAGTTCTATGCCTCGATCCAGCGCCGGCGCCCCATTGAGGCCCTCGGCCAGAAATGTAGCATGGACAGTCCGGACGCCATCGCAGTTGATCTGCGCGGGAACGTCATGACCTGTCAGAACACGGGGGCCAAGGGGGCGCACAAGATTGGCCATGTCACCGAGTTTGACAGGATCACCCTCGACACCGCGACGCATTTTGCCTTCCGGGAGGAGTGCATGTCATGCCCTGTCGTTCAGCTCTGCAAGGGATCCTGCATGTTCCTCGAGGGGGAGTTCTTTAAGCAGTCCTGTGCCAATGAGTTCGCCTTCAACATGGGAATCATGATGGCGGCTGTGTGGCATTTGACTGGGATGGTGGTGGTTGGGATCGCGTTAGGCTGCAGCCTAACGCCCGATGCCCACGATGCGTCCCTTCCCCAAAACGCGGCCTGAGGAAGACCCCAGATGGAAATCGAACTCTGGACGCTCTTTGACGCCCTTATGAAATGGGTCATCATTCCCATGGCAGCACTCCTTTGGGTCCATAACCAAAAAATCGGCGCCCACGAAAAAGAAGTTCTGCGCATCATGACTCTGCTCTCCGAACGCAAGGAACAGCGCGACGAGGACCGCGCTGAATTGAAAGAGGCGCTGCGCGATCTACGCGCCGCGATCCTGCGGCTTGATCAGCGGTTGGCGGATTTTGCGCTGGCGCAACCTGCGACGCCGCCGGCTGAACGCCCAGCCGCTGCAAGGCGCGCGAAGAGCTGACCACGACCGAGCATCGCACTCCCCTGCCCGTCGCATCTGCGGCGGGTTTTGTCATTTGAAAGGACAGCACCATGGCAGACCCATTCCGAACCTTCCGCCACTTTGGGGAGGTGCCAGCAAGCCTCTGGCGATGGAAGAACTTCTCGCCCGCAGAGATTGCCTGTCGTGGTACGGGACAGCTGAAACTGCACATGGAGGCCCTCGACAAGCTGCAGGCCTTGCGTGACCGACTGGGCAAGCCGCTGATCCTGCGCTCAGCTTATCGGAGCCCGGAACACAACCGCGCAGTGGGCGGAGCGAAAGCGTCAAAACACATGGATGGCACGGCCTTCGATATTGCAATGAGCAATCAGGATCCGGTTGCCTTTGAGGCCGCAGCCCGGGCCGTGGGGTTCCTCGGCTTTGGTTACTACCCCCGATCAGGCTTCATGCATATCGATCTTGGCCCAGCGCGAGTCTGGGGCGAGAGATTCCCCCCGCGCGCCACAGCTTTTGCGCCCGAGGCGCCACCAGCGCGCGAGGTGCTGGCGAACAGCCGAACGCTGCGCGGAACAGGAGCAGCCGGGGTGGCAACGGTCGGGGCTGCAGGGGTCGAAGTGGCGCAGGATGCCTTGGCCGAGGCGCAGGGGGCAGTTCTCCCGCTGGTGCCTTACCTCGACACCCTCCGTTGGCTGTTCATCTTGCTCGCGCTGGGCGGGATCGCGGTGGCGGTCTGGGCGCGGATCGATGATTGGAAAAAGGGCCTGCACTGATGGTGGCGAGCTTCGCCGTTAGGGGTCTCACTCGGCCTTGGGCACAGCGGGTGGCAGCTTACGCCCTGGTCACGCTCACCATCACCCTGTTCATCCTCAACCTCCGCCGCACGGCCGAACGCGCTGGTCGTGCGGCCGCGCGCCTAGAGCAACTGGAGCGCTCCGATGCAATCCACCGCCAAATGCTGGACGCCGCGGCCCGCCGCCCTCGTGATCGCGATGATCTTCTTGACCGGCTGCGCCAGGGTGGGTTCTGAAGCCCAGCCCAGCGCCTGCCCACCCGTGGTGGATTACAGCTGGGCTGAACAAACGCGCCTAGCCGACGAGGTCGCCGCGCTACCGGAGGGGGCGATGATCGTTGGCTGGCTCGCCGATTATGCTGTTTTGCGCGATCAGGTGCGAACTTGCCGATAACCGCGCAGTTCCCTTCACGAAGTCGAAACCGTGATCACGCTGTTTCAATCGGAAGTGCTCCATCAATTCGATCGCGCAAATCTTTACCAGTTTTCGCAAAACCAAGTAGCCGGGCTGTCGCGACGATCAGGTCTTCTCTAGGCATTTCTCCGCTTTCGGCGATCACGCGTGCCGCCGCTGCCCGAATTTCGATTGGCGGCAGTAGCTCCGCCTTGGCCGGCGCGTTGTCACCCGAACGGTCACGTACGGGACAGTCACTGCGCTGGGCTTCGGTCATGGCAAAGTCACCCTCCATCAAAACGGCCGCTGACCGTCCAGCGCGGGTGAGAGCTTGATCCGATGCGCTCTGGATGCGACCTCCGGTGCGCGCCTTGCCAAAAGCTGCAGACACACGACGCGCAACAAGGTCACGGTGGATCGGACCCTCAGCAGTGACGATCCTGCTCACCAAGTCGACCAGAAGGTGCATCGGTGCTTCATGGGGCTCGACGTTCATCTTCACCGTGAAATTTGACGACACATAAGCTGGAGCACTGAGCTCGGGCGGAGGCGGCAAGACGACCTCAGCCAATTGCTCTGCTGCCGTTGCCACAACAGGCGCGTGGCGGCCACCTGTATTTGCGCCAGAAAACGCTGGCCCCTCCGCAAGAGCGGCAGCCTCAAGAGCCGCTCTCAAGCGATCGACCTCCGCAGCACGGCGATGGAACCAATCGGTGCTCCAGATCCGATGGAACCGCCAGCCGAGGCCTTCCAAGACGTCCTGACGAAGGCGATCCCGTTCGCGCGCCCATAGCGCTGAGTGATAGGTTGCACCGTCACATTCAACAGCCAGGATGTAGCGGCCGGGTTGCTCCGGGTGCCGCACGCCCAGATCGATCCGAAAGCCAGCGGCCCAACCTGGTGATCGCAAGGGTAGCCAAGACGCTCAATCACGTCAGCCACGTCGGACTCGAGCGGGCTGTCGGGCAACTCCCCTGTCGCCTGCGGCTGGGCCATCTGCCCGCTACGCGCAAACTCGAGGAATCGCTTGAGGACCCTCGGGCCATCACGACTGGTTCGACTGGTGTCGATGTCGTTGGGATCAAATGAGCAGAAGACAACACAGCGGGTCCTGGCACGCGAAAAGAGAACGTTCAGGCGCCGTTCACCGCCCTCACCATTCACTGGTCCGAATGACATCGACGTGAGTAGCCCATTCGGTTCTGCCGGCCCATACCCGACCGAAATCAGAATCACATCGCGTTCGTCGCCCTGTACGTTTTCGATGTTCTTGACGAAGACATCCTCGGACCGCCCCTCGCGCAAGAAGTCATTGAGAATTTCGTCTTGGCGACGGGCGATTTCCAGCACCTCTGTCAGCATGTCGGATTGTGCCTTCGAAAAGGCGACCACGCCAAGGGAAAGGTCCGGACGCGTGCGCGCATGCTCAGCGACCGCCTTTGCGACCGCCTCGGCCTCAATTCGGTTGGTACCAGGCCTGCCCGTTCCGCGAGACCGGCTCGTGTACACGCCCGGCACGCGCTGAAACGCGAGCCCATACTCCGGGTCGTTTTGAACTGGCGACGGCGGAAGGATCAACCGGTGATCATAGAACTCCGCGTTGTTGACCATAATGAGCGATGGATCGCGCGAGCGATAATGCCATTCGAGCATGGCAGCGTTCAAGCCGCGGGCTTCACAGAGCGTCAGGACGCTCTCCATCTCGGTCGCAGTCGCGGTACGGACTTCCTCCTCGGCTTCCTCGTCCAACTCAACATCATCAGATCCGGCGATCCGATCAAAAAAGCTTGTGGGTGGAAGCTGCTTTTGATCGCCGACCACAACGATCTGGCGGCAACGCGCAATCGCGCCCAGCGCCTCTTCGGGCCGCACCTGGCTGGCCTCGTCAATAACCAGCAAATCGAATTCGGCCGCGCCCGGCGGCAGATACTGCGCAATGGAAATGGGGCTCATGAGGAGGACCGGCTTGATCCTCTGCACCATCTGCCCAGCAGCTTTCATCATTTGACGGATCGGCCGGTGCCGGCGTTTCTTGGCCATCTCACCGCGCAAGAAGCCCATCTGCCCGGCAGCGCCTGTCGGCAACTGCGCCAGATGTTTCGCACGAACAAGTCGCCTGGTCTCAGCAAGCCGGGCGGTCTCAAGCCCGCGAAAGGCCCCCACCAGCGCATGACGATCAAGATAAGCCAGCTCGTTCAGGCCAGGGAGCGCGGTACGGGCGGCTTCCCAGCGCGCCTCTGCGGTCGCATAAAGAAACTCGTCCACCGCCTTGTCCGGTGAAAGCTCACCCGCGTCCAACATCGAGATCAGAGACCCGAGGCCGTTGCTCTCCAGTTCACCGGAAAGATGCGTGAGGCGCGCCCACTCGGCGAAACGATCAAGGTCGGTGCGCATGGCGTCGATGCGAAGCGCCACCGTATCGAGGGAGATGCCATCACCTTCTGGCCATTTGATCGCAAGCCGAGCCACCAGCGGATCCAACACGGAGGCCAAGCCATCCAAAGCAGCGGTCAACTCCGCTTCGTGATCTGCTGCGGCGCTGATCCGATCAACGCTCTCAGCATCAGCGGCCGGGACGATTGCTGCCATTTGACCAAGCCATTCAGCCTGGGCCAGCAGTGCTGTGAACGGCGTGCGCTCGCCACGCCACGCAGACCCCAAGACCTCCTTGAGCCAGCCTTCTTCATCGGCAAGCTCTTTGCGTCGCCGTTGAACGCCAACCAGTTCGTCGACAAGCTGAAGGCGATCCGCAGGCGCGCTGGGCAGGGGGCCGCTCAAGACAGTCGCGAGCTCCTTGCTGGCCGCGCGATAGGTTCCGAAGAGCCGTGCCCAGAACGAACCAACCCCAGGTGCCAATCGAGCGCGCAACGTATCTGCTGCAATTCCGAACGCCGGCTCGGCAAAGCGCGTGTCGGCCGCTGCCCGCGCCTCGGCCCATGCGCGGCCGGCCCCGAGAGCTTCCTGAAGGCGCGGGTCACCCGATCGCAACAGCAGCACCGCGGTAGCCTCTTGGACATCTGCCGGCCTTTGCGCCGCTGCGCGTAGAAGGTCGCGCAAGCTGACGCAGTCAGGCAACGAGGACGGCTCGGATCGGTGCGCCAACGCTGCCACCTGCGAGGCCGTCGTTTGCAGCAGCTTTATAGCCTCTGATACTCGGCGCAGTTCGGGTTCAAGCCGCTGCAGGTCAGTCGGCTGCAAGTTCGTTGATCCAACGCCTGCGAATGGATGGTTTGGCCGGGGGCCGGAGGTTTCTAGCAGATCTGCATAGGCTGCCACGCGAGCCGCAAGATTTCGCCGGGTTGCGTCGTCAAGAGCGGTCAGCCCATCACGCGCCAGCCGAGGGGGCGGCAGTTCCCTTCCCACAAACCGTGCGATTTCCGCCATCGCCCGATACGGGGTGAAAGCATACCCGGGAACGGGTTCATGCAGCAGGGCGCTTACGCTGTTCAGTCTGTCGCGTGCCTCGCGCAGCGCATCTGGCGGTTCCGGCATCTCCGGCGCTGCTCGCCCAGCGTTCAAGGTGCGCGCGAGTTCCTCAAGGAATACCTTTTTGTTCGCGGCGCGTGAATGGATCTCAAGGCACAGGTCACCCAAGCCTACTTTCTGCAGCCGGTCATGCACGACCGACAACGCGGCCATTTTCTCCGCTACGAAAAGCACGGTCTTTCCGTCATGGGCGGCGCCCGCGATGATGTTCGCAATCGTCTGCGACTTGCCTGTTCCCGGCGGCCCTTGGACAACGAGATTGCGCCCCGCACGAACCTCCTCGATCACGCGGGTTTGCGACGCGTCCGCTGGCACCACGTGCAACAGATCCGAAGGGGCCAGGCGAGGATCAAGCGGTTCTTGGGGACCGAAAAGCGGCTCTGATCGTTCGAACCCACCTCCGAGAAGTCCACCGAGAACCGGGTGATCCTCGAACGCGCCCTCTGGCCATTGCACTGGCTCAAGGTCCCGCATCATGAGGAGCTTCGAAAATGAGAAGAAGCCGAGCTGCATGCCATCGCGATCAATAGACCAACGGGTTCGGTTTTCGATGCGCTCAGCCAGATCATCGAAATAGCCTTCCGGAGCGAATGTTTCGTCCTCAGCGATCTCTGGCAACTCGAACCCGAAATCCGCCCGCAGCCGCTCTTGAAGCGGCAGGTTGGTCACGATTTCGGTATCCCGCGCGCGCAGATCGAAGGTCGCTCTCCGGTCATCCCGGACCAACTCGACGGGCAGCAGGATAAGCGGCGACTCGCGAAGGGTCTGCGAACTCTCACTTTCGTACCAGCGCAGAAAACCCATCGCCAGGTAAAGGATGTTGAAGCCCTGCTCTTCCTCGGACGTGCGAGCATCCGTAAACAAGCGCAGCAGTCGACGCTGAAGTGCTTCCTGACCGAGCCGCGTTTCGAGGAATTGATCCTGATATCGCGCGGCGCGATCGACGTCGCCCAAGTCATCCACGGATAACAGAAGGCCCTCACCGTCACCCTCGTCGTCAGCCTCTTCTTCATCTCGCGCCAGGAAACGCATCCGCTTTCCCTGAGCACGTAAAAGATCGAAGACGTCGGCCGTCCGCTCGCCATCAATGTCCAACGCGTTGGAGCGCTTGGATGATCGGTTTACGTGGATGAGTCGGTTCCGCGTCCCCGTTTCCACAAGGCGCCGCCGCGCGTCTCCAAGGAGAGCGGACAAATTGGTGGAACGTGGTGCATCTTCCATGACTTCGCGTCCTGCTTCTTGTGTCTTGTAACGGCGCAGCGCACCCCGTAGGTGTCAATTCACTGCGCTTTTCGGGATCAGATCGATGACGGCGGCATCGTGACGAAACATGTGAGCGCGATGCCAGGCGAGGTTTTCACGCTGACGCGCAGTCAACGTCAGTGCCGCACGACACCGCAACTCCCGACCTGCTGCCTCGCTGAGCACGGGCGAGAATATTGGCGCGCCTTGGTCACTGAAGGTGACTAAACCCTGATCAAACGCAGCGTCCCACAGGGCTGATAGCAACAAACCGTTGTGCACATCGAGGCGCTGGGCATCCGTCTCGCAGACCCTCCAGGGCACGATATGTGATGCACGCAGCAGCGCCGGGTCAGTGATCCCGGTCAGGGGGCAGGTTCCTTGCCAATACTCCAGCAAGCTGGCGCGGAAGATGTCCTGGCCGATCCGTTGCACCACCAGTCGTTCGGCCTCGGTCGTCTGCGGCAAGTACTGGACCTTCAGCCCGAACAAACGCAGCGGCGCGTCGGGCAGGCTGGCAGAGAGCTGATAGACGCGTGTCAAAACGTCATAAAGCTCCCGCAGTGTGTCGAAGGCATGGCGCACAAGGCCGGGACCGGGCAGCGTGGCGGGGGGCAGCGCCAGTTCTTCGATCACGCCGCCATGGTCCAGCGCCAGATACCACGGGCCTTGCGGTCCGGCTGCGGCAAGGTGGATCGTCCCCGGCACCGTGGTCGAAGCGAAACTGGCCCAGCCTGGCGTGCCGCTGAGGGAGCGGCGAAAGCCGTTCTGCCAGGCGGCTTTTTCGCATTCTTCGCGGATGACGAAGGATTGAGGGGCCTCGATCATCACATCCCCATCGCCGCGAATTCGCCGTCCGCTTCCATCCGGTCCCAGGCGGCGAGGACGAGGCGGCGGGTGCGGTATTCACCGTGGTGGCGGATTTCCTTTAGCTTCCGGACCCGAAAGGTTTCCGAGGAGTGCAGATCGCGCGTCATCCCGCCACTCCCAGTTCCAGAGCAGGATGGCACAGGCTCGGGTCTGCTGGAGGTGGCGACAGTGGAGTCTGATAAGCCGTACCAGTGGCCCTAGCTGTAGCCATTGCGTCGTAGGCGGCCAGAACCAGCCGCTTGGTCCGGAACTCGCCATGGTCGCGCTCTTCGTATTTCCGGAGCACCGCGAAGGAGTCGAGGATCCAGTCCGCTTGAACTCTAGTCAAGCCATAAAGATGGAGCATCGCTGCATCGATTTCGGCTTGAATCAGATATCTTCGACCGGCATTCCAAACAAATGGTGGGTGATTACGCTCCAGATCTTCACCCAAGGCGTAAAGCTCTACGTTCGTATAAAATAACTCGAAAGCGCGGGTGAGCAACCAGTCGCTTGCGTTTTCACCAAGCCAATCAATCCTATTGTTGAGGGCTGCTCTGTCCAAGACTGCGGCTTGCTCAATCACAAAGAAGGTCATCGCATTTGTCTTCTGGCGAACCCCGTAGTCCGCAACTAGACTACTCAAGATAGCGGCAAGCACAACTCGGTCGGCTGCAGCCAGATCGCATATCATCAAGGGTGCCTTGTGGCCTGCTGCCGTCCTCGGAATGATAGTCCCGACCAAGCTTCGCTCAGACGGCCCAAGATCACGCCAAGTGAAGAACCACTTGTGCGAAGATTCTTCAGAAAGCGCCTGCTCGGTTAAAGATTCTTCGACCCAGTATTGTGGCTGAATCTGATAATTTGGATCTGAGTGTTGTGCGACACTAACTCGAGGTAGAACGCCCTTATTGGACTGTTGTTCAGTCTGATCCTCATACGTCCCGTAGCGGTGATCAAAGTGCCAGAACATTTTCCCCTCATAAAGAGGATAGACCCGGCGTCCATCTTGCAGAATCGCAAGCGCTCCAAGTCGTTCCTTGATAAGTGGGGCAATATCTTCGTGGTCGATGAAATGGCCAGAGTCGTTTGCCATATCAAATAGCCGACGGAACCGTACATTCCAGTCGTTCCGGAGTATCGTACTGTCTTGCTTTTCGACCAAGATGGGTGCTGCGTTGTGGATTGCTGCTGTTACAGCAGCATCCCTTGCCCAGCGGAAGGCAGGGAGGTTTAAGGTATTTGGATTAATGGCCCTGATCTCATCAACGGTGAGTGCGTATCGCTTTTCAGGATTCGAGATTTCAGATGGTTGTCGAATGTGCGCAGTAAACCAAGGTTGCTCGACCTTAACTTCACGCCCGGCGATCGTCAGAAGGCCAAATTTCACCTTGTTGGTGATATGCGGGAAGATCAAATCCTCGTTCTCGAAGCCATAGAATGCAACCAAAGACCTAGTACCCAATAACTCCGCAAGGAATGCGCGGTAAGTGAAACCACTCACCAATCCAGTCGGGATGATTAGACCTGCATAACCCAAGGGTTTTGTTAGCTGCCAAAAATGATCTGTGAACACCGCGTATGTGTTGACGTCGCCCACGCCCCCGAGCACGAAGCGCCCAGACTCACGCATGAAATTGCTCTCCGTTGCGGCAGCCCTAAGCGCTTCCTGCCACTCGCTTGCGAGCCTAGGGTTCGTGCTGGGCAACTTTGCAATCAATGCCTTTCGGGCTGCTGCATTCTTTGCCGTTGCAATGTCAGGATCTCGTAAGGCGAAGAACTCCTCTTCCTGAAGCTTCACCCGTTCCCACGGTGGGTTGCCCAGCACCACATCGAACCCGCTCCGCTGCATCACATCTGGGAACTCGAGCGGCCAGTGAAAGGCGCGGGCGCGGCGGGCGGCCTTGGGCGCGTCCATCATCGCATTCCGGATCTTGCCCTGATTGAGGGCCATCCACAGTTCCTCGGTCGTCGGCACGGTGCGGGCCGATGCCCCCGCCGGCGCGCCGCCCACCTTGGGCAGCAGGAAGGCCGCGACATACAGGTTCGCCGCCGCTGTCGCCCGCACAAAAGCCTGCCCCTTGCGCAGTTCCTTGAACCGCGCGGCCTTGGCCCCGATCTGCTCCACCGTATCCTCAGGCAAATCGCGGAAGCCCGAGAAATCCAGCGCCAGCGGTTTCACCTCGGGCATGGCAACTTGCCCCGTGCCGAAATCGAACCCGCCCTGACCGGATGTCGCGGCGCGATTGGCCTGCAGGTAGTATTTCGCGGTGTCCTTGTCGTCGCCCGTCAGCGGCTTGTAGGCGGCATCGGGGATGCCATCCTGCAAGACCTTCAGGTCGAACACCCCCAGCAGCGCATCGCCGCAGCGGATCTGCGCATCGAAGAAGCCAAGGGGAAGGCCGGGGTCCACCGTCTCGATCCACAGCGCGACCTTGGTCAGCTCCACCGCCATCGGGTTGCGGTCCACCCCATGCAGGCAGGACCGCGCGACATCGCGCAGGGCATGGCGGAAATCGGAAAGGGAGGGCGTGCCATCGGCGCGGATGCGGGCCACCCGCGTGGCGATGCGGCGGGCGGCGGCCAGCAGGAAGTGGCCCGAGCCGCAGGCGGGGTCGATGACCGAGAGTTTCAGCAGTGCCTTGGCGGGATCGTCCGCCTCGGCCTCGGTCTTGTCGAGCACGGGGTCGAGCGCTGTATCGAGCAGCGCCTGCACGAGGCTGTCGGGCGTGTAGTAGGAGCCGGTGGTCTTGCGCTGGTTGCCCTTCTGCTCGGCGGCCTCGGAGGCGAAGACCAGCGTCTTGCCGTCGTCGCCCAGCTGCGGCTGCAGTTCGAGGAGGGATTCGTAGACCGAGCCCAGCTCCTCGGTTTCCATCGCGCGCCAGTTGACGGGGACCATACCAGTTTTCTGGTCAAGCCAGGAAAGGCGGTACAACGCCTCCATGAAGGCGCGGTTGCGCAGGCGGGCGGTTTCGAGATTGGGCAGCTTGTCGCCCGCGAAAAGGCCGCCAAGGGCGGGGAGCGCCAGCGCCTCTTGCCCATTGGCCAGCGCGTGGAAGACGATCTTGATGCCTTCATACCGGTCGTGATGCTTGTCCCACGACGCAGCACGGTAACATTGGGCACGCAGGGCAGCGAGGCTGTAACCTTCCGCGTAAAGCTTGCGGGCGTCGGGCTTGGCCTTTTCGGGGTGCAGGAGGTTGCGATCCTCGGCCACCATTAGGAAGATCAGGCGGTAGACGAGGCGGAGGAGCTCATTGAACCATTCGGTCAGGTTGACCTCACCCGATTTCAGCTTGTCGCGCAGATCGGGGTTGGCCTCTAGGAAGCCTGAGCCCAAAACCTTGAGCGCAATCTGGACCTGGACGGCCAGCCGGTCGCGAGCAACTTCGCCTTCCTTCGACCCGGCGTCGCGCCAGCGTTCCAGCGCACAATCGGTCGCCGGGGCACCCGTGACGCCAAAGCGGGTGCGGTGGATCAGCAACCAAAGAACGGCGAAGGAGGCAGCGTCCTCGTTGGTGAAGATCTGGGAGAGGTCGGCCTCGATATAGGCCGGGCGGGTCAGCGAGGCGTTATCGCGCATGAGGCGGATCAGGGTGCCGTTGGTGACAAGGCCCCAGAGGGTTTCGTCATGCTCGTTTAGGTGGTCCTGAAGGGCGAAGGCGGGAGAGCGTGTGCGGTCGGTGGAGAGGGTTGCACTACGCCGGTCGAGTTTTTCGTCTGATGGGGGCACGACCACGATCGGCACCCGGCCGCCCGCGATGAAGGACAAAGCCCCATCCGCCGGGACGAGGTCGTCAAAACCAAAGGTTTCCTGAAGAAAGGATTTGATGAAACGCCGCGTTGCATCGGCAGAGGGATTTGCGATTTTGGCGAAAGTATCGAAATGCGACTGGCCGACCCGGAAGGCGGTCGAGATTTCCTCGCGGATCGTTAGCCCCTTGCGAATGCTATACTCTGACTCGGACTGCTCGGACGCCTCACGGCGGTCGACGCTGGCGACCATGGCAGGCGCGATCAGATTGCCTTCGAGGCTAAGCGACGGCCAGGCGGACATGTCAACGACAGGTTTGCGCGCCATGATCAGACCTCGCTCGGCATCAGAACAAAGAGACCGATGACGTCTGGCGGCAAAACAGCTTCGACTGTCACGCGCGAGGCCGATCCAGCGGCCGCGCGAAGGCGGCCGTGATCTTGCATAAGCTCGTCGGCACGGGTCTTGACGAAGTCAGCCAGCGGGCCGTCGAGCAACCTGGGCAGATCCTCCTTGGCCCTGGTGACGAAACGGTCGCGAGCAGATGGCGCGAGGTCGGCATCTGCAGGCGTGTTCAGGAGTTCGCGGGCAGCTTCGCCCACTGCGACAATTTTGCCGCCCTGCATCGCGACAAGGGCGGCCTCTTCGGCAAGGAGCAGGCGCTCTTTTCGGGCATGGACAGTCAGCTTAAAACGGATCCGAAGAAGAGCCAGCTGGGTCATCTGCTGGACGGCTGATGTGGGCCAGGCGCCAACCCGGCCGATCCCGAGGCTAGAGAGCGCCTCCGGATCGAGCGAGGCCTCGACAAGCGCCTCCGCGAGGGTCGCGGTCAGGGGATGTGTCCTTGTAAGCAGCGCAGTCCCCGATGGCGCGGGTTCAGTCATTGCAAGACGAACCGAGCCAGTCAGGTTGCGTTGAGCCAGACGTTCTTTAAGCCCTGCTTCCAACGCATGGACATGGGCGATCTGAAGGGTCTTCCGCGGCTCGAGAGGTACGCCGAAACGCGACATGGCGCGCTCGATGAAGGCCTTAGAGTCCTCTGGCGATCCGAGCAGGTTGCGGACCTTTTCCCATTCTGGGGCAACTTCCTGCGGCTTCATCGCATTCTGAGCGAAGCGTGCGCGGGATTTCTTCTCACTCTCTGATGCGTCGCGCCAGCGCACTTCCATTGCTTTCGTGCCATCATCAAGGCGAAGGTCGAGCGCCAGCTGCCGAGTCCCACCACGGCGCAACATCATCGAAGCCATGAGCGCGTCGGTGACTGGCCCGCGATTATCGGGGAGTGGTACGGTGACGCCAGTTGCCTTGCGGATTTCCTCGGCCTTGCGAAGGATCACTTCGAGAACGGCCCCGTCGATGGCGCTATCCGGCGAAAACATCATAATCGATCGGACAAGCTCTGACGGCTGCCCAAACCGATCAACGCGACCCTCACGCTGCTGATGCCGGGTAGGGTTCCAGGACAGGTCGTAGTGAACGACGGTGTCAAACAACTGCTGAAGGTTGATCCCTTCAGACAGACAGTCGGTCGCCACCAGAATGCGTTGTACGTCTTTCTGGTCGTCGGCCGATGCCATGTCGGCCACGCGGTCACGCCGCTCGTCGGGCGTCAGAACACCCGTTACCGCTTCGACGGCCAGTTTGGGAAACGCCTTCCGTAGGCCATCTCGAACGTGCTCGGCCGTAGCCAGATAGCGGCAGAACACGACGGGATTCACGCCCTTCTTGATCAGTGGCGTGAGCGCATCGATAAGGGCCATGAGCTTCGGGTCGGCTTTGCAAACCAACTCCTCTGCCCGGACGACCAATGCGAGGAGTGCGGGATCAGTATCGAAGCCGGTGCTGGGTTCGATATCTACAGCATCTTCGTCATCGGAATCTTCATCATAGATCTGCGGCTCAAGCCGGTCGCTCTCATTCGACATCCGGTTGCGGAGAGCGCTAAGTGCTGCCGCTGGCGACGAACCGACACAGCGCATCAGAGCGAGCGTGCCCCAGAAGGCCAAACGCCGTTCCCGAAGCCCAGAACCTGCACGCGAGACCACGCCAAAGCAGTAGTCGAGCACGGCCTCTTGGAAATCGAGATGCGCCTGCGACAGCCTGTAAGGCGACTCGGTCGTTTCATGCTTTGGAAAAGCACGGTTCTCGTCCCACTCCCCCGAAACAAGATCGATCCTTTGGCGCTGCACAAAATGTCGCGCTAGGCGTTCCCTGTAGCGAGCGTCATCGAAGTTCAGCGTTCCGAAGGACGGGTCGATGAGCGAAAGAAGGCGGCCGAACGCGTCTTCGTCGCCCGAGTGGGGCGTCGCAGTGAGAAAGATCATCCGGCGTTCTGGATCACGGGCAAGGCCAGCAAGCAACTCGAAGCGCTGCTGTTTGCCCTTGTGGGTTCCCACACATGCATGGGCTTCGTCCACGATCACGAAATCGGGGCAAGAGCGCGCGAACCCTTCGCGGCGTTTTTCTGCTTTGATGTAGTCAAGGCTGACCACGGTATAGGGGTAGGCATCGAACAGCGTCTGTGCCAGCGGGAGGCCGCGCTCCAACCTCGCCGCGCTACCCGATGTTACCGCCTCGGCATCGATGCCGAAGCGGGACTTCAGCTCGATGATCCATTGCTCGACGAGATGCGGCGGACAAAGCACTGAGAAGCAGTCGACTTCTCCCCGGTCCATTAGCTCGCGAAGGATCAAACCTGCTTCAATCGTTTTCCCGATTCCAACATCGTCGGCAATCAAGAGGCGTGGCACCTGCAGGCGAAGCGCCATAAGTAGGGGGACCAGCTGATAGGTTCTGGGCTCAAAGGCCAATTGGGCGGCTGAGCGGAACGGACCCGCCCCTCGTCGAAGGGTCAGTCGCATTGCGTCCGCGAGGAGCGCCGCCTTCGCCTGAACAGTCGGAACTGCGTCGGAGGGCAAGTCGAAACGTGCCGCGGCCACGGGCTGGGTTTCCAGTGAAGGGTCAAGGATGACAGTGTCATTCTCGCTGCCGGAAAGAGGGCGTAGCGCCAGAATGCCCTCGCGCGGGGACGGCAATGCCACCCATTCCCGCCCACGGGCGCGCACCAGATCTCCGGGAGCAAAATTCACGGTCATCAGATCAATCCTTGAACATCGAAATCAACGCGTCGGGCACTCCGTCCGCGCCAGTCTCAGGCAATTCGAAAAGGGTCCAGCCCTTGGTGTCAGCGATATCTCGCGCGGCTTCAGACAGGGCACTGGTGGAAGCGGCAACAAAATGGGTTCGCCAAGAAAAACTCATTTCTTGGTCTGCAAAGCTGACGGAAGCGCCATCTGGGGCTGGCATGCCCACATCCTTGAAGGCTGCCACCCATCCGTCGGCTCCAGAAGGTCGCGATGAGCCGGCCGCCAGCACGACCTGCCCCCGAGCGAGATCGATAAGCATCTGCTTTGCCTCGACGCTGGCACGATCAATCAGCTCGTGGTCTGGCTGATTAAAATAGGAAAGCAGGCAGCGATAGCAGCCCCGCACACAGGCCCCAGTGTCTCGGTCCACAAGGAGCGCCGCATCACCTGCGGCGATGGCTTCATCGACATTGTCGAAGTGCATGAGAGAAAGTGCTTCCCTTGCGACCTTGCCCAACGCGTGAGCGTCTTCAACCAGGCGGTTTAGGACACCGGCGCCACCCTCGGTCGCTTCATAGGCGAGGATTGAGCGTCGGTTGTCTCGGGCGGGCAATGGCTCACCAAGAATCTCACCCTCTTCAAGCTGATAGATGACCGCGATTCCGCGCAGGAGCGCATGTTGTACGGTCGCGATGGTTTCGGGGGCGTAGGCGTCCGGATCGAGGAAGCGGAGCAGAAGAGCGTTCTTGCGATCACGTACGATTGGCACAATGCGGACCGGTCGCACAACATCGGGTGGCACATCGACATCCGGTTCCTCGTCGTCCGACTTTGCCCAATAGCCACTCCGTGGATCAATGTTGAAGCCGAAAACAGTCTGGTTCTTGCGCCGTTTCAGACCCTTGTTGATGCGGCTGATCTCGGCGCTGTTGGCATACTGAAGGGCGAGAATGGATGTTTCGCCGCAACGGAAATCAGCCTCGGTCACCTGGAGACGTCCATCTTTTCGGGGCCACGAGAAGACGGTCTGGATATCAAAGCCTTGGCGAACCCGCTCCTCGTCATTCGCTGTGATCCGATCGGCAGGGGCGGCTTCGACATTGTCGATGCGAAGCGTCTTTTGCACAGGAACCTCTCCCGCCATCGGTGAATTGCAGGCGTGACAGCGTTCAACTTCGCCTTCGTGGCAGGCGCCGCAGTTGGAACAAATGAAAATGTCCTTGGTAGCCAGTTCCGCGCCATCGCCGGTGCGGACCTCAGGCGGCAGCTTGGCTTTCATCACTCGATAAGCCCGGCCCTCATGGTAGATCAGGCTCCGCGGTCCAAACTCGGAAATCGCGAGAAATCTTGCGCGTTGAAGGAAGGAGCCTGCTTTACCCTCACCGGGGACGAAGGCGTAGAGCGGCAACCGCGGGAAGTTATAGCCCGGCAAGAAGCCTTCGGTCGCAAGGTATCTGTAGGAATAGAAATCAGATCCGTTGGTGGCCTTGCCCTGTTCAAGGATGGCGATCTGGTCACTCGCTTGCATCTGAGCGGCTTTGATCTTGCGCCGGTCTGCACCGGAGAGGCCCGTGATCTCTGACCGGCTATTGGCTTCCATCAGCTGGGTCCGAGCGGAGTTGTAGAGCTCCCGCCAGCGATCAAATGCGCGGTCAAATTCCTGTGGCGCGCGCATGGCGACTTCGAGGATGAAATCATCTTCGTCGCCCATCCAAGCAGGTTTCTTGCCATCCATGGACGCAAGTATCTGGTCCAGCACCCGCTTCATCGGTGCGCGCGCAGTCGTCACCAGACTTGGTTTGTTGATGACCTCGAGCACATCCTGTTTGAGCCGATAGTTTGCCTCCTTCAGGTCAAGAATTTCGGGGATATCCGGCGAAAGCGCCAGTTTGGCCTCGGCCAACCAAACGGCGTGCAAGTGCGAGCGAACCAGTTCTTCATTGGTAATGTCCAGGGCCGGCGGCCTGACAACCCCAGCAACCATTTCAGTACGCCGCTCGAAGAAATATTGATCGTGCGGAGACTGTGCTGCGCAGTAGGTGACGATTACTGCTGCTTGTCCTGATCGACCTGCCCGACCCGCCCTTTGCGCGTAGTTGGCCGGCGTTGGCGGCACGTTGCGCAAATAGACGGCATTCAACGCCGATATGTCGACACCAAGTTCCATGGTTGGCGAACAGAACAATGCAGGCAGGAACTGATCCGACTCACCGGACGATTTAATCTCTGCGGCATTCTCTTTGAGCTTAGCGCGATCATCGTCCTCAAAACGAAAGCGCCATTCCCGCCATTCCCGCTGCCTCTGAGAAACCTGAGCCGTATGCTCTCGGCCCTCCAGGCCCCAATATGTACTACGGCCTCGTTTCAGGTCTGTCGCAATGGCGTTGTAGAGGTCGTGGAAATACTGGTTCCCCTGTGCCTGTCCGGTTCGGACCGCTTCTCCAGGGACAAGACGAACGGCCGAAGGCGACAAACGCCACCCGAGCAGATCAGCCTCGATCTCGACAAGTGAGACCAGACCTTCGCGTGCCATCAGTTCAAGAAGGCCGGTCATCACGGCCAGGTATTCGTCTTTGGTAAGCTTTGTTCCGATCATGCTCTTGCGGTTGATCGACCGACCAATCCTGGAGTTGTGTCCAGCGCGGATGATGGTCTGCTCTTCCCGCAACCCGACACGATCTTTTCCGGGCGCCTGCAGGAACAGTGTAGACCGGCTGCGAGGCGTTTCCTTCTGATCGATGGCCCAAGGCGTCCGCAACAGGTTCCGTGATTTTTGTCCAACCGTGTCGAGAACGGTCAGATCCAGGGCCTCGGTGCTGACGGCCAGACCTTCCAACATTGCGCCGAGGATTTCCTTGAGCAGTTTCTTACAGGCCCCCGCATCTAGGTCCCCGAGTGCTGGATGTACCGCCATCAGGGATCCCCGATCTTGCGCGAGGTCATCGAGTCCGATGAATTCGACGTCGACCAGCTTGAGGACCGACAGGCTGGGATTTGTATAGCGCCATCCCCGCCTCAGGTCAGTCCAGACCCGATGGGCAAGAACCTTGGCAAGCGAACGTTGGGTATCCTCGCGCACAACCGCACCAGCCTCAGGATCCAGCATCCAATGAACGCGGGCGTCCTTGTTCGATGCCGTAAAGCCGAGCGCTTTTACGACTCGCAGGCCGAACTCGTCCTCAGCGATGCCGTCCGAACCCGCATCCACAACAGCACGGAGGATGGCGCCGCGCAGCAGGCTTACGAACAGGTAATCGTTGAAGTGTCCTGCCTGAAGGGCAGCGTCTTGCCGGTTGTCTGTGAATCCAAGCAGCTTTCGCTTCTCGGGTGGAACGCCACTGGCATCGCCATTCATCCATTCCAGGGCGGTCGACACAAGGTGTGTTGTTGCCGAGCTTCTGCCTTCACCCGAAAGGCCCGCAAGCTTGCTGCGCTCCCGCATGCTCGGATGGGGTTGGTCAAGGCAGCAGGGACAAAATCCGAACTTTCCTGGAATGAACCAGAAGCTGACGCCGTCCGGGCTGTAGCGTCCATCAGGGCGTACGGTGACAGGCTCCGGAAGCCTGCCCTTCCGGCTTGCTCGCAGACGTTCGATGCCATTGCGCTCTTCACGCCAATCCTCGGGGTACGTCTCCACGTCGCCAGTGAAGGCGTAATCAAGGTCGCTCCCTCCAACGGGCGTCAAATAGCCGGCGATATCGCCATCCGGGTCTGCGATTGGGGTGTCATCTATGTTTCTGGGCAGGAAGTGAAGCCCATCACCATCTTCGGACTTCGTAACCACATGGACTTCGTTGCCGCACTCCCGGCAGAACCGCGTCGGATAGAGTCGATGGCCGGGGGCATCGGGATCTTCCAACTGGCCCTCGAACAGAACACGCCTGGGGCGACCGGTCAGCGTCGTGAAGATCTCGCCGGCCCCGGAAATGAAGCGGTGTAGCTTGAATGCTAGAAATGCACCGGAACCTGTGCCACCGCGCTCGGTTTCCGGCAGGCTGACGCGGGTCAGAAATTGCTCGAAACCGCTCCGGCAGGTTTCCTTGTCGAGCCCGCTAACCTGCGCAAGCTTTTCAACAGCAACGTCGAACGGCACTGGCTTTTTGCGCTTCAATTCTTGCCCGTCATCGAGACCGATTGCGAGCTCTGCCCAGACCGCAAGTGGATGGCGTCGCAGCGCCTCATCCGTCAGATTTTTCGGCACTTCTTTGCTTAGCACTGTCGCCAGCTGCGGCTCAACATCTCCCAGTTTCAGGCTGTCATCCGTCGCGCGTTGAAGCGACTCATCAATGACCGCGTCGGGTCCGATTGCCGTCCCGAAGAGACGCGATGCGACATCGGCCACGGCTTTTGCACGACCGGAATCTGATCCCTCGCTTGCCATCGTAGCAGATGTACCAATGCAGATCGGCGCTTTGGCAGGCGCACAGCGGTTTCGAAGGCGACGCACGAGGATCGCAACATCAGCACCCTGGCGGCCGCGGTAGGTATGCAATTCATCGAGCACGATGAACTCAAGCCCAGTGGCATTGTCGATGACTTTGGTATCGAGGGCATCCTGCCGCGTCAGCAACAGTTCGGCCATCATAAAGTTCGTAAGCAGGATATCGGGCGGGTTATCAGCTATCCGTTGACGCTCTTCTTGGCTCTCCTGACCGGTGTAACGCCGAACCACTGGCTTCAGGTCGTCCGGCAACCCGGATTGGGAAATGAACTTTTCGATTTCCTTGATCTGACTGTTTGCCAAAGCGTTCATTGGATAGACGATGATTGCGCGCGTCTTGCGCGGCTGCCCTGCTTTGCGCGAACGAACAATGGCATCGACCACAGGGACAAAGAAACACAGGGATTTCCCAGAGCCTGTGCCCGTCGTTACGACGAAGCTTTGCCCCGCACGTGCCTTGGCAATAGCCTGCGCTTGGTGACGGTGAAACCTAATGGGATTGGTGCCGAACCGGAAAATCTGGGCTGTTGCCTCGTCTAGATCCCGCGACGCGACGAGATCTTCGACGGTAGGGCCCGAGAGAAATCTTGGGTTCAGCGAGAGCAGCGCGTCAGGCCAGAAGCAACCTTGGTCATATTGCCTCTCGACCTCGGCGGCTATGTCAGCTGCCCGGATTGTGCTGAACGAACGCGAGAAACGTGCGTAGGAGTCGATGAGATTGTGATCGAATTCAAAAGCTTTCATGGAGCTTACTTCTCCTTCGCAGGCTCAATAGGCCCAAGTATGTGCGCGCGATTGAAGAGGATGATCTGCTGATCCTGCGGCCGTCGCGCAGCCGGGTCTGTGTCAAGACCAAGGCGCTTGAGCGTATAAAATAGCAGGGCCTGGCGCACGTGGATCTCTGCGCGGCCATCTTCCATTCCATAGTCCATCTCGATGGCACGGCGCTGGTTGTCTGAGAGATCAGGATGCGGACCAATCTCGAGCACGACTTCCGTATGCCAAGCCTCATCTGCGCTGGGCTGGGCTGTGATAGGCCCCTGCCCGCCGACCTCGACGATCCGCGACAACAGGAAGTCCTTGAACACCTTATCGTTCTGACAGAATGCGCGGGCATGCCAACGAAACCCATCGAATGCGAGGGCGTGCGGTTCGATCCAGCGCGCGCTGGGCTCAGGTCGCGATATGGACTGGTAGGTCACTTGAAGCGCGGCGGGCTCGCGGATCGCGGCTAACACGTCGCGCAGGGTTTCCGGCGCCACCCCGCGCGCAGGCGTGGGGGTGGCCCCAAAGCTCGGGAAGAAACTGATCCAGCTCTGCTCCGCGCTGACCAATCCCTGTTCCACCGCGCGCAGCTGGGCGAAGTACTCCTCGGCGTCGGGCTTCAAATATTTTGGCTTAAAGAGCTTCCCACGCAGGTAGGTTCTGAGGCTCTTGTCGTAGACCAGATTGCGCTTTGCCTGCTCGATATATGCGTTCAGGTCCAGCGATGCCTGCTGTGTCGAAACCCCAAACGCGTCCATCAAGTCCCCTCGGTTGATCCGGCCCTGCCAGAAGAGACGGAACTCGATGAACTCGTATCGCCGCTCGACACCCCAGTTCAGCTGTTTGTCCTTCTTGCGAGTCACTCTCTGCCCTTACCTATATGTCGCATGGATACATGCGTCTAGTTTTTTGATTGACTCATAAAGCCGACCAACAGACCTTTGGTGTGCCTGAAAGCCGATTCGTGACAAGCCCGTCACGTTCTTAGACGTATCACAAACCTGGGGGCTCACCTCAGCATAACCCTCCCGATCTGCTCTCGGGAAGGGAAAAGGAGCTGCTGCATGAAAACTTCTTCGACTCCACGGGCATTTGGCGTGCTCGCCATGCTAGTAATCGCTGGCTGCGCAGAGCTTGAACCCCTCACCGAATACCGCCCCGTGGTTGATCCAGAACGAACAAACATGGCGCGCTTTGAGCGCGATCTTGAAGCATGCAGGGCGGTCGCCGTGCAGGTTGAGGCGGACTACCGTCAGCGGCAAGAAGAGCAGATGGGCGCAAACATCATGGCCGGATTGCTCGTTGGCGCAATCACCGGCGCCGTGGTCGGAAGCGGCAGCGGCTATCAGGGAGAGATGGTGGCTTACGGCGCGGCCAGCGGAATGGCCGCAGGGGCGGCATCCACTGACTACACCCACGACCTGGTGACATTTGGCCCACGTCGCATCGTCGATCGCTGCATGGCCGAGCGCGGCCACGCGATCCTGAACGATATCGGGCGTGGCTGAAGACAGGTTTCTTGACGGAGAATGCAGATGATGAGGTTAAGGACACTTACCGCTGGTTTGCTCATGAGCACCTGGTTGGCGAGCAGCGTATTGGCTCAGGATGTCGCGGCGCTCGATGCCGAGATTGCAGCGGTCAGCGCTCAAATCACTGAAGTGGATGCGGCAATCGCCAGCTTTGATGGGGGTCTGATCCGCAGCCTGGCCCAAGCACGTCGGGAGGCACTGCTCCTCCTCCGGACTGTCCTCGAAAGCCGAAAGCAGGCAGCAGCAGGTGAGGTGCCACTAGAGGTCACCCTACCGGCGGTACAGCCCGACCCCAAACGCGCGGAAGAACTCCTCGGAGAGATGGCCGCGCAGCAAGCGCGCGTCGAGGAGGCAGAACAGGAGGCCGCGACTGTGGGCGGTCTGATCCAGGCCATCGCCTTGAGCCGGGTCGAAACCGAAAAGCTCACGCTTGCCCAGTTGCAGATGGCTTATGTGCAGGCGCGCTATGGCATCGCGTTTCCAGTGCCGTCCGCGGTCAGCGCGGCGCCCGAAGCTCCTACCGCAACGGGGTCAGCAGAACCCAGGGCAAGCTCTGCAGACGGCGCTGTCGATGCGGCGCGTCCTTGGGCAGACCCCGATCACCCTGAGATCGACTATAGCCTGCAGCCCTTTGAGCAGGCGCACGCCGATGGGCACAGGATTTCAGGCTGGTGGGTCATCGAAGAGGAACGCGCCGCAATCGATGACAGCCCTCGAGTGGTCGCCATAAACTATTCGGCATTTGACCCCAGAAGCTACGGGGGAGTGACTGGCCTCATAGCCCAGTGCCGCGAGGGCGAGACCTCTATTGTGTTCGTCCAGGACGAATTCCTGATGAGCGACTTCAGAAGAAACTCCTTCGAGATAAATTATCGCATCGACGAAGCCCCCGCTCAATCGACGCGATGGGGCGAACTCACCTCAAACAAAGGGGCAGGCCTTTTCGGATCGGGAGCAGAAGGGTTTTTACGCGGACTGTACGGTGCAGAGGTCTTCTTTATCCGAGTTACCGACGGCAACGGCCAGCGCCACGATGCAGAGTTTGACCTCGCAGGCGTCAAAGACGCAATCGACGCCGTCGCGGGGGCCTGCGGCTGGTCGACGCTGGAACTGTCGCGCGATGACTATCGGGCCATTCAGACAATGCTGAACGCCGGGGGCTTCAATGCTGGGACGCCTGACGGCGTCTGGGGCACGGGGTCGCGCGATGCTCTTCGAGCATTTCAGGAGCAAAACGGCCTGCCGACAACCGGCGCGCCAGACCGTGCAACGCTGGAGGCGCTGGGCGTTTCAGCCGGCGAATAAGCCGCCTTTCCAAATCAATTGTCAAAAAGGAACATGACATGGAATTCATCATCGCGGGCGCGATCGTATTTGGCGTTATCGGCATCTTTGTGGACGGCGCACGCGGCGCGATCTGGGGCGTCGTGCTCGGGCCCATCGGACTGATCATCGCTGCCATCCTGAAAACTAAGAAAAGTCAGGATTGACCGCTGCGAGAGTTATGGGTCAGACCGAACTCTCGCTCATCGCGACAGCAAATGCGCGGGCGCTCCATCGCTCAATGAAATCTGTGATCGCATTCAGTTCAGCGGGAGACGCGGCATCCTGCAATAGAAGCGCATCGATCGCTGCCCTCGCTTTGGCCACGGTCATCCATTCTGTTTCCGGCACGTCATCCGCGGACCACTTCTCGCGTAAGTACGCGTTGAACCGCGTCGTCTCCTCGGTGCTTAAGAGTGCGGGGCTGTGGAACGCCACCAGTCGCCGCCCCAGCTGACGAAGGCGCGGATCTGAAAGGCTGGCCACGATTTCCTGTCGCCGCGGCCAGTCGGCCCGTTGGAATTCCTGAAGGAGCTGCTTGTCAGCGTTCGAGTAGAACGCGCCATAGATCTGTTTTTCGACGGGTTTCGACGGCGCCTCGGGATCCTCGACAAAACGCGCCGCCATCGCAGCGCCAACTCTCCGCCGAAACTCCGGGGCATCCGCAATGATCGCGGCGCGGCGCAGATGCTCGGCGCTGGGCGCGGGCAGATCAAGCAGTGCCGGCGCTTTGTTCGTGGAAATGCCGCGGATGATCTTCGGCGTGCCATCCACCGCTGCAAACAACGCCTCATCCGAGGCAGCGATCAGTTCTGCCGGGTCGGACGCATCGAGATCAAAGAACGCCGCCTGCCCAGCATTGCCCTGTGAGTAACCGCAGAAGCAGCCTGTATAGGCGCGGGGCTCACCGCCGCCGAAACGTGTCACGAGCTGAAGCGGACGGAAGGTTTCGAGCTTGCCTTGCACCTGCGCTTTGTGAGCCGCCTGCAGCAGCTCCGCCCAGAGCGCTGGGCTCCTGGTCGCAAACTGACGGGCCAAATGGATGGTCGCCTCGACGTCACCAAGCGCGTCGTGGGCGTTGTGTGCATTGAACCCGTTGGCAGGCGCAAGCCGGTCAAGCTTGAAGCTCCGCCGCCCCGTATCATCGGTTGGCCAGGCGAAGAGATCCGGATCACGTACGAAGGCGGCGTACACGGCGGGCAGAATGTCGAAGCGGCTGTTGCCGTTGAACTGCGTGGCGTAAACGTTCGGCATGAGGTTCTGATAGAAAGTCTGCCGCAGGACCTCTTCGTCAAACTTCATCGTGTTGTAGCCGACCCAGATCGAGGGCGACCAGCGTTGGGTCAATTCGGCCACCTGCTGCGCGAAGTCCAGCAGTGACGGCAGACTTGGATCGATCAAGTAATCTGGCGTGACACGCGTGACAATGAGCGCCTGTGGCGAGGGCAGGATATGCGGCGCCAGGCGGCAACGGATATTGATCCGCGCCTTTTCAACAAATGCCTCATCCGTCCAGATCGCTGCGAACTGCAGCGGCTGGTCGAACTCCGGCGAGATGCCGGTGGTTTCAAGGTCGTAGAAGACGAAATCCATGTGACCAAGCCTACCGCGCTTCTGCCATACGATCCACAGGACAACGGCGGCATCAGCTCAGTCACATTGGGCGGAGAGCGGCCTGACAGCAGCGCTCCTTGGCGGCAACAGCATCTGGTGAAAGCCGCCAATCGATGCACGGGCGCAAGTGCAGACAAAGCGCAGCTTACTCTCTTAGGTTGCACCGATCACGCGCGACAACTAGGTTTCAGAAACTATGAATTTCGCAGAGTGTTGGAGATTCTTCGGTGCCGAGGCCCGGACACTTGGATTGGTTGATTGATACTGGCGAACGCCAAGCGACAGCTTGCGGGCGCGAGATAGAAATTTGGGAACTCACTCCCCAAGAGGACGATGCCGTTTTGTCAGCTTGGGCCGCCCACTTTCGTCATCACTATATTTCAGACCAAGACCTTCCGATCATGGTCGATGGAACCGGCCTGACCAATGCAGAATACCTGCGTCAGACCCTATTGCCTGATCGGACACAGACACCGGGCCCAAGTCTGCGCTCTGGCGACTTCGGAGAGATACTGGTCGCGGATTACATCGAATATATTCTCGGCTACTGGTGTCCCCGCGAGCTGCGCTATCAGGAGCGCTGGAACCGCAATGACTCGACCAAAGGGTGCGATGTCATCGGCTTCAAATTCGTCGCTAACGGGCAGACCAGCCCAAACGATGAACTCTTTATCTTCGAGGCGAAATCCGGAATGTCACCTGCGGCAAACAATCGTTTGCAGGACGCCATCACTGATAGCGACAAAGACAAACTTCGGGAAGCCATGAGCCTAAACGCCATCAAGCAGAAATTCGTCACGCGCGGTGCGATGGACGACGCCAATCGCGTGAGGCGCTTTCAGAATATGGCCGACAGGCCATTCCGGCGCATCAATGGCGCAGCAGCTATTCTCGACGATGCTGTGTTCGAGGCGACCGAACTGACCTCCGCCGACGCATCGGCGCATCACAACGCGGCGAACATGCGGCTTATCGTCATCAAGGGACCGTCCCTGATGACATTGATCCACGCTCTCTATGAAAGGGCGGCGGATGAAGCCTGAAGCCAGCGCCCGCAACATCCTCTCGACTACACGCGCCCGCGCAAAAATGCGGGAGTTCCGCGTCGCTGAGGGCGATTTCAACCAGCTTCCCCGTGATCCCGCCATCCTCTTCGGACTGGCGATTGCAATCCTCGGCGACGTGGCCGCCACCGTCGCAGATCAGATTGGCGGTGAATTATTGGGTGCTCAGCAAGCCCTCCCGATGCCGCCCGGCTGGGAAGGCGACCACGCCGACCCGCAGGGCTCGCTCCATTTCGCGTCCATTTTTTTCGACGCCTATATTAATGCTGAGTTGGATGTCGAGCTGACGCCAGAGCTGTCGCTGCTATGCGCCGCGACCTATTACATCGAGGGCAGCGTCGGCAGCGCTGCGGTTGTTGTCCGTTACATGGACCAGCCCGAACTTGAAATAGCCGGCGGGCTCGGCTTCCTCCTCTACGCGATCCTGGATAACAAGTTTGCCGTGATTGACGCGCAGCATGATCATCTGGAGCGGACGACTGCGCTTCTCGGCGCATTGTCCGCATTCTTCCGCCTTGAGGGAGACGCCGGACAGGTAGCCGCCGCTATCGGCGAATTGCGTAATTACTTCCACGCAAACGGCTCACCGCGTGAATTGCTTTATGCGGATGTCATCGGCGCAGTCTGCGCTCTCAAGCTGCGGAATGCGGCTCGGACCATTCTTCCATCCGCATCCGGCCTCGACGCGGAGTTGTGGCAACCGGCGCTCGCGAAGCCGCGCTTCCCGATCGAGCTTTGGCCCGCCCAGCAGCGAATTGCTGATGCTGGGGTGCTTGGGGGAAGATCGGCCGTTATCCAGATGCCGACCAGTGCCGGTAAGACGCGCGCGACCGAGCTAATCATCCGTTCGGCCTTTCTCTCCCGACGGGCACACCTGGCGGTGATCGTCGCCCCGTATCGTTCGCTTTGCCACGATATTCGAGGCGATCTAGTCACCGCCTTTAACGGCGAGAATATTCGGCTCGATGAGGCCTCGGACTCCTATCAGTTCGACCTCACGCTTGATGCCCTCTTCGCCGCCGATTCAGTGTTGATCGTCACGCCCGAAAAGCTGCTCTACATGCTCCGGCGCGCTCCCGATCTCGCGGAGCGGATCGGCCTAATGATCTATGATGAAGGCCACCAGTTCGATGGTATGGCGCGCGGGCCGACCTATGAGCTTTTGCTCACGTCACTCCGCATGGCGCTACGTGCCGAGACGCAGGTTATCCTGATCTCGGCCGTTATCGGCAACGCAGGCGTTGTGGCGGAATGGCTGATCGGCGACCGCGAAGCGGTCCTCGATGGCGCCGGTCTCTTGCCGACGACCAAAAGCATCGCGTTCTCGAGTTGGCAGGACCAGCGTGGGCGTCTTGAATATGTGGACCCACAAGATCCCGCCGATCGCGAGTTCTTCGTGCCGCGTATCATCTCGGACACTCTTCTTCAACCTCGGCCGCGTGAGCGGACGGAGAAGCGTTTTCCAGAGAAATCGGGCAGCGAAGTGGGCCTGTTCCTTGGCCTTCACGTCGTCAGAAATGGTAGTGTCGCAGTCTTCTGTGGGCGAAAGGACAGCGTGATCACCATTTGTAAGCGCGCAGTTGAGTTGGCCGGGCGCAACTTCGCAGTCGAATGGCCAGCCGCATTCTCCGACGCCCAGGAGGTGGAAGCGATCCGACTCCTAGCTGAGCTTCAGCTTGGCGTTGACGCTCCGGCGACGCAGGCGGCGCGCCTCGGCGTCTTCGCGCACAGTGCCGACACGCCGCATGGCATCCGCCTTGCGATCGAGCACGCCATGAAGTTCAACCGCGCGAAGTTCGTGGTCTGTACATCAACCCTCGCCCAAGGCGTCAATTTCCCCCTGAGGTACCTGATCGTCACGACCACCCAGCAAGGGGGGGAGGGCATCCTCGTTCGCGACTTCCATAACCTGATGGGGCGCGCCGGACGGGCGGGTATGCACACCGAGGGCAGCGTCATTTTCTCGACGCCAACTATCTACGACCAGCGCCAGCAATTCGGTCGCGGTCGGCGCAACTGGCAGGACACCGTGAGATTGCTAGATGCCACCAACTCGGAACCGTCAGGCAGCTCCATTCTGGCGTTGTTCGAGCCTTACACCCAGCGCGGTACCGCCATTGTGCTGGAGATCCAGCCGGAATGGCTGGACCTTGCATTCGCCGATGCGGCGAAGATCGAGAAAGTTGTGGACGACGCCCTCGCTATAGAGCCGAATATAGGCCATGCGGATTTCCGCAGGTTCATCGAAGGACGGGCTCGCGCCGTCCAGAATATCGCGGCCTTCCTCGTCGCGAACATGACTTTCGCCGAGGGCGAGGACGCCGCCGAGCGGATCGCGGAGTTGGCAGCCAATACGCTCGCCTATCATCTCGCCGCTGATGACACGAAGCCCCGCCTCATTGAAGTGTTCCGGGCAATCGGGGCATCCATCGCTGCAAATACGGATGGCGATCAGCGGGCCATTATCCGGCGCTCGCCCCTGCCGCCAGCCGCTATCGCGGAGCTGCAGACGTGGCTTACCGAGAATCTGCCAGCCCTTCGGGCAGCCGCTGCTGACAATCGGCTTCTTGACGAAATTGCGCCCATCGCGCTTCGCTTTGCCTCCTCACGTAAGATCACCACCATCACTAGTCAGGAGGTGATCCCCCGCACCCTCCGTGAATGGGTGGCCGGGAACAGCTATGCGCGCATCCTTGCAACACTCGTGGAGGCGGATGCGCGGGTCGGCGGGCGACGCCGCAGACCCACGGTCGAAGACGTCTTGGCGCTTTGCGAAGGCGGCTTCGGCTACGACGTGGCGATGATCGTCGCCTCGATCGCCGACCTAGCCGAGGAGCTGGACGAGGCCCTGTATAATGCTGCCTCGTTGCTCCAGCGGCAGATTAAGACGGGGCTGACGGAGCAGGCCGCACTCGCCTTCCATGAGGCGGGCTTCGCGGACCGTCATGTCGCCGCATTCCTCGGGCTGCTCTGGCCACTTGCGATCGATCGCGGTGGAGTCCGTGCCGCCTGCCAGCAGGAGGCTGTTATCCGGCCCGCCCTGCTTCCGTTACCGAGCTTTTTTACCGCCATCGCAGCCGAACTTGGCGGATGGGCGGCCTGAATCTACTTCGTAGCTGGGCCCACGTCGGCGATTGCCAGGTCAGTATCGCTACGTCAAGCTTGAGTGACCGGTTTGAGGAAACGGGTCTACCGTGTCGACGCTATCTCGACCGGCGGCTCAGGGCCGCTATCGGTCACCAACCCACTACAGCCTCCCCGCCATGCGCAGCGCGTTTTCCTCGACGGCTTCGGCTGTCTGCACGACATATCCCTCTGTGGCACCCGGCAGCGCGGTCACGTCAGCCGTGACCTTCGACCTGTTCGCCACTATCGCGTCGACGATCTGCTGCACGCGGTTTTTCACATCGGTTGGGCGGTAGCCGATTTCGCGGGCGATGGCTTCCCAATGTCGTCCTGCAACCATGTCCGGATTGCGCTTCTTGCCGTCGATAAACTGGGCGTAGGTCTTCACAACATGGGGCCAGGACAGCACCGTCGAGACGTCATAAAGCGGCGCCAGGCGCGGGGCGGCTCCTACCGGAAGGATCAGGGAGTAGTTCTTTGCATGCGCGTCGGTGTTGGCGACAAGTATGTTGAAGATGACCTGGTCCAGCAGCGCTAGGGCATCGCTCGCGCTGACGTGGCGGCCGGTTTCCAGAAGGGTCTTCAGATCGAGCCCAGGCAGCGTGCCGCGCTCATATTTTCGCCCGGGTGGCAGGCCATTAGCTTGGGCAAAGTCTTCCTGATGAAGACGGAGGAGCTGACCGCTCCGCCCTACCCTTCGATCATAGCGCAGCACACCGATGGCAGTTCGCTTCGACGACTGGAGGATCGTCGCCTGCGCAGCCTCGATGCCGATGGCCTGTGCCATGCGCAGGCACCAGACTTCGTTTTCGGTTATGCCGGGAAGATTGGGGTTGTCAGGCTTTACGATCAAGCTGGACGGCGCCCCGTTGAGGGGGACGGCGAGCACGTCACCTTCCTCAGGGAGACGCAGCACAGGCGCGCCGTTTGGGCCTAGAACGGCGAGCGCCGACTTCTTTTGGCCACCCGCCAGCGACTGTCGAACGCCCTCCTCGCCAACAAGAAACGGCCTGCGACCGAGATCCTCGAAGTGGCGCTCGAGCGCCAGAAGCGGATCGGCGGTGTCGTAGAAGCTGGTGAGCGGAGCATAGGCCCATAGCGCCCGATCCGTGGATGCGCCAAAGGACAGGGCACCGGCTGTGTCACCGCCGATCTCTGACAACACTGCCAACACGTCTGTCTGATCGAGGCCGAGAGACCGGGTGATAACCTGAAGCTGTTGTTCCTCTGGTAAGAGGTTCGCCAGCCAAGGGGAGATGACATCAGATGGATAGTGGTCGGCACGAAGCGGCATTGTGACAGACAAGGAGAACGCCCCGGCTGTCTGCACCCAGCGATCTACATATCGCAAAGAGAGAGATCCATCAGCCGCAACGTCGACCTGCCCTACTGCCAGGTCATCAAACCAGATGGGGACGGAGGCGGTCACTGATACTCTCCGAGATCATAGCCCCCAGATGGCGCCGGAGCGCTGGGCTCGGCGACGCTAGAGCGATCCGCGACTAACGCCGCGAGGGGCGCGCGCAGGGCATCAGCGATCCGCTTGAGTGTCGTCAGCCGCGGATCGCGTTTTCCGGTTTCGATCAAGGACAAGGCAGGCGCGCTGATGCCAGTTAGCCGGGCTAGCTGCTCCAGGCTCAAACCCTGCGCCGCCCGGCTCTCGCGGATCCGGTGGCCAACATACATCAGCAGCTTCTTCTCGGCATCATCGACCATCTGTCGCCACCTTACCTTTTTCGGTAAAGATAGCACCAAGACGGACAACGCTCAAGGCACCTTATCTTTAACGGTAAGATCGACACTGTAGAGCAGCACAGAGACCCACTCTTATCGAATAAGGTAAGCGCCCGGGAGGGCCCAAATGGCTATCTTGGTGCGGTTGAATGCCCGCGAATGCGGGCCGATGCACGCCAGTGCAGACGGCTGCGGGCGAATGCGATTTTTCTTGTGGGGTGTTGATGTGGCGTTGATGTAAACGCGCACGCGCAATTCCCCAGTATTTTACTAGGGAAGTAAGCGTTTGATTTATTTGGGAGATTTGGTTGCGGGGGCAGGATTTGAACCTGCGGCCTTCAGGTTATGAGCCTGACGAGCTACCGGGCTGCTCCACCCCGCGACGGTTGTTCCCGTTGTTGGGTGGGAACGATAACAGCGATGCTGAGAGACGATGCGACGCTGGCGGTTGATATCGTATTGAGAGACTGTTTCTTGTTAGATTTGGCGGTGACCTACTCTCCCACACCTTAAGATGCAGTACCATTGGCGCGACGGCACTTAACTGCCGAGTTCGGGAAGGGATCGGGTGTTTTGCTCGTGCTATGACCACCAAACCAAAGAAGAAACAGGCTGCGGCTCTGCGGAGCGCCCAATCGGCTCTGGATAGGATCCAGACCGCTGTTGGTCGCGTCAGAGTACAGCAAACATCAGTGTTGTTCCAAGTCTACGCTGCGATTGCAGCTGTGCGCTTTTGACATGTCTTGCGATTGCAAGACGATCCGAGCAGGCTTTAGCTTCTATCTTTTTGGATAGCAGCGATGCCTTGCTGTTTCTGGATCAAATCAAGCCTATCGAGCAATTAGTACCAGTCAGCTGAAAGCGTTACCGCTCTTACACCTCTGGCCTATCGACGTGGTGGTCTTCCACGGCTCTCAAGGGAGACCTTGTTTTGAAGGGGGCTTCCCGCTTAGATGCCTTCAGCGGTTATCCTGTCCGAACATAGCTACCCAGCACTACCGTTGGCACGATAACTGGTCCACCAGTGGTTCGTTCACCCCGGTCCTCTCGTACTAGGGGCAACTCTTCTCAAGTCTCCTACACCCACGGCAGATAGGGACCGAACTGTCTCACGACGTTCTAAACCCAGCTCACGTACCTCTTTAAATGGCGAACAGCCATACCCTTGGGACCTGCTCCAGCCCCAGGATGAGATGAGCCGACATCGAGGTGCCAAACGATGCCGTCGATATGGACTCTTGGGCATCATCAGCCTGTTATCCCCAGAGTACCTTTTATCCGTTGAGCGATGGCCCACCCACTTGGGACCACCGGATCACTATGACCGACTTTCGTCTCTGCTCGACTTGTCAGTCTTGCAGTCAGGCGGGCTTCTGCCATTGCACTCGACGACCGATTTCCGACCGGTCTGAGCCCACCATCGCGCGCCTCCGTTACTGTTTAGGAGGCGACCGCCCCAGTCAAACTCCCCACCATGCAGGGTCCCGGATCCGGATAACGGACCGCGGTTAGATATCAAGAATGCGAAGGGTGGTATCTCAAGGGAGGCTCCACGAAGACTAGCGTCCCCGCTTCGATGCCTACCACCTATCCTGCACATCACATTCCTGATACCAGTGCAAAGCTAGAGTAAAGGTTCATGGGGTCTTTCCGTCTAACCGCGGGAAGTCTGCATCTTGACAGACAGTTCAATTTCGCTGAGTCCACATCAGAGACAGCGGGGAGATCGTTACGCCATTCGTGCAGGTCGGAACTTACCCGACAAGGAATTTCGCTACCTTAGGACCGTTATAGTTACGGCCGCCGTTTACTGGGACTTCAATTCAGAGCTTGCACCCCTCCTCTTAATCTTCCAGCACCGGGCAGGCGTCAGACTGTATACGTCGCCTTACGGCTTCGCACAGCCCTGTGTTTTAAGTAAACAGTCGCCACCCCCTAGTTTGTGCCCCCCACACATAGTTGCCTACATATGGGGCCTCCTTATCGCGAACTTACGGAGGTAATTTGCCGAGTTCCTTTGATGTGGTTCTCTCAAGCGCCTTGGTATACTCTACCAGTCCACCTGTGTCGGTTTAGGGTACGGTCTGATGTGGGGCTATTTCCAGGGACCTCGCGGCTGCACACCCAATCCGATAAGGGCATACAACTGTAAAGATCCGTCACTTCCCACTGGCCCACGAATATTAACGTGGTTCCCATCGACTACGCCTTTCGGCCTCGCCTTAGGGGCCGGCTTACCCTGCTCAGATTAGCTTTAAGCAGGAACCCTTGGACTTTCGGCGAGAGGGTCTCTCACCCTCTTTGTCGCTACTTATGTCAACATTCTCGCTTCTGATCTCTCCACCGGATGCCTTACAGCCCGGCTTCACAGAAAGCTTCTTGTCTCCGCACGGCCTTACGGTCGTAAAGAGACATGAAGCTATATCACAGAACGCTCCGCTACCACGTGCATTGCTGCACATCCCGAGCTTCGGCTCATGGCTTGAGCCCCGATACATTTTCGCCGCAGGACAACTTATCTAGACCAGTGAGCTGTTACGCTATCTTTAAAGGATGGCTGCTTCTAAGCCAACCTCCTGGTTGTTTTGGTCGTCCCACATGCTTTCCCACTTAGCCATGAATTTGGGGCCTTAGCTGCAGGTCAGGGTTGTTTCCCTCTTCACACCGGACGTTAGCACCCGGTGTGTGTCTCCCGCATAGTACTCCACGGTATTCGGAGTTTGCTTAGGCTCAGTAAGGCTGTGGGCCCCCATCACCCATGCAGTGCTCTACCCCCGTGGGTATTCGTGCGAGGCGCTACCTAAATAGCTTTCGCGGAGAACCAGCTATCTCCAGGTTTGATTAGCCTTTCACCCCTAGCCACAAGTCATCCGGACCCTTTTCAACGGGTGTCGGTTCGGACCTCCAGCAAGTGTTACCTTGCCTTCATCCTGCTCATGGCTAGATCACCTGGTTTCGGGTCTGATCCCACGAACTCATGCGCCCTTTTAAGACTCGCTTTCGCTGCGCCTACACCTATCGGCTTAAGCTTGCTCGTAAGACCAAGTCGTTGACCCATTATACAAAAGGTACGCCGTCAGAGCTCAAGGCTCCTCCGACTGCTTGTAGGCGTCCGGTTTCAGGATCTGTTTCACTCCCCTCGTCGGGGTGCTTTTCACCTTTCCCTCACGGTACTGGTTCGCTATCGGTCAGCAAGGAGTACTTAGCCTTCGGGGGTGGTCCCCCGATCTTCAGACAGGATTACACGTGTCCCGCCCTACTTAATATGTCCTCTAAAGCTTCCTATACGGGGCTGTCACCCACTATGGCTGGCCTTTCCAGGCCATTCTAGTCGCTCTTCGAGGCTCGGCTGGTCCGCGTTCGCTCGCCACTACTAACGGAGTCTCTATTGATTTCCTTTCCTCCGGGTACTTAGATGTTTCAGTTCCCCGGGTTTGCTCTAAACCCCCTATGTATTCAGGGATAAAGTACCTGGCTCACCCCGTTATTCATTATCCCGCCCGCCACCTAAGTGGCAAAACGATCGTAAAAATAACAGAATGTCAGGTGGGTTTCCCCATTCGGACATCTCTGGATCAAAGCCTATTCCCGGCTCCCCAAAGCTTAACGCAGGGTATCACGTCCTTCATCGCCTCTTGCTGCCAAGGCATCCACCAAACGCCCTTTTCGCGCTTGATTTGATC
>CAMAQR010000038.1 GCA_945860375.1 Pseudorhodobacter antarcticus
ACGCCCTGATGCCGTGGCCCCACATCCCGCCAGTCAAAGCATCATAATGAGCTCATCCAGGACTCCCCGACGAGCCCATCGGCCTAGGTCCAACTGCCAAAACCGCTGAATGCAACCGAAAATTCAATGGGCCGCAGACGCCGCTTACGTTGCGCGCGTCCGTCATTCAGCCGCACCATCTGGTGCAGGCGGCGACACGGCAACGGGGCCGGCTTGTCGACGCCCTGCTGTCGTGCCCCGATGTCGACGAGCAACAGCTTTATGCCGTGATGGCGCAGCAATGGTCGGTCGGCGTGGCCAATCTGGAGGGCACCCCCCCCGACCGACGCCTGCTGAACATGGTCGATCATGCCGCTTGCCTGCGCCATGGACTGCTGCCGTGGCAGGTGCGCGGCAGTGCGACCATCATCGCCTGCGCCTTTCCAGAAGATTTCCGTCAGCACCGGGATCGGCTGGAAATGGTGTTCGGACCTGTCGCCATGGCTTTGGCTCCGCCCCGGATGATAGAGGCGGCGTTGCTGACGACGGTGGGTGCCAACCTTGCTTACCGGGCCGAAACACGCGTGCCAGAGGATGAAAGCTGCCGAAACTTCAGCGCCCACAGCCTGCGCGCGCCCGCAGCAGCGGCCGCAGCCGGGCTGGCCATGGCCCTGTGGTTTTGGCCGTTGTGGATTTGGGCGGCGCTGACAGTTGTTGCATTGCTGGCGATGCTGGCTTTCACCGGGCTCAAGATTGCCGCACTGCGGGCCATGCGGCACCCCATTCCCATCCCCATGAACCCGCCGGTGATTGCCCGGCTGCCCGTGGTGTCAATCATGGTGGCCCTCTATCGCGAAAGCTCCATTGCGGTGCGGTTGATCGAACGGTTGGGACAGTTGGATTATCCGCGCGATCTGCTGGATATCTTGCTGGTGGTGGAAGAGGATGACCAGATCACGCGCATCGCGTTGGCCCATGCCGATCTGCCAGTCTGGATGCGGGTGATAACGGTGCCGACAGGTGCCGTGAAAACCAAACCCCGCGCGCTGAACTACGCGCTGGACCATTGTCGCGGCTCGATTGTCGGCGTTTACGACGCCGAAGACGCCCCCGAACCGGCGCAAATTCGCAAAGTCGTGGACCGGTTCCACCAGCGCGGCCCCGAGGTGGTGTGTCTTCAAGGGGTGCTGGATTTCTACAACCCCCGCACCAACTGGCTGGCCCGTTGTTTCACCATTGAATACGCGGCGTGGTTCCGGCTGTTTTTGCCCGGGATCGAACGGCTGGGGTTGGCAGTGCCTTTGGGCGGGACCACGCTGTTCTTCCGCAGATCGGCCCTTGAGACATTGGGCGGTTGGGACGCCCAAAACGTCACCGAAGACGCCGATCTGGGCCTTCGCATCGCCCGCCACGGATACAAGACAGAGTTGATCAACACCATCACCTATGAGGAAGCCAACTGCCGCGCCCTGCCGTGGGTCAAGCAAAGATCGCGTTGGATCAAGGGCTTCATGATGACATGGGCCACCCATATGCGGCAACCGACACAGCTTTGGCGCCAACTTGGGCCCCGTCGCTTTGCCGGATTTCAGATCCTGTTCATGGGGTCGATTTTGCAGGCTTTGCTGGCCCCTTTGCTGTGGACGTTCTGGCTGGTGCCGTTGGGCGTGCCGCATCCCTTGGCCGATGCGATGCCTGCAAACCTGTTCACGGCGCTGTGGCTGACCTTTCTTGTCACCGAGGCCCTGACCATTGGCTTTGGCGTGGTGGGGCTATCGCGCACCCGCCACCGGATGAACCCGCTTTGGGTGCCGACGCTGTCGTTTTATCATCCGCTGGCAACTTTATCCGCCTACAAAGGTCTGTGGGAGCTGCTGACCCGGCCATTCTATTGGGACAAAACCAGCCACGGGCATTTTGATCTTTAGCGCGCGTTGCGCACACCGTCTGTGCTTGTCTTGGGTTTCCTTCCATCTGACTCAGATCGAAAGAAACCCGTTCTAGCGCGTCTTCAACTCGCCCGAATCCACCCGCAGCCGGGTTTCAAACGCCTTCGAGATATGGGATCTCAACGCCTGATAGGCCGCCTCGCCGTCATGCGCCTCGATCGCGCGCACGATCTGGTCGTGTTCGGCCAAAGCCACCTCATCCCGGCCCTCGGCGGCAAAAGACGTCGTCGCCATCAAGGCCATCGACCGATGCACAAGGTCCAGTTGCTGCACCAGAAACCGGTTGTGGCTGGCCAAATGGATCAGCTTGTGAAACCGCTTGTTTGCCCGCGACAACAGCCGAGGATCGCCGCCCAGCAGCGCGCGGTCATCATCCACCATGCCGCGCAGCACCCGGATTTCCTCATCCGCGGCGTGGCGAGCCGCCAGCCGCGCCGCCAGCCCCTCCAGTTCCGTGCGCACCGTGTAAAGCTCGGCCAACTGGTTGTGATCGAGCGACGCCACGATCAGGCTGCGCCCGTCGCGGGTCAGCATGGACTGGGTTTCCAACCGCTGCAAAGCCTCCCGCACCGGGGTGCGCGACACGCCCAACCGCTCAGCCATTTCCGATTCGACAAGCCGGTCGCCTGGCTTGTAAACCCCCGCCTCAATCGACTCGAGGATCAGCGAATAGGCGTCTTTCTGCACGTTCGTCCCTTTCCCAATCGGGGCCCTCACTATCCGCGCTTTCACAAAAGGTTCAACCCGCCAATTGCCGAAACCTGCAAGGCAGGTTAGCAAGGGTCATGGTCAAACAGCATTTCAGCCACGTCACCGCTTGGGTCTTTGACCTTGATAACACGCTTTACCCGCCGCAGTTTCGTCTGTTCGATCAGATTGAGGTGCGGATGACGGCTTGGGTGATGGAGGCGCTTGGCGTTGGCCGGACCGAGGCGAACCGGCTGCGCCAACATTACTGGGACACCTATGGCACCACTCTGGCGGGGCTGATGCGCGAACATAACGTCGATCCTGCGCCCTACCTGACAGATGTGCATGACATTGATTTTACAGTGCTTCCTGCCGATCCAGATTTGGCAGCCGCCCTGCGTGCCCTGCCCGGCCGCCGCATTGTCTACACCAATGCCTGCGAACCCTACGCCCATAAGGTGCTGGCTGCACGGGGATTGTCGGGGCTGTTCGATGCGGTTTACGGCGTTGAACACGCGGGCTTTCGCCCCAAACCTGAGCGTGCCGCGTTTGAGACGGTCTTTGGCATCGACGGGCTGACCCCCACGACCGCCGCGATGTTCGAAGACGATCCGCGCAATCTTGCCGCCCCGCATGCGATGGGGATGCGCACCGTATTTGTTGCGCCCAAGCCCCTGCAATCGCTGCACATTCAGCACCACACCGACGACTTGACCGCCTTTTTGCGGGCACTGACCTGACCTGCGACACCGCGTCTCAATGGTATGACCGCCGGAGTTGACTATCTGACGATAAAACCGGAGTCTCAGATGTCAGTTTCAACCCTACGCATCCCGCTGTTCAGTGCCATTGCCGATGATATTGGCCACGACATCAACGTGGTCTTTTACCTGCTGACCATCGCCCTGACGGTGCTGGTGCTTGCTGTCAGTGTCTGGGGCTTGGCCGCTTTGGCGGTCACGGCACTTGCGCTGGTGCCAGTGATTTTCACGTTGCTGATGTGGATCACCCTGCCCTGACCCGAGACGCTTTGTCGCTTCGCAATCCGGTCGCCGAGGCGTATCTGTGGGGCATCCAAGGGGGCGAACATGGCGCGGATCAGCACCGACATCTTGATATCCGGCGGCGGCGTCGCGGGCTTGGCGGCAGCGGTGGCGTTTGGGGCTGCGGGGTTTTCGGTGATCTGCGTCGATCCTTCGCCCCCCGTCACCGACGCGGAGGCAGAGGGTGCCGACCTGCGCACAACAGCCTTCCTGCATCCGTCCATCCCGGTGTTGCAGGCTGCAGGGTTGTGGGCACGGTTGGAGCCTTTTGCTGCACCATTGCAAGTGATGCGGATCATTGATGCCGGTGGCGAGACGCCAGAACCGCGTGTCATCAAAGACTTCGACGCCGCTGATCTGTCGGATTTGCCCTTCGGCTGGAACCTGCCGAATTGGCTCTTGCGGCGCGAGATGGTGGCGCGGCTGGCCGAAATACCCGGCGTGACCTTCCTGCCCGGCGTTGCGACCACTGCCCTGCTGACGCGGCAAAATGAGGCGCTTGTCACCCTGTCAAACGGCCAACGGGTGGCCGCACGCCTGGTGATCGCCGCCGACGGGCGCGCCTCCACCATGCGCGAAGCCCTTGGCATCGCAGTAAAAACCATCCGTTATGGTCAAAAGGCGCTGGCCTTTGCGGTCAACCACCCGGTGCCCCACAGCAATGTGTCGACCGAGATTCACCGCTCGGGCGGGCCGTTCACCTTGGTGCCACTGCCGAACCGCAATGGCCTGCCCTGCTCTGCCGTGGTCTGGATGGAAACGGGTCCCGAGGTGGCGCGGTTGGCCGCCCTGACCGTGGCTGAATTCGAGGCTGCGATGAACCTGCGGTCCTGTCAGATCATGGGGCCGCTGACCCTGGTGTCGCGCCGCACCGTCTGGCCGATCGTCAGCCAGATTGCCGAGCGGATGGCGGGCGAACGCGTGGCGCTGATGGCCGAGGCCGCCCATGTGGTGCCCCCGATCGGCGCGCAGGGTCTGAACATGAGCCTCGCTGATCTGACCGTCTTGTTGGAACTGGCGCAGGCCGATCCGGCCAATCTGGGGTCAGCGGCCATGCTGGACACCTACCACCGCCGCCGCCACTTTGAGGTTCAGGCGCGGGTGACAGGCATTGACGCCTTGAACCGCGCGTCGATGATGGGCGGGCAAGCGCTGCGCAATCTGCGCGCGGGCGCGCTGAACGCGCTTTATTCAGTGGCCCCTGTGCGCAAGACGCTGATGAAGGTGGGGATCGGGCTGCGCTAGCCGTGTCAGGTTCCGTTTGCATCGAAAATCGCGGCCTCTTGCATTGGCTCGGCCGCGTTTTTCGATACAATTGTTTCAACAGGAATCTGACATGCGCTAAAGCACGGCTTCAATTCCCCGCCGCAAGCGCTCCACTGTGGCGGGCACATCGGCCAGCTTATCCAACCCGAACAGCCCCAGCCGGAAGGTGCGGAACTCTGCCCCTTCGCCCACCTGCAACGGCACTCCAGCGGCGATCTGCATTCCCAAAGCCTTGAATTTGCTGCCATTCTGCAGGTCTGGGTCGGTGGTGAACGACACCACAACCCCCGGCGCAGTGAACCCATCCGCCGCCACCGACATCACGCCACGCGCCGCCAGCAGGGCCCGCACCGCACGCCCCAATTCCCATTGCGCGGCCTTTGCGGCCTCAAACCCCATGGCCTTGGTTTCCAGAATAGCGGCATGAAAGCCCACAATCGCATCGGTCGGCATGGTGGCGTGATAGGCGTGCCCGCCACCCTCATAGGCCGCCATGATGCTGCGCCACTTCTTCAGATCGATCGCAAAACTGTTCGATGTGGTTTGCGCCAACCGCGTCTCTGCCAGTGGACTTAGCATCACAATCCCCACGGCGGGCGAGGCTGACCAGCCCTTTTGCGGCGCGGAAATCAGAACATCGACGCCTGTCGTCGCCATATCCACCCAAACGCAGCCCGAGGCGATGCAATCCAGCACCAGCAGCGCCCCCACCTCATGCGCTGCTTGCGCCATAGCCGCGATGTAGTCGTCGGGCAGAATGATGCCGGAACTGGTTTCCACATGCGGGGCAAACACCGCTTCGGGGCGGATCTCGCGGATTTTCGCGCAAACCTCGTCAATCGGCGGCGGCGCGAATGGCGCCTGCGCCCCGTTGCCCGCAGGCCGCGCCATCACAACTGTGGTCTGGCCAAAGCCGCCTGCATCAAAAATCTGGCTCCAACGGTAGGAAAACCAACCGTTTCGCACAATCAAAACCGACCCCTGGCCAAACTGTCGCGCCACGGCTTCCATCGCATAGGTGCCGCCACCGGGCACCAAAGCCACAGCCTGCGCGTTGTAAACCTCGCGCAGCAGGCCCGAGACATCCCGCATGACCCCTTGGAATTTTGCAGACATATGGTTCAAAGAGCGGTCGGTAAAGACCACCGAAAATTCTTCCAACCCGTCCGGGTCAACATGGGCATGCGGCAGTTTCATCGCGTTCTCCTGTGGGATTTACACACAGCCTAGCCGATTTCATCTTGGCTTAAATATCCAATTCCGACATTTCAACAAATCCGACGCCCGCAGGATCGCGCAGCTTTACCCAAGCGGCCCCGGCCTGCGTTCCTCGGTCAAAAGCACATTGGCCTCCACCCCGCCCACGCCCGGCAAGGTCATGATCCGGCGCCGCAACACCCGTTCAAAGTCTGCAATGTCGCGGGCGACCACGCGCAGGCGGTAGTCAAACAGGCCCAGAACGTGCTGTACCACCTGCACTTCGGGGATGGCGACCACCGCTCGTTCAAAATCCTCCAGCGAAACCCGGCCCTTGGTGGCCAGTTTCACCCCCAGAAACACCGTCACGCCAAAGCCAAGGGCGGTGCGGTCCACATCCACCCGCCGCCCCGCGATCACCCCCGCCTCTTCCAGCCGCCGCACCCGCCGCCACGCCGCGGGCTGCGACAGGCCCAGCCTGCGCCCCAACTCTCCCGCCGACACCCCGGCCTCGCGCGACAAGTCGCGCAATATGGCGCGGTCCAGATCATCAAGGTCGATCACAGCGGCAAGCCCTCGCTGTCCTTGATGGTGGCGATGAGCATCAGCGCCTCCAGCTCCGAGATATGCGGCAGCGCCAGAATGCGGTAGCGGTACACCTCTTGATACTGCGCCATATCCCGCGCGATCACGTTCAGACGCACATCCACCCGGCCCAAAAACGTTTCAATCCCCACCACCTCGGGCACCTCGCGGGCCGCTGCGATAAACTCGTCAAAGGCGCGCGGGTTGGTTTTGTCCAGCGTGAAGCGCAACGAAACCTCCACCGCATAGCCCAAGGCCCGCCAGTTGATCACCGCCTGCTCGGCCCGGATCACACCGCCCGTCGTCAACCGCTCCAACCGCCGCCACAGGGTGGCGGGGGTGACGCCCGCCCGGACAGCCAGATCGGCACGCGGCAGCGACGGTTCGGCCAGATGGTGCCGCAGAATGCGACGGTCGGTGTCGTCCAGTTGCATGAATTTTCCGATATTTGTAAATCGACGCATGATCTTTGGCACAAAGGCCGATATTCGTCAAACAACGCAGCCTGTCACCCCGAAAAACCCCTATCCTGCAGTCATCAATCAATGGAGACACGCCCATGCGCGTTTATTATGACCGTGACTGCGACATCAACCTGATCAAAGACAAGAAAGTTGCGATCCTTGGCTATGGCAGCCAGGGCCACGCCCATGCGCTGAACCTGCGCGACAGCGGTGCAAAAAACCTTGTTGTTGCCCTGCGCGAAGGCAGCCCGTCCGCCAAGAAAGCCGAAGCCGAAGGCCTCAAAGTCATGGGCATCGCCGAAGCTGCCGCTTGGGCCGACCTGATCATGTTCACCATGCCCGACGAATTGCAGGCCGCGACCTACAAGCAATATGTGCATGACAACATCCGTGAAGGCGCTGCGATTGCTTTCGCCCATGGCCTGAACATCCACTTTGGTCTGATCGAGCCAAAACCCGGCGTCGACGTCATCATGATGGCCCCCAAAGGCCCCGGCCACACCGTGCGCGGCGAATACACCAAGGGCGGCGGCGTGCCTTGCCTTGTCGCCGTTCACCACGATGCGACCGGCCGCGCGATGGAGTTGGGCCTGTCCTATTGCTCGGGTATCGGTGGCGGTCGTTCGGGCATCATCGAGACCAACTTCCGTCAGGAATGTGAAACCGACCTGTTCGGCGAGCAGGCGGTTCTCTGCGGTGGCTTGGTCGAGCTGATCCGTATGGGCTTTGAGACGCTGGTGGAAGCCGGATACGAGCCGGAAATGGCCTATTTCGAATGCCTGCATGAAGTGAAGCTGATCGTTGACCTGATCTATGAAGGCGGCATCGCCAACATGGATTACTCAATCTCGAACACCGCCGAATACGGCCAATACGTCTCTGGCCCGCGCATTTTGCCTTATGATGAAACGAAGGCCCGGATGAAAGCGGTTCTGACCGACATTCAAACTGGCAAATTCGTGCGCGATTTCATGTTGGAAAACGCCGTGGGTCAGCCGACGATCAAGGCCTCGCGCCGCTCGAACGACGAGCATCAGATCGAACTGGTCGGCAAAAAGCTGCGTGACATGATGCCGTGGATTTCCAAGGGCAAGATGGTCGACAAGTCGCGCAACTGATGCGGGTGGCGCGTAAGATCGCGCCCCCTACTCAATGACATCATCGGCAGGGTGCGTGATCTCACGCACCCTGCCTTCTCATGTCGCCGCCTGCACCGCCCGCACGATTTCGTCCACCACGACCAGCAGCAGCGCCTCGTCCTCGCATTCCGCCATCACCCGGATCAGCGGTTCCGTGCCGGATTTTCGGATCAGGATGCGGCCCTTGCCCTTTATCGCCACCTCATTCGCCGCAATCACCGCCCGCACCGCGTCGGTTTTCAGCGGCTCCAGACCCACCGCATAGCGCACGTTCTTCAGCATTTGCGGCACGGTTTCAAATTGTTGCACCAGCGTGCTGGCCGCCTGCCCGGTCCGTGCCATTTCCGCCAGAAACTGTAGCCCGGCGATCAAGCCGTCACCCGTGGTGGCATAGTCGGTCATCACGATATGGCCCGACTGTTCGCCGCCCAGATTGAAACCGCCGCGCCGCATCGCCTCGACCACATAGCGGTCGCCGACATTGGTGCGCTCCAACCGCAGCCCACGCTGCAACATATGCCGTTCCAGCCCCAGATTGGACATCACGGTGGCGACCAGAGTGCCGCCGCGCAGACGCCCCTCATCCGCCCAACGGCCCGCCAACAGCGCCATGATCTGATCGCCATCCGCGACGCGGCCGCGCTCGTCCAAAATCATCACCCGGTCAGCGTCGCCGTCCAGACAGATACCGACATGCGCGCCATGCGCCAGCACAGCCTCGGCCGCCGTTTGCGTATAGGTGGACCCGCAGCGGTCGTTGATGTTCTTGCCGTCCGGGGTCACACCCACCGGGATCACCTCGGCCCCCAATTCCCACAGCACCTCGGGCGCGGCCTTGTAGGCGGCGCCGTTGGCGCAGTCGATCACCACCTTCAGCCCGTCCAGCCGCAGTCCGGGCGCAAAGGTGGTCTTGGCGTATTCGCCATAGCGCCCCAACGCATCGTCAATGCGCTTGGCCCGGCCGATGTTTTCCGGCTGGGCGAGAACAACATCGCCCTCCAGCATCGCCTCAATCTCCAACTCGGCAGCGTCAGACAGTTTGAACCCGTCGGGGCCAAAGAACTTGATGCCGTTGTCTTGGTGCGGGTTGTGGCTGGCCGAAATCATCACGCCCAGATCGGCCCGCATGCTTTTGGTCAGAAACCCCACCGCAGGCGTCGGCACCGGACCCAGCAGCAGCACGTTCATTCCAGTGCTGGTCAGCCCCGCCGTCAGTGCGTTTTCCAACATATACCCCGACAGCCGCGTGTCCTTGCCGATCACCACGCGGTGGCCGTCCAGCCCGTCCCGGCGAAAGAACCGCCCCGCCGCCGCGCCCAGTTTCAGCGCCATCTCGGCCGTCATCGGATAGGTATTGGCGCGGCCTCGCACGCCGTCGGTGCCAAAGAGTTTGCGGCTCATGCGGCTTCTCCTGTTGTTGCGGCACGCCAGAGCGACAGCGCTTGCCGGGTTTCGGCCACGTCGTGGACGCGGATCATCTGCATGCCCTGAGCCACACCCGCCAAGGCCACGGCCAGACTGCCGGGGAGACGTTTGGCGGCATCGGTCTCGGTTGAAATGGTGCCGATAAAGCGCTTGCGGCTGGCCCCCAGCAGCACCGGGACGCCCAAATTGTGGAACAAGGACAACCGTGCCAGCAAGGCGAGGTTATGCGCCAGCGTCTTGCCAAAGCCAATGCCGGGATCGACGGCCAGACACGCGCGGGGAATGCCCGCGGCCATGGCGTCAGCCAACCGCAGGGCCAATGCGTCGTACACATCCAGCAGCACGTTGTCATAATGCGGGTCGATCTGCATGGTGTCGGGCGTAGCGATCGAATGCATCAGGATCACTGGACGCTTCGACGCCACGGCCATCGCCGCCATGCCCGGATCAAACTGCAGGGCGGTGACATCGTTCAAGATCGTCGCCCCTGCATCGAATGCCGCCGCAGCCACCGTCGCTTTGCGCGTATCAATAGAGATCGGCACATCCAGCCCACCCTCACGCAGGGCAGAGATCACGGGGGCCGTGCGGGCAATCTCTTCGGCGGGGTCCACCTCGACCGCGCCGGGGCGGGTGCTTTCGCCGCCAATGTCCAGAATATCCGCGCCGGTCGCCATCCGCCGCGCCTGCATCAACGCCGCATCGGGTCGCAGGAACAAGCCACCATCCGAGAAACTGTCGGGAGTGACGTTCAAAATCCCCATGATACGGGGCGCATTCATCGCCAATCCGCCAAAGTCGGGCCGCTGACCAGACAGCCGGTCGCGCGACTCTGCGTCCAGATCGGCCACAGGTATCACCCGCGCCGGCGCGTCGCGGCGCAACACCTCGACCCGTTCAAACCAGCCCCAGCCCCCGGCAAGCGGCAAAGCCCCAAAAGGTCTGGCCGGGTCTGTCATCGAAATAGGTCGCAAATAATCCATCACAACCGTCTAAAACGACAGACCCGGTCCAAGCAAGCAAAAGCGTTAGGCTTTCTGCACCTTTACGCGGCTTCCCGCCGGAAGCGCCACATCGCCATGTACCACCAACCGGTCCGCCGCCATCAATTCCGACAACCAAAGCGCGAGCGCCACAGCTTCGCGGCCATGCGGCCCATCGACGGCGTCCAGCACCAGTTTGGACGGCGCCCAGACAATCATCTGGTGGCGCTTGATGTTCCAGTCGATCTCGGTCCGCGTCGCCACCACCACACAGCGCGGATCGCGCGCGGCCAATGCCCAGGCGTTCTGCTCTATCGCCAGCAGGTCCACCCGGCGTTGCGTTGGCTTGTGCCCGGTTTGCGGGCGGGGAAGATCGGGCAGCCCCACCGTCAAAATCACCGGCATCCCTTGCGACTGCAATGCGTCAAGGCGCGCCGACAGGTCCGCAGAGGCAATCGTGGCATTGTCGAGATAGGCCACCAAAGGATGCACCGCCGCCTCTTGCCCGTCCTGCCCCATCACCTTTACGGCCACCTCGGCCCGGCTGCGCACGATTTCTACGCCCAGTTTGTACGGCCCGATGTCCAGCTTTTCGATGCGCACGAACACCCGCATCGCTTGGGGTTCGGCCAGAATGCGTTCGGCCAGCCGTTCGGCCAAAGTCTCCAGCAGGTTCAGCCGTTCGGCGGCCAGTTCGGTGGCTATCGCTTCGGTCAGAGTGTCATAGGACAAGATCAGATCGACGTCATCGTTCAGGGGCTGCACCGCCGGGCGCACCTCGACCACCATGTTGAACATCACACGCTGGCTGTGGCCACGTTCTTTCTGAAACGCCCCGATTTCCACCGCCACAATGTGGTCGCGCAGGCTGATGCGGTCGCGCGGATCCGCCGTGGCCGAAGCCAATGAGCGTTCTTCGGGATGGGCAAAGGCAAGCCCGATGTCGCTGGTCATGATGCCCCCCAAGGCGCCCGAAACACGAAGGGCAAGCTACTGCCCACCCCCGTTCGACCTTTGCCCGAAGGCGACACCCCACGCAAGGGGCGCGACGTCAGGGCTGACGATAGAACAGATGCGCGCCAATCGCGGCGGTCTGCGGAAAACGCTTGGCCCAGCTTGGACGCACGGCGCGGGTGTGGAAATGCGTGGCCCCGGCAGTCAACGCGCGCGGCGCGCCATCCAGCATCACCCGTGCGATCCGTCCGGCAACCTCAGCGGCCTCCTCGTCCTGCATCACATCGCGCGCACCGTCGCAATTATAGGAGAACTGACAGCTGCCGCCCCCGCTTTGGCCAACGACGCCGCAAACGGTTTTCGGATAGGCCGGGCTGTCGACGCGGTTCAAGATCACCTCGGCCACCGCAAACTGACCCTTCAGGGTTTCGCCACGGGCCTCAAAGTAAAGCGCGGTTTTCAGGCACTGCCATTGTTGATCGCCCGCAGGTTCAGCTTGGGTGTACAGCCAAGCGGCGCTGTATTCGATCAGCTTGGGTGCTGCGGGCTTTCCCGCCTTGCGGCCTGATGTCTGAGGCTCCGACTTTGGCCCCACCGCCATCGCGGTGAGTTTGGCATCAGAGATGGCGTCAACGGTTTTGTGTTCTGCCCCAAAGAGTGAGGCAAATTGTGTGCCAATCAGGCTGGTCGGATCGTTGGATCGGCTCACCGTCACATCGGCGTAGGCCGCCCCGCTAAGGACGCAAAGCGCCGCAAGGGCGTTCGTCCAGGCTTGGTGCAAGCGCATTGTCTAATGGTCCCGGTTGTTTCAACGCCAGTCTTTCAGGTGCCACAGAGCACAGCTTTGCGACGAAAGACGGGGGTACCGAAGGAATCCCGGACTGGCTACCCAAGTGGCAAAATTGCAACGAAATCCGCCCACGTCTAAGCGGATTTCCGCCAAAACGGTTAAGAGTTCACATTCACTTCGGGCGACAACATCAAGATACTGTTGTATTTTTTGACATATCCACACGATCGGCCAAAGCCAGATGAGCGGCCGCAAGTCGCGCCAAAGGCACCCGATAGGGCGAGCAAGACACATAATCAAAGCCAGCCTTGCGGCAAAAGTCGATTGATTCGGGGTTGCCGCCATGCTCTCCGCAGATCGACAGCGTCAAGTCGGCACGGGTGGCGCGACCGCGTTCTGCACCGATGTGCAGCAACTCGCCCACCCCGTCGACGTCCAAAATGTGGAACGGATCTTCGGGGAAAACGCCCTGCTGCACATAGGTGTTCATGAAACGCCCGGCATCATCGCGCGACAACCCGTAGGTCATCTGGGTCAGGTCATTGGTGCCAAATGACAAAAACGCCGCATGCTGCGCAATCTCACCCGCCCGCAAAGCCGCCCTTGGCGTTTCCACCATGACGCCCAGTTTGAAGTCGAAATCCACGCCCGACTTCACCCGCACCGCCGCCGCAACCGCGTCGATATGGGTCTGGACCAACTCCACCTCACGCCGTGCCGACACCAGCGGGATCATGATTTCGGGCACCACCGGCTTGCCCTTGCGGGCCAGGTCCACCGTCGCCTCAAAGATCGCCTGCGCCTGCATGGCATAGATTTCCGGCAAGACCACGCCCAGACGGACGCCGCGCATGCCCAGCATCGGGTTGAATTCTGCCAAAGCCTCGGCCCGGCGCACCACGTCGGACAGCGGTTTGTCCAAAGCCTCGGCCAGTTCGCGCAGACCCTCGCGGGTTTGGGGCAGAAATTCGTGCAAGGGCGGGTCAAACAGGCGGATGCAGACCGGCAGGCCCGCCATGATTTCGAACAGTTGGACAAAGTCGGCCCGTTGCATCGGCAACAGCCGCGCCAAGGCCGCGGCGCGGTCTTTGGACGTATCCGCGAAGATCATCTCGCGCATCACCACAAGGCGGTCTTCGTCGAAAAACATATGCTCGGTACGGCACAGGCCAATGCCCTGCGCCTCAAACTGCCGGGCGGTGGCGGCGTCCGCCGGAGTGTCGGCATTGGCGCGGATGCCGATGTCGCGGAAAGTGTCGGCCCAGCCCAGCAGTTTGCGAAAGGCATCATCCAGGGCCGGGGCCAGCATTTCGGCAGCCCCCACCAGCACTTCGCCCTTGGTGCCGTCGACCGTCACCAGATCACCCTCGGCAAAGGTGCGACCATCGGCCGAGATCAGACGTTTCTCTTTAAAATCAAGCCGAAGGCCGGTTGCCCCCACCACGCAAGGCACGCCCAAACCGCGTGCGATCACCGCAGCATGGCTGGTCACACCGCCACGTTCGGTCAGCACGCCCACCGCCGAATGCATGCCGCGGATGTCCTCGGGCGCGGTTTCACGACGCACCAGAATGCACGGTTCGCCCCGCGCCGCCGAAGCTTGCGCCGCCTGCGACGAAAACACGATCCGCCCCACAGCAGCACCGGGCGAGGCGGCGATGCCCTTGGCAAACACATCCCGCGCCGCCCGCGTGTCGACCTGCGGGTGCAGCATCTCCGACAGGGCGCGCGGCTCCACCCGCAACACCGCCTCTTCGCGGCTGATCACACCGTCATCGGCCAAGGACACCGCGATTTTCAACCCGGCGCGCGCAGAACGCGCGACCTTGATCGCATCCAGAACCGACAGCTTGCCGTCCTCAATGGTGAACTCGATCTGCATTTCTTCGCGCAGACGTTGACGGCATGCGGCCCCATGCCGCAGCAGGTCGGCAAAGGTGTCGGGCGCGATGTCTTCCAGCGATGGGCCACGCTTGTCGCGAGTCAGATAGATTGCATCGGTCTTTTTCAGCGCGTCACGGCCCTGACTTTGGCCCAGATAGCGCCCGGTGATCTGCGGCAAGCCCGTCACCGGATCAATGAACTGGATGACGCCAGAGCCGGAAATCCCCTGCCCGATGCCCTGCGCCATTTCCTGAACCACCAGACCCAAAGCCGCCTCGGTGGGCGCGCCCTTGGCTTGGCGCAGCAGGCGGGCCGACGTGCCCTCCCACGCGCGGGCCATTGACCGCAGCACCTCGGACAGTTGCTTGGCCGGGTCTTCGGGAAAGGCTTCGTCCATCTCACGCTCGTAATGGCGCAGCGCGTCGCGCAAGCTGTCGGGCGTCGCTATGCCAGAATCGAACATATCTGGGTCAAGACGGGCGACATGGGTGGCGTAAGCTTGCACAAATCGAAGATAGAGCGCGTCAGCCGCCGCCCGACCCTGCGAGGTGGTCAGGCGTGCATGCTGGGCGGCGTTCATCCCGATGTTCAGCACCGTGCCGGGGCCACCCCAATCGGGATTCTCGGGTGAAGGGCGCACGGAAATCAGGGGCATTGGCCCGAAATGCGTCAGGATTGCCACCGCATCCACCGCATGCCCCGCTGCGATGGCGCGCACGGTTTGCGCCGGCAGGGCCACGGTTTCGGGCACCGGCAGCTCCAGCCGCACCAACCGCTGCAGACATTTCGCGCGCCAGCCATGGGCTGCGGTGCGGATGTCGGCACTGGGGGTGATCTCGGCGAATTCGGCGATTTTCTGCACTGCGGCACCTTTGGTTTGCAGGCGCAGGATACACAGGGGGCGGCGTGGTGCAAGCTTTGATGGGGCGGAAGAGTGGGGGCTAGCCCCCTAGCCTGATTTTTCCAATTGGAAAAATCAGGCCTGCCCCCAGGATAGTTTTACCAATGTGAAAGCCTTAGCCGTCGAGTTTGGTCAGGTCGGCCACGCCCGCACAGATGCTGCGGATGCGGTGCAACAGGTTCAGCCGGTTGCGGCGGGTGATCGGGTTGTCACTGTTCACTTGTACAGATGTAAAGAACGCGTCGATGGGCGCGCGCAGGGTGGCCATGGCGGTCATGGCACTGGCGAAATCTTCGGATTTCATCGCCGGGGTGATGAGGGCTTCGGCGGTGTCGAGGGCGGTGAAAAGCGCGCGTTCTGCGTCGGTTTCGGCGAACTTCGGATCGGCGCCGTAAGAGTATTCGACGCCGTCCTTGGTTTCCGCCTGCGTCAGGATGGTGTTGGCACGTTTGAAGCCGGCCAACATGTTGGGGCCGTCTTCGGTTTTCAGAAAGGCGGCGAGGGCCTGCGCGCGGTTGACGAGCAGCGTCAGGTCGTCATTGCCGGGCATGGCAAGGCAGGCGTCGATGACGTCGTGACGGATGCCTTGGTCTTTGAGGAAGACCTTGAGGCGGTCGTGGAAGAAGGCGAGGAGGTCTGAAGCTGCCGCCTCAACGAACGCGATGTTCAACGCTTCTCGCGGTTGGACACTAATGTGCCCATCATAACTGGCTTCTTCAAGTTCCACTATATCGTTGTAAACACTATTGAACTTGGAATGAAGCTCCGCAAGTTCCTCGATATCGCGGCGCGCAAAACCATATTTAATCTCGTGTTCCGTGATTTCCTCAAAACGCGGCACCCTATATCCGTGCTGCCCATAATGCATGCCCAGTTCACTCAAGCCTGGATATGCTTCGTTTGCAAAGGCACGCGTCAACATGATGCCTGCAACTCCAAATTCGGTTAACTTCGCCTCAATTTCGTGGAATTGCTCCCAGCCCCAATCGTCAATAGGGTCGGTCAACATGGCGCGAGTCATACTCTTAAGGAACGCATGGAGACAAACCGCTTGAAAGAAAATCTGGCGAAGGTTCAATCGAACCCCATTCCCCACAATCAACCGAATAACCCCCAGCGCCGCGCGGCGCAGCGCAAATGGGTCCTTGCTCCCGGTCGGCTTCTCGTCAATCGCCCAGAACCCCGTCAGGGTGTCGATCTTGTCGGCCAGTGCCACGGCGACCGAAACTGCATCACTCGGCACGGTGTCGGTTGGACCCAGCGGCGAGTAGTGGTCGCGGGCGGCCAGCGCCACGGCTTCGGGCAAGCCAGCGGCGCGGGCGTAATACATGCCCATCAGGCCTTGAAGTTCGGGGAATTCGCCGACCATGGCGGAGCGCAGGTCGGCTTTGGCGAGTTGGGCGGCTTGTTCGGCCAAGTCGGCATCGGCACCGACCAAGGGGGCGATTTCACGGGCAAGGGCCGCGATGCGGGTGATGCGGTCGGACTGGCTGCCAAGTCTGTTGTGGAAGGTGACGGATTTCAGACCGTCGAGCCATTCCACCATCGGTTTTTCGGGGTTGGCCTTGGCAACCCGCAAGTCATTGTCATAAAAAAATTTCGCGTCCGACAGCCGCGCCGACAGCACCTTCTGGTTGCCCTTCAGGATGGTCGCGCCATGGTCCACCGGATCGGTGTTGGCCACGGTCACAAACCCTTCGATCCGCCCGGTTTTCGGGTTTTTGACCGAGAAGAATTTCTGATGTTCCTTCATCGAGGTCTGCAACACCTCGGGCGGCAGGTCCAGAAACGCATCGGCGATCCGGCCCATCAGCGGCACCGGCCATTCGACCAAGCCCGCCACTTCGGCCAGCAAACCGGCGTCGGACACCACTTCCATCCCGGCGGCGAAGGCGAGGTTTTGCGCGCCCTGCCAGATCGCGGCCTCCCGCTCGGCCGACTCCAGCACCACGAAATTGCGCTTCAGTTTCAAGGCGTAGTCGTCGAAATTGTGAACAGCGAAGGCCCCTGCCCCCAGAAATCTGTGGCCTTGGGTGATGTTGTCAGCCGTGATGCCATCGACCGACACAGGCACAACCGTGCTGCCACCCTCATCCGACAGGATGCACAGGATGGATTGCAGCGGGCGGACCCAGCGCAAGGAACCCGAACCCCAACGCATGGATTTCGGCCAAGGGAAGTTGCGGATGGTGGTTTCCAGCACTTCGGCAATGATCTCGGCCGCCGCGCGACCGGGCTTTTCGATCACGGCATAAAGGGTTTCGCCCTTTTTGTCCGCACGCCGCTCCAACTGGTCCAAAGTCAGGCCGGTGGAGCGCAAGAAACCCTCAATCGCGGCTTGGGGCGCGGTGGCACTTGGTCCCTTGCGTTCTTCGCGCACCGGACGGCTTTCCGTCATCAGCCCCTCAATCGCCAGCACCAGACGGCGCGGCGTGGAAAACGCCCCTGCCCCGGCATAAGTCAGACCAGCCTCAACCAAGCCATGCGTCACCATGGATTGCAAATCCGCGCGGGCGCGGGCCTGCATCCGGGCCGGGATTTCCTCGGAGAAGAGTTCGATCAGCAGGTCGGGCATTTAAGGCTCCACTTTCGGAGAAAGCTGGTGCCACGCAAAGGCGCGGCCATCGGGGAAAACGGCGACAACGCGGTCCACTTGCGGGGCGATGCTGGCTTGCGAGAGAAAGGCAATCGCCTCACCCTTTTCCAGCGCCTCGCCAATTTCGGCGGCATCAAAGCAGCTGAACCAAGTCGGCGCGATCAGTGGCACCGCGCCGTCATAGGTCTTGTAGGTTTCGGTCAGCGTGGCCTGTGACATCGGCGTGTGGAAACAGGCGCGAAAGCGCAGCGGGGACGAGTCTGCGTCAATGCCTTCAATGCCCTCGACCAGAATGGCTTCGGGCAGGCCGGATTCGATCAGAGTCAGGCGGATCTCATTGCCCGTCTGAAACGCCGCCGGGGTGTAGAAGGCGTATTCCTGCAGCCAATACATGGCGATCCCGGCGATGGCGGCGACAATCACGACAAACCCACCGACGACCTTGCCATTCACGCGTCCGCCCCCGCTTCGGTTTGCCGGAAAGCATCAGCGCATTTCTTGGCCAGCGCGCGGACGCGGCCGATATAGGCTTGGCGTTCGGTGACGGAGATCACGCCGCGCGCGTCGAGCAGGTTGAACAGGTGACTGGCCTTGATGGTTTGGTCATAGGCCGGGTGCACCATGATGATGCGCTTGCCAGATTTCGGATCATCGGGGGCAAAGTCCAGCAGGCGCTGGCATTCCGCCTCGGCATGTTTGAAATGCTCCAGCAGCATCTCCGTGTCGGCACCGTCGAAGTTGTGACGGGAGTATTCTTCCTCGGTCTGGCGGAAAATATCGCCATAGGTCAGAGGGATCGGCGATTGCGGATCGTTGAACGGCATGTCCATGACATGATCGACGCCCAGCACATACATTGCCAGACGCTCCAATCCGTAGGTCAGTTCGCCCGAAACGGGGCGGCAATCATGGCCACCAACCTGCTGGAAATAAGTGAACTGCGACACTTCCATGCCGTCACACCAAATCTCCCAGCCCAAGCCCCAAGCGCCCAGCGTCGGGCTTTCCCAGTCATCCTCGACAAAGCGGATGTCATGCAGGCTGGCGTCGATGCCGATGGCTTGCAATGACCCAAGATACAGATCTTGCAGGTTCGGCGGCGAGGGTTTGATGATCACCTGATATTGGTAATAGTGCTGCAAGCGGTTCGGGTTTTCACCATAGCGCCCGTCAGTGGGGCGACGTGAGGGCTGCACATAGGCGGCAGCCCAAGGTTTGGACCCCAAACTGCGCAACGTGGTGGCCGGGTGAAAGGTGCCCGCACCGACCTCCATGTCGTAAGGCTGCAAAATCGCGCAGCCCTGTGCGGCCCAATAGGACTGCAGGCGCAGGATGATCTCTTGGAACGACCGGGGCGGTGAGACGGCGTCAGTCATGGCAAACCTGTCAAACGGGGGTCTGGAAAGTCAACCCTTCCATAGGCAAGACCCGGCCAAGGGTCAATGCGGCGCAGCATCCGGGTACCGAAAGGGCGTGGCATCCGCCAAAGGCTCTGTTAGGTTCGGAGAAATTGGCCGCAGGCGATACAGTGACAAGGTTGAACGGATGATGAATATCAAAGTGTTGCTGATTGCGATCTTGGCGGTGTTGGGCTTGGCCCGTTTTGCCTTGGCCCAAGAGCAGGCATGGTTGCAGATCGAATCCCAGCCCAGCCTGACCATGGCCGAAGAGCGCGTGCGCGCCTACGCTGCCGTTTTCCCCGATGTGGCGGGATTTCAGGTGCGCAATGGCTGGTATGTGGTGGTGCTCGGCCCCTATGCGCCCGAAGCGGCTGCCGGGCGGATTGCCGATCTGAAACGCGAAAATCTGATCCCGCGCGACAGTTTCATCACCGATGGCGCGACCCATGCCCTGCAATTCTGGCCGGTGGGACAATCGGCGGTGCCTGATGCAGAGCCTGTGACCGAAACACCGTTGGTTGATGTGCCCGCCGTCGATGTGCCCGCCGATGAGTTGCCCGTGGTGCTGGCGGATGAAACACCAAAACAAGCCAAGGCGTCAGAGGCCGAACTGTCGCGTGATGATCGCAAGGGGTTGCAGCAGGCGATGGCCTGGTACGGGTTTTACACGGCGGCGATTGACGGATCCTTCGGCGCGGGCACCCGCAAGTCGATGGCGGCCTGGCAAGAGGCCAACGGCTTTGAACCCACAGGCGTGCTGACCACAATGCAACGCGCCACCCTGATCGCCAACTTTGACGCCGATCAGGCCGAGTTTGGCTTTCAAACCATCACCGAGGCCGAGGCGGGGATCGAAATCACGCTGCCCACCAAACTGGTGCAGTTTGACCATTACGAGCCGCCCTTTGTGCATTTTACCGAAAAAGACGGCTCTGGTCTGCGGTTGATCCTGATCTCTGAACCCGGCGACCAAAACAGCCTTTATGGCCTTTATGACATCCTGCAAACGCTGGAAGTCGTGCCCGCCCAAGGTGAGCGCAGCCGCAATGAGCGTGATTTCACCATCAACGCCGTGTCAGACACCGTGCAAAGCTTTGCCTATGCCGAGGCGGCAAAGGGCATGGTCAAGGGCTATCTGGTGGTCTGGAACCCGGCCGATGCCGAGCGGATGCAGCGGATCCTGCCCGCCATGGCGGCCAGCTTCCGGTTTGTCGGTGACAAGGCGCTGGATCCGGGTCTTGTGCCAATGGACGAGGCCGCGCGGTCGGGGCTGTTGTCCGGGCTGGAGGTGAAAACCGCCAAACTGTCACGCTCGGGCTTTTTCGTGGACGCCACGGGCACGGTTGTGACCACGACAGAGGCGGTGGCGCAATGTGGCCGGGTGACCATTGAAAACGACACCGACGCCACTGTGACCCTGACCGATGCCGCACTTGGGCTGGCGGTTTTGACGCCGACAACGCCGATGGCCCCCGCAGTCTTTGCCGCGTTTCACAATGGAGCCTTGCGCAAGGGCGCAGAAATCTCGGTTGCGGGCTATTCCTACGAGGCACGCTTGCCCGCCCCGGTGCTGACCTTTGGCACGCTGGAGGATGACAAGGGCCTGAACGGCGAGGCGGGCGTGCTGCGACTGGCGATCCCGGTGTTGCCCGGTGATGCCGGTGGCCCGGTGGTGGATGCCAGCGGCGCCGTGGTGGGCATGCTGCTGCCGGGTGCTGCAAACGGTGCCAAGGTTCTGCCCGATGGCGTGGCCTTTGCCGCCACCGCGCAAGTGCTGACACAGGCCTTGATATCAGCGGGAGTTGTCACCGTGCCCTCCGCGACCATAGGCATTGCCACACCTGATGCGCTGAACGCGCAGGCCCTGGGAATGACCGTGCTGGTGTCCTGTTGGGAGTAAAGCTGGCGGGTTCAGGCCCGCCAGAACCGCGGCAACAAGACGACCAGAACGGCCAGCAGCCCCAAACGCCCCAAGATCATCGCCAGCGACATCACCCAAATCGCGGCATCTGGAAAATCGACAAAGGTCCCGGTGCGCGCCACCATGGGGCCAAAGCCGTAACCGATGTTGCCAAGCGAGGTCCAGATCGCCCAGACGGCGGAATACATATCCACCCCCATCAACGTCAGCGCCACCGACATCAGACCTAACAACAGGATATAGCCGCTGATGAACAGGATCAGACCGTTGATCACGTCTTCTTCGACATTGCGGCCGTCATATTTGACCGGAATCACCCGGCTTGGCATGGCGATCTGGCGCACGGCGGCGGCCAGCGCCGATCCGGCGACCTGAACGCGGAACACGCTCAGCCCCGCCGCCGATGATCCCGAACAGGCCCCGATCACCCCGATGACAAAGGCCACCACCAGCATGTATCCGCCCCATGACGCAAAGCTGCCCGAAAAGAACCCGGTTGAGGACATGATCGACACCAGATTGAACAGCGCCTCACGAAAAGCGTCTTCCAACTCCATATCCGAAGTCAGCACCCGCCACAGCGTCACCGATCCCACCGCATAGGCGATCCAGCGCAGATAGGCCCGCACCTGACTGTCACGCCACAGCGGTTTTGCCTGTCCGTTCACCAGTTGCACATAGCGGATATAGGGCAGGCTGCCCAAAATCATGAACAGCGCGCCCGCGTATTCCATAGCGCCGGGGTATTTCGCAAAGGACATGTCCGAATTGGAAAAGCCGCCGGTGGCGATGGTGGCCATCCCGTTCACAACTGCAGACAACTCATCCATACCCAGCGTAAGATACGTGGCGGCACACAACACCGTCAGGCCGAAATACACGATCACCAATTGTCGGGCGATGTCGGTGGCGCGGGGCAAAGCCTTGCCGAAAGTGTCGAACCCTTCGGTCTTGAAATATTGCATGCCGCCCACCCGCATCACTGGCAGGAAGATCATCGCGACAAAGGCGATGCCCAACCCGCCAAAGCTGTTGAGCATGCCGCGCCACAAATTCATACCGGGTGGCAGGTCGTCGAGGCCCACGATCACGGTGGCCCCGGTGGTGGTGAAACCGGATGTCGCCTCAAAATAGGCATCGGTGAACGACAGGTGCGGTTCGCCCAACATCAGGGGCAGGCCGCCAAAAACCGGAATAAAGCCCCAGATCGCCGCCGTCAGCAGATAGGCCTGTCGCAACGACAACCCATGCCCCAGCGCGTTGGTGGTGGCGATGGACAAAAAGGCGCCAATGCCACCGGTCAGGATCGCGCTTTGCAGAAAATCGATGCCATTGGGCAGGCCAGCACGGTAATCAATGATCGCGGGCGCCAGCATCAAAATGGCCAGCACGATCAGGATGCGCCCAACCACATAGACGATGGGTCTCAGGTCTATCATGGCATTGGCAGATAACGCCGCATCGGCCCTGCGTCAATTCCACGTTGTGATCGGGCCCGCAGAAAACGGGGGTTTCACATCCCCAAGATTTTTGAATTTTTTGTGTTCATTTTCAGTATATTAGATTAGCAACCTCTCGGCTGGTGTGCCAATTGGTATACCTATTTTGCCTGCTCTGCTCCAGACTGGGGCCATTTTCGTCGTTTTGTGGCCCCAGCCAGATGTCCCGGACACTGCCTCAGAAGATAAACACATCCGCATAGGTCAGCACTGGATGTCCATCCAACACCGCGATCTGAACTGCAGCGGCTTTGCCGTTGCCATCGGCGTCATAGTAAAGTGCGCCGGTGGCGGAGTTGTAGATCACCCGGTCGGTTGCGTCATGGCTTGAAGTACCGGACCAGAATGCATCAGAGGTCAGTGACCCAATGGCCCCAAGCCCTTTCAGCACGGACTTGGCCAGCAGGATGTGGTCACTGCCCGAGGTGAAGTCGGTGATGTGGTCCACGCCGGTCAGCAGGTTGAACACGAAGCTGTCTGCGCCCGCGCCGCCGGTGAGGCTGTCAGCACCGCCGCCGCCGGTCAGTCTATCATCGCCAGACCCACCACGGAGCGTATCGTTCCCGGTACCACCCAGAAGTGTGTCGGCAAAGCTTGAACCGGTGAGGGTGGTGGCTGCGCCCGTGTTCGTTACGCTGTAGCCCGCCGTTCCGGTTGCCGCGTCAAGGTTAACCGCAAAGCCTGCCGTCGTAAGGCTGGCCGTGCCTGCATTGCTGCTGGCGCTGGTTGCCGTCCATGCGGCGGTAACCGTGGCGGTTGCTGTGGCGGTTGCGACGACGGTCAGGACGTCACCCCCACCAAGGTCGGTGATGCGGTCCGTTCCCGCGCCCACGGCGAAGGTATCATTGCCCGCGCCGCCAGTCAGACTGTCATTGCCCGCGCCACCACTGAGGCTGTCGTTCCCAAGCCCGCCCAGAAGCGTGTCCGCGCCTGTGCCGCCTGCCAATGTGTCGGCGAGGGCCGAGCCCGTCAGGGTTGTGGCTATGCCAGTATTGGTCACCCAGAAACCCGATGATCCCGCAGTCACAGCGGCCAAGTTCACCGCAAATCCTGAGGTGGTCAGCACAGCTGCCCCGGCATTGGTCGTGGCAGCAGTTGCCGTCCACGCGGCGGTCACCGTGGCGTTTACAGTTGCTTCGGCAGCCACATTCACAACATCGACCCCACCCAGATCGCTGATGCTGTCGGTCCCAAGCCCAATCACGAAAGTATCGTTGCCAGCACCTCCGGTGAGCACGTCATCCCCAGCCCAACCCGTCAGGCTATCATTGCCAGCTCCACCGATGAGGGTGTCGGCGCCCGTTCCCCCTGCGAGCGTATCGGCAAGTGCCGACCCCGACACCATCGTGGCGGCTCCGCCATTGGTCACCGAGAAGCCCATAGTCCCACCCGTCACCGCCGTGAGGTTAACGGCAAAGCCGTACGAGGTCAGGTTTACCGTCCCGGCGTTGGTGGTGCCATTTGTTGCCGTCCATGCAGCGCCAAGCACTGCGGTGGCAGTGGCTCCTTTCAAAACGGTCAAGAGGTCTGAGCCGCCGAGGTCGGTGACCGTGTCTACGCCAGCCCCAACCGTGAACGTGTCACTCCCAGCCCCGCCGACAAGAATGTCATTGCCAGCCCCGCCATCCAGTGTGTCATTGCCGCCGCCACCGGTCAGCGCATTGATGCCCGCATTCCCGATCATCGTCACCGCACCGGATAAAGCCGCCGCATTGACGTTCAGCGCCGCAGTTCCCGTCGCAACCGCCACCGTTGCCGTGCCAGTTCCGATCACAACCCGCTCGACCGAAACACCAGAGGTCAGCGTCAGGGTGCTGGCGGTCGTAGAGGTGAACCGCAGCTCGTCTGTGCCATTGCCGCCGGAGATCAACTCTCCCGTCGCGAAATCCGCCATCACTCCGACAACGAACAGATCGTTCCCAGCCCCGCCAAGCAGCGTATCCGCCCCGGCAGCACCCGCGATCGTATCGTTCCCAGCCCCGCCGTCAATCTGGTTGGCTGTGGCGCTACCCGTCAACATGTCTGCGTAGCCAGACCCTGTCAGGCTCTCAATCGTCGCCAGAGTGTCTGTCCCAGCAGCAACCGTGGCCTGTGCAGTAGTGACCGCCAGACTGACCGTCACCCCCGCCGCTGCGCGGGCATAAGAAGCCGCGTCGACTCCATCCCCGCCGGTCAGCACATCATTCCCAGCACCACCGTCCAGCGTGTCATCGCCCGCCCCGCCGGTCAAAATGTTCGCTGCAGAGTTGCCGGTCAGCACGTTGGCATCCAAATTGCCCGTGCCGTTAACAGCAGAACTTCCTGTCAAAGTCAGGTTCTCAACATTGACGCCCAAGGTGTAAGTCACTGCCGTTTGAACGGTGTCGGTGCCCTCAGCGGTGTTCTCTGTCACAACGTCATTGGCGCTGTCGACCACATATTTGTCGTTGCCAGCCCCGCCAGACATACTGTCGTTGCCTGCGCCGCCATCCAACACATTGGCTCCGCTGTTCCCGATCAAGATGTTCGCGACGGAATTACCAGTGCCGTTCACCGCCGCAGAACCAATCAAAGTGAGGTTCTCAAGGTTCACGCGAAGCGTGTGGGTGATTGAAGACCAAACGCTGTCAGTGCCTTCGCCCGAATTCTCTGTGACTATATCGCCAAGGCTGTCGACAACAAAGGTGTCGTTACCAGTCCCTCCAGCCAAGATGTCATTGCCCGAGCCACCGTCCAGCGTGTCATCGCCCGCCATTCCGGCCAGCATGTTGTTGCCTGAGTTGCCGGTGATCGCGTTGCCCAGTTCATTTCCAATACCCGCAAGGTCGGCAATCCCGACAAGGGTAAGGTTCTCGATATTTGCCGCCAAGATTAAGGCCGCAGAGGATAAAACGCTGTCGGTGCCATGAAACGGGCTTTCTGCGATAACGTCCGCTCCGTTGTCAACGTAGTACAGGTCATCCCCAGCACCGCCGATCATGATGTCTTTGCCAAGACCGCCGTCCAGACTGTCATTGCCAGCTCCACCGTCAAGGGTGTCAATGCCAGCCATACCGGTCAGGGTGTTGTTGCCAGAGTTTCCGGTGATCACATTTGATAATTCGTTCCCTGTCCCGTTTATCCCATCGCTGCCTGTCAGGGTGAGCTTCTCAAGATTTGCCCCTAGGATGAAAGTGACCGAAGACTGCACGATGTCCGTGCCCTCGTTGGTGTTCTCGACCACCACGTCGTCAGCACTATCAACAATGAAAGTATCGTTGCCCGCACCCCCAACCATATTGTCGTTGCCAGTGCCACCGTTCAGTACGTCGTTGCCAGCAAGGCCAATCAGCGTGTCGTCAGCCATGCCTCCTGACAGTGTATCGGCGAATTTCGATCCTGTGAGGGTCGTTGCAGCCCCTGTGTCGATCACACTGTAGCCAAGGGTTCCCCCTGTGACCGCCGCTAGGTTCACCGCAAAGCCATCGGTGGTGAGAGTGGTCGTCCCCGCATTGGTGGTGCCAGTGGTCGCCGTCCATGCGGCTGTGACCGTGGCATTCGCTGTAGCCCAGCCTGCCACAGTGAGGATATCCCCGCCGCTCAGGTCAGTGATCGCATCCGTGCCAGCGCCCAAGGTGAACGTGTCATTCCCGGCACCGCCCGTCAGGATGTCGGCGCCAGCGCCGCCGTTGAGGCTGTCCGCACCAGTGCCACCCAGAAGGGTGTCCGCGCCCGTGCCGCCTACCAGCGTGTCGGCAAAGGCCGAACCCGTCAGCGTTGTCGCTGCCCCGGTGTTGGTCACCGAGAAGCCCGCCGTCCCACCGGCCACAGCAGACAGATCAACCCCAAAGCCAGCGGTGGTCAAGGTCGCGTTACCTGAGTTCGTCGTCTCCGAAGTTGCCGTCCAAGCCGCCGAGACGGTGGCGCTGGCTGTCGCACCTCCTGCTACAGTCAGGTTATCCCCGCCGCTCAGATCGGTGATGACATCCGTCCCAGACCCCACGGTGAACGTGTCATCGCCCGCTCCGCCCGTCAGGCTGTCGTTGCCATCTAGTCCCGACAGACTGTTCGCCCCGGAATTGCCGGCGATCACGTTGGCCAGCGTGTTGCCCGTGCCACCGACCGCAGAAAGCCCAGTCAGCGTTAGGTTCTCAAGGCTGCTGCCCAAGACATAAGTAACAGAGCTTTGCACCAGATCGGTGCCCTCGTCGCTGTTTTCCACAACCACATCATTAGCGCTGTCCACCATATAGGTGTCATCACCAGTCCCGCCCGCAAGACTGTCATCGCCGGTGCCACCGTCCAGCGTGTCATTGCCCGCACCGCCATCCAAATTATCGATCCCGGTCGCACCGGTGATCATATCATTACCATCTCCACCATAGATTATGTCACTACCAGCCTCACCTGCGAGCTGATCATCACCTGACATTCCATAAATAACGTCACGTAGACCGCCGCCAAAAACACTATCATTTCCAGAAAGTCCGTAAATGAACTCAGATGAGTTTGAGCCGTATAATATGTCCCCTAACTCGGTGCCATAGATTTCGACCTCAACAGGTCTCGTCAAACCCATTGCTGCCAAGGCAGCCAGCGCATCTGCATGGGACCATGTCACTGTCACTCGATCGGGGGATACAGTGCTCCATTCTGTAGCTTCGGGCGGCCACGGAGGGTCTGGCGGAAATGTGGACGTTATATCTGGCGCTGAAGCAATCAGATATTCGTTTCCCGCACTGTCGGTCCATATGGGAGCCGACTGGGCATTTACCCAATAGTTAGACAAGCCCACTGGCACCGCAATATAGACTACTGGCACTTCGTTATCCATCCAACTTTGCGTTTCAAGTATCAACGTGGCTCGCAGGGAGGGTTGTTTGTCAACCCATGTTGTCCGTCGGACGTAGATTTGCGAGCCTAGATCGCGCCGACATTTGCGCGGTCTGGGCCGATTATGCGTTTAGGTGTCGAAGATAAAGGTTTAACGCGATGCCCGACGCGTTCGAAGCCGCTTAAGGTAAATCTTTGGAGGATAAATGTTCATCGAAAGTTGGGCCGCGTTGGGGAGCAGGGTTTTGCGAGTTTGAATTGCCAAATCTTCTTATCGCCCTTCCAGCGCCGCCACCCTCGCCTCAAGTTCCGTGACCTCCAGTGTACGGCGGAAGCTGTCCACCAGCCCCATGACCTGCGCGCCCTCTGTTGGGGTGAGATGACCCACCGACACGGCCTGCAGCACGGCTCCTGCGGCCTGTGCGGCGTCACGGGCGGTGGTCATGCGGGGCAGCGGGAACTGGACGGGGCTATCCTTGCGGGGCGGTGCCAGCCGGTCAAGGCAAAGCCGCAGGGCCACGCTATCGCCCGCCAAGGCCATTTCCACGGCCTTGCGGCTTAGGGCCTCTGCCTCCCCTTCCAGCAACGCCATAACCGCTTGGGTGGTCCTGTTGCGCGCACCCTTGGGCCGTCCGGAGTTTCCGGCAGTGAATGTTCCAGCCGCAGTCCTGCCGTTCATACCGGTAGCCTCCTAAGGTTGTCTTCCAGCAGGTCCAGCTGGGCAAAGGTCATCTGGTCGATCCCGACCGCCAGCCAAAGTGCCAGCACTTCAGGATCAAAGTCATCGGCATCCACCATCTCCACCGGACCCTTCGCTGGGCGGCGTGCTTCAAGTCTGGAAAGGCGGCGATGGAGAAATGTCATGTGTTATAGTATAACACATATTCCGTGACAGAGCATGACCTACGTCTTACCCACAGCGCAAGTTTTTGTCTCAGATCGGGGGGGATTGCGCAAGAAGTTCCCCCCGGTCTCACACACCAACACTCCAACCATCAGAAGATGAAGAAATCCGCTGCTGTCATGCTGAGGTTCGCAGAGAGCTGCGCAATCTGGACTGCCGCTTTTGCTGCACTGCTGCCATCTTCGTCATAATACAACGCACCCGTGGCGGTGTTGTAGATAATCCTGTCCGTGGCATCATGACCCTTGACGGCATTGGCGGCTGACCAGAACGCATCGCCGGACATGACACCTACGGCACCAAGGCCAGCCATTGCGGCCTTTGCAAGCCAGATATCATCAAGGGCCGGGTTGTAGTCGGTGATCCGGTCCATATTGGTGCTGAAATTGGGCTGGAAGCTGAATAGAAAGTCGTCTGCTCCAAGGCCGCCGGTGAGCGAGTCGTTGCCAAGCCCACCAATCAGCGTGTCGTCCCCGCCGCCACCGACGAGGGTATCGCTGCCCGCGCCACCATCAATGCGGTCGGCAAAGGCGGACCCGCTGAGCGTATTTGTTCCGGCATTGCCAACTATCGTCAATCCGTTTGCCGCGGCTACTGCATTGACCTTCAACGCGGTTGTTCCCGTCAAAATTGCCGTTGTGCCTGTGCCTGTGCCGATGGTCACCTGTTCAAGACCCAGATCGCCGGCCGCGATCACCAAGGTCCCGGCGACGGTGCCGGTAAAGCGCAACTCGTCTGTTCCAAGCAGGCCACTGTCACTGATTTCCGCCCCGGCTTTGTCGGCCATTAAAGCGACCACATAGACATCACTGCCCGCGCCGCCATCTAGGCTGTCGATGCCGGCCCCGCCCGTTATGGTGTCATTGCCTAGCCCCCCGTTAATCCGGTTAGCAAGGGTGCTCCCTGTCAGCGTATCGCCCGCATCCGAGCCCGTCAGGTTCTCGATCGTTGTGAGGGTGTCAATGCCTGCCCCCACCGTATTTTGAGCGGTGGTCAGGCCAAGGTTGACCGTGATCGCAGCTTGGGCACTGGCATAGCTGGCAGTATCAATCCCGGCTCCACCGGTCAAACTGTCATTGCCGATGCCACCATCAAGTGTGTCATTGCCAGCATCGCCGGAAAGTTTGTCGTTGCCGCTTCCGCCCATAAAAAAATTGTTTGCCGCGTTTCCTGTCAGCACATCGCTTGACGCAGAGCCGATGAGGTTTTCAATGGCTGTCAGCGTGTCGGTTCCTGCCCCGAACGTGTTCTGCGCGGTCGTTTTCAACAGGCTGATTGTCACCGCTGTCTGAGCACTTGCATAGGATGCGGTGTCGCTTCCGTCGCCGCCAACGAGGCTATCATTTCCGGCAGCGCCCTCCAGCGTGTCGTCGCCTGCATCGCCCATCAATGTGTCATTGCCGCCCCCGCCGACCAGCAAATTGGCCGCTGTATTGCCAAGGATGATGTTGTTAAGCGTGTTGCCGCGCCCGTTGATCGCAGCGCTGCCCAACAGGATCAAGTTTTCAAGATTTGTTGCAAGTACCATGCTGACCGAGGCGCGCACGGTGTCCTTGCCGCCCTCCAACGTTTCAATGATCGTGTCTGTGTCGCTGTCGACGATATAGGTGTCGTCGTTGATACCACCCACGAGAATGTTGCTGCCCAAGCCGCCGCTCAACACGTCGTTGCCAGCGCCACCCAACAATGAATCATCACCATTGCCGCCGATCAGTGTGTCATTGCCTTCGTTTCCGGTCAGCGTGTCGTCGCCGTCGCGTCCACTTAGGCTGTCGCTGCCGGTTCCGCTGATGATGACGTCGCTATAATCCGATCCGTCGATGGCTTCGATGCTGATCAGGGTATCGGTGTTGCCAAGCCCATCGATCACGGTGCCATTCCGCAGGTCGGCGAAAATGCCGGACACGGCCCGCCAATACACGATGGTATCAAAACCGCCGCGACCATCGACCAGATCGTTGCCACCGACCGCTTCATTCAAGGTTCCGGAATCGCCCTCCATATCCGGTTCGATCCAGTTGTCGGCGGCGCTGCCCAAAAGGGTGTCGGAAAAGTTCGAACCACCCAGACCTTCAATCGAGATCAGCGTATCTGCCCCTTCGGCTCCGCTGACCACGCCCGAGGCCAAATCCACCGACACAGCCCCGGTGGCGCGACCGTACCAGACGTAATCCCAGCCGCCGCCGCCGTCGATCAGGTCATCGCCCAACTCGCCGGAAAAGCTGTTCAATTCGCCATCGTTGCCGATCAGCCAGTCTTCAAAAGCTGACCCGGTCACGCGTTCGACGTTGACAAGGGTATCGCGGCCGCCGCCGCCATCCAGAACCCGGCCCGTTGCCAGATTGATAACGACCGACCCCGGTGCATCGCGATAATCGGCGCGGTCGAAATCAGCACCCCCGTCATAGTAATCGTCGCCCGCTTCGTAATGCAGCCAATCTTCACCCGCGCCGCCATAGATGCTGTCGTTGCCAGCGCCACCATAGTTGTTATCGTTGCCAAGCCCACCATAGAGCCGGTCTTGTCCGTCAAGCCCTTGAAGGTCGTCATCGCCGTCTTCGCCGTTCAGGACATCGTCATCCTGAACGGCTTCGACCTTACCATGCATGACGACGATTGACCCGCTGCCCCATGCGGTTCGGGCGACGTCCAATATGGCGTCTCCATTTAGGTCGCCCAAGGCGAATTGTCCGCCATGCGACCGGGTGTCCAAGACCCTCTCGTCCGCAAAGGTGCCGTCCTGTCTGCCCTCGAACACGGAAAGGGTGGAATCGCCATCGAAGGGCTCGCCCGACAGGGTCAGGATATCATTGATGCCGTCGCCGTTTAGATCTGCAATCTCTATCTGAACGACCCGAACGCCTGCCGCGAGGTGCATCTGCGCTGTCAGCGACAAGCTGCCGTCTGCTTCGTTTCGGTAAATATCAACTGTGCCGTCAGTCCGCCCTATGACAACATCGCTGCGCCCGTCGCCGTCCAGATCCGCAAGGGCAAGACCGGCCGAGGCACTGCCAAATGTGCCAATCGCCGTGCCAAAAGACGGCAGGTTAATGCGTTCATCCCCGTCACCATTCAGCGTGATCAGCGTGGCATCCCCGGTTGTTGTATCGACCAGCACCACCTCAGACGAACCATCACCGTCCCAATCGACAATCTTCGCAATCTCGTCAACGCCGCCAGTGGCAACCGAGATCGGCGCGCTGAACACGCCCCCTTCACCCGAGGCATAGTAGATTTTTACCGTCTGCCCGACACTGTCGAGCACAACCACATCTGCGCGGCCATCATCGTTCAAATCTCCGGCGATCACCCGTCCAGCCGATGGTGTCGAAATAATCGCTCCGGTGGCGAAGCGACCCGCACCGTCGTTCAGCAAGACCTGAAAATAGCTGGGCCACCCTGAGGATGTCTGCGTCAGAAGATCTATCGCGCCGTCACCGTTGAAATCAGCCGGGGTGACGATTTGCTGATAGCCCGCAGAATGCGTGATAGTGTAAGCGGTGCTAAACTCATTGCCGCCATTGCCCGGTACGACGAAGAGTTGCCCCGACATGACAACATCGGCCAGTCCGTCGCCGGTAACATCTGCGATGAGCGCAGATTGCTGGTAGTCGCCGCCGATTTGGCTCGATGTGGCCGCGCCCAAGCCGTAAGAGCCGCCCTGACCGCCCCCGCCAATCAGCGTATCATCACCATCGCCGCCCGAGAGCGTGTCGTCGCCCCCGCCACCGCGCAGTTCGTTGTTCTTGGCGCCCCCAATCGACGCGCCGCGCAGGTTATCGTTGCCGCTACCACCGATGATATTGTCGACTCCGGCAAGCACGACATAACCGGACCCCATGTTTTGCCAAGCACGTTCTGCAACCCCAAGCGACAGGGTTACATCATTGCTGAGTGCTGACAGGTCAAGCGTGTCTGCACCTTCGCCATATCCACCATCGATGATTACACTTGTGTTCAGATCATCTTGCGGTTTGAACACGATCTTGTCTGCGCCGTCGCCGCCGGAAATGTAGATCGGGCCGCCTTGCCAGCCGAGGCCGTTTTCAAGGATGATACTGTCATCTCCTTCGCCTGTCTGGACTGCTCCAGCCCAGCCCAGCAATCTGACAATGTCGTTGCCCGAGCCGGTCTGAACCGCATGTACACCGCCTGTCCCGATCGTGATGACATCTTCGCCGTCATCCGTCGTGATTGTTGTGACCCAACCGCTGGAGGTTGTAATCACGTTGTTTCCACGCTCGGCATTGATTTGCTGCGCGCCACCAGAGCCGACAATGATCACGTCATCGCCATGATTGGCGTCGATATAGCCGACCCAGCCGCTTCCGGTGGTGATGCGGTTGTTGCCGCCGCTGACGTTGATCTGTTCGACATCACTGTCGTGCAAGATGATGACATCATCGCCATCGTAGGATACTATGGTCGAGATGTATCCGGTTGCTTCAAGGTAATTGTTCCCGTCACCAAGATCAGCCGTCCCGATCTCGCCCGAGGACATGACGACATCGTCGCCCTTGCCCAGCATGATCGTCCGGATATATCCCGCGTTTTCAACTGTCTGAGCCTCGCCAACGGAAGATGCAGCCTTCAAGCTGCTGATTCCTCCGCCCGCGCCGACTGAGACATGGGCTTGACCGCCATGCGAAACAACGGATTGGACCCAGCCGCTGCCCACCGAAAGGTTGCCGCCATCCAGCCGGATCGAGGTGACATCGGCTTGACCATTGAAGGTGATGCTGCTGTCGGCACCCGAGACTTGGATATAGTCAACATAGGTGCCGTCGCCCAAGGTGACCTGCGCCGATCCGCCGTAGCCGGTGAAAATGCTGCCGACACCGCCCCCATCGCCGATATCGATCACGCTGTCGTTTGACGTGTCGATTGTCATAACAAATCCGGCATCCATGCGGAAAGTGTTGGTCTGGCCTTGCAGATGGATGAATTGGGAAGACGCGTTGCCAAGGCTTATGTCATTCGATGGGCCAAACCCGAAAAACGCGCCAACATGCGTTGTTCGCAGGTTCACGATCGAACTAACCGACACCGAGACCAGTTGAATATTTCGACCATCTTGGTCGTCGACATCGCTGAGATAAAACAGGCCGTCGCCACTTGCCCCGGAACTGAGCGATCGAATACCCCAATCGCTACCACTTAGATCAATATAAACCCGAACAAATTTGTCTGGATCGGCTTGATAGAAGCTCGCCTGCGACAACCATCCCGGTTCTGACCAATTTCCCGTGCCATTGAAGATGTTAAAGTCTGAAAATCCGTCCAGCGATACGTTGATTTCTTGCTCGATTGTCATCTTTATCCCTTAAATATCAATGGCATGCCAAATAACTTTGGCCCTGCAACTAGATCCGGTGGCGTATGTTTAACAGTCTAGGCTATTCAATTAGGCTCGCAGTGGCGATGTATCCAACAGCAACAGGCCCAATGGTCAAGCCATAGGTACGCGGCTCAGAATAACCAAACTGCGCACGCAACCAAATTGTCGTTCGGATTTTGAGTCCATCTTTCGATAACTTTAGATTGGGGTCGTCATCCTCGATCAGTGCGCCTTCCGCCAATCCCATGGCATCTCGAAGTTACCAGACCAGATGCCGATGTGACCGGTCTGGGCGGCTTCTTCGTCTGGGACATAGACGATTGAATACTTTCGGTAGGCCACAGCGAGACCGCTGCCCACCATGTATTGCCCAACATCCCCGCCTCCAACTGAGCATTCGGCTACGATGCGCTGGTATCGGTCGATGTCCACCTTGGCGCAGGATACAGTTTGGCGACCGATGAAGGTGGCAAGGGCATTGGCCGCAACTTGGCCGCAGCGGTAGGCCTTGCCCTTGGCATCGGTGCAAAGTTGCTTGGACTCGGGGGCATCTATGCCAGATAGTCGAAACCGCTGGCCGTGAATCTCAATCGTGTCACCATCGATGACCGAGGCCACGCCGACGTAAGTGGTCTCATGGCAGTGGTATTCGCCGATCTTCCCATCATGGTGGCAGCCTTGCCGATCCACATTGCCGGAATGGGCTAGTGCTGTCATCGGAACTAAGCAGCACAGGGCAACCAATCGCACCAGCACAACCTCCAAGGCTTTCATTGATGCCCATGATGGTCAAACGACGCGGTTAAGTCATTCGCGCGAAAGGATAAAGGTTGGACGCAAGTGATGCTGGCGGTTGCCAAACGATATTGGCGGAGATTATCGGCAACAGCCGTTATGCTTCAGCCAAGCCGCAAGTTCGGATCATTTCTGGCGCAGGGCGTGTGGGTTTCGTGCAATCTAACCCTCCTGCGCCAGACCTGCGGTCAAAAGGTGTGCTTGGCTTTGACGTCTGCCTCAAGTGGGCCATTTCGCTGAGAGCGTAGCACGATCTGAACTGCCCCGTCTTGCAGGTCAGGCTGGTAACATATTGCCCAGAATAGAAAATGTCGGTGATAGCTGAAAAACCAAATATGATACCGCCGCAGGTCAATGACGCCCCACGGCGGGAATGACGGGAATGTTTCCCTGTCCTTCTATATGTGTGTGATCTCAAAAGAAATGCATCCGCGAAAGACAGGAAACATTCCCGTCATTTCCCCCACAAACCGGCTACCATCAGGTGTGCCAAAATGGCCTCCGCCAGTTCTGGCCCGAATGCAGCGATCATCGGGGCTGCGTTGGTTTCGAGGTAGACCCAGCCACCGCTGCGGGGGCAGGTCTTGAAGTCAGAGGCGCAGAAATCTAGCCCCATCTCGTCTGTGAGGGTGATCAGGGGGGCAATAAGTACCTCCGGCACCGGTGCAGGGCTGACAACCGCACTTGGGTCCGTCCGATAGTCCAGCGCGTCGGAGTGGATGTGGAAGCCGAATAACTGGCCGCCAACGCGGTAGATACGCATTTCCGGCCCGACCAGACGCTCCTGTGCGATGATCGCCGCTGCCTCCGTGGCGACCTTAGATACCAATGGGCGGCAGTAGTCACCACCTTCCACCGGTTTGCGGATTGCTGGGGCCTGAGCGGCGAAAGCTGCGAGCGCCCGAGGATCATTGCCCGCCATGGTGCGCGGGATGGCAAGGCCATGGCGATGGGCAGCAGCGAGTGCGCTTAGCTTGTTGACCGAAGCAGAGCGACCAAATGCCATTGGATTGAGCCGCTTGATCGCGGGATGACAAGCCAGCCAGCCGCGCAGCACGGCGGTGACCGACATTCTGTCTGCGCCAAACACATCAGCCCGCAGGAAGGCCGCCGCGATGCCTGTGACCTCGTGGGCGTCCTGCCACAGCTTCATCGTCAGGGGATCGAAGGTGATGACAGCCGTGTCGGTCCAGAGGTCCGTGGTCTCGACCCCAAGCCTGCGCGCGGCATCATGTATCGCACCGATGGACGGATCGGACTTGCCCCCGGCGATCAGAAGGCGCGCAGACATGACTAACCCTGTGACAGGCGCAGGCGTGCCATGATATCAGCGACCGACGATGGCGGCTGGACGAGGAAACTCTGCAGCTCGGGAATATACAGTGGCTGATCTTCGATCATTGTGCCTCCACCATCCTCTTCCTCGCCAATCGCCATCGTTGTCACAACAGGTCCATGCCCGTCTTCCTCGCCAATCGCCATGGTGGTCACCACGGTGCCGCCGCCATCCTCCTCTTCGCCCCAAGCCATCGTGGTAAGACTGGGATGCGGCGGCGACACGGAGACGGCGGGGGTGACCGCAGTGCCGTCTTGGCCAGCTGTCGCGCTCTTATGGACAGGACCTGCCACACAGGCGGCAAGGGAAAGAACACT
>CAMAQR010000039.1 GCA_945860375.1 Pseudorhodobacter antarcticus
CAGCGCGCGCCATTGATTGGGACCAAATCCACGCGGAATTCATCATGGTGCGCGGGTAAAACCGCAGTTCAGACACCGAATACATGGCCGCAACCGACCAGACGCCTGAAAACCACAACCCCCTTGCCACGCAGGAGCCATCCATACACGGTTCGAGGCCATGCCGAACGAAGACAGCAGTTGATCGCGTCGGCCGCGGGAAGGAGCGTCAGATCAACATGCGCTTCTTCGCCATGACGAACCACTATGTCTATGACCTGACTTCTGCAATCCGGCAACGGGCTGGGAGAAGGGGCTAGTCGAGAAGAATGTCCGCGACTCCCGCCACCAGATGCTGCAATGCATGCCGGACTTTCCCGACCTTGCTGCGCTGAATGCTTGGTTGGAACAGCGTTGCCTCAAGTTGTGGCGGGAGACCCCTCATGGCAAACAGCCTGGCACCATCGCCGATGTCTGGGTCGAAGAACAGGCAGCGCTGATGCCGTTGCCAGTCGCCTTTGACGGCTTCATCGAGCTGAGCAAGCGCGTCTCAGCAGAGGCAGAAAGCAGCTTAAATCACACGGAAACCTGTCCAAGAGTTGGGGACTTGCCCTGCGGCAATCCAAGCTGCCCTGCCAGATCGCTTTGTGCGTTAATCTTTATGGTCGCATTTTGTGGCCACAAGGGAAGACTTTGGAGAGTGTCGTCGGCTGCGGTTTTCGCGCGGTTTGCGTCTTGTCTGCCCCCTATCCCACTGTAATCAAGCGCGTTTTCGGTCCATTTGTTTACCTGTTGTTAACCCGCCATGGTGAACGCAAAAAGCCAATAGGATAGCACAGCAGGCCGGTATCGCGGCGGCAAAAGGTGATCCAAGAAAGTATACTGGTCGGAAACCCATTCAGACCTGTTTGACGGCCTGTCCGGCCGTCTGGAAAGTTGCCGGGACATGCCGCACTCTGTCAGGCCATCATCACCTGCTGTGGACTCTTCAGAAGACGGCCGCGCCAGCGGCGATTCACTGTGACGCGCCCAAGACGGCCAGCAGTCTACAGCATCTGCGCGACCGTTGGGCTTTCACCGTAAATGCCATTTCGATCTCGTCCATCTGTGTACAACGCTGCCCTTCAGGGCCAAGAAATTCACACTGGAAAAGCTGCCCAGCCAACTGGTGGGTTAAAGCGGTAGACCAGCCTGGCATAAGCGGAAAGCAACGGCCTGTAAGGCCAAATCCTGCAGCTGCGGCGCCAGATTTGATGCGGGTTGCGTCCCGCTTGGCCCCCAGTCACAGGCCGCCGTAAAGCGCCACCGCGATGTCTGAGCAGCAGACCAGAGCACGTTCCCGCATTGCGTCAAGATTGCGGTCGGTTTCAACATGCAGCAGGCAGGGCACGACAAGACTTGCGATCGCGTGGCCCGTGGGGTCGCAGATCGGCGCGCAAATATCGACGACCCCGACGATATGATGGCTTTCAGACGTGACGAATCCGCGTGCGGCAATCGCGTCGAGTTCGGCGTTAAACGCCTTGTCCTGTGCTGTCCCCGCCGCCTCTGTGCATTCGGAGATCAGCCTCGCCCGGCGGGCGGGCGATTGCAGGGCCAGCATCATTTGGCCCGAGGCAGCGCTAATCGCGGGTCTGCTATAGCCTAGCTCCAGCTGAAAACTGAAATCTGTCCGCGCTTTCGCGGCCGCAATGACGACCGTGTGTCCACGGTTCAGAACGACCAGATGGCTGCTTTGGCCGATCTCATCGCTCAACCGCTGCATGAGAGGCAATGCGACCTCCAGCAATGCGCGTGTGCGGGGCGTCCGCATCCCCAACGCGAAAAGCCGGTTCGTCAGCGACAACTGGTCGGTGGTCGGATCGCGGGCCAGATAGCCGCGATCCACCAGCACGTAGACCATGCGGAAAATCTCGGCCTTGGAGCGGCCAAGCCTTTCGGCAATCTGGCGTGCGGTCAACGGTTCGGCGGATTCAGCAAGAAGTTCAAGAATATCAAGCCCCTTTTCCAGCGCGGGCGCGGAATAGGCGGCGCGGCCAGCTGGGTCGCTGGCATCTTGGGCAAGGTCATCGGTCATGGTAACTTCATATATGAGGCTTGACTTCACCTGCAAATCGAATCTTTATTCCGAACAAGGACAAGCCTGCGTTACCCGGCAAATTTCACCTGAACAATCCCTTCAAGAGCGATGATCCCACCAAGGAGTTTACCCATGGATCAAATAGTCAGGGCGCTTCTCGACGCCCGACTGAATGCGAGGTGCTGATGGATCGGGGAGCCTCGATCGCGAGGGCACCTGCGGCCTCGATGAGGTGGGGGCTTGGATCGGCGTTGCATGGACGACTTGCGGAACTGTGGCGGCGCGGTGCAAATATCGGACTTGAATCGGATTCACCGAACTGGTCAAACGCCTTTGATCTAGGGCGGAAGGCCGGAATCGCGGTCTTGACCGCCCGCGATGTCGCGATGGACCGCACCCATCTTGTGGCCGAGGAAGGACTGCTCATGGCGACCCGCGTTGGCTTGCGCGCGGTAGAACTTGCCCATGACCTGGGATCGCTGGAACCCGGAAAACGCGCGGATATCGTGATCCATACCCTTGACCGGCCCGAAATGGTGCCGTCGACGAATAAGGTGCGCAACCTATTCTTTACCGCACGCTGCAAATCGGTTCACACGGTGATTATCGACGGCAAAGTCGTGCCCGAAGCCGGTCGCTTTGCCGCGCTGGATGAAGGCGAAATCTTTTGCACCATACGTGCGGCCTCGGTCGATCTGTTCCGCCGCATGGGCAGGAAGCTTGAAGCTAACAGCTTCGCCCGCGCACCGAGAAGTCCATGAAGACACGGGTCGATCTGCACGAAGCCATGTTCGGACCAGTCTGGGGTTCCGAACGCCGCCTCCTGTTGGCGCACGGTGGGATCACGGTGCACACGTTTCGCTATGCCAGCGGGGTGGCGGCTATTGAAGTTGATGCTGGCGGAGCGCGGGCAGTCCTGTTGCCATTCCTGGGTCAGCAGATATGGGATCTGCATGTGCAGGGTCGCCGTCTGACCATGCAGTCAGTTTTTGACGAACCCGAGGCGGGGAAGGATTACCTCGCCAACTACGGCGCGTTCCTGATCCATTGCGGTGGCACAGCGATGGGCAATCCTGGACCAGACGATGACCATCCCCTGCATGGCGAACTTCCAGCACTGCGCTATCGCCATGCGGCTTTGGAATGTGGAAGCGACGCAAGGGGTGCCTATGTCAACCTGACCGGCGAAGGCCACGACCGCCGTGCCTTTGGCCATCACTTCGTGTCCCGGCCAAGTCTGCGGATGACCGCCGGTTCGGCGCAGATCGACCTTGATGTAGCGGTGCAAAATCTGGGCGGCATGCCGATGCCGTTCCTGTATCTGGCGCATGTAAATTTCCGCCCTGTGGGCGGCGGGGTGATCGTCGACGCGCTGCGCGATGATCGTGCCGGGCTGTGGATCCGTCCGTCGGCGCTGCCGCCCGATGCGGAAGCAGGCCAGCGGGCGTGGCATGATGCTGTCGCTGCCAACCCTGCCAGCCACCGCCTGATGGGCGCCGACACGCGGATCGACCCCGAGGCCGTGATGCTGATGACGCTGCCCGCTGAGCCAGATGGGCAGACCCACGGCATGCAGGTGCACCCGGACGGAACGGCAGATTTTATCAGCTATGACACACGCGACCTGCCTGTGGCTGTCCGCTGGATCACCCGCGCGCCGGAACGACAGGCGCTTGGCCTGATTCTGCCTGCCACGGCCGCACCCGATGGCCGCGCGGCGGCGCGGCGGGCGGGCCAAGTGATCGACCTGCCCCCGGGGGGCAGTTTCACGACATCCATGTGCTTTGGTGCACTGGATGCGGACGAGGCCCGCAGGATGGCCATCCGCATCGCCGAACTGCGCAAGGCACCCCCTGAGGAGCGAGCAGAATGAAAGACCAGAACCGGGTGAACCCGGACAGAACCGCCGGCGCCAGCCGGGTCAGCACGGCCTTTATGACTGTCGACCTCGGACGAACAGGGCGGCAGGCGGGCTGGGTCCGTTTTCCGCATTCGCCCGATCATGACGCTTGGGGCGTGACTCAGATCCCCATTGGCATCATCGCCAACGGCACTGGCCCGACCGTAGTGATGGAAGGTGGCAATCACGGCGACGAATACGAGGGGCCCATCGCCATCGGCGAACTGATGCGCGACCTCGACCCGACTGAGATTCAGGGCCGTCTGATCCTTTTGCCAGCCAACAATGTCCATGCCGTGATGGCCGGGAAGCGCACATCGCCGGTTGATGGGCTGAACTTCAACCGTGTGTGGCCCGGTGATCCGCTGGGAACCATCACCCGACAGATCGCAGCCTTTGTCGCGGACGAGATTTTTGCGGTTGCAGATGCCTTTCTTGACCTGCATTCGGGGGGATCAACGCTTGATATCTTGCCAAGCGCGATCATCGAACCTGCAGATGATCCTGCTCTGCGGCAGCGCAATATCGCCGCTGCGGTGGCCTTTGACGCGCCTTGGACCGTGGTGATCCCCAATCTGGGCGATCCGCGCACCGCGACGGCAACCGCCTGTCGCCATGGGTTGGTGACGGTCGGCACCGAACTCCGGGGCGGCGGCAATGTATCGACCGAGGCGCTGGACATTTGCCGCAAGGGCATCCGTAACGTGCTGCGCCATTTGGGCGTGATCGAAGGGGGCCTCCCCGCACCGCGCACCGACCGACCGATCCTCGCCCTCGCCGGCAGCAGCGCCTATGTCTATGCAACCTGCGAAGGCGTGTTCGAACCGTTCCACGCCAACGGAAGCCGCGTTTCTGTAGGACAGCCCGCCGGTCGCATCCATCAGACATGGGATCTGAGCTTCACGCCTCAGGTACTGCATTACGAATGCGACGGAGTGGTTTTCGCACGGCGACATCCGGGGCGGGTCAGTCCGGGAAACTGTTGTCTTGTCGTCGCGTCGGACTACCAGCCATGATTATGATCGACGATATCTATGCGGCACGCGACCGGATCAGGGACGGGGTCCGCGTGACCCCCATCATGCGGGCGGGATGTGAACGCAACCCGCTGCCGGTGACTGGCACGGTCACGTTCAAACTTGAACTCGCGCAGGTCACCGGGTCGTTCAAGGCGCGGGGTGCCCTGAACCGGTTGCGGGGCGCATCTGAACCCATCGGCGCCGCCGGGATCGTTACCGCATCGGGCGGCAATCACGGATTGGCCGTGGCGCGGACGGCGGCCATTGCGGGGCATGCCGCGACGATCTTTGTGCCAGAAACCGTTTCCCCCGCCAAAGTCGCCAAGATGCGCGAATGGCGCGCAGATGTCCGGATTGTCGGGGTCGACTGGGCCAAGTCCAATGTCGCCGCTCTTGATTGGGCGGCTGACACAGGGGCGCAGTATTTCCACCCCTTCGCCGATCCGTTGGTCGTGGCGGGGCAAGGGACGTTGGGCCTTGAACTGTTGGAACAGGTCTCCGACATCGACACGCTGATCCTTGCCGTGGGCGGCGGGGGTCTGGTGTCTGGCGTCGGCACGGCGATCAAAGCGCTCGCCCCTCATGTGAGAATTATCGCGGTCGAACCCACTGGGTCGCCAACCTTACGCGACAGCATTGCGGCAGGCTATGCGGTGCGACTGCCGCAGGTGACCAGTCGCGTCGCAACGATGGCCTGTCCGCAGACAGACGACCGGATTGTGCAAATCGCGGCCCAAGTGATCGACGGCCTCATCCTGATCGAGGATGAAGCGATGCAGGACGCAGCGGATTGGCTATGGTTCGAGTACGGCATCGCCGCCGACCTTGCCGGTGCGGCTTCGGTCGCGGCCCTGCGCAGCGGGCATCCCGCGCTGGCCACGGGCCGCCATATCTGCGCGCTGATCTGCGGAGCGGGTCCCGAAGGCGTCGCCCGATGAGGATCATGATCGCAGGAGGGGGGGCTTTCGGCCGCGAGCATCTGTGCGCACTTTGCGGGATAGGGGGCCTGACGCTCGCGTTGGCCGAACTGCATGACGGCAGGCGCGCCGCTGCCGTGAGCGACTTCGGGCTGGCGGATAGCGATACCGATGCGCTGGCGCTGCTGGCCCGGTTCCGCCCCGAAGGCGTGATCGTCGCCACCCCGCTTTCCGCGCATGACGGACTTGCCCGGGCGGCGCTTGCGCTGGATATCCCGGTGCTGGTCGAAAAACCTGTCGTCGCCGATGCGGCTGGGATGGAGCAACTTTGTGCTGCCGAGGCCGCCAGCCGCACCTTTCTGCAACCGGGACATATCCTGCGTTTTTCAACCCCGCACCGCGCTCTGCGCGACGTCCTGATGAGCGGAGAGATCGGCTCGCTGATCGCCTTCTCGTCAAGGCGGTATCGCGATGTGGGCCATGCGATGCAGTTCCGCGATGTCGATCCCGTGCTGATGACAATGATCCACGATATCGACCTTGCACTGTGGTTCGATCCATCGATCCGGCAATCGGTGTCCGCCGTGCGGCGCATGGCAAAAGAGGGTGGAAGCCTGACTTTTGCGCGGATCACAGGACCGGGTGACACGATCTGGGATCTGCGGTCAGCGTGGCTGCATCCGGGGCCGGACCTGCCGCCCGACCGGGTCGAAATCGTCGGCACCGGCGGCAGCGCCGAGTGGGAAGCTGGTCGCGGAATCACCGTCTGCGCCGCCGAAACGCGCCACCTGACCTATACCGAGGAAAACCCGCTCGTTGCTGAACTCACTTGTTTTCTGGCCCGTATCGCGGGTCATCCGGTCGAAGTACCGGTGAATGCAGCAGATGCCCTGGCGGGCCTGCGGGTCGCCGGGATGGTGATTTCTGTGCTGGAGCGCCCTTGATCGATTCCCATATCCACCTGTTCCGCAACGGATTCTGGCACGATGGCGGCACGCAGTATCTTGACGGGCAGACCGATGCCAACGCGTATCACGCGCTCATGAACGCACTGGGGATCACCGGCGCGCTGGTCATCGGATACGAAGATGACGGGATCGACCCCGACAATAACGCTTATCTGCGCGACCTTGCCGGCACATGTGACTGGATCAGCAGCCTTGCATTTGTCAGGCCGCAGGCATCGCTGACCGAGTCCGGTCTTGATCGACTCCTCGACGCTGGACATGCGGGAATCGCCCTCTATCTACCCGATGCGGCGGCGGGCGCGGCTTTGGCGTCATGGTCCAAGGCAGCGTGGCGAGCGTTGTCCGACCGACGGTCAATCATATCGTTGAACGCGACGCCTGCCGCGACGCTGGAACTCGCCGCCGCGGTCGCCGCCGCACCCGATGCGACATTCCTTTTCGCGCATCTCGGCTTGCCCGGACCTTGCAACGACGCGACCGTAGCCGAGGCTACCGAGCGGCTGGCTCCTCTGCTGGCCTTGGCCAAAGCACCCAACGTGGGTGTCAAACTGTCTGGCCTTTATGCCGTGGACCCGACACCGGGCCATCCCGGCGCACGACCCTTCGTCGACCTTCTGATCGACATGCTGGAACCAGAGCGGCTGTTTTGGGGGTCCGATTTCAGCCCGGTGCTGAAATATTCCACTATTGCTGATATCCTGAGCCTGCCGCCACTTGCACGACTGGACAAGGCCGCACAGGATGCAATCATGGGCGGCAACCTGCGCAGACTGCTGTTTCCATGACAGAGATGCGACCGACTGAAAAAGATCTTGGTTGATCCGACTCTCGATCGCGAGATGGTTCAGGGCGTAATTCAACAAAAAAACTGAAGCTTGGTCCGATGCGCGAAGTGGTTCGGGGTACGTGCCGCGATCTGGACGAAGACGGAAAACCTTGCCTTCGGCTGGTTCAGCGTTGGTGATCTGAGCAGGTCGGCTATGACTTCACCTGGAGATGGGCCGAACTCGGGTCATCGGAGAATCAGAAATGAACCGGGCGCGCGTCTTATCGGCAGCGGTCCGGCTATGTCGGACCAGTGCAACGGGAGTACCAAGCGCGATTCGACCTTGGTCGGTCTGCCATGAAGTCATCGATGGGACAAATTGCTTGGGCCAGGCACCGGATCCTGCCGATTTGACTGCAGCAGCGACGGCAAATTTGAAGGGCGCCATCATCCGGGCTGTGCCGACGATCGGCCAAACTGATCAGCCGGTTTTGAGTCCTTGTTGGTTGTTCGGGAGCTGCACCGACCCTCGATCTCCGCGCTGCTGTCGATGCTCAAGGTGTCATGCGTGATGTCGTCGGTGCCTCGCGCGCTTGTGTGCGAGTGCGCTTTGCCACACACGATCTGGCCTTTGAAGCGTCCTCTTGAGAGAATGCTTGCAGCGTGGAGTTCGCCTTCGACCTCCCCGGCCTCCTCAATCGTGATCGCGAAGTCCTCGACTCGTGCAGTTTCAACGGGTCCATCAGGACCCAGTTGATGAAACCAACCAGCAGCGCCACGCCCACCACAGCGGCCCAACCTGTCATCATGCCGGTACTAATGTCATCCTGAACCAGAAAGAACGAGGCCACGACCGTACAGTGACCCAACAACGGACCGATTGACAGGTCGATGCCCCCACACGCAGCAGCGTTTACTTGCCGCAAGACACCAATGCTGGCGTGGCGATGGGGGTCGCCACGCCCATCAAATTGTGGGGGGGATACATAGAGAGGTCGAAATAGGCTATCCACGCACTGCGTCGGTTCATCGACCATCAATAGTCGGTACCCGACCAGTTGTCGGTGAAGCTGGCGGGGTATTCCACCCGGGCACTTGCACTTTGATTGGGCCAGCTACCTTGCACGCTTCCTGGCCGCTGCACGCGACGATGGCCGGGTCAGCCCGCATCAGGTCACGCAGATCTGACAACATCCGCGTCTTTTACAGCACGATGTCGCGGTCCAGCGGGAAGATCGGGCGGGGCACACGCCTGTAAGGGCGCAGGTGAGCGCGCGGCGTCGACAACGCGCCGGAATCGCAGACGATGACGCGAGCGGCGATGGGTTCGAACGCCGCGCGGAAATGCTGCATGGATTTCAGTGCGATCACCGATTTCGCGGTGGGGTCGATGCCAAAGGCCCTGAACTGCTGCTGATCCAGCATCTGGCCGCGTTCGGTGGTTACAAGGATGTCGACCCCACCTACGCGGAACACGGCCGTTGGACCAAAGCTGAACGGCAAGCCGCCGATCATCGGGCCGTCGCCGATGAGATTGCCGTCCGAGACGTGTACGACAATTCCGGTAAGCATCAGCGGTCCGCCACCGAAGGCAGGGTCGCACTTGCCACCCAACGGCAGCGACAGGGTCGCACCCTGGCCAGCCCCGATCAGCGAGGCGGCTGCCTCGGGGTCGATCAGCGGTGCGAAGGTGGCGTTGCTGACGCCCGCCGCAAGCAGCGCCGCCAGCAGGTTGGTGGCGTCGCCGTAAGCCCCTGAACCAGGATTGTCGGCATAATCCGCGATGATCAGGGGGCGCGGCCCCGTGTGGGCTGCGGCCTGCCCGGCGGCCTGCTCGACGGTCAGGTAAGTGTTTTCCGACTGCAAACGGTTGGCCCATATTGCATCCATGATGTCTTCCGCGATCGCGCGAGCCCGGTGTTCGGCACTGGCAACGTTCTTGTCGAAGGTCACCAACGCCGTCGGCCCCACATCCGCAATATCGGCGTCGCCAAAGCCGGCGTTGATCGATACCGCAAGAATACCGGGTTCCGCCTCCGCCGCCAGCGCCTTGGCATAAAGCGCCACCATCGGCCCGCTGTCCGAGCGTCCGCCATTGGTTTCATCCAGCATCGGACGGTGGGCACGCAGCGTGGCGGGACGGGTGCTGCGCTCCATCGCGCCCTGAAGCAAGCGTGCCGCTTGAGCGCCGCGCGCGCGCATGTCGATATGGGGATAGGTCTTGTAGGACACGATGATGTCTGCCAGCCGCACCATCAGCGGTGTCGCGTTCGCATGCAGATCTAACGTGATCGCAATCGGCAGATCGGGGCCAACGATGGCGCGCAGGCGGCCAAGGAGTTCGCCTTCACCATCTTCGCAAACCTCGGTCACCATGGCGCCGTGCAGGGCCATCAGGATGCCAGAGAGCGTGGTGGCATGGGTGCGGGCCGCGTCGCAGATCAGGTCCGCAATGTGGTCGAAAGCCGCGCGGGACACCGGGCTGCCCGGCTCGGCATGGGCCGTCAGGACGTGGTCAAGTCGCCAGCCGTGCTCTACCGAGACATCCAGAAAGCCGCCGAGTTCGGTATTGGCCGCACGACGCAGGTCGATTGCCGACTGTCCCAGCGCAAGTTCTGAGCTTTCGAAATCGGCAAGTTCGGTCAAGCCGCGTTTGAAGGTGTTGCTTTCGTGAAGGAATTCGGCCGTCAGGACATGATGGGGCATTTGGGTCTCACAATGGGTGGAAACAGGCGAAGCGGTGGCCATTGTCGTTGGTCAGCAGCGGCGCCTCGTTTTGGCAACGGTTGGTGGCGTGGGGGCAGCGGGCGGCGAAAGCGCAGCCCCTCGGCAGGTTGAAGGCCGACGGAATCTCGCTTGACAGGGGTGCGATGATCTTGCGGTGCAGCGGGTCGGGGGTAAAGTTGCTGGCCATCAGTGCCGCAGTGTAGGGGTGGCGCGGGGCAGCTTGCGGGTGAGGCAGTTCTTCGACCACCGACCCCAGGTACATCACCACGATGGAAGAGCAGAAATAGCGGACAAGGCCCAGGTCGTGGCTGATGAACAGATAGGTCAGGCCAAGGTCGCGTTGCAATCCCTGCAACAGGGCCACGATCTGTGCCTGAATGGACACGTCCAGCGAGGCGGTCGGTTCGTCCAGCACGATGAAGTCGGGATGCATGGCCAGCGCGCGGGCGATGCCGACGCGCTGGCGCTGACCGCCCGAAAGTTGGTGGGGGTAACTGGCGGCCATGCTGCGCGACAGACCCACCTGATCCAGCAGGTCGGGGATTCGGGTGGCGGGCAGCGTGGCACCCTGCACGGTGTAGGGTTCGGTCAGCACATCCGCCACGGTAAAGCGCGGGTCGAGCGACGAATAGGGATCTTGAAACACCATCGCCATGCGCCGGCGCAGGGCGCGCAATTCGCGTTTCGGCAGGGTGGTCAGGTTGGTGCCGTCGAGGGTAACGGTGCCTTCGGTGGCATCCAGCAGGCGCAGCACAAGCCGCGCAAGGGTGGACTTGCCGCAGCCGGATTCGCCCACGACGCCGACAACGCCGCCCTTGGGGATGGTTAGCGACACATCCCGCACCGCCATCATGCTGCGGGGTTTCGACAGCCAGCCGCCCGGCGTGTCGAAGCGTTTGGACAAATGCGCAAGGGTGACAAAGTCAGACATCGGCACCCCCGGCGACGTGGCAGGCAACCATGCCATGATCGAAAGGGCGGGGCTGTGGCACCTCGGCCTTGCACCGCTCGATGGCGCGGATACAGCGCGGATGAAACCGGCAGCCTGCCGGATAGCTGGCAACACTGGGCACTGCACCGGGGATGCCGGTCAGACTGCCCGGCTCCAGCGTGGCGCGGGGGATGCAGTCGATCAGGGCCGTTGTGTAGGGGTGAGCGGGGGTGGCAAAAATCTCGAACACCGGACGGGCTTCGGCAAGGCGTCCGGCATAAAGAACGGCGACCGAGGTGCAGACCTGCGCCACCACGCCCATATCATGGGTGATCAGAATCAACGCCAGACCCTTTTCGCGCACCAGCGTGGCCAGAATATGGATGATCTGCGCCTGCACGGTCACATCCAGCGCGGTAGTGGGTTCATCCGCCACGATCAGGTCAGGCTCGCCGGCCAGCGCCATCGCGATGACGATGCGCTGCTTCATGCCGCCCGACAACTGATGCGGATAGGCGTCGCAGATCGTGGCGGCCTCGGGGATGCGAAGCTGCGTCAACAGATCGACGGTGCGGGCGCGCGCGGCTTTTGCCGACAGCCTCAGATGCAGTCGCGAGACCACATCGACCTGCGCGCCGATCTTTTGCACCGGGTCCAGCGCAGTCATCGGGTTCTGGGTGATAAACGCGATGCGGCGTCCGCGCAAGGCGCGCAGTTTGGCCTCTGGCAGGGCCACAAGGTCGGTTCCGTCAAAGCGCACCGACCCCGCCGTGATCCGGCCACCGATCAAGGGCAGCAGGCCCATCACGGCCAGCGCCGTCAACGACTTGCCCGACCCGCTTTCGCCCACCAGGCCTAGGATTTGCCCGCGGTCCACCCCGAACGTGATCCGGCTGAGCGGTTGCACCTGCCCGATGCCGACATCAAGATTTTCGACTTCCAGCAGCATCAGGATTGCCTCAGCCGTTCGCGGATGTCCAAGGCACGGATCAGGGCATCACCGTAAAGATTGATGGCGATCACGGTGATGGCGACGGCAAGGCCTGGGAAAAGGATGATCCAGGGTGCCATGAACAGCTGCGCGGTGCCTGACGACATCATCCCGCCCCAGCTGGGGGTGGGCGGCTGCGCGCCGAGGCCGAAAAAGCCAAGTGTTGCTTCCAGAATGATCGCGTCGCCGGTGGCCAGCATGGCCGAGACAAGCACTGGGGCCAAAGCATTGGGGATCAGGTGGCGGAAGACGATGAAGCTGTCCGAAGCCCCGAGCGACCGTGCGGCCTCGATATACGTTTCCCCCTTGATCGCCATGATCTGCGCCCGGGTCAGGCGGGTGAATTGCGCAAGGTAGGCGACCCCGATGGCGGCCATGGTGCCGGTGACGCCGGGGCCGATGATGGCAACAAGGATCAGTGCCACTAGGATTTCGGGGAAGGACCATGTCAAATCAACGACCATTGTCACCGCGCGGTCGAACTTGCCGCCAAAGAACCCGGCCGATGCACCAAGGATCATTCCCGCCAGCACCGAAATGCCGATGGCGATGGCAGATACCGACAGCGACGTGCGCGCGCCGTACATGATGCGGGTCAAGAGGTCGCGACCGAACTCGTCGGTACCGAGCCAGTGCGCAGCGGACGGCGGGGCGAAGGCACCTTTCAGGTTCTGCACATCGTATTCATAACTGGTCAGCAGGGGTGCGAACACGGCCATAATCAGCAGAGCGGCCAGCCAGAGGCCCGAGAGGGTGCCTTTCGGCGTGCGCAGGCTGCGCAAAACGGCGGATTGGGCAATGGCGGTCATTTCAACGCCGCCCGCACACGCGGGTCCATCGCTGCCTGCAGGATATCCCCCATCAGGGTGCCCAGCATCACGGCCATGGCGAGGATCAGAAGGCTGGCTTGGACCACCGGATAGTCATGCTGGTTCAGCGCCTTGATCAGCAACGTGCCAAGACCGGGGCGGGCGAACACCACCTCGATGGTCACCGCCCCGCCCAAGACCCAGCCGATCCGCAGCGCAAGAATGGTCACCACCGGGATCAGGGCGTGCCGCAGCACATGGCGCAACTGTATCCGCATCGGATGCATGCCTTTGGCATGCAAGAGCAGGACAAAATCCCGTCCCGCCGCCTCGATCATCGCCACACGGGTGACACGCGCGACGAGGGCGGTGCCGCCAAGGCCAATGGTCAGCACCGGCAGCACCAGAGACGACCACCCCCGCGCCCCCGACACCGGAAACCACTGAAAATACACCGAGAACGCCAGAATCATGAGCAGACCCAGCCAGAAGCTCGGCACTGTTGACCCCAGCAGCACCCCCGTCATGATCGTCTGATCCGCGAGCTTGTCGCGGTTCAGCGCCGCCACCACGCCCAGAAAAACTCCCACAACGGTGGAAAACAGCAGCGCAAAGCCGCCAAGCGCCAGGGAGTAGGGCAGCGCCTGCGCCACAAGGTCGACCACCGGCCGACGTCCGACGATGGCAATTCCCAGATCGCCGGTCAGCACGTTGCCCAGCCAGATTGCGTATTGCACGGGCAAAGGCCGGTCCAGCCCATAGCGCGCCTCGATGATGGCGCGCTGTTCGGGGCCGGAACCGACTTTCAGCAGGCTGTCCACCGGGTCGCCGGGGATCAGGTGGATGATCGCGAATATGATCACCGACACCGCAAGAAAAACGGGGATCAGCAGCAAAAGCCGTCGAATTGTGTAGCTGAGCATGCTGATCCCCAGGCCGTCGTTACTCGATCACTTCCATCGACACGATGGTCTGGCCGTCAATTGCGGTTCCGGCAATTGTGGCGGGCAGTTTCAGGCGGGCGGTGTTGTAGCCATAGTTCGCAACCGGCTGATAGATTGGTGCCATCGGAAACTGCGACAGGACATATTCATGATACGCTACGAAGTTCGCCACACGCTCGGCCTGGCTGGCTGACCCGGTCATGGCTTTCACGCGCAACTCCTCGGCCTTCGGATCATTGAACATCGAGACGTTCGGATAGCCCAGACGATCGCCGCCAAAGAACCAGTCCACGATATCCGCGTTGTTCCAGTAGTAGGACCGCACCGCCAGTTGCTGATCGCCGGTCTTGTACTGGTCGCGGATGGTGGAACTGTCGAAGTTGGTGATCTCGGAGGCAATGCCGACCGCCTTCAGTTCCGCCTGCACCACTTCTGTCAGACGGCGGAAGACGGAGTCGCTTTGGGTCCACAGGCTGACAGTCAGCGGCACGCCGTCCTTGGCGCGCACCCCGTCGGCCCCCATCACCCAGCCCGCCTCGTCCAGAAGCTTGGCCGAACGCGCCGGATCATAGCTGATCAGGTATTTCGGATCTACCTCCGATTCGGGCATCGACGAGATCAGGAACTGGTTGGCGACAGAACCGACGCCGCCATAGACCGACTCAAGGATTTCCTGCTGGTTGATCGCAAAGGCCGCAGCCTCGCGCACCCTGATATCGTCGAAGGGGGCCTTGGTGACGTTGATCGGCATGTAGACCACTTCCTGCCCCGGCAGGGTCAGGGTGGTGATCGTCGGTTCCTTGGCCAGTTCGCCGAGGAAGTCGGTCGGCACCGACATCAGCATGTCCACGCCGCCGGTCTTGAGTTCCAGAAACGCGGTGCTGGCTTCGGCAATCTCGCGCAGGGTCACCTTGGCGATCTTGGCCGGGCCCTTGTTTTCGGCAAGGCTCGACCCCCAGGTGTAATCGTCATTCCGAACCAGCACGGTTTCCGAGCCGATCGTAAAGCTTTCCAGCTTGAACGGGCCGGTGCCGACAGCGCCGGTGACGCCGTAATCTGCCCCCATTTCCACGAAAGCCTTGGGTTCGACCACGCCCATGAAGCTGGACGAAAGGTTGTACAGCAGGTTCGGGTCGGGGTTTTTCATCGTCAGCTTCACGGTCAGATCGCCCGTCGCTTCGGCCTTTTCAATCGACTGCGTCATGTACGAATTGTCGCTGTCGGTGAAGAACCCAAGCCATGTCACGACGGTGGCGGCAGTCAGCGGCTCGCCATTGTGGAAGGTCACGCCGGGCTTCAAGGTGAAGGTCCAGGACATGCCATCGGCGGCCTCTTCCCAGCTTTCCGCCAGCCCGGGATGAAAGGACTGGTCGGCAGCCTGTTCGACCAGCCGGTCGTAGATCATCGTGGCCCCGGTATTGGTGTTGCCGGTCATGATCACGTTGTAGGTCGGCACACCGACCTGATCCTGACTAACGACAAACACGGCTTCCTGCGCATAGACCGGAGCGCCGAGCAGTGCCGCCAGACTGACGGTGGCCGCTAGGATGCGGCGTCGAAGGGTTAGGGTCATGGGAACCTCCAGGTTCTGTTGGTTTCTTGTTTATCTAGGGGTAAAACGCGACGTTCGGCCATCCCCTGTATGGCCGACGAAATCGTGGTGCAGGGACGAAACCTGTGCCATGCGGGCCTCGACCTCGGCACCCAGCTGGTTGAATACGCCATTGACCATCAGACTGATCAGGCTCGCAAATCCGCTGGTCGCGTCCCAGAAGTGGTTGAGTGCCGTCGGCACCGCGAACATCTCGGTCGCGGCACTCCGGCCCCAGTCGCAGTAAGGGTCGGTGATCAGCGAAACAGGGATCCCCCTTGCGCAGGCATCCACGGCCAACTTCTGGGCCAGACGCGAATAGCGCCGGCCCTCGATCACGACAAGGCAGGTCGAGTCGGGCTCCGACAACAGCAAATCGGCAAAGTTGCCGCCCGCGAGGTCCGCCAGATGCACGCCGGGCCGCAGATACTGCAACCCGTGCACGAGGAGTTCACCATGCCCCCGCTCGGTCTGGAACCCCGCCACATAAACCGTCGATCGGTTGGCCAGCCGTTCGACGCAAGCGGCAAAATCCGGCCCCGCCGCCATTTCGTGCACCGCGACAATGGCCGCAAGCTCCAGTTCCAGCGCCCGCGCTGCCTCGGTCTTGCCCGAGGTTGATCGCTGGTGAAAATCATGAAGCATGTCGCCGATCAGCCAGGCCTTGTCACCGAGGTCCGCCTGCAATCTGGCCTTAAGCGCCTTGAAGTGCTGAAACCCGATCCCCCGGCAGTACCGCCCGATCGACGCCTCGCTGACGCCGACTTTCTGTGCGACCGAAGCCGCTGTTTCAAACGGCAAGCTTTGGAGGTTGGTAAGCATGTAGCTGGCTATCGACGCCTCTGCCTTGGTGGCCGAGGAAAGGCTCGACTGCAGACGGTTCTGCAAGTCGTCCGGGCGCGCAGTCGTGGCGTCGATTCGGCCCATACCATCTCCTAGCTGTCAGAAAGCGTGTCAGAAATCTTTCTTTCGGTCAAGATTGCAAGAAAACTGATTTCATCCTAACCTGAGCCAACCCAGCAAAGGATTGACGATGCCGCGCACCCATGCCCCCTTGCTCATTGAACAGGCAGAACTGCGGCTGGTCCGGCTGCCGCTGCTGGTGCCTTTCACGATTTCCACCGGCACGATGACCGAAAAGGTCTTCCCCCTCATCACTTTGCGGTCTGGCGGGATCGAGGGGTACGCCGAAGGCGTCATGGACCCGCTGCCCGACTATCTTGAGGAAACCACCGTCGGCGCGATGGACTTGATCCGCACGGTCTTCCTGCCACAGATCGTCGGACGCCGCTTTGCCAATCCTGCAGAGCTTGAGGCCGTTCTGGCCCCCTGGCGCGGCCACCGGATGGCCAAGGCAGCGGTCGAGATGGCGTTTTGGGACCTGTGGGCGAAATCCTTGAACCTGCCGTTGAAGGTGTTGCTCGGCGGGGTGGGCGATGCGGTGGATGTGGGCGTGTCTCTGGGCATCGGGCCGATCGCGGACACCATCGACCGGGTGCGCGCCCATGCGGAACAGGGCTACAAACGCATCAAGCTCAAGATCATGCCTGGCCATGACGTGGCGATGGTGCGGGCCGTGCGGGCCGAATTTGCCGACCTGCATCTGAGTGTCGATGCAAATTCCTGCTACACGCTGGCCGATACGGCGCTGTTGCAGCGACTCGACGGGCTGGAACTTGATTACATCGAACAACCGCTGGCCTGGGATGACATCGGGGACCATGCCACTTTGCAAAGACGGCTGACCACACCGATCTGCCTTGATGAAAGCATCCGCACCGAGGTGCACGCGCGTCACGCGCTGCAGGCAGACGCCAGCCGTGTGATGAACATCAAGGTGGGCCGGTCGGGGGGCTATGCCAGTTCGATACGCATCCACGACCTTTGTGCGGCGTTTTCTGTGCCGGTGTGGTGCGGCGGAATGCTGGAATCCGGCATTGGCCGGGCGCACAACATCCATCTGTCCACCCTGCCGAACTTCACCAAGCCGGGCGATGTGTCGTCCGCCAGCCGTTACTTCGCACACGACATCACCGAGCAGAAGCTGGAGGCGACTGCCGGCCGGATGCCGGTGCCCGAAGGCCCCGGCATTGGCGTCACACTGGACCGCGCTTTCCTGAACCACGTCACCACATCAACCGAAGTGTTCGGCCTATGACCGATATCGTCCTGCGCGATCTGTCTGGCATGGGCGACTTCTTCCTGGCCGAGGCGCTCCAGCACGATGTCTGGGGGCAGGATGATGCGGCTGACCCGGCGGATCTGATGATGGTGATACAGGCCGAGGGTGGCCTTGCCGCAGGCGCGTTCAAGGGAAAGGCGCTGCTGGGTTATGTCTTCGGCTTTGCCACGCGCACGCCCCATATCCAACATTCGCACCGGATGGCCGTGAGGGCCGAGGCGCGGGGGCTGGGGTTGGCGCTGGCGCTGAAGTGGTATCAGCGCGACTGGTGCCTTGCGCATGGGATCACGCATGTCCGCTGGACTTGCGATCCGCTGCGCAGCGCAAACGCCGCCCTGAACATCCACCGTCTGGGCGGGCAGGCGAACACCTATTACCCCGACTATTACGGCCCGATGGCAGGGATCAACAAGGGAGTCCCGTCAGACCGTCTGTTGGTCGATTGGCACCTTGACGCGCCACGCGTTGTCGCTTGTGCTGCTGGCAGACAGGCGGTTCTGGCCGGGGATGCTGCCCTGCGCCTGCCCATCCCTGCCGATTTCGGGGCGATGATCGAGAATGATCTGCCAACCGCAATTGCAGAACGGTTGCGATTGCGTGCCGCGATGCAGGCGGCTTTCGCTGACGGACTTATTGTAGAGGATTTCGATCCTGTGCGTCGTGAATACATTCTGATGCGGGACTGACCCCCTGCTGGCAATCCGCTTTGGCAAGCATCGCGAGAGCGACGCATCCTGCCAGCAATCCTGTTGGTTGGTAGCCCTGCCATTCTGAACGGGGTGCCTTCGTAGAACTCATGCGGCCATTTTTGGTTTCATGGCGCGTGTGATTCCGCCGATGTCCCGTTGCCCGGCAATGGTTTGCGTGCAAACCATGAGAGGGATGCTGGGGCGGTCGGTCGGCGTTGTTGCACAAGAAATGCCTAAGTAAGACACCCTCTTTCCCCATTGGCATCAGGCCACGCGAAGGATTTCGGCGGTGCCGCGTGCGTTGAAGCGGTTAATGAGGGCAACGCGGATTTGGATTTCGGCGGTTTGGCTTTCGCGGTGTCTTGCGGCGATGAGTTCACCGAAGGCCTTGAGGTCGAGCAGGTTCAGCACCACAGGTTCGAGCGAACCTGCGAGCGCATCTTTGCCTCGATCCAACTTCGGGCGTGGTATCCGGTCCAGCGCTTCCAGAATGCTCGGCCGTTGTGGCGAGTGGCTTGTAGGGTCTCGTTTCTGGCGATAGCGACAGGGCAATCTTCCTTCCAGGGCCGTCCGTTCTTGCGGATCGGGATGATCGGCGTGGCCTGCCGGTCGATGATGCCGGTGTGGCATCGGCGCGGCTTTCTGCGCGGCCTCTCGGGTCAGGTCCAGAGCGACCCCGTAAACGTGCCGACCCAAGCCGCCACGGCCACAAGGATCAGCCCCGGCACGACCCTGACAGCGAATGCCCAACCACCGCCGGTTACGGCCATGATGATCTTGGACAGCGTGTTGGACGTCAGCGCCGCAAGAATCGGAACAACCGCATCCTGTGGCGTGACCTTGCCCGATGCCACAAGTGTTGCCACCGAAATGGCCGCCGCATGGGTATCGACCAGTCCCGCAACCACTGCCGCGAGCAGCACGCCCGCGCCGCCGAACCGCTCTTGCAGACCAGCCGAGATGACAAGGATGACCGCAAGGATCAATCCAAAGGCAAGCGCCGTCTTTAGGCTGAAGACGCCGCCTGTCTGCACTGCGTCACTTCCCGAATTGCGGGCCGCCAGAAGCGTAAACGCGGCCCCGTAGGCCAAAGCGGTGCCCCCAGCCAGAAGCAGGGGCCAAGACAAGCTGAACAAGGTGGACATGCTGGTGGCCGCGACGACCAGCGCCATTTGGGCAACGGTTGCAACGGTCGACAATACGGCACCCGCGACGCAGGCCGCCAAAAGGTCGTTGGACTTTTTCGCCCGCGATCCCATCGCGCCGATCGTCGCCGTGCTGGAGATGAAGCCCGATATGGCCCCCGCGAGCGGCAATCCGAAACGGGCGCCGAACAGGCGCACCGCGACATAGCCCGCCGCACTGATGGCCATGACCAGCACGATCACAATCCAGATCGAGTGTGGATTGAGCGCCAGGTAGGGGCCCATCTGGCGATTCGGTACCAAAGGCAAAACGACAAGCGTCGCCGCAGCAAAGATCAGCGCATCGTCCAGTTCGTCTTTCGAGATGACACTGGTGACAAGGTTGTGCAGCCACGCTTTCGTATAGAGAAGCACCGTCACTGCCACGGCGATTGCTGCGGCCGTCTGGGGTGCTTGCATGCACATGCCGCCCAGCAGGGCCGTCAGGACGAGAACGATTTCCGTGGTCAGACCCGGATCCTGATCCTGGGCGCGCCAATAGGATACGGCGACCATGACCGCAACGCTGCCGGTCACGACGGCAAGCAGCCCGACTCCCCCGAGGGCGAACGCGACAGCCCCTGAAATCGAGGTGATGGTGAACGTCCGGATCCCGGCCGGGGACCGCGCCGGACCAATCCCCTTGCGTCGCTCTCTTTCCGCACCGATCAGAGCGCCGACCGCGACGGCACTGACGAGATTCAGTATGGGAGGGTCCAGAATCAGCGCATTTTCCATGAAACTTGATGTGCTCTTTGTCTAGGATTAATGCATATGCCGCCCGTCACGTGAGCGTATTGACGTGGATCAATTAATCGTCGCCGTCGGTATCAGCAAAACTGGCTCGATGGGCGCAGCGTGCATTTGAAAGACCGTAACCTGCATCAAGTCAATGGTTTCGGTGCGGGACTAGCATCGACCGAAGTTTTACAGGAAGACAAGTTGCCAGCGTCCGCCCCACCCCAAAAGCCGAAGCGGTCGTTGACGCTTTTGCTCGCCGCGCTCTGTGGGCTCGGAGTGACGATCGGCGCGGGCATCTATGTGCTGGCCGGGATCGCTGCGGGCCGAAGCGGCATGCATGCACCGCTGGCGTTCGTTTTTTCGCTATGGTCACGTCCCCAAGCGCGGCGTCTTTCGCAGAACTCAAGACGCGAACGACCGTCAGCGCCAGCAGGTCCGTCTATGTGGGAAAGGGGTTCAACCGGCAGTGGTTAGGCCTGACCATGGGGTCGCAAGTTGTGCTTTGCGACTGGCTGGACTCGAGTCTCACTGCCATTGCCACTGCCACTGCAGACCCCCGCGGCCGCGTGTGCGACGCCCTCCTTGCCGAAGCCGTCGCGGCGGTGAACGCCCGTGACTATCAAATTGAGACCTCGCCGGACGCAGAACCGTTTCCGACGTTTTTTGGCGGTACTTCGGAGGCGGCGGGATGAGCGAAGCCAAGCCGACGAGCACATCATGGTTTCAGCGGTCAGGGCCGGGCCTCATCACCGGCGTGGCGGACGACGATCCGGGCGGCATCGCCACGCTTTCGCAAGTTGGGGCGCAGTTCGGCTTCAACCTGATGTGGACGGTGGCGTTGACCTACACCCTGCGGCGCCTGCCCGAGAAAGACCGGCCCCGTGGCTATGGCACGTCCTGGCCGTCCGTGGTGCAGGAGGCCAAACATGCCTATGGCTACACCCCCGAAGCCCCGATGCGGGTGATCCCCAGTGCGGCCGCTATCAGCCGGATGGAGGAATGCTTCGACTGGCTGATGCTGATCCATCCCGAGGACGCCCGCATCGTCTGGCTGCGGGCCGACGGAATGCGCTGGCGGCAGGTCTGCATCCGCGCCGGTGTCGTGCGATCAAACGCCTGGCGGCGCTGGGCGGCCGCCCTTTTGACGATTGCGAAGAAGCTGAATTCTCAAACGAAAACAAAGCACAAGCTGAGGGTGCCAGAGCCTCTCCTTCCGACACCCCGCGCAATCCCGCGCGAAAGCGTGGTCAACACGCAGGATAACCCGCAGAACACGTTGAACTTCAGGCGAGACATTTCTTCCAGTTCTGAGGCATAAAAGCGATAGGCTGGTGGAACATATGGACGACAGATCGACCGCTTCCCCAAGCCCTTATCGGGCGCTGCCCTCCGCTCCCCCGGCCTTGGTTCCACCCTGGCCGGACCTGTATGCGGGGGGCAGAGGCGCGGTAAGTCTCTAGCGTCAAACATTTTTTCTGGGTTCGCACCTTTGGGTGCGCGGTTCGCAGGTGCGCACCCCGACCTGCGCACCGGCAATCGACCCCCAACCGAAAGGCCCCTGTCCCGTGTTCCAGATCGAGATACTGCCCGTTGACCAGTTGATGGCCCACATCCGCAACGCCCGCATTGCGCAAACCCAAAGCAATCCACCAGCCAACCCACCGTCAAGCGTCGCTTTCGAACACCAGCTCGGGCAGGACCGCCTCCCATTCATCACGCCGGAGGAGGTGGTGATAGTCCTCGTCCCCGTCGTCTTTGCGCCAGCGCAAGACGGCAGCGACCTCGCCGCGCAGGAACGTGGTCCCTTCAGGCGGGATGAAGGCGCGGGAAAGGCGGGCGAGCGTGCGCCCCTGCGCGTCATGCACCTGCCAGCGCTTGCCGTCGTGGAACAGGGTGACGGGATCGCCTGCGCGGGCGGCAGCAATGGCAACCAGCGAAGGATGCCCTTGCGGCAGTCGACCCGCATAGGACAAGTCCACCAGTTTCGCCTCGGGCGGAACATACCACAGGCGGGCGCGTGGCAGGGCCGCAACGTCGGGCGTGACACCGCGGAGCAGGATCGACGGCTCATCAGGTCGGACAAACTGGTGCGGACCGTCGGTCAGCAAGGTCAGGCTATGCTTGGCCCGCGTCATTGCAACGTAGAACAGGCGGCGGGGGGCGTCGACATCCTCATTTCGGGAAGGGCGATCCCAGCCGCCGTTCAGGATGGCCACATGGTCGAACTCCAGCCCCTTGGCGCGGTGCGCAGTCAGCAACAGCAGCCCGCGCTGCTCGCCCCGCGCCTCGCGCGCCCATTCACCGAACCACTCCACAAGGTCCGGCACCGGTGCCGCCTTTTCCACCAGTTCCCGGGCCAGTGTGCCGATGCCTTCGCCGATTAGGTCGGTCCAGCGCGACTGCGGCGTGGCGTTCAGGATCGCCACCAAGTCGGGGATGGTCAACAGCCGCGTCCGGTCTGCCAGCAGGGCGCGAATGAACCCCTGCATCTCTCGCAGGCGCCACAGGCTGGGCAGGCCTTCATTGGCCATATCGATGGGGATGCCCAGCGCCTCGGCATAGGCGCGCACCGGCTCCAGGCGCCGCCAGTCGCGGGCGATTACCGCACAGCGCCGCCAGGACCAGTCCGGGTCCAGCCGGGACAGGCGGATCAGGTCATCCATCGCCGCCACCCCCTGCGCCGTGTCGCCCGGCCCGCTGTCGAGCAGGCACACCCGCCCCTGCGCCACAGGATCGAGGGCTGCCATCACGCCCCCCGGCGGCGATTTGGCCCTTGCCCGGTTCACGGAAATGTCGTGCCCGGCCTTCATCCGTCCAACTGCTGGAGCGATCACGGCATTTGCGGCGGTAATGATCTGCGCGGTGGAGCGGTAGTTTTCGGTCAGCCACACCGGCTTGGCGCTGTAATCGACCTCAAACCTGCGGATGAAGTCGATCGAGGCCCCAGCAAAGGCATAAATGTTCTGGTCGTCATCGCCCACGGCAAACAGGCTGATCCGTAGGTCCGGGTCGTCCAATGATCGGCCCGCCACCGCCCCGATCAAGGCGTATTCCTCGGGGCCGATGTCCTGGTACTCGTCCACCAGCAGCCAGCGAAAGCCCTGGATCAGCGTTTCACGCAAAGCTTCGGCCTCGGGCTTTGTCAGACCATCGCCGCGCAGCAGGGCCACCGCCTGCATGACGATCCCGTCAAAGTCACGCGGGCCGTCGCTATCGCCCGCAAAACTCGCCCCCACCAGCCGCATTGCAAGCGCATGGCAGGTCGAAACCGTCACCCCTGCCGCATCATCCCCGATCAGGCGGCGCAGGCGTTCACGGATTTCGGCGGCGGCATGGCGATTGTAGGTGAGCACGAGGATGCCGCGCGGGTCTTCGCGCCGCACCCGGATCAGGTAGGCGATCCGGTGCACCAACACCCGCGTCTTTCCCGACCCCGGCCCCGCCAGCACAAGCACGTTGGTCTGCTCACGGTCATCGCGCACGATCTCGGTTTGCACCGGATTGTCCAGCGCATCGACGATTGTCTTCCACGAGGTGCCCGTCGTCTGCCGCCGGATTTCAGCGCCCCGCCCCGGCAGCCAAAGCCGCAGAAAGGCGTCGCGGTCCAGCACGAAGTAATCCTCCGACAGGCGCTGCGCCTGATCCAGAGCTTCCAGGCCCTTTTCGGCGTAAGCGGCCATCACATGGGTCTGGATCGTCGTTTCCCCGTAATGCTCGTCCAGCGGCGCGAAGTGCTGTTCGGTGAACCGCCCGCCCTTGGGGTTCAGATGCACGGAGATGGCCGGGCGGAAGACGGTCAGGCCACGGCCAAGTGTCACAACCTGTTGCTCATGCAACCACAGAAGCGCGCGGTCCATCAGGCGGGTCATGTCCTTGATCTCGGCGCGCAGCAAGGCATCGCCATTCAGTGCCGCAGCCATGTTGCCCAGCGTGGTTTCCACCTGGATATCCTTGCCGCGCGTACCTTTCGCGACCTTGCCCGCAAGATGCGCCAGCAGCACCTGTGCCCCTTGTCTGCGCAGGTCGGCGGTGCGCTCCACCACCGGCCACGACCGCTCTACCCGGACAAACAGAGTGTTCCGGCTGGCCTTGCGCAGGGTCAGATTGCCCCGACCACCATCCTGATCGCGCCCATCCTGCGCCATACCGCGCAAGACCAGTTCCACAAGATCGGGGCGAATGTGGCGGTGGCCTTTGTCGCGCAAAGCCTGACAGGTCTCGGTCAGGTGCAAAGGCTGCGCCTCGGCCCCTTGCGCTTCGGGCACCGCCTCGCGCATCAGGGCGATCAAGTCGCCCTCCATCTGCGCCGCGAGATCGAGGCGGCGGACAGAGGCATCTTCGACCCCCAGATGCACGAAGACCGTGACGGCCGTGTCATTGCTGGCGATGCCCAGCGTTTCCAGATCGGCCAGCGCCTTGTGCAGCGTGCGTCCCGACAAGCCGCAAGCGCCGGTCAGATCGTCGGTCGAAACACCCTCATCCTGAGACGCGTTCATCACATGGCGCACAAGGTCCAGAAGTTGAGTTCGGCGCGAGCCGGTGATTTGCGCGCGTTCGAAGATCGCCGCAGCCTCATCGACGCTGCGGATGCGCAGCGAGGACGGGAACACCTGCACCCGGTTTTCCTCGCGGCTCAGCAGCGTGGCCTCTTCGAGCCAGGCAACAGCCGTTTTCACCCGCGTGTCATCCGTCGCCTTGTCGCGCTCGAACTCCTGATCTCTTTCCTCGCGGACGATCTCACCCGGCGTGGCCACCACCTCGCCCGACTTTTGTCGGTCCATGCGCCGCAACGCCTTCAGGATCGCCCCTATCTCGTGCCGGGCCAGACGCGAGCGGGCCGAGAGCGAGAATTGCCGCTCGACATCGTCAGCGGCGAATAGCAGCACGCAATTTGCAGGCGCCTGGTCACGGCCTGCGCGGCCCGCCTCTTGCAAGTAGTTCTCCAGCGAACCCGGAATATCGCCATGCACGACCAGACGGATATCGGGCTTGTCGATCCCCATTCCAAAGGCGTTGGTCGCGGCGATCACCCGCAAGTCGCCTATGCGAAACGCCTCCTGAACCTCGCGCTTGCGTTCGGATGTCAGTCCCGCATGGAAGTAATCGGCCGCCAGCCCCTGCCCTTTCAGGAACTCTGCCACCTTTTCTGTCGTCCCGCGCGTGGCACAATATATCACCGCGCCCGATGCTCCTTCGGGCGGCAGGTTCGCCTCGATCGCGGCCAGGATATCGGTCAGCTTGGTCGCCTTTTGCGTGGGCAGCACGGCGAAGGACAGGTTGGTCCGAACCGCCCCGCCGTCCAGCAGCATCAGATCGACCCCGAGGCGGCTTTGGAAATGGTCGCGAATGTCCCGCACCACTTCGGGTTTGGCCGTGGCGGTCAGGCACAGGACCGGGGGCACATGATCGCCCGAAAATTCCTTGATGAAGCGGCTGACATAGCGGTAATCGGGGCGGAAATCATGGCCCCACTTTGAGACGCAATGCGCCTCGTCAAGTACCCAAAGCCCTACCTCGCGTTGTTGCAGCACCGTGCGAATGGATGGCGAGCGCAACTGCTCGGGCGAGATTAGCAGGATCGCCGCATCGCCCATCCGCACCTTTTCCAGCGCGTCATGGCGTTCGGGCAAGGACAGCATGCCGTTCACCGTGACGGCCGAGGAAATCCCCGCCCGCGCGAGGCCCTGCACCTGATCCGCCATCAGCGCGACAAGGGGCGAGATCACCACCGTCAGCGCGCCCGTCTTGTCGAACCGCGACAGCGCCGGGATCTGATAGCAGACCGATTTTCCCGTGCCCGTGGGCAGGATGCCCAGCACAGATTGGCCCGCCATCGCCTCGGCCACAATACGTTCCTGCAGGGGGCGGCCCATGTCATCTACCGGCTGGGTCCGGAAAGCCGGAAAGCCGAACCAGCGTTCCAGGGCTGCGTTCGGGTTGTTCTTTTCCGCACACCACCCGCAGGCTGGAACGCCGCAGTTGGTGTCGCGAAGATGGCCCACGATCAGACCGGCCTCGCGGAACTGCATCCGCACCCAGGGCGGCATGACCGAGTCTCCGCCCGCAACTGAGATCCACGACAGCGCATAGGCCATCGGCCAGCCATTGCGCGGATCGGACAGGCGACCCAGTGTCTGGTCCAGCCGATGATCGCAGGCCAGCCCCGCCAGCAGACGGCGAATTGCGGCATGGGCCTCACCTGCGTCCGGCGCGGCGGCCCCGCGCAGGTGTTGAAAAAGGGCGTCAAAACCCCCTGCCGCCTCGCCCCGCGTGGTCAGGTGGTGATAAGCCAACAGGGCATCCGGCACCTCAAGCCCTAGCTCGCCGAATGCCGCAATCTGGTCTGCCAGAACCTGAAGGACCAGCCGCGCGTCAAGTTCCGGGTCGTTCACATGCCCCGCCTGCAGCCGTCCGTCCTGATAATGCTTCACCAGATGGTGGTAGGGGTTGCGCGGAAAGGCCAAGGGGTTCAGCCACAGCGTGTCGATCGGGGCCGCGCCCAAGGCAGACAAACGCGCCCGGTTGGCCACCAGATGCGGCAGGTCATGACGCAGGATGTTGTGGGCGATAAGATGCCTTGCGTCTTTACTGAACGCCTCCAGCCGGTCCAGCCCTGCGTCCAGCGATCCGTTCTTGTGCGCCAGCGCCTCCCCACCCCCACCGCGCACCGCCGCAAAGGCAAAAATCCTCGCCGTTTTGGGATCGACTTCCAGATCAACCGAAACGCAATGCGGCAGGAACAAGGAGGGGTCTGAATTCACGTCGGCAGCATCCGAATTCCAAAAGACAACTGTAGGTATTCCAAACCCTTGATAACTCTGCACTGGTCCGCTGCAAAGCACCATGATCTCAGCAGGTTTCCCCGGGTCGATCGCTACCGCTATGTTTTGGCATATCGGGTGTCGTGCCCCCACCCGTGACCAACCGCCCGGACGTTGCCCGTCAGGCCAGTCCTGCATTTCGGTAGCCCGCAGCCGTTTGCGTAGCTGCAGAGCCCGAAATCGTAGGTGTAGCGATCGCCGGGGCAGAACTCGCGGGTGATCGTCATGCGGTCACCTGCGCGCGGGCGGTGATGGCGATCACGCAGAGGTCGCGGTAGCGGGCCATGGCCTTGGGGCTGGATGAAACCGGGTTGATCTCGAAGGCCTGCAGGGCGGCGATGTCGCCCGCCTCGGCCAAGGCGACGATCTGGGCCAGCTTGGCGCGAAACCGGGCGTGGGTTGGTTTGGAGAAATCCGGGGCCCGCGGCAGCGCGCCGTTTTGCGCCTGATCGAGGATGGCTTGGCGCTTGCCGACCACCGGAGTGATTGTGGCCTTCGGTGCTTCCTCCGTCGCCGGAGCGTCCTCGCCCGCAGTATCGGGGTTGCCGTAATCCAATACCAAGGTCAGCCGGGCCTCGGCTTGATCGCAAGTCTCGGCCGTCATGATCGACGTGAATGCAAGGGCCGCGCGCTCAGCGCCGATCCTTGCCGCCAGCAAGCGGGCGAAGTTGTCGCCCGCTTTGTTGGCGTTGGTGGCTGGTGCGATCGGGGGTTCGGAGAGGCGCTGGGCGAGCGTGTCGATCTGCGCGGCGGTGAGGGCTTTGGTTTTCATGGCCGGGTTCCTTCAAGCGTTGGTGATGTGGGCGGAATGGCCGAGGTTGGTAACCGCGTAGATCATGGTGCGGCCGTCGCCGATCGCCGCGCCAAAGGCCTGCGCCTCGGGCAGGGTCGCGAATTGCTCCCGCGTGCGGGTGGCGGGCGTGCGGCCCCGGGCGGCGACGAAGTGGGCGGCGTTCTTCAGGCAGAATTCTTCGTGGGTTGTCAGGGGTTTCATGGCGCTCTCCGTTACGTTGCGATGGCTGCAGACAGCGCACGACAAAAAAGAGAGCAACATGTAAGTTAATGATTTAGATGTATTTAATCTAGATTCCGAACGCCGATCCTTGCGCGCCTGTCCCCCCAATGCGTCGCGACAATTGACCTCAGTGCTACTTGGTATTGCTTTTCGGCAACGGGAGTGGCCAACATGACGGTAAAGTCCTCGTCGCGTTGACCGACGAACAGCGCGGTTTGGTAATGGAACTGGTGAAAGCCAAGCGCTGTCTCAACGTCAGCGCCGTGCTCCAACAAGGGACCGATCTTTTGCGACAACGGATGCAGGACGAGGATCTCGAAAGGGCGGCGCTGAAGGCCCTCTTGAGCCAGCGTGCCGCGGGTGCGTTCGTCAGCGGCGCTCAGATGGAGAAATCCACCGCGCGCATGACCGCAGAGAAGCGCCGCGCACTGGCGGTTCAGAATTGAATTCTTGGCGGAAGCCGTGCGTGGCTTCAGGCTGATCTTCGATCACTTGTTCGAAAGCTAGCTCGGCTTCGGCGACAGTGTGGAACTGGCAATAGATCAGTGCGAAGCCCGAATCCATGATATCCTGCAATAGGGTGATCGGTTCGGCGAGGCGCATTTCGGGGGAGAGAGCCATGACGATCTGCTGCCGAGCTTGCGACATCTGACCATCGACCAGGCACGGTGTTGGTTTGATGTGAACGGGGCCGAACGGAAGGTTCGTGCGCTCGCCATCTTTTTCAATGGCCATGGTCACGTCCGCCAAATGCTGACCCGACTCCTTTCGCACTGGAGCAACCGCCTGATATCGCGCAGTCCAGCGCGTTCTCCTTAGACCGATCAGACCTCGCCAACAGGCAAGCGAACGATGGCGTTTAGCCCGCCGCCAATTCGGTTGTGCAGTTGGATGGTTCCACCATGCGCCTGAATTATGGTCCTCGCGATGGCCAAGCCAAGACCAACGCCCCCTGTATCGCGGTTGCGGGAGGCCTCAAGCCGCACGAAGGGTTCAAACACCGCCTCCAACTGATCCTCGGGCAGGCCCGGACCCTTGTCTGCGATCGTGATCACCGTGCACCCCGGTTCCTGCGTAAGACTGACCTCTGCGGTGCCGCCGTAGCGCACCGCATTGTCGATCAGGTTGCGCAGCGCACGGTTCAGGGCATGGGGGCGCACCGTGGCGGATACGGGCGGAAATGGAACAAGGGTCGCGCGGTCGCCGCCGACGTCGGCCACAAGATCACCCAGCATGGCGGCCAGATCAACAGTGGCCGCGGGTTCCGTCTTGGCCACGCCACGGGCAAACTCCAGCGTTGCTTCGACCATGGCTTGCATTTCCTCGACCAAGGCTTTCAGGCGGAGGCTGTCCTCGGTTTCGTCCAGCATCTCGATCCGAAGCCGCATCGCAGTCAGAGGCGAACGCAGATCATGGCTGAGGGCCGCGAGCATATGAGTGCGCTCGGACACAAAGCGTGTCAGCCGGTCCTGCATCCGGTTGAAGGCTTGCGTCGTATCGCGCACCTCTGACGGGCCGGTCAAAGGCAGCGGGTTTGCATCCAGCCCACGCCCAAGCCGGTCGGCACCTACCGCCAAGGCACGCATCGGGCCTACCACGCGGCGGGCCGTTGCCCATGCCACTATAGCCACAGCCAGAACCATCAAAAGGAGAGGCAACAAGGCTAGCGGCGACAGTTGCAGACCGGGCCGGATGAACATCGTGCGCACGTTTAGCCAATCGCCCCCGGCCAGCCGGATCGAAAGTGTCATCTCGATAGGCTCGGCGTGGGCCGCCATCATCGCCTGGTGCATGGGCCGCATTGCATTGGGCACACCGTCCGGCAAGGCGAGTGGGGTCACGGCAAGTGCATGGATATCCGCCAGAACTTCGCGCTCGGGTTGGCCGAGGATCTGCCTGATCTGATCCAGGAACGGGGCGGCATCCGTGCTATTATGCGGTGCAGAAGGACCGGGCCCTACCTCAAACCGTACCAGCGGCGAATCCGCCGACCGCAGGATCTCTGCCCGTAGATCGCCAGGCGCATCGTCGAGTAGCAAGGCCACATTGGCCGCGCGCCCCGCCGCCTCCAACCCAAGGGCTGCGCGCACCGCGCGGTTGCGTTCGTCGGTCAGCAGGATCAGGCCAAGGCCCTGCGTGATGGCAAGCGCCAGCAGCAGCATGGCCAGCAACTGGCCGCCCACGGACTGGGGCAACACTCGGTCCAGAAAACTGCGCTTCGGGGTCACGGCAACTCCCTCACATCGGCGGCAAGGCTGTAGCCGCCGCCCCACACCGTAGCGATCAGCGCAGGCTTTGCGGGATCGGCCTCGATCTTGCGGCGCAAGCGGCTGATCTGGTTGTCGATGGTGCGGTCGAAGACCTGTGCCGCACGCCCCGAAGTCAGGTCCAGCAGCTGATCGCGGCTGAGGACAAAGCGCGGACGCTCCAGAAACACCGTCAGCAGGCGGAATTCGGCGGTGGTCAGGGGGACTTCGTCGCCAGCTGTGTCGGTCAGGGTCCGGCGATCCGCGTCCAGCACCCACCGGTCGAACGCCAGCCGATGCCCGGCAAAGCTGCCGCCCGTCACTTCGGCCCGTTCCGACCGGCGCAGGATCGCCTTGATCCGCGCCAACAGTTCGCGAGGGTTGAAGGGTTTGGGCAAATAGTCGTCAGCTCCGACCTCAAGTCCGACGATGCGATCGGTTTCATCGCCAAGCGCTGTCAACATCAGGATCGGCATGGAGCCTGCGGCGCGCAGACGGCGACAGACGGAAAGCCCGTCTTCCCCCGGCATCATCACATCCAGCACGATCAGATCGAACTGGCCGACTTTCAGCGCGGCATCCATAGCCACTGCATTCGCGGCAGAAGTCGCGCGCATGCCGTTCCTCTCCAAATACTTGGCCAGCGCATCGCGGATTTCGCGATGGTCATCGACGATCAGGATATGGGGCGGATTGGGTGTCATTATCTCTCCTTTTCTGTACCCTAACCGATCACGCCTCCTGCGCGCGCAGGCGATTGTCGCAAACCGTCGCAAGACCTGTCCTTGCGACAGATTGATACAAAAGACCAGTCCGACTGACAAACCTGTGGGACATCTGCCCCCCAAGTTGGCTTCATCACAGACCCAATCAGGAGAGTCAGAATGAAACGTTCAACCAAATTCGTCCTTGCCGCCGTCGCAGCCCTTGGTGTTGCCGCCGTTGCCGTGCCGGTGATCGCGCAGCAGGCGCAGATGCAGCATGGCGGGATGATGGGCGACGGCATGGGCATGATGGGTGGCCATGACGGTATGATGGGCGGTGGCATGGGTATGATGGGCAAGATGGGTGGCACCCAAAGCTATGCCATGGCCACGTTTGACACCAACAAGGATGGCACACTCAGCCCCGAAGAAATGACGGCCGGGATCAACGCCGAGCTCAAGACCTATGACACCGACGCCAACGGCTCGTTGTCACTGGAAGAATTCGCCGTGATGCATGCGGCCCATACGCGGCCAATGACCGTGCGCGCCTTCCAGATGCATGACGCCGATGGCGACGCCCAAGTGACCGAGGCCGAAATGTCCGCCATGGCCGCGATGATGCAAGACCACATGGGCGGCCAGCAAGACGGCATGCCGGGCATGGGCAAAGGCATGATGGACAACAACTAAGACCAAAGCGGTCCCCGGCATCTCGGCGCCTTGAGTTTCGGGGACCGCACCATCACAGGATAGGAGGCTGCAGTGATGAACGGGTACACCATGGGCGGGGGCATGGGCTTCGGCTGGCTTTGGATGGCGGTCGTTCTGGTTGTGGCCGGTTTGGCTATCGCCGCCCTGATCAAATATCTGCGCAAGTGACTGCAAAAGGAATGCGATGATGAGTTACACATTTAACCGTCTACTGACCGGGCTCAGTTTTGCCGAGGCTGACACGCGCACCCGTAAGGCGCTGGCCGAAAGTGGCTTTGGCATTTTGACCGAGATCGATGTCGCAGCGACGATGAAGAAAAAGCTGGATGTCGAGATGACGCCCTATCTGATCCTTGGGGCCTGCAACCCCAAGATGGCGTATCAGGCCATCGGGATCGAGCCGCGCGTCGGTGCGATGTTGCCCTGCAATGTCATCCTGCGGGCTGTTGATGGCGGGGTCGAGGTCAGCGCCATCGACCCTGTCGCCTCGATGCAGGCCATTGACAACGCTGCCCTCCATGCTGTTGCGGGACAAGTGCGCGACCTTCTGGCAAAAGCCGTTGCGGCGATCTGACGGGTTATGCGGCAGCAAACGGGGCTTGATCGACGCTTACTGGTGCGCACAGTTTTGCGCACCAGACGCGTTTGCCTAGAGGCCTAGAACTTTGCCTGAACCGTAACGCCATCCCCACCAAAGATCTGCACAGCACCTTTCACATCCGACGGGACCGCTACACCAGTATCGGCCGAAAGCGTTCCGGGAGCTGCGGGCACCAGCGCCACGCGAACCGGCTTGCCGTCGATCAGCAGGATCGCCGTTCCGGTCATCGCAGCAGTGTCCACCGCGCTGTCGTCATCCAGCGTGATGTGGACAGTGACCACGGTTCCAGCCGGAACCAGTTCAACCCGGTAGGGCCCCGCATCCATCCGCGCGCCGCCGTTCGGGCCGGTGTCGGGTTCGTGGGCGGCGGCGGGGGTCGCAAGCATCAGGGTCAGTAGAATCATTCGAAGCATAGAGTTTTCCTTTCAGGGATCAGAAGGTTTGAATCGCGGCAC
>CAMAQR010000040.1 GCA_945860375.1 Pseudorhodobacter antarcticus
GGTTCATGTCGCAGATCGGCCCGCTGCTGCGGCCAGCCCGCCATCAAGGGCTGGCCAGCGCGCTGGCGCGAAACATCTTACCGTTTCGGGTTCCTGAACTTCACGGCTTTGAGGATCGGGGTCAATCGCCGCCGGATCGAGCGCTCGTCTGGAAATTCCCCGGTTTCCGACTGCGCGGCGAACCAGTCCTGTAATTCTCTGATCCATTCGGCCTGGGATTTGGGCAAGCCCTCTTCGAACACCCGCCGCGTGATCTCGACACTCATCCCGGGCCAGTCGTAGTCCCCATCATCGCCAAGCCCCGCGCCTTCTGCGACACGGCCGAATAGATTGTTCGCATCTTCAAATCGTTCCAGCTCAGGGCCCAAGATCATCATATCTCCGATGGAAACGAGAACTCCCCCCTCGGGGACAGTAATGTAAAGCCAATCTTCGGCCGTCAGAGGCTGTACGCGATGCAAATGTGCTTCGTGCGGGCCGGTCCCACAGCGGCGGAACATCGGCAAGACATCCGTGGGCGCGATCTGGACCAGCCCAGCGATGCGGAGATCGCCACACTCGACCGGCGGAATTCCCGTGACAATCTTCAGCGCCCCAATCGCGGCCCAGCCAGCGATGTCGGAAACCGTGCACCCCCAGCGTGCAGCGGTTTCATGAACAGGATAAAAGACACGTTGTGGCAGGCCCATACTCGAATCCTCCTTCAAGGACCGCTGGCCAGATCGAGCAGAGCCTGGCAGCGGGCGTTAAGCTTTTGGCGTCGTTGCTGGTTGGCGAAATCACTGAAACAATTTGATTTTTGATTCGCATTGGCGTGAGACCTGTTTAATCTGCCTGTGGGGTAAGTTGCTTACCCCTTGCACAATTAGGAAGAGAATATTCACCATGTCATTCGCCAAGGCGCAGGACCTGTTCCGACTGGCCGAAATGGCCAAGGCGCGCTACCGAGGCGTAAGCTTGCGCGACATCATGGCGGAGTTTGCCGTCAATGAGCGGACGGCGCGACGCATGGCACGTGCGCTGGAGGACGTGTTTCCCCGGATTGATGTTGTGACGGATGATGAACGCCGCCGCTGGTGGTCGCTGCGCGACGTCGATTACCTCCGCCACCGTGGGTTTCGCGCCAGTGAACTTGCTGCGCTGGATCTGGCGATCCGCAGAGCCGAGCGGGACGGGGCTGCGACCGAGGTCAAATCTCTTACCGAGCTGCGTGATCGGCTCTTGGCGTCAGCGTCGCCGCCGCAAGCGCGTTCGGCCGAGGTGAGTTCTGAGATCGTGCTCGAGGCGAATGGTTTTGCGTGCCGCCCTGGGCCAGAAAGTCAGGCATCACCGCATTATCTTCGGCTTCTGTTCGAGGCCTTCATCGCGCCGATGTCGATCCGCATGACCTACCGGAGCGCGCGCGACGATGCACCCCGCGAGCGGGTTCTGGAACCTTACGGCGTCATCCTTGGCACCCGGCATTATCTTGTGGCGCGTGACACGACACCGGAGCGGCGAATTCGTCAGTACCGGTTTGATCGGATCAGTGAAATGGCTGTTACAGGGCAGGGCTTTGTGCGCGATCCGGACTTCTGCATCAACACCCACTGCGCGCAATCGTTCGGGTCATTCTTCTCTGAGGCCGAGCACGGGCCCGTCCGCTGGCGCTTTGCGCCCAGCGCAGCACCCGTGGCGCGCGACTTTCGGTTCCATCCAAACCAGGTGATGACCGATCTGCCAGACGGAAGCCTGCTGGTTGAATTCAGCGCGAGCGGATGGGTAGAGATGGCCTGGCATTTGGTTTCTTGGGGGAAGGCGGTTGAGGTTCTGGATCCGCCTGAACTGCGTGTCATGCTGGAGAGGGTGCTGCGTGGCGATGTTGATGTCTTGCCGTGATGGCCATTGTAGATGTGCCGACGTTTGCAACTCAAACGAGAAGGGCGGTAAGCGGTCAGACGCATACAAGAGGGGTCGATGATCGCATCTGGGAAAGCTGTCGTCCACACATGCAGTGCCAACCTAGGTATCAAAGGCTGTGACCCACCCGTTCGCTGGCTATTGCGGGATGAGAATTTTGCCACGGACAATTGCGGCGTTGGCGGCCTTCCCAAATCGGCTTCCGGGGTTGCAATCGTCGTCAATTTGGATATGCCGCGTCTCAGCAAACATGGAGCCAGGTGCGATTCCCGGCTGGCTCTTCCGGCCGCCGATCCGCCGGACCACCGTCAGACCCATATTTGACCCTCTCGATGCGACGCACTGCGCCGGATCGGTCTGAAACGGATTTTACATGATTTCGATGACTGCTTACCGCGACCAATGGTTCGGCAATATCAAGGCGGACCTGCTATCCGGCCTTGTCGTAGCGCTGGCCCTGATCCCCGAGGCGATTGCCTTTTCCATCATTGCCGGGGTGGACCCGAAAGTCGGGCTTTACGCCAGTTTCTCGATTGCCGTCATCACTGCGATTGCGGGCGGGAGACCCGGCATGATCTCGGCGGCCACAGCGGCCACAGCGGTGTTGATGGTGACTTTGGTCAAGGACCACGGGCTGCAGTACCTGCTTGCCGCAACCGTGATGGCAGGGCTTTTGCAGATCGGCATGGGGTTGCTGAAGCTGGGCTTTGTGATGCGCTATGTCTCGAAATCGGTGATGACCGGCTTCGTCAACGCGCTGGCGATCCTCATCTTCATGGCGCAACTGCCGGAACTGGACCCGGGCAAGGTCACCGCGTTGACCTTTGTGCTGGTCGCGGCCGGTTTGGCAATCATCTACCTGTTTCCCTATGTCACCAAAGCCATTCCTTCGCCCTTGGTCACCATCATCGTGCTGACCGCGTTGACGATGGCCTTTGGCTGGGACGTTCGGGCTGTCGGCGATATGGGTGCTTTGCCCGATACGCTGCCGGTGTTCCTGATCCCCGACATCCCGCTGAACATGGCGACCTTGCAGATCATCTTCCCTTACGCGCTTGCTGTTGCGATTGTGGGTCTGTTGGAAAGCCTGATGACCCAAACGTTGGTCGATGACCTGACCGACACCAAATCCAGCCGGAATCAGGAGTGTATCGGTCAAGGTCTGGCCAATACATGCACTGGTTTCATAGGCGGCATGGCGGGCTGTGCGATGATCGGGCAAAGCATGATCAATGTGAAATCGGGCGGTCGCGGGCGCCTTTCCTGCGGCTTTGCCGGGGTGATGTTGCTGATCTTCTGTGTAGCCTTGGGCAAGTGGGTCAGCCAAATCCCGATGCCGGCGCTGGTAGCCATCATGATCATGGTCTCGGTAGGCACCTTTTCCTGGACGTCAATCAAGAACCTGCGTACCCATCCGCGTTCGTCATCGGTGGTTATGATCGCTACGGTGGCGGCGGTGGTCTACACCCACAATCTCGCCATCGGCGTGCTGTTGGGCGTGCTGCTGTCAGGCATCTTCTTTGCCGCCAAGATCGCGCAACTGTTCGCTGTGACCAGCACAGTCAGCAATGACGGACGGGTGCGGAACTATCGGGTGGAGGGGCAGCTCTTCTACGGCTCGGTCGAGGATTTCATGGCGGCCTTTGACTTCAAGGAGGCACTGGACCGTGTGATTATCGACGTGTCTGCCGCGCATATCTGGGACATCTCTTCGGTGCAGGCACTTGACATGGCGGTGCTGAAGTTCCGCCGTGATGGGGCCGAGGTCGCGATAGTGGGTATGAATGCCGCCTCCGAGACGATCGTCGACAAGCTGGCGATCCACGACAAACCGGGCGCTGTCGAAAAACTGCTGGCGCATTGAGGGAGAATGGACAACCTGATCATTGGATCTAACACCACCGCAATGATCCGTGCCTGCAAGGTGCCGGTGTTGATCTATAGGTAGGAAGCAGGGCCAGGAACAAGGCGGACCGAACTTGGTGAATCACAACCCTCACCTGCGGCCGCTTCCGTCATGTCCGCTGCATCACTTGACCGGCAGCTATGGGCCGTTCGCGATCATCATCCAGCGGGGCAAGAATATTGTCTACATCAACGCCACATCAACCCGCGAATGCACGTTTGCGCTCAGTTTTGCCCGCGAATACGCGTGAATGACGCTGAATGTGTGGTTGGAAACTTTGTGAAATCAAAGGCTCGTCGTCTAAGTGTTTGATTTTAATAATTTATTAGATTTTTGTATTGATAGGCTCATAACCTGAAGGTCACAGGTTCAAATCCTGTCCCCGCAACCAAATCTAATAACAATATCAAAAAGTTAAATGTTGAGCGTTTCGCTTGTGTATAGCGTTGCGCAAAACACCTCAACGCCACCTCAACGTTTGTCGAGTCCCTCCTGAAAAGTGGAGACTTTTGCGTTTTTGGGGGCGTGCAGTCGTGCCCTCAAATGACGGAGCTTTCGAACGCTTCATTGACAATGCCCTCGGCCAATTCAACTTCGTCATCGGTAAGTTTGGCGAATTCCCGATCCCGACGCTTGCGCCCGAGCTTGCCCTCGTTTTGACGAATGAACGTGATCAGGCTCGCAGCGAGCCGGTCTGGCATCTCGATGGCATTCATGATCGCACGCATGGCGGCGTCATGGGCCTTCAGGTATTCAATCTCTCGCGGCAGATCTTCTTCGACCGTCCTTTTGACGCATTCGAAAAGGAATTCTGCCGCTGCCGTACAATCGAAGAAACGGTAGAGGTCGCTCGTATCGTTCGTCACTTCGACGTTGCCATTGGGAAGTGCGCGCCAGTCGATTGCATCCATCAGCGGCCCGGTGTGCGCATGCAGGGTTTTGCGGTAGTCGTCGATCCGTTCGAACATCACCGTCGATACTGGAAATACCATCCCGGGTGGCGTGAACCTTCGTTCGGCTAGCACGTGATGGATCAGACACCGGTGGAGGCGGCCATTCCCGTCCGCTAGTGGGTGGATATAGACGAAACCGAAGGCGATGATCGCGGCCTGCAGAACAGGATCGACATCTGATGTGCGCAATCGGTTGTTGCATAGATTTAGCCCGGTCATCAGCTCCAGGACATCATGGTGCCGGGCACCGATGAACTCGGGCAATGGCTCATTGTTGTGGTCTCGCTCTCCGAGGAACACGCCATCTTCACGATAACCGATCGGGGTAAAGCGATCATCACCGATCAGAATTCGGTGCAACCGGTAAATCTCGGTGTGGTTGAGCGGCCGCTTGCCTGCCTCCAGGATGGCTTTGCCCCAGCGTTCCAGTCGATTGGCCGCAGGGTGTTCACCCTCAATCTCAAAGCTGGCGCGGCTGTCGGCCAGCAGCATGAAGCTGGCTGCCCGCGCGATGATATGCGTGCCGGTCTGGCCAATTACCTCCTGCGCCCGTGCAGATAGATCATCAGCGATGAAGGTTTCCAACTTGGCTGTTCGGCGGATGATGGGACAGAACGTACCGGTTCCCAACAGGTTGTCGCGTATCCGGTGGCGTGCCGACAAGCGCCCCCGATCAGCGGAATCCCGGAACCAGGTGATGTATTGAGCGGGGTCGAGGGCGTTGACAGCCGTGACTGCGGGCGCGTCCGGCAAGTCCAGTTGGTTCCCGGTAAGCGTTTCGTAGAAAAACCAGATACGCCGTGCGATGGCGCCGGTGGGAGCAGCCTGCACGATCCGGATTAGCGCCGATTGCGGTGCTGCATCGAGAACCCGTTTCAGGATCAGTAGGTCCATGCTCTCGTGGCGCAGCGCAAAGGTCAGATGGCCCAGTAGGGTCGGTTCTGGCCGATAGCGCTTGTCAAACAATTCCCAAGGGCCTTCCGATCGCTTGTTGCCGCCTACATGCTTGCCGGAAATGCATGAGAGTTGCCTAACGGGTGCCCGAATACCAAAGAAATCAACCAGAGCTGCCCAGCCCGCGAGCTCTGCACCCTCCGGAAGCGGCTCGTATTGGAAAATGGCTGGGGTTCGTAGTGGGATATCCATTCGTCGAAGAACCTTCATCGAGCTCGAAAAGTGCAGCAGGGGAGCTCACACTATCGAAAAACAATGTACTGCGGGAGGGTCGAAAAGCAAGCAATGAAGACGATGAGCGCCACGGTGAAACCATTGGGTCGAAAAATGCCTCAACAAGAATACATTGCCGGAAGGAGGACTATTTCTTTGGGTGGTTTAGCCATTGGAAGGCGGGCTGAGGCAACGCATCTATCTGGCGTCGAACACCGGATCACGTTCCACACCCACCAGCTGCCTCACGCTGACCATGGCAGCAATCCGGCCATCGTGGTCTACTTCAAAAGTACCGAAAACGATCAGCGGGTACAGGACGTCGCCTAAATCAACTGGAAAGCTGCGCAAGGATTGTAGGAAGTTCAAAGAATGCCGGAAAATATCTCTTCGCTCAAGCAGTTAGCTGAGAGCAACCGACCGATCAGGATCGGTTTCATGTTGGTTCCGGACTATCCTCTCATGACGTTTTCGGCTGCCCTAGATTCGCTACGTCAGGGCAACCGGCTGGCGAAACGCAAAGTTTTTGAATGGGTGCTCATCTCTGCCGACGGAAGGGCTGTCAAGTCCAGCAGCGGTCTAGGGTTTGACGCTGACACCGCAATGGCCACTGCTCCGCGCTGTGACGTGGTGATCGCCTGCGCCGGCATCCATTACGCCGACGCCTATGACCCGGCGATCTTCGCCTGGTTCCGACGCCTGTATTCCGAAGGCTGCATTCTGGGGGCGGTCAGCACAGCAGTCTTCTTCTTCGCTAAGGCCGGTCTTCTGGAGGGCCGCCGTTGCGCGGTTCATTGGGAATCTCTGGACAGCTTTCGCAGCGAGTTTCCCAATTGTCTTGTAACGGATGATATCTTTGCCATCGACGGGCGCATTCTGACATCCTCTGGTGGAACTGTGACGCTGGATATGATGCTGTATCTGATCGAAGCAAGCCAAGGGCGCGCGCTTGCTTCGCAGATATCGGATCAGTTCAACCATCCACGGATCCGTCGACATGACGACATACAGAAGATGAACCCCGAGGACCGATTCGGCATTCGCAACGCCAACCTGGGCTTTGTCATCCGCCGGATGGAGGCCAGCCTGAACGTGCCGATCAACATCGAAGATCTGGCGGAAAGCACATCGCTTTCGATGCGTCAACTGGAACGGCTTTTTCTCGCGAACCTGGGAAAAAGCCCTTCAAGATTCTACATTGAGTTGCGTCTGGCACGGGCCAGAGAGTTGCTTTTGAACACCAATCTGGGCGTAGCCACGATAGCCGATATCTGCGGCTATCAGTCCGCCTCGCATTTCAGTCGGATCTATCGCCAGCATTTTCAGGAGAACCCGGCGGCCACCCGCAAGTTGGACCCAAGGTACGCACCTACTACACTGTAACGCTGTGCAGATACTGCTGACCCGCGATGTCGTATGGCGCATAGACTATGGCGGAATCGTGCATATCGCACTTCAGCATTGATCTTTATGCCAGCAGGATGGATCGCGGAAGGGCGCTGGCCCGAAGCGGCTTTGACCGGCACAAACAACCGTCGGCGAAGTCCTAGGAAAAATACGAAACAGTATTGTGACCAACAGGAGAATCGCATGGAAAAGACCCCTCACCCCTATGTCCCTACCCTCGTCACGGACCTCAAAGCCGGCGCTATCAGCCGACGCGACTTTTTGCGCAATGCCACTTTGCTGGGCGTATCGGCCACGGCGGCCTATGCGATGGCAGGCCTGTCGATGCCCCTTGGCATGGCCAGGGCCGATGAGATGCCCAAGGGCGGCAATCTGCGCATCGGCATGCGCTGCATGGAGATCAAGGATCCCCATCTTGTAGATTTCGCAGAAAAGTCCAACGTGATCCGGCAAGTCTGCGAATATCTGACCCTGACGGACCGCAACAACATCACCCATCCATATCTTTTGGAAAAGTGGGAAGCAAGCGACGACCTAAAGACTTGGACGCTGTATATCCGCAAGGATGCTACATGGCGCAAGGGCGGCAAGCCGCTTAGCGCAGATGACGTGATCTGGAACCTCAAGCGCGTAGCAGATCCGGCTGTGGGTTCCTCGATGCTGGGGCTCTTCACCGGCTATCTGGTACAGGAGTTTGACACCGGCGAGAAGGACGACAAGGGTAATGCCAAGATGTCCAGCAAGCTATGGGCGGACAATGCCATCGAAAAGGTCGATGACTTCACGATCCGCTTGAATTGCTTTGCCCCGCAGATCGCTGTGCCGGAGCATTTGTTCCACTATCCGATGTTCATCCTTGACCCCGCCGAGAACGGTGCCTTTGGACCTGATGCCAACGGAACCGGCCCATTCGAGATGGTTGAATACACCGTCGGCAAGGGCGCCAAGTTCAAGGCCCGCGCCGATTACTGGGGCGATGGCCCATACCTCGAGACGTTTGAGTATGTTGATCTGGGTGACAACGCGGGCGCCGGAATTGCGGCCATGGCCTCCAAGCAGGTCGATGGTCTGTCTGAAGCGGACGCCGTTCAGATCAGCGCCATGCAAGCCTTCCCACATGTCGCCGTCTTCAAGGTGGAAACCACACAGACCATTGTGGCCCGCATGCACCCCGATGTCGAACAGTTCAAGGACAAGCGCGTTCGGCAGGCGATGCGCTATGCCATCGACCGCGACAAGGTGATCCAGACCGCCCTTCTGGGTGCAGGCACTCCGGCCGAGGATCATCACGTGGCGCCCTCGCATCCTGAGTATGCCGCACTTCCGAAATACGGCCGTGACATCGACAAAGCCAAGAAGTTGCTGGCCGACGCGGGCTATCCGGATGGGTTCGAATTTGACATGGTGACCCGTCCAGACCCGATCTGGGAGCTGAACACAGCCCAAGTCATGGCGGAACAGTTCAAGGACATCGGCATCAAGATCAACATCAAGTCGCTGCCCAGCGCTCAGTATTGGGAAGTATGGATCTCGGCCCCGTTTAGCCTGACCGCTTGGGGCCACCGTCCGCTGGCGGTCATGACCCTCTCGCTTGCCTATCGCTCTAATGCTGCGTGGAACGAATCCCATTATGCCAACCCGGAGTTTGACGCGCTTCTGACCGAGGCAAATGGCATCCTCGACCGGACGGAACGCAGCAAGGTTATGGCAAAGATCGAGGCGATCATGCAGGATGACGGGCCGATCGTGCAGCCCTTCTGGCGTGTTTTCTCGACCGTGATGGACAAGAAGGTTCTGGGTTTTGAACTGCACCCATCGCAGTACATCTTCGCCCATCAATACGCAGTTTCGGCATAACTTCTAAAGGTTACCCGGCAGCCTATCGCGGGTCGGGTAACCTGCCGAAACAAGGGATTACTGTCCATGGTGACATTCTTGGCCAATCGCGTCGCGATGATGTTCGTGACGATGCTCTGCGCCTCGTTCCTCGTTTTCGCAGTCTGCGAATTCACACCAGGCAGTGTGGCGCGCAAATCCTTGGGACCTTTTGCCACGCAAGAACAGGTTGACCTGCTCAGCGTGAAGCTGAAGGCAAATGATCCTTTGCTGGTGCGCTATGGGCGCTGGTTTGGCGTTCTGGTGGGTGCCATTCCTGACCCGTTACAAGACCCCGCCACAGGGCTCAATTTCAAGGACCAGCGCGGCGCACAGTATTTCGGCAACTTCGGCTATTCGACGCTGAACAAACTGCCGGTCAATGATGTGATCTGGGACCGGTTGGGCAACACGGCGCTCCTTGCCGGTTTAGCCTTCGCGCTGATCGTGCCGCTGTCGATCCTGTTCGGCATCCTGTCGGGGCTTAAAGAGGGTGGGCCGCTGGATCGGATCCTGTCGATCATCTGTATAATCTTCACCTCGATCCCGGAATTTGCCTCCGGAGTGTTTCTTGTGACGCTGTTTGTCATCCTGTGGCCCATTCTGCCGGGGACAAGCCCTTTAAACAGTGATGGCGGCTGGTCCATCCCATCGCAGTTCGTGCTGCCGGTGGCGGTGCTGGTCATCTATGATTTTGGCTATGTTGCCCGCATGATCCGCGTCTCGATGATCGACGTGATGGAGCGGCCATACATTCGCACCGCCATCCTCAAGGGGATGAGCATACGGCGGGTCGTTCTGGGTCATGCCCTGCGCAATGCGATGATCGCCCCGTTCACTGTGCTTTTGTTGCAGATCAATTTCCTGGTCAGCGGCGTGGTGGTGACAGAACTAGTCTTCGCCTATCCTGGCCTTGGGCGCCTGATCCTGGAAGCGAGCCTGTTTGGCGATATAGCCACGCTGGAGGCCGCAACCCTGATAACCGTTGCCATTGCCGTAGTAACGCAGCTTCTGGGCGACATCGGCTATATGCTGCTTGATCCCCGCATCCGGGTGAGGTGAACCATGGCCCTGCAAGGCACTCTTCCCAAGCCAAGGACAAAGCGCCCCGGCTGGATGCGGATGTTCCAATCCAAGACGGCGACCGTGGGCCTTGCCCTTGTGGCATTCTGGGTGCTAGCCGCCCTTCTTGCGCCGATCTTGCCGCTGCCCTCGGCCACGGAATCTGACGTAATGGCGATGGGTAACCCTTACCCTTCGGCAAACCATTGGCTTGGAACGGATATTCTGGGACGTGACGTGCTGGCGCGGCTGATCTTCGGGGCTCGAACCGTGCTTTTGGTGGCGCCCTTGTCAGTGGCAGTCGCCATGGTAGTAGGGATCACGCTGGGCATGGTGGCGGGCTATTATGGCAGCTGGATTGATGTGCTGATCAGCCGGTTTTCCGACATCATCCTCGCTTTCCCAGTGTTGGTGATCTACGTCATTCTGATCGCAAATATCGGTCCCTCGGTCCTGAACATCGTGATCGCCACCACGATCGCCTCGGCCCCCGGCATCGGGCGGATCACCCGCGGGCTGGTTCTGGGCCTGAAAGAGCAGGAATACATCGCTGCCGCCCGGCTACGGGCCGAAAGCACGATCTATATCATGTTGGTGGAGCTTTTGCCGAACTGCCGCAACATGCTGATCGTCGATGCATGCCTGCGCATCGGCTACACCATTATCACCATCGGCATCCTCGGCTTCCTTGGCCTCGGCCTGCCGCCGCCCAACCCTGATTGGGGCGGCATGGTCAAGGAAAGCGTCACAGTCCTGAACGTCTGGCCACTGATGTCACTTTTTCCTTCGGCAGCACTGGTCAGCCTGGTTCTGGGCTTTAACCTTCTGGCTGATGGCATGCGAGAGGCGTGGAAACCATGAATCTGATCTCCTCCGCCCCTATACTCGACGTTAAGGACCTGCGGATTGAGTTTCGCACCAAAGCCGAGACCGTCGTGGCGGTGCCCAGCTTGTCTTTCCATGTCAGGCCGGGCGAAAGCTATGGGCTGGTCGGCGAGTCCGGCTGTGGCAAAAGCACGACTGCCATGGCGATCATGGGTTATCTGGGGGCGACGGGCGTCGTAGCCTCGGGCAGCATCTGCTTTGAGGGGCAAGAGCTGGTCGGCGCCAGCCAAAAAGCCTTGCGCGCCATCCGGGGCCGGCGCATCGCCATGGTCTATCAGGACCCGATGAGCGCTTTGAACCCGGTCCAGACCATCGGCGCGCAATTGGCCGAGGTGCCGATGTTGCATCTGGGTGCCAACCGCAGGGACGCGATGGAGATGGCCGCTGCCATGCTAGCCGATGTGCGCCTGCCCGACCCCAACGAGATGCTGCGCCGCTATCCGCACCAGCTGTCGGGCGGCCAGCAACAACGTGTGGTAATCGCCATGGCCCTGCTGGCGCGCCCCTCGCTTCTGCTGCTGGACGAGCCTACGACCGGGCTCGACGTGACTGTTGAAGCCGCCGTGATTGACCTGATCGGCGACCTGAGGCAACGCTACGGAACAAGCCTTCTGTTCATTTCGCACAACTTAGGCCTGATCTCGGAAACCTGTGACCGCGTCGGCATCATGTATTCCGGGGAGATGGTCGAAGAGGGGACGACGGGCGACCTTTTCCGCCACCCGCGTCATCCCTACACCCAAGGGCTGATCGACTGCATCCCCGACATCCACCACGACAAAAACAGCCGCGCGCTCGCCGCCATTCCCGGCCAGATCCCGCAGCCGCAGGATCGGCCCAAGGGCTGCTTTTTCGCCCCGCGTTGCGCAGGCTTTACACCGGGCCTCTGTGACCGCGAAGATTTGGCGATGGGGCCGATTGGCCCTGGCCATCTGGTCCGCTGCGCGCGAACGACCGACATGCACTGGGACAGGCCCGTTCCCCAGCGCAGGCTGGCCCTTTCAAAGTCGCAGGGCGCGGCCCTTGCGATCACGGATCTGTCTAAGCTCTACAAGGTGGGCGGGCACAAGACGCTGAAAGCCAATGACGCGGTATCCTTCACCGCAGGTGCTGCCGAGATCGTGGCATTGGTGGGAGAATCGGGTTGCGGCAAATCCACGCTAGCGCGGATCGTAACCGGGCTGAACCGCGCAACCTCGGGTCAGATCCGGCTGGCGGATGAAGATATCGCCCGGCTTCAGGTCAAGGACCGCCCACGCCCGCTGCTGCAAGCGGTGCAGATGATCTTCCAGAACCCGGACAGCACGCTCAATCCCTCGCATTCGGCGGCCTTTTCGATCCGCCGGTCGATCAAGAAGTTCGGCGTGCGCGTCGGCAAGGCCGCCATCGACCAAAGGGTGCGTGAACTGCTGGAGATGGTGCGCCTGTCGCCTGCGCTGGCCGACTGCAAGCCCAGCCAGCTTTCGGGCGGCCAGAAACAGCGCATCGCCATCGCCCGCGCCTTTGCCGCCAACCCCGCGCTGATCGTGGCGGATGAGCCGGTCTCGGCACTCGACGTCTCGGTTCAGGCGGCAGTGGTGACGCTGCTTCTGGACATCCAGCGCGAAAAACACACGACCATGCTGTTTATCAGCCATGATCTGGCACTGGTGCGGCATGTGGCGGACAAAGTCGTGGTCATGTACCTTGGCAAGGTCATGGAGCAGGGCACTGTAGAAGAGGTCTTCGGTGGCGACAGTCACCCCTACACCGAGGCGCTGATCTCCGCCATCCGCAGTCCTAACCCGGATGATCGCTCGCGTGACCGCATCCACCTGACGGGTGACACGCCCAGCCCGGTCAATGTGCCCGCCGGGTGCCGCTTTGCCACCCGCTGCCATCGCAAGCTTGGTGCGCTGTGCGACACCGTGCCGCCGCCCATCCGCAAGCTTTCGCCCAGCCATGAGATATCCTGCCATATCGAAACGGCGGACCTGCGTCATGCCGCACTGTCCGTTACTGAAGGATTGGCTATATCATGACCCACATCCCGCTTGCCGTGACGGAGCCTTGCCATGACCGATGAACCCGCCTTTGATCTTGTGATTCGTGGGGGACGCGTCGTCCTTCCAGACGCGACAGTGGCGCTGGATATCGGCGTCCGGGATGGCCGCATTGCCGCTCTTGGCCCAGACCTGCCCCCTGGCCTGCAAGAAGTGTCGGCCAAGGACCGGATCGTCCTGCCGGGCGGTGTGGACACCCATTGCCATATGGACCAGCAGCCCTGGGAGGGGAAGTCCACCGCCGATGATTTCAACTCCGGCACCCGCTCTGCGCTCTGCGGGGGCACGACGACGGTGGTGCCATTTGCCATGCAGATGCGCGGTCAATCCTTGCGCGCCATCGTTGAGGATTACCACGAAAGGGCGCGTCCTAAGGCGCATATCGACTACGGCATCCATCTGATCGTGGGCGACCCGTCGCCGGAGGTTCTGCGAGATGAAGTGCCGGCGTTGATCGCGCAAGGCTGCACTTCGATCAAGATCTACCTGACCTATGACGGGCTGAAGTTGGATGACTACGAGGTTCTCAATGTGCTGGACCTTGCCCGTTCGCAAGGCGCCATGGTCATGGTCCATGCCGAGAATGACGCCTGTATCCGCTGGCTTACGGAAAAGTTCGTGGCTTCCCGCAAGACGCAGTTGCGCTATCACGAAAAGGCCCATTCCCAGATTGGCGACCGTGAGGCGACGCACCGCGCTATCAGCCTGTCGGAGCTGATCGAGACGCCGATCCTGATCAGCCATGTGGCGGCAGCAGGCGCTGTCGAGGAAATCCGCCGCGCCAAGGCGCGCGGTCTGCCGATCTTTGCCGAGACCTGCCCGCAGTACCTGTTCCTGTCGGCAGAGGATATCGACACGCATGACCTGTCAGGCGCCAAATGCGTCTGCACCCCGCCGCCCCGCGACAAGTCCAACCAGCCAGAGATCTGGCGTGGCATTCTGGATGGCACGCTGGATATCGTGACCTCCGACCATTCGCCGTGGAACTATGCCGACAAGATCGCGGGCGGGCCGGATACCCCCTTCACCCGGATTCCCAACGGCATTCCCGGCATCGAAACACGGCTGCCGCTGATGTTCTCTGCCGGAGTTAACGGCGGGCGCATGTCGTTGCAGAAGTTTGCCGAGTTGACAGCGACCGTGCCGGCCAAGCTGTTCGGGCTTTTCCCGCGCAAGGGGGTGATCGCCGTGGGCTCGGACGCAGATCTGGCGATCTGGGATCCGGAGCGAGAGGTGACGATCTGCAATGACCTGTTGCACCATGCCACCGACCACACGCCCTACGAAGGTCAGGTGCTGCGCGGCTGGCCGGTGGTGACAATCTCACGTGGAGAGGTTGTCTGGGCGGACGGCCAGGTTCTGTCCTCCCCTGGTCGTGGTCAGTTCATCGCCCGCAGCCGCCCCTTCGTACCGCAACAGGACCTATCCTCGGTGTTGGCATCATGACTGGCTTGCCGGATCCGATGAGCGCACGGCTGGCCGGCAAGGTGATCCTGATCACCGGGGCTGCCAGCGGAATTGGAGCGGCAATTGCCACGCGATGTTTGGTCGAAGGCGCAAATGTCGTCTGTACCGACCGGTCGGCGGATCAGGTGGTGGCCTTGGCCGAGGCCTTTGGGCATGCAGCCTTTGGCATACAGTGCGATGTGACCGACAGCGCCTCGCTTGACCGCGTGGTAGCAGCGGCGAAGGCGCACTTCGGGCGGCTCGACGGGTTGGTGCATAACGCCGCAGCCCCCTCCAAAGACGGGACCGCGGTCGATCTGGATCTGGCCCAGTGGCGGCTGGAACTGGACGTGTCGTTGACCGGTGCCTTTCTGGCAAGCAAGGCGGCGCTGCCCCTGATGATCGCGGGCGGCGGCGGGTCGGTGGTCTTCATCGCCTCGCAATTTGCCCATGTCGCGGTGGGCAGGGCGGTCGCTTACTGCGCGGCCAAGGCGGGGCTGGTGCATCTGGCCAAAGCGATGGCGGTGGATCACGCGGCGGACGGCATCCGCGTGAATTCGCTTTCCCCCGGTGCGGTGGCCACGGCGCGGCTTTTGCAGCGTTGGCCGGATCTGGAGGCCGCGGACAAGGCCCTTGGCCCGGCGCATCTGCTGGGCCGGATCGCCCAACCGCCCGAGATTGCCGCCGCCGCTGCCTTTCTTCTGTCGGCCGATGCCTCCTTTGTCACCGGCACAGATCTTCTTGTGGATGGCGGCTACGCGACAGCCTGAATATGACTGAAATGGATTGGATGTTTCGATGACCCTTCTTGTGACCGGTGGAACTGGCTTCGTGATGAGCGTCTTGGTACGCGCCTGGCTGGACCGTGATGCGCAGGCCAAGGCCGTGATCCTCGACCGCTCTGGCCCAGATGCAATGGCCGAACGGTTCTTCGCCTCGGTGCGCGACCGGCTGACAGTTATCAGCGCCGATGTGCTGCAACCGGATCAATGGGCCAAGGCGATCGATGACCACGACATTTCCGCCGTTGTGCATGGCGCCACCATCACCCCCATCTCTCGCGGAACAGCCGGTGAGGCCAAGCGCCAGCCTGAGGCTGAGGATCCGGCGCGCATCGTCGATGTGAATCTGATGGGCACCGTGCGCCTTCTGGAATGGGCGCGCCAAAGGCCGGCCGTGAAGCGGTTCGTCTACGTCAGCTCTGGCTCTGTCTATCGCCATAACGGCCCGGATTGGGCCTCAGAGCCTTTGCCGGAAGATGGCTATGTGGCTCCCCTGACGCTGTACGGTATTTCCAAATTCGCCGCGGAGATGGTGGTGAACCGCTATGCCGACCTTTTTGGGATGTCGGCGCTTTCGGTCAGGCTCGCCTCGGTTTATGGTCCTATGGACCGCGCCACGGAAAGCCGCAACTTCCGTCACGTTCCCAACCGCGTGGCCCATATGGCCCTGGCGGGAGAGGTAATCCGCCCCAACGCGCTGGACCCGGTGGGGGACTATGTGCATTCCGCCGATGTGGCGCAGGCGATCATCGCCCTTCTGGCCACCACAGACCTGCGATATCGCCATTACAACATCGGCAGCGGCACGACCTCCACGATCGGTGAGGTGATCGGCTGGGCCCGCGAAAAGGTACCCGGCTTGAAGGTCGAGGTCAGCCCGCCTGAGAGCGCCAACGTCATTCAGGACTCAGCGCTTAAAGGCGGCATGTGGGGCGCCTATGATACCGCCCGGATCGAGCGTGACACCCAATGGCGCGCCCGCACCGGCAAGACCGCCTTTCACGACTACATGGATTGGATCCTCGCTAACGAGGGTGCACCGCAGGGGAGGAAGCTCTGATGTCCGCCAAGAACAGTCTAACCACCACCGAACACCAGCCGCGCGATTTCGTGGGCTATGGGCCGAACCCGCCCCGAGTCACCTGGCCGGGCGGTGTCAAACTCGCTATCAATCTGGTGTTAAACTACGAGGAAGGGGCGGAGTATTCTTGGCTTGACGACGGGCGCAACGACAATTGGGGGGAATACAACATCCCCAACAGCCCGCCGGTCCGCGATCTGGGCACTGAGACGCATTTTGAATATGGTAGCCGCGCCGGGGTCTGGCGTCTGGCCCGGCTGTTTGACCGCTATCAGATTCCGGTCACCGTCTCGGCCTGTGCCGTGGCGCTGCAAAAGAACCCAGCGGTGGTCGAGTGGATGAACGCGCGCGGCCATGACCTTCTGGGCCACGGCCTGCGGTGGAGCGAATACTCCACCCTGCCGCGGGAGGAAGAAGAGCGTCAGTTGCATGAAGCCCTAGCCCTTTACAAGGAACTGACCGGGCGGCGTCCGATGGGCTGGAACTGCCGGTCCTTTCCCAGCGTGAACACCCGCGACCTGATCGTGCGTGAGGGCGGGTTCCTGTATTATTCCGACCCCTGCAACGACGATTTGCCCTATTTCATGGATCACGCCGGCACCCAGCTTTTGGTTGTGCCATATTCCAAGACGCTGAACGACAGCCGCTTTCTCATTGCCCCCGGCTACAGCAATCCGCGCGACTTTGCTGAAGACTGCCGCGCGGCCATCAACTACATGGTTGAAGAGGCCGACGAAGCGGGTGGCCGGATGCTGACCATCTGTGTCCATGCCCGCTGGATGGGCCAACCCAACCGTGCCATGGGCCTGCGCGATGTGATCGACCATGTCACCAAGGTTCCCGGCGCCGCATTCATGCGGCGTGAGGATATTGCCCGGCATTGGTTGGCGCATCATGGCTGAAAGAACCCTGCTGCCCAAAGCGGGCCGGACCGAACCGGCACAGGATCTTTCGGAGGGGCGAATTCTGACTGGCGCACAGATGGTGGCGGCGATTCTCAAGCAAGAGGGGGTCCGCCAGATCATCGGCTTTCCCAACAGTGAACTGTTTGACGCCGCCGCCGCCCTTGATATTCCACCCGTAATCACCCGCACTCCCCGCGTTGCAGCCAATATCGCGGAAGGTTATGCCCGCACCGCTCCCGAAGCCGGGCTTGCCGTGGTGACGGTGCAATATGGCCCGGGTGCTGAAAGTGCCTTTGGCGGCATCGCGCAGGCCTATAACGACGGTGCGCCGATCCTGTTTCTGCCCACCGGCTATCCGCGCGGGTCAGAGGCGGTGGCACCCAACTTTCATGCCAGCCGCAACTTTCGCCATATCACCAAATGGGCCGAAACCGCCAGCAAGGTAGAACACTTGCCCAAGCTGATGCACACGGCCATCTCTCGCGTGCGCAATGGCCGCCCAGCACCCGTCTTGCTGGAATTGCCGGTGGATCTTTTGGCCGAGGGGCTGGATCCCGCCATGCAGGCCTATCAATGTCCTCGGCGCAGTCTGCCGCAGGCGGATGCGGCAGAGGTTAGCGAAATGCTCTCCGTTCTTCTGGCAGCGCAAAACCCGGTGATTTTTGCCGGGCAAGGCGTGCTGGCCAGCGGCGCAACAACAGACCTTGTCCGCTTTGCAGAGGCGATGCAGATCCCGGTCATGACCACGCCCAATGGCAAGAGCGGCTTTCCCGAGAATCATCCGCTGGCGCTTGGCACTGCCGGGCGAGCGCGTCCGGCCACGGTGGATCATTTCATGGACAAAGCAGACGTGGTGCTGGCCCTGGGCACCAGCCTCACTCGCTCGCACTACATCCTTCCCATCGCCAAGGATAAAGTCCTGCTGCAGGTGTCGATCGAACCGGGGGATCTGGGCAAGGATTACCCGGTCGCCCAAGGCATCGTGGGCGATGCCTGCGCAGTTCTCAAACAGATGGTCGCGCTGATCGCGAACCGCGGGTTACTCCCCTTGGGCCGTGAAGGGCTTGCTACCGAAATAGGTCAAGTCCGCGCAGCGTTTCTGCGACGCTGGATGCCGCATCTTCTGGCCGACAGCGACCCGATTTCGCCTTACCGCGTGGTGTGGGAGATCATGCAAGCGCTGGACCCTGCCACCTCCATCGTCACGCATGATGCAGGCAATCCACGCGATCAGTTCACCCCCTTCTATCAGGCGACCGCTCCGGGCAGCTATATAGGCTGGGGCAAAACCACTCAGCTCGGCAGCGGACTGGGATTTGCGCTGGGCGCCAAGCTGGCGAGGCCAGAGGCGACGGTGGTCAACCTGATGGGCGAATCCGCCTTTGGCATGGTGGCCGGGGATTTTGAAACTGCCATCCGCTGCAATTTGCCGATCCTGACCGTGGTTTTGCGCAACAATGTGCTGGGCGGCTATTCAGCCAGCATGCCGGTCGCCACGCGCAAATACGGCGCAAACCGCATGTCCGGCGCCTATGCCCCGATTGCCGAGGCTTTGGGCGGGCATGGCGAATGCGTCACCCTCGCCGGAAATATCCGCCCCGCCTTGCTGAGCGCCCTGACCCGCGTCCGTCAAGGGCAAGCCGCCTTGGTCGAAGTTGTGACCCACGAAGAACCCCGCCTTGCCGGGCTGTGTTGAACTTGGGAAGGAAATCGCATGTTTGACCTGATCCTTTCCGGCGGCACCGTCGTCAATGCCACGGGCAGCACCCGCGCCGATGTGGCCATCAGCGGCGAGCGTGTGATGGCCCTGCTGCCGCCCGACATGGTGGCCGTGGCGCGGCGGCGCGAGGACGTCACGGGCAAGCATCTGCTGCCTGGCCTCGTTGATGCCCATGCCCATCTGCGCGACCCCGGCCTGACGCATAAAGAGGATTTCACCTCTGGCACCACGGCGGCGGCCTTGGGTGGCATGACTACGGTCTTGGACATGCCGACCGATGACCCGTGGACCGATACGGCAGCGCGGCTGGCCAACAAGATGGCGCGAGCGGCGGGGCGACTTCAGGTCGATGTGGGATTTCAGGCTGTGCTGACCCAAGGTCTGGCCGAGGCCGAGGCGCTGATCGTCCTGCGTCCCGTCTCGCTGGAACTCTTCACCGCCGATGTGCCGCCCGAATTCATGTTCGACAGTTTGGAGAGCATTAGTCAGGCGCTGAAGGCGCTGGCGTCGAAGGACATGCTGATTGGCGTCTCTCCGGGCGATCAGTCGATTTTGGTGGGCAGTGCCGCGCGGGACAAGGGCCGCGACATCGCGGCCTTTCTGGCAAGTCGTCCACCCTTGGCGGAGGCCGGGGGCATCGCCCGCGCGCTGATCGCCGGGGCGGATGCCGGGGGGCACATCCATGTCCGGCAGATCAACTCTGCCGCTGGTGTCGCGGTATGGCGCCGCCTGCGCGACCTGTGCGACGCAAGTGTCGAGACCATGCCGCAGAACCTTTTCTTCACCGCCGAGGATTACGCGATGCAGGGCGCAGGCCTGAAAGGTTCTCCTCCGCTGCGGGAAAAGCGCGATGTGGAAGCATTGCGGGCGGCCCTGTCCGAAGGGTTGATCGACATGGTGGCTACCGATCATGCCCCCCATGCTCCAGCAGAAAAGGCCATGCAATACAAGGCGTTTTCCGACATTCCGGGCGGGATGCCGGGGATGCAGACCCTGCTTGCCACTATGTTGAAACTGGTGGGCGAAGGGGTGATCGGCCTGCCTGATGTCGCGCGCATGTGCGCCTTTACCCCGGCCCGGCGCTTTGGTTTGGGCGGCAGCAAAGGAGCGATTGCGCCCGGCATGGATGCCGATATCGCGGTGATCGACATGGAGCAGACCTCGGTCATCCGCCACGACGATCAAGCTTCCAAGGCAGGATATACGCCGTTTGACGGCTGGATCATTCCAGCCCGCTTGACCGATGTTTTCTTGCGTGGCACCCACATCGTGCGGGATGGCGCACTGATTGCCGCTGGTCACGGCCGCGTTGTCACCCGCCAGACATGAAGGACAGCCCATGCCCCTTTTGCTCAACAAGGTCGCCATCATCACCGGCGCAAGCTCTGGACTCGGGCGGGCCATCGCCCTGCGCTATGCCAGAGAAGGCGCCAGCGTGGTGATCGCCGATGTCATCGAATCGCCGATTGAAGGCGGGGAGCCTACCGCAGACCTGATCCGTGCTGGCGGGGGAAAAGCGCTGTTCCTCAAAACCGATATCGCTCTGTGGGAGGACGTCGATGCATTGGTGAGACAGGCGACGGCTGACTTCGGTCGCCTGGATCTGATGGTGAACAACGCGGCCATCTACACCTCCACTACCTTGCTGCAAACCACGCCAGAGCAGTGGGGGCAGGTGATCGGCGTCAACCTGACCGGGTTCTTTTACTGCTGCAAACGCGCCACCCAACAGTTTCTGACGCAAGATCCAGTGCAACATGTGCGGGGGCGGATCATCAATATCTCATCCCAGCACGGCATGGTCGCCTGTCCCGGCGATTTTCCTTACGGGGTCAGCAAGGGCGGCATCGTGCAGATGACGCGGCAGATCGCCGTGGATCATGCCGACGATGGAATCATCTGCAACGCGATAGCACCCGGCAAGATCATCACCGGAAAGCCAGGAATCGCCAATGATCCCAACGCTTTGGAATATTCCCGCCGGCGCACCCCCTGGCCCCGCCTTGGCCAGCCCGAGGATGTGGCGGGGGCAGCCCTTTTTCTTGCCAGCGACATGGCGAGCTACATCACAGGCGTGAACCTTATGGTGGATGGCGGCTGGATGGCCGGCTGACCCACGCTTTCACCAATAAACCGGATAGGCCGGAGGAAAGGATACATTATGGATCTTGGGATCAAGGGTAAAACCGCGCTGGTTTTGGGCGCAGGCGGCGGGCTGGGCGGGGCCATCGCCCGCACGCTCGCAGCCGAAGGCGCTCAGGTGGCCGTGGCCGACATAAACAAGGAAGCCGCAGACAAGACCGTGGCCGATATCACCTCTAGCGGAGGCCGGGCTGTGGCGCTCGTATGGGATCTGGGCGATCTGTCGGTGATCGGCCCCAACCTCGCTGCGGTTGAGGCCGCCTTTGGCACAGTCGATATTTTGGTCAACATCACGGGTGGCCCGCCGCCGACGCTGGTGTCGGGCCAGTCGGCGGACTCTTGGCGCAAGTACTTTGACGCTATGGTTCTGTCCGTCATCGCCATCAGCGACGCTGCCTTGCCGGGGATGAAGGCCAAGGGCTGGGGGCGCATCATCACCTCCACCTCCTCGGGGGTTGTCGCGCCCATCGCCAATTTGGGCCTGTCGAACGCGCTGCGGATGTCGCTTCTGGGTTGGTCCAAGACCCTTGCGGGCGAGGTGGGACGCGATGGGATCACCGCAAACATCGTGCTACCGGGTCGCGTGGCCACCCAGCGCATCGCCTTTCTGGACGAACAGAAGGCCAAGCGTGAGGGTAAGGCGGTGGTCGATATCTCTGCCGCCAGCACGGCCTCTATCCCGGTGGGGCGCTACGGCGATCCGCAGGAATATGCGGATGTTGTGGCCTTTCTGGCCAGCGCGCGCGCTTCTTACCTGACTGGATCGGTGATCCGGGTCGACGGTGGGTTGATCGCCAGCGTATGACGCATCGCGCATAGCAAGTGTCAGGTTGCGGCATGTGCGCCACCTGACACCCACTATAGCCTGCTGTCAGATCAGAGTTTCCCTTTGCCCAGACCGGTGGCCCGCGCTACCGGGCCTATAAGACCATGTCCCCCGCAAAAAATTGATCCTAAAGGAAAAGCCATGCGATCAACCTTACTGAGTTTTGCTTTGGCCGTCACCTGTGTCACCCCGGTCCTGGAACAAGAGGCCAAAGTGATAACGGCATTGCAAAGGTTTGCCACGGAAGTGGCGGGATAGTCTTGCAGCGGGCAGAGTCAATTTTTCAGGCACGCCTCGGCTTCACTACTTCGAAGCCGCCATCGCAAAATGCAGCTTCATCTGAGACTGTTAGGTCGAAAATAGTGAGCCAATAGTTTGCTTGCAAAGTTCGCTCCCAGCTTCGTCAGTTCGCGGGCAACCCGCGCGCTGTCGCTTGTCTGTCCGTAGGCATCTCAGAGCGCGAAGCACTGCTCCCAAAGATGATGGAGGACAAAGCGAAAAGCCGCTGGAACAGCGCCGCAAGTGCGGCTTCTTGCGTTATCGTCACGACAGACAGTGCCGCCGATGCCCAACAAACGTTTTCTGCATGCCTCCAGTTGTGGTCCGTCAAACCGCAGCAACGGGGGGGCCGCTTTTAACGGTATCCGCCAGAAATTGGAATAAGTGCTCCGGTCATGTAACTCGACGCTGGCCCGAGTAGGAACATTACAAGGTCTGCAATTTCGGATGGTGCAGCTGCTCTCCCGAGTGGGATTTCAGGCAGTGCGCCGGCATATTGCTCGGGCGTGAGCAAGGCGTGTCCCATTGGGCCTTCGACAAGTCCCGGACAGATCGCGTTTATCCGGATGCGACGTGCTCCAAAATCGAATGCAAGGTGGCGTACCATTCCGTTCACGGCCCATTTACTCGCGGTATAATGTGGACCGCCTACGGGGCTGTGGTCGAATGCAGCCGTCGATGAAACGACAACAATCGATGCGCCATCGCGCAAGCTCGGCAGCGCAGTGTGGATGATCGCATAAAGGCTGTTGATGTTCACATCCATCATTCGGCACCAGCGATCAGGCGGAACATTCTCGATCGGCCCCGGCTCAAGGATGCCGTGCGCCAGCACGACCCCGTCAAGTGGTGCAGCGACCGACTTTACCGCTTTGGCGAGCGCATCAAAGTCGGTGAAATCGGCGACAATACTTGCATCCTCCCCAGGCAAATGCGCGAGGCCGATAACTTCGTCGCCTGAGGCACGCAGAGCGTGAAGAGCACCAGTTCCAATGCTTCCGCCGATGCCGGTAAGGAGTATCCTCCGAGCTGCCATGTGGTGCGTCTCCTTTTCCTGTTTTTGTCGCACGGGTCTACCCGCGGTGTCCCACGGTGCACGCTTAGCTAAGCCCCTCGGTGGATATCAGGACCGAGCGCGCTTCTGGGCCTAGCCGACTGATCAAGTATCGGAGTTCGACGTGGTCAGTCTCGTTCAGTATCGGCCCGGGTGTCCGGACTGCTGCGCTGCGGATGATCCCCCTACGGCGAAGCATTTCCTTACGCAGAGCTAGACTTATTCCCGGCTGCTGTTCGTAACGGACTAAGGGGAGGTAGGCGTCGAACAGGTCAAAAGCACCTGTCCTGTCGCCCGCGGAATGTCGTCGACAGACCTCGGCAAGCATTTCAGGAAATGCGAAACCAGTCATGGCTCCGTCCGCCCCCCGATCGAGTTCGTGTGGCAGGAAGATCCCACTGTTGCCTACCAACACACTTAGCCTCCGCCCACCTGAAGCTGAAGCTTCTGCACGAAGACGTGTGAGCTTATTGAGTCCAGGGAAGTCTTCGTGTTTGAACATCACAAGGTTTGGATGCTCCGCTGTCAATTTCAGTATTGTCCGCACTGAAATGTGTACGCCGTTGATCGGAGGAAAATCCTGCAGACAAACGGGTGTCTCTGCGCCGACCGCGCTGAAGGCAGCCGCAAGATAGCGTTCGACGGCATCGTCGCCTTGCAATCCGGACTGCGGGGCGATCATGACGCCGCCAGCCCCGGCATCCATGGCCACTCTGGCGAGGTCACGCATGATGGCAAAGCCGGGCGCACTCACGCCGACGACGACTGGAATACTTCCGCCGGTTCTGCAGAGCACCTGCCGGATGAAATCGTGCGCTTCCTCTTTTGCGAGCTTGGGCGCTTCGCCCATCACGCCGAGGATTGTCAAACCCGTCGCCCCGCTCGCAACAAAGAAATCGACCATGGAATCGGTGCTTGCCGGGTCGATGGTGCCATCATCAGAAAAGGGAGTCGGCGCGATAACGCAAAGTCCGGCGGAAGCTTCATGGATCGCTGCGCTTGGCACTTTCCCACTCTCCATTCTAATATTGTTGCATGTAGCATATCATTGGTATACCAAAAGCACATCAACGGTATGTTATCGGTAGGCAAGAACAATGCAAGTGCCAACTTTGGGTGAAACGCTAGAGTCGCTGGAAAGCGCAGGCTCTGCTCCTAGCCTTTCGTCGGTTGCCTATGAGCAAATCCTGGACGCGCTCGTGGCGGGCAAGCTGCCCGGCGGTTCGATCATCCAAGAAAGACTTCTCGCGCGGCTTCTGAACCTTTCACGTACACCGGTCCGAGAGGCTATCAGTCGGCTTGAGGGTGAAGGGTTGCTTCAGCGCATCTCTCCGCGGGTGATGATAGTTAACCGAGTGACTGTTTCCGAGGTCCTGGAAATTCTGGCGGTGCGCAGGTTACTCGAGGTCGAGGCGGTAGGGCTTGCCACGGGTCATATGACCGAGGAAGAAACCGCCGGCCTGATTGGAAGGGTCGAAGCCCTCCTTGCCGCGCAAACCGTGACGGCTGAAGCGTACCACCTGCTCGACGACGACATACATGAGGGGATTGCCCGGTCGAGCGGTAACCAAACGCTGCGTGCCATAGTGGTCGATCTTCGGCGCAAAACCGCGATGTTTGACCTGCGACGCGTTCCCGAACGCTTCCGGCCGTCGTGTGAAGAGCATCTTGCAATCCTGCGCGCTATTCGTATCGGCGATAGCGCAGCAGCACAGACGGAAATAGCGCGTCACATCGGCAATGTCCGTCAAAGCATTCTTCGGCGTCTGTCGGTGGCACCAGAGCCTCTAGCGGATCGCAGCGAGGTACGCTTATGATTAGCATTGCTTATCTCGAGAACGGCCCTTCGCGTGACGAAACGAGCGGCCTTTCTGAGCATATGGCATCACTGGGTGCACAGTTAGACTGCTTCTGGGCCTTTGGCGATCGTTTCCCGGATGACCCAAGCGAATTCGATGGCTTTATCCTGTCAGGGAGCCCTCTCAGTTCCTATGATCGGCACGAATTCATCACCAAAGAACACTCATTCATCCGCGCCGTAGCTGATGCCGGCAAGCCAATGCTCGGTCTGTGCTTCGGCAGCCAGATCCTCGCTTCAGCGCTATGCGGGCGCGATCAAGTGTTCCGACGCAACAGATGCGAGGTTGGCTACGCACCATTGACGTTGTCCGACGCCGCTAGTTCAGATTCGATGACCAAGCTCTGTGCGCCAATGGTCGAGATGTTCGTCTGGCACAACGACGAGGTGCGCGATAATCATCCCGATATGGTGGTCCTTGCCAGTAGCGACGATTGCCCGAACCATATCTGGCGGTTTCGTGACCTGCCTGTCTGGGGCATTCAGGGCCACCCCGAAGTCACTGCCAAAAATGGTGCCCGTTGGTTCGGCAAATGCCGTGTCGCTCTCGAAAATGATGGCGCGGATGTGGATGCCCTGATTGCCGATGCCCGCGACAGCGCAGGCGGACTCCAAATGCTGTCGGCTTTCGTGCACCGCTGCCAGCCAATCTAGAAACTGGATATCAACAACAAGGAGAGAAAAATGAACAAGACACTGAAGGCTGGATTTTTCGCAGGTTTCGCAGCACTCGGTTTTGCGGCACCTCCGGCATTTGCTGAGGAAATGGTGTTTGTTAGTTGGGGTGGCGCTTACCAGGATGCGATTCGTGCCGCATGGCTGGATCCATTTAAGGCAGAAACTGGCGTAAGCGTCCTTGAAGAGACCGGCCCGGAGACGGCGAAGATCAAAGCAATGGTCGAAACTGGCACGGTCACATGGGATATCGTTACGGATGGCGGTCTTGGCGTGGCGCGTGGTGCTGGGGAAGGCCTATTTGAAGAGATCACGGCCGATATGGTTGATCAGAGCCATGTCTATCCTGAAATTGTTAACAAGTATGGCGTGCCGTCCGAGATCTTCTCTACGAACTTTGCATTTTCGACAACGGCTTTCCCTGATGGCGGACCGCAACCTGCCTCATGGACCGATTTCTGGGATATAGAAAAGTTTCCAGGTAAGCGTGCAATGTTTGGCTCGCCGAATACGGTCCTCGAATCGGCCCTGATGGCCGATGGTGTGGCTGCGGCCGACGTCTATGGCGTCCTGGCAACTCCGGAAGGTCAAGACCGAGCCTTTGCGAAAATCGAGGCGCTCAAGCCGCATATCGCGGTCTGGTGGACGAAGGGTGCGCAGCCGGCCCAACTGCTCGGAAGCGGCGAGGTCGTCATGTCGAACGGTTGGAACGGCCGGATCGAAGCTGGCATTAAGGAAGGGCTTCCTATCAAGGCCGTCTGGAACGGAGCAGTGGCAGAGGTCGGCTATTTCATGCTGGTCAAGGGTGCCAAGAACCGTGAAACGGCGGTCAAATTCCTGAATTATGCAGTTTCTCCAAAGGCTCAGGCCGAATTCCATAAGTATGTTGCCTACGGCCCGGTGACGCCTGGGGCGTGGGATTTCATTCCGAAAGAGGATTGGTCGCGCCTGCCCTCATCGCCCGACAACCTTGCGCAATCGCTCTTCCTCAACGTCGACTGGTGGCTCGCCAATGAGCCGGCAATGATAGAGCGTTACAATACGCTCATGCAGCAGTGACCTGAACAAACGAGGCGGGGGGACGAAACGATGGCTGATCTCATGTGGTTTAAAAAGTCCGAATTTCTCTCCCGCCTCTCTCGTGTCCAAAGTGCACTTGAAGCGCGAAATCTCGACGCACTGATCGCCTTTCAACCAGAGACCATCACATGGACGACGGGGCATTACACACGCGCTTACAGCGGCTATCAGGTAGCGATCATCCCTCGTTCAGGTGAGCCGACACTGATATGCCGGAATGTTTCACAGTTCTACGCTGAAAAAACTTGCGCTTTTGGCGATATCGTCTTCTGGCGCGACGGCGAGGATCGCTTGGCACTCACCCTGCAGACACTTCGAGCCCGTCTGCCTAGGGCACAGAAGTTTGGCGTCGAAATGGACAGCTGGGTGTTGAACCCGAGACTCTTGACGGCACTTCGCGAGGGGCTGGCTCCCGCACAGATCGTCGATGTCAGCACCATGCCCGCTCGGCTTCGCTTAGTGAAATCAGCTGCCGAAATCGCCTACCAGCGGACCGCCGCAAAGGCTGCCGAGGTTGCGATGCAGGCCGCCGTCATTGCCGCCATCCCCGGCGCCAGCGAGATCGATGTCGCTGCAGCAGCCGCAGCGGCGCTGATTAGGGCGGGTAGTGACACGCCCGGCCCAGGTGTTTTATCTTCGGGCGAACGCGCGCACCACTTGCATGGGGGCTACATGCACCGCCAGTTAGAACATGGCGACACGCTCCAATACGAACCCACACCCCACACCCGCCACTACAACGCGCGCTTCATGCGGACGATAAAGATAGGTGCGGCAAGCAAAACCGAACGTTCGATGGCTGCCGACTTAATTGCGGTTCAGGACCAAGCGATTGCTGCCGTCGCACCCGGCGTGCCTGCGTCTATTCCCGACCGCATTTACCGCGAGGGCATAGTCGGAACCGGCCTTGTAACGGCTTATGCCAATAAAACGTTCTATTCCGTTGGGTTGCTTATGCCACCGACTGACGCAGAGCCTCTTGAGGCAACACCAGAAGCCCATTGGTGCTTTGAACCGGGCATGACGTTTCACACCTATCTGCTCGTCAAAGGCTTCGGAATTTCCGAAACGATCATGGTCACTGAAACTGGGGTTGAGCGGCTGACCAACTATCCTCGCGCGCTTCTTATTGGTGGAATAGGTGTTGCGTGAAGGCGATACACAAATTGAATGGCAGTGAGGTCGCTGAAAGGCTTGAACGTATGATCCCCTCGGTACCCAAGCTTCTGGGTCTAGCGCTGTTGATCGTCATTTTCGCGGCTTTCGTCTGGCCCATTGCGACACTGATGATGGCCAGCTTCGCAGATGGTGGCAACCTTGATGCCTACGCCAAGTTGACCACTTCGCCAAGCTATCAGCGCGCCTTTACAAATACCTTCGTCATCGCCGGCCTTGTTACTGTGATTACGATGGTTGCGGCTTATCCTCTTGCCTATCTGATGGCGAGCGTGCCGCCGGGCACCGCGCGGGTCCTGACTTTCATCGTGCTCCTGCCGTTCTGGACCAGCGCACTTGTAAGAACAGCAGCTTGGATGGTGCTTCTTCAGCGCAACGGGGCGATAAACAGCGCATTGACCAGTATCGGTATTGTCGATGAGCCGGTGGCGTTCCTTTACAACCTTCCTGCCGTGATTATTGGCATGGTCCACGTTCTGCTGCCCTTCATGGTCCTGCCGCTCTACGCAGCGTTCCGCGCACTTGATGGGCAGCTCCTTCAAGCCGCAGAGGGGCTCGGCGCAGGGGCAGGAACGCTCGTGCGGCGCATCATCCTGCCGCTGACCGCGCCGGGTGCTGCGGCAGGCGCCCTCATCGTGTTCATGAGCGCGATTGGATACTACATCACGCCTGCTTTAATGGGTGGGCCGAGGCAGATGATGCTGTCGCAGATGATCAGCTATCACATGCAAGAGCAGCTTGATTGGGCGATGGCCTCTGCGCTTAGCCTTGTCCTGCTGGGTTCGACGCTTATCGTTTTTTTCGTGTTCCAGCGTTCCTATGGCTTTGATAGGCTCTTCGCATCCGAGACGGGCACCGCAATCGACCCGAGGGTGGCGCGCAAAGGCGGCGGCGTTGCGTGGCGCGTTGCACTTGTCTTGGGGCTCGTTGTGGCCTTTTTCCTGCTCGCTCCAATCCTTGTTGTCTTTCCGTTAAGCTTTGCAAGTTCACCTTTCATTCAGTTCCCACCCGCAGAATGGACCACACTATGGTATAGCAAACTGGCGGCAGATCCAAAATGGCTGGCGGCATTGCTCTCAAGTCTTCGCGTCGCTGGAATTGCCGTGGTTGCGGCAGTTGTATTTGGAACGCTGGCGGCGATCGTTGTTTCGCGGCTGAGCGGGCCATTTGCGCGTCTGCTCGAAGTCATGCTCGTCGCCCCACTTGTTGTGCCGCCGATCATTGTGGCGATTTCCCTTTACTACTTTCACGCACGCGGACCGTTCATGGGGTCGCATGAGTTGCTCGCCTTTGGGCATGCATTGCTTGCCCTTCCTTTTGTCTATATCACCGTGCGCGCGACACTCCGCAGTTTTGAACCCAACTTCGAACTCGCTGCAACAGGTCTTGGGGCATCTTGGCTGGTCATGTTCCGCCGCGTGATGTTGCCCTCTCTTCTGCCCGGCATCGCGGCGGGGGCAGTCTTTGCATTCATAACTTCGTTCGACGATGTCGTTCTTGCCCTGTTCCTTACGACGGCAAAGTCTCGCACGTTGCCGCGTGTGATCTACGAAGGTGCGCTTGACGATATCGATCCAGCGATCATCGCCGTCGCGGTCATCCTTATCCTGTTCGCAATCGCAGCACTTTTGACAAGCCTGTTTATTCGGAAGCGCCCATGAAACAGAATACCACTCACGTCGGCAAGACAGTTGAGCTTGCTGCCCTTACCAAGCGTTACAGCGGGGTCACCGCCGTCGAAAGTGTCGACATCGCCATTGAGGCGGGTGAGTTCTGTACCCTTCTTGGGCCTTCGGGGTCGGGCAAGACGACGTTGCTCAGGATCATCGCCGGCTATGATGAAGCAACATCAGGTACGATCCGGATCGGCGGGCGGGAAGTCGCGGACATCCCGGTGGCGCGACGCAATATTGGCATGGTATTCCAGAACTACGCTCTTTTCCCACACATGACGGTGGCCGAGAATATCTCTTTCCCATTAGAGATGCGCGGGATCGCTCCCGCTGATCGAAGTCGCAAAGTGGAGACTGTGATCGACTTGATCGGCCTGCGAGGACTTGCCGGGCGACTGCCGCGTCAACTCTCGGGCGGCCAACAGCAGCGTGTTGCTGTGGCGCGGGCCTTGGTATTCGACCCAGACATTTTGCTGATGGACGAACCACTTGGTGCGCTTGACAAGAATCTCCGAACAGCCATGCAAAGCGAAATTCGCGCACTGCACCGCCGCATCGGTGTGACGATCGTGTATGTGACGCATGATCAGGAAGAGGCGATGAACATGTCCGACCGGGTGGTCGTCATGAATCAGGGCCGGGTCGAGCAGTCCGGTTCCCCTGCTACCTTGTATAACAGTCCTGCCAACGCTTTCGTAGCACGATTTCTCGGTGAATGCACACTGTTGCCGATAACGGTTGACCCATCGGCGGACGGCTTTCGTCTTAGGGTCGCGGATGGTGCAATCATTCGAAATAGCGATGGCGCACCGGCAGCGACAGGCCCAATGCTTGCCGGTATCAGGCCCGAACGATTGCGCATACTTGAAGGCTATACTGCAGGTTGGATTACCTTTCCTGCTCGGGTGCTTGATGTTTCCTTTACTGGCCCAGACTATAAAGTTGAACTGTCTGCGCAGGGCTCTGACCTTACGCTGCGCGCGCCCAACCTCGGCGCACCGCCCGCCAACTTGGGCCAGGATGTGCTACTCGGCTTCCAGCCGCAAGACGTGTTTCTTGTTCCATTACCTGACTGAATCGATCGAAGGTGGCGGAATGGGACGGACAGGGTAACAGCATGGCGGCATTGCTTCTGACAGGCGCGCGACTTCTTGACGTGGTCACTGGTGAAACCGCTCCAGGTATGTCGATATTGATCGAGGGCACGCGTATCACCCGCATCGTTGAGGGTGAAATTCAAGCACGTGGTGCAACACATATTGACGTTGCGGGCCGAACGGTGATGCCTGGACTGATAGATGCGCATGTCCACGCAATTGCAGTTGCAGATAGCTTCCCAGCGATTGCTGACCTCTCGCCATACCTCGTCGGTGCGCGGGCGTTGCGTGTCCTATCGGATATGCTGTCGCGCGGCTACACCACAGTGCGCGATGCCGGCGGAGCAGATGCCGGTCTGGCAGCGGCCGTTCAAGAAGGGCCGGTCTACGGCCCGCGGCTCTTTCCATCGGGGCTCGCTCTTGCTCAGCGACATGGCCAGGGGGATTTTGGGCGCGGGTCAACCGCCCATCCGGGTTGCCCTGTCTGCCATGGACGCCGAACGATCACGCGCGTGGTCAAAGGGGAGGTCGAACTGCGGGCAGCTGTGCGTGAAGAGCTGGACAACGGGGCTGCGCAGATCAAGCTCATGGCATCGGGCGGGATCCTTTCAGGCATACCAATGGAAGAGCCCCACTTCACCCGGACCGAGATCGCAGCCGCGGTTACTGAAGCAAAAGCAGCCGGGACATACGTTATGGCGCATGCCTACGAAAGCCTCGCCATCGATAATTGCATCGCTGCAGGCGTGCGGTCAATTGAGCATGCCACGCTCCTATCTCCAGATACGGCGAAACGCATTGCCGCTGCGGGCGCAGGCATCGTTCCAACGTTAACAGTCTTCGCGGTGCTTCGCGACAGTGCAGAAGATCAAGTGACCCGGGCGCGAATGTCACGCCTTCTCCAGTCGGGGCTCGAAAGCATCGACATTGCGCGCTCAGCTGGAGTTCTAACCGGCCATGGGACTGACCTGCATCACACTGCGCAGCATCGCCAGCCCGAAGAGCTTTTGCTCCGCCGCCCAGTAATGAACAATCTTGAGATCATCCGGGCCGCAACACTTGGCAATGCCACAATTATGGGGATAGCCGACAAAGTTGGCAAAATCGTTGAGGGGATGCTCGCCGACCTTATCGTGCTGAATGGCAACCCATTGGCCAACATCGAAGTGCTCTGCACACCGGCCCGCAACCTCGCATGTGTAATCCGCGGGGGGGTACTCTGTATCGACAGGATCAGGCACCTGCCTTATGCCGATGTCGGCACAAGGCACACACCTTGCGAGGCGCAATGTCGGAGGCTTTGAGCAAGAAGCTGGATTGATCGTGACCTCGGCGAAAGAAGGCGACGGCGCGCGGGTCTATCATTCCCAACTCCACCGATGAGGGTGTCGGCGCCCGTTCCACCTGCGAGCGTATCGGCAAGTGCCGACCCCGACACCATCGTGGCGGCTCCGCTGCTGGTCACCAAGAAGCCTTTGGTAGCGGGCGTTCATAAAGATCTTCCGCCGTGCCCACCTGTTCGATCCGACTGAACCGCCCCGGGTTTATCGGAGGGTGATTTGTTCAACGACTAGGCGACCATATCGATTGTGTTCAGGTTTGCATAGAACGCCTCCTCTGCTTCTGCGGGGGTGATGTATCCGATAGGGCCGAGCAGGCGACGATTGTTATACCAA
>CAMAQR010000041.1 GCA_945860375.1 Pseudorhodobacter antarcticus
CCGATGCCGGTCATCACCACGCCAAAGGGTTGGCCCATGATGATCAATCCCAACAGCACGCCAATGGTGGACATGATCACCGCTGACAACACCAGCCAGACCGAGATGAACTTGTTGAACTGCGCCAACAACACCACGAAGATCAGGAACATTGCGGCACCAAAGGCTTTGCCAAGGAAAGCCCCGGCCTCGGCCTGTTCAGCGTCTTCGCCTGCCAGTTTCCAGCGGATGCCCAGTTTGTCCAGACCCGCCTTTTCCAGTTCGGCGGTGATCAGGCTACGAACGGCATCGGCCTGCACACCCTCGCGGATGCCCGCCTGCACCGTCACCGTTCGTTGGCTGTCCAACCGGGTCAGCGTGCCCGTGGTAGGGGCCGCCACGCGGGTGACAAAGTTGGAAATCGGCACCGAACCGCCTGCGGTCTGGATGCGCAACTGGTCCAGCGCCATGATGGTGCGTTGGTCTTCGGGCAGGCGCAGCACGATGTCGACCGCGTCATCCGATCCGGCAGGGCGAAAATCCGACAGCTTCAACCCGCCCGTCACCAGTTGCACCATCGTGCCGACCGTGCCGGGGGCGATGCCATAGCGGGCGGCGGCGGCGCGGTCGACGCGCAGTTCCCAGTCCACGCCGGGGGGCGGCAGACCACTGTCCACGTCGATCACATCGGGCACCGCCGACAGTTTGTCGGCCACTGTCCGCGCCACATCGTTCAAGCCAGCCGGGTTGGCCGCTGACAGTTCGATCTGCACGGCCTTGCCCGTCGGCGGACCGGCTTGCGGCACCGAAACCTCGATGTCCACACCGGGAATGCCGACCATTGCGGTGCGCAGGTCGGCCAGAATGGCATTGGCGTTCTTGCGTTCGCGCCAATCGACAAATTCATACTGTATGACGCCGATCACATCGGCGGCCACGTCATTTCCCGCCCCGCCCGCCTTGCCAGACCGGGTGTAAACCGTGGCGATGCCGGGCCAGCCCAGAATCCGATCCTCGGCCAGTTTGACCAGCGCGTCTTTCTCGTCAATCGACAGGTTGCCGCGCGCCTTCACATAGAGCAGGCCGAATTCGGGTTCGACATTGGGGAAAAACTCGACGCCGCTGCCGTATTTGCCGTAGCCCACGGGCACCGCGACCAAGAGGCCGATGGCGAGAAACAGCACGATGAACGGATGCCGCACCGCACGGCCCACCAGCCGCATATAGGCGCCATCCTTGGTTTGCGGCGGCTCTTTGAACGGCTTGGCGATCAGCGCGCCCAAGGTGGGCACAAAGATCAGTGCGTAGATCAGCGACGCCGACAGGGTGACGATCAGGGTGATCGGCATGTATTTCATGAACTCGCCCACGATGCCCGGCCAGAACAGCAGGGGCGAAAACGCGGCGATGCGGGTCAGGGTGGCAGAGATCACCGGGCCGGCCATGCGGTGCGAGGCCATGGCGAAGGCCTCACGTTTCGGCATGCCTTCGCTCATCCTCCGTTCGGCGAATTCGGTAACGATGATGGCATCGTCCACCAGCATGCCCACCGCAAGGATCAGTGAAAACAGCACCACAATATTGACGGTAAAGCCGAACAGCGACAGCGCCAGCATCCCCATCAGGAACGACGCCGGGATCGCCATACCGATCAGGATCGACGCACGACCCGACAGGGCATAAAGGATCACGATGAACACCAAAATAACCGCCGTCAGCACCGAATTTTGCAGATCGGCCAGCAACTGCCGGATATCCTTGGATTTATCCTGACTGAAAGTCACTTCGGTGCCCGCAGGCAGCAGCGCCTTGAACGCTTCGGTGATCGCCTTCACGCTGTCGACGGTTTCGATCAGGTTGGCCCCGGTGCGCTTGGACACCTCAATCGCCACGGCGGGCACGCCGTCAAGCCGGGTGATGGTTTCAGGATCTTTGTAGGTCGCGCGCACTTCGGCCAGATCAGACGCCCGCACCACAGCCGCCCCGTTCGAGATGATCGGCAGGTTCGCCACATCCTCGGGAGTTTCGATCAACGACGGCACTTTGATGGCATAGCGGCCCTCGGCCCCCTCCAGCGCGCCAGCGGCGACCAGTTGGTTGTTGGCGTTGAAGCCCGCGATCATCATATCGGGGCGCAGGCCGTAAGAGGCCAGTTTCGCCGGATCAATGATCACCTCGACCAGATCATCGCGCACGCCTTGCAAGGCGGCGTCCAGAACCGGGGGCAACTCTTCGATCCGGTCGCGCAATTCACGCCCCGCCGCAGCCAGCACCCGTTCGGGCACATCGCCCGACAGCGTGATCACCAGCACCGGGAATTCCGAGATATTGACCTCGTTCACCGAGGGTTCATCGACACCCTGCGGCAGATCGCGCCGCGCTTGGCTGACCTTGTTGCGCACATCGTCCAGCGCCTTATCCAGATCGGCCCCGGCCTGAAATTCAAGCAGCACATTGCCGCCGCCCTGAAAGGCGGTGGATGACATTTTCTTGATGCCGGTGATGGATTTCAGCGCGGTTTCCATCGGGCGCAGAAGCAGGCGCTCGCTGTCCTCGGGGGAAATGCCGGAAAAGCCCATGCTGACATAGATAATGGGAATCTGAACATCCGGTTCCGCTTCTTTGGGAATGTTCAGATAGGCCATCGCTCCGGCCAGCATCAGGAACACCAGCACCGACAGGGTCAGGCGGGCGTTGTCAATCGCGGTTTCGACGATCTTCATTCTTGCACCACGGCGGCGTCAGACACGATCACCTGTTCGCCATCGCGGACCAGATCCTGCCCAGCGACGATGATGCGCACATCCGCAGGCACCCCTGCCACGATCAGCCCGGCCTCGGTGTCATCGACAATCTGCACCGCAATGAACTGCGCCAGATTGTCGGCCCCGACCACGCGCAGGCCCAACTGACCCGCGTCGTTCAGGGTGATCACCGACCGCGGCACCGTCACTGTGGACACGGCCGCTGCGTAAAGTTCAACCTCTGCCGTCATGCCCGCCGGAATCGCGGCATTGGGGTTCGGGAAGGCGATTTCCACTGGAAAAGTGCGGGTTTCCGCAGACGCCTCGCGCGCCACAAAGCGCACTTCGCCGGTCAGTTTGGTGCCGTTGACGAGGCTGACGCTGGCCTTGGACCCCGGCTGCACATGGCCAATGTCCAGTTCGCTGACCTCGGCGCGCACGATGATCGGGTCCAGTGACAAGATGGTGGCCACCGGCGCGCCCGATTGCACCCATTCGCCCATTTCAACCTCGACCGTATCGACCAAGCCCGCAAACGGGGCTTTCAGCTCCAGCCGATCCACGGCGGCGCGGGCAAGGGTCAGTTCGGCTTCGGCGGCATCGCGGTCTGACCGGGCGCTGATCACCTGAATCTCGGGCTTGTTGCCACGCGCGAACAGGTCTTCGGCGACCTTCAACTCACGTTCACGCTGTTCCAGATTGATCTGCGAAATCTTGGCGCGGGCCAGCGTTTCCGGCCCTTCCAACGTCATCGCCACCGCATCGGCGGCAATCGTCGCGCCTTTGGTCAAGGCAAGACTGTTGACCACACCTTCGGCCCGCGCAGCCAGAACGGCGCGCTTGTCTGGCTGTGTCGCCCCCGACAGATTGATGGTCCGCGAATGGTCGGCAAAGGTTGGCACAAGGCCAGACACGGTGCGCAAGACGGGCGCAGCCGGGACTTCGGCCGGGGTCACGGCCGGGACGTCTGGGGCGGGCTTGCCCGCGGTTTCAGCATGCGCTTCATGGCTGCCAACGGCGGCAAATTCGCCGGTCGCAATCCACGCGGCGGCAGCGGTCAGGACAAGCAGGGCCGCAACCCGATGAAACCGAAAGAAGGATGACACGGCAAAGACTTCCCTGTTAGCGCCGCAGGAGATTGGCCTGCTGACGGATCAAACGGCGCCGCCCACAACACCCGGACAGACCTGAAATAGGGTTAAACCCAATGAACCTGATAGTCTGAAAGCGCCCTAGCGTCCAGACAGGACTTGGCTGCCACCTGGCCCAAAACTTCCGCGATTGCCGGGCAGGAGGGCGGTTTTTGCAAGGCGTTAGAGCCCCTTCAGGGCTAAGATCAGTTGGGCGTGCTGACCTGCGGTCGGTGGATTGGCAGGGCAAACATGACCCCCGCTGGAATTGCCATGGATGATCCGGCCACGCAGAGCCGTCACTTTGAACACAGCCGACGCACCGCCTTTGATCGACGCGCCAAGACCAAGCCGGACCGGATCGAACCGCACCCACGTCAAAGAGATCGGGCCGCCCCGTGCAGAAGTCGCATTCTTCTCTGCGACCGGGTCTTCGCCAGTTGATTGCCATCCGTATCATCGCCATTGTGCCGTTGTGGATTGTGAAGGCGACGCGCCCTTTCCGAACTGCGGCGCCTTGCCCAACCAAAGCGGCCGGACGTGCTGTTTGTGGCCATCGCCCTGCGCCGCCGCTGATCCGAACCGAAATCGCACTCTGCGTGTGGTGCCATTGCAACGCAATTTCTGGAGTTGACCCGTGCCTGATCCCATCGTCCTGATTGTTGGCAGCCTGCATTATGACATAATGGTCGAGGCCAACCACCTGCCCCGCAAGGACGAAACCGCCGTGGGCACGCGCTGGTATCCAAAATTCGGCGGCAAGGGCGGCAATCAGGCGGTGGCTTGTGCGCGGCATGGGGCAGCCGCGCGGATGATGGGGGCTGTCGGGCGGGACGACTTTGCCCCCTTCCTGCGCGAAGGTTTGGCAGCGGCGGGCGTTGATCACCGCTTTGTCGTCGACTGCGACGCCCCTTCGGGAATGAGCGTGGCGATCATGGATAAGGCGGGCGACTATATGGCGACCATCGTTTCAGGCGCGAACCTGATGATCAACGCAGATGCCCTGCGCGGCGCAGCGGTCTGGACTGATGTGGCCCTTCTGATCTTGCAAAACGAAATTCCCGAAGCGGTCAACCAAAGGGCTGCCACCGAGGCGCGCGCCCGTGGGATTCCCGTTCTGCTGAACGCCGCCCCGGCGCGCGCGGTGTCGCCCGCGTTCAAAGCCTTGGTTGATATTCTGGTGGTCAACGCGGTTGAAGCCGAGATGATGGGCACCGATCCGGTCTGTTGCTTGCAAAGTGCCAATGATGCCGCCCGCACACTGGCCGTGCAGTTTGATACGGTCATTGTCACCGCAGGCGCGCAGGGTCTGGCGGCTTGGGGTGCGGCGTTCGAAGCCTTCCAACTGCCCGCCGTCAAAGTCAAAGCCATCAGCTCTCATGGTGCGGGGGATGCGTTCATCGGTGCGCTTGCGGCAGGGTTGGTGCAAAGACTTGACCTGCGCGCGGCCTGCACCGCTGCGTCACTGGCCGCATCGCGCCATGTGGCGGGGCAAACTGCCGCCTGAACCGACCGTCGCTGCTGGACTTTCACGGAACTGCCCTGCATGTTTGGCTGCGAAAGGGGTAAGGCCGTGCAAGACAATTCAGACATTGCCCCCGTGCCACCCGATCTGTGCAGCGCCGACGCCGCCGTCATGGTGTTGACGCAACTGGCACAGAACTTTGATCATTGGCTTGCCACACTGATGTGGGAAGACGAGCCAGCCGCAATCCACAAGGCGCGCGTTGCGTTGCGACGGTTTCGGGTGGCGATATACGGGTTTGACCCTATCTTGCACCCTGATCTGGCCGATGATCTGGATGACCGCGCGCGTGATTTTTTTCGCATGCTGGGGCGGGTGCGTGATCTGGATGTGATGGCAGAGCGATCTGCCGAATTGCGGTCAAAAGCACAGTCGCTTCGCGAAAAAACACGCAAGATGTTGACCAAGAAGAAGGCTGCAGGTTTTGCGCGGCTTGTGCAAAAACGCATGGCTGGCAAATCGTGGCGCAAGCCCGGCAAAAAGGCCAAAGCCTTGGCCGCCATGAAAGCCCAAACCTTGGCGCATGGCGCATTGAACCGCGCCTGGGCAGACTGTTTGTCCAACGGCACGAACCTGACCGCGATGTCGGAACGCGCCCAGCATGAACTGCGCAAAGACCTGAAAACCCTGCGCTATCTCAGTGAATTTTTTGCCGTGCTCTGGCCGGATGCGCCGCTGAATGCCTTTCTGCACGATATGCGATTGTTGCAAGAGGATCTTGGTTTGCTGAACGACCGTGTCATCGCCGCTGAACATGGCCTTGCCGCAGCGGACGACGGCCATTTTGAAGCGCGGCGCGTCACCGCAGCCCAGGCTTGGACGCGTGTGCAGCAAGGTGGCAAATGGTGGGAGCCAATCCAAGCAGACGCCGAATTGTAGCTCTGCGCCGGGCTGTCGCGGAAGCAAACAAGGCAGGTGCGATCTGCTTGATCAAAGGCGCATCCACCGCTTTGTCTGGCCGCTTTGTTTGGCCGCGCTGGACGTGGCGGAACCGTGTCACAACAATGCAATAATCTAGGGATAGACGCAGCTCTTATGGAAGACTTGAAACGCTTTGCCATCTATTATGCGCCGCAGTCTGGCGGGTTTGCCGATGCCGCGGCGGCTTGGCTGGGTTGGGACGTGCAGTTGGGTCAAGCCGTGCCGCAGCCCCAGATCGCCTTGCCCCTGCCCTTGGCCGACATCACCGCCGAGCCGCGCAAATACGGGTTTCATGGCACGATCAAGCCGCCATTTCGTCTGGCTGTCGGGGTCACGCCCCAAGATCTGGCAGCGGCGGTTGCGCGTCTGGCTGTGACGCTGAAGCCGGTGCAAATGGCAGGTCTGCAGATTGTAAATCTGGAGGGCTTTCTGGCGTTGATCCCGATCGGCGACACCGCCCAGCTTGAGGCTTTTGCCGCCGAGGTGGTGCGCAGTCTTGACCCCTTCCGCGCGCCCTTGTCCGAGGCCGAAATCGCGCGTCGCCGACCGGACCGCCTGACCCCGCGCCAACGCGACCTGCTGGCAGACTTTGGCTATCCTTACGTGCTGGAAGAGTTCCGGTTTCATCTGACGCTCTCTGGCCCGCTTGGCGCGGAACACGCCGCTGTGGCGCAGGCCGCCGCCGTTCATTTTGCAGGGCTGATCCCGCAGCCCTTCGATTTGTCAGACCTGTGTTTGTTTGGCGAGGATGACTCGGGCCGCTTTCACCTGCTAAAGCGCTTTGCCTTGGGGTCATAACGCCGCCAAAAATATAGAGGTTCGGGCAACGATTATGTCATATGCCCGTTGCGTGAGGTGGTTATCCACAAGCAAACCGCCTCAGCCGGATTCCGTCATGCCCCTGCCCTTGCCTCCCCTTCGTTTGACTGGTGCAAAAATCTTGCGGGACGGCGAGATGCAGCAACGGTCTATCGGGTTGGCCGAAGGGCGGCTGACGCGCGGACCTTTGCCCGAGGTGGACCTGTCCGGTTATCTGATCCTGCCCGGCATCATTGACCTGCACAGCGACAGCTTTGAACGCCACATGGCGCCGCGCCCGCAGGCCCCTTTTCCGCTTGCGGCCGGGTTGGCATCCTTTGACCGCGAGGCGGCGGCGCATGGGGTGACGACGGCTTATATGGCGCAGGGTTGGAGTTGGGAGGGCGGTTCGCGCGGCCCCGACTATGCCGAGGCACTGATGCTGGCGCTGGACAGCTATCGTCCGCAGGCGTTGACCGATCTGCGGCTGCAAATCCGGGCGGAAACCCATTTGATCGGCGATGCCGCGCGGCTGATCGCGGCGGTGCGGCGGCATCGGATCGGCTATGTGGTGTTCAACAATCATCTGGTCGAAGGCCTGCACATGGCCCGCATCGCGCCCATCGATTTCGCGGTCTGGGCGCGCAAGGTGGGCAAAACGGCAGAAGAGCTGGCGGCGGCGATAGAGGCGGCGTCGGTGCGGGCGAAAGAGGTGCCGCGCAGCCTGTGCAAATTGGCTGAGTCCTTCGATGCGATGGGCGTGCTTTATGGCAGCCATGACGACCCGGATGGAGAAACGCGCGAGTTCTTCTCGATGATCGGGGCCAAGATCGCCGAATTTCCGCTGACACGGCGGGCGGCGGTGGCGGCGCATGCGATGATGTCGCCGGTCATCATGGGCGCGCCGAATGTGGTGCGGGGGCGCAGTCAGGCAGGGAATGTGTCGGCGCTGGCTTTGGTGGCGGACGGGATTTGTGATGTGCTGGTGTCGGATTATCACATCCCGGCGCTGCCGCTGGCGATCTGGGGGTTGGTGGACCGGGGGATCATGGGGCTGGAACGGGCTTGGGCGCTGATATCATCCCGTCCCGCCGAAATCATGCGGCTGGTGGATCGCGGGCGGCTGGAGCCGGGGTTGCGGGCCGATCTGGTTGTCGTGAACGAGGCGACGCGGGAGATTGAGGCCACGATCTGCGGCGGCCGGTTGAGCTATCTTTCGGGTGAGGCCGCGCGGCGGTTTGTGGCGCAGCCTGCGGCCTTGCAGTTGGCGGCAGAGTGACGGTCCCGACTTGGGACCATTTTTTTAGTGTTTTATATCAGATAGTTGACCATGTCATTTTAACCATTTCTTAATGTTTAGAACGTTAAACCCGTTCCAGCGCGATCGAAATACCCTGTCCAACACCGATGCACATGGTGGAAAGTGACCGCCGCCCGCCGTTCAGCAGCAGTTCCAGCGCCGCCGTTCCGGTGATGCGCGCGCCGGTCATGCCAAGCGGATGGCCCAGCGCAATTGCGCCACCGTTGGGGTTCACGCGGGGGTCATGATCTGCAATCCCAAGCGCGCGCAGGGTGGCCAGACCCTGCGACGCGAAAGCCTCGTTCAGTTCGATCACGTCGAAATCCTGCGGACCCAGTCCCAGCCGCGCCATCAGCTTTTGGCTGGCGGGCGCGGGGCCAATGCCCATCACCCGAGGGGCAACCCCTGCGGTGGCCCCGCCCAAAACCCGCGCAATTGGGGTCAGACCATGCGACCGCGCGCCTGCGGCACTGGCCAAAATCAAGGCTGCCGCCCCGTCATTGACACCGCTGGCATTGCCTGCGGTGACAGTGCCACCTGTGCGGAACGGGGTTCCCAGCTTTGCCAAAACCTCCATCGTGGTGACGCGGGGGTGTTCGTCGCGGTCAACGACGAACGCATCGCCTTTGCGTTGAGGAATGCCAACCGGCGTGATTTCGCGGGCCAAGCGCCCGTTGCTTTGCGCGGCGCTGGCCTTGGCCTGCGATTGCAGCGCGAAGGCGTCTTGATCGGCGCGGCTGATCGCCTGTTCCTCGGCCACGTTCTCGGCGGTTTCGGGCATGGAGTCGGTGCCATATTGGCGCTGCATCGCGGGGTTTATGAAACGCCAGCCGATGGTGGTGTCATAAATTTCGGCGTTGCGGGAAAAGGCGGTGTCGGCCTTGGGCATCACGAAAGGCGCGCGCGACATGGATTCGACGCCGCCCGCGATCATCAGATCGGCCTCACCCGCCGCGATCTGGCGCGCCGCCATCAGCACGGCATCCATGCCAGACCCACAAAGCCGATTGATCGTAGAGCCGCTGACCGTCTGCGGCAGACCCGCCAGCAGCAGGGCCATGCGGGCCACGTTGCGGTTGTCTTCCCCTGCCTGATTGGCGCAACCGAAGATCACGTCATCGACCATGGCCCAATCGACGCCTGCGTTGCGCGCCATCAGCGCCCGCAGGGGAATGGCCGCCAGATCATCGGGGCGGACCGCCGACAGGCTGCCACCAAAGCGGCCAATCGGGGTGCGGATATAGTCGCAGATGAAGACGTCGGGCATGAGGTGGCCTTGGGACTGCTGGAGTTCCTTCAAGTATAAAACATTTTCGTGCGGTGTCGATCATATCTTGCGCCAATGGTGGATTGTCCAAAACTGCCGCAGCTTTGCGGGCACAAAGCGGCGGTGGCTTTTGGATTGAAGAAGGTGCGTTTGACGCTCCCTGCGGCCATTCCCGCGTTAAGACCGGGTTTTGTTCGGCGCTGAACCCCGCGCTGATCCTGAATTTGGCGCACACCGGGCTGAAAGCCGCGTGGTATGCGCCGCAGTTTCAGGCCGATGCCACCCTGACCCATGCGCCAGACGCATAGCGGCAACTCGGCCACGGGCCTTCCCATTCATGCCGCAGCGCAGCATATTGGCGTCAGGGAGGAACAAAGGAGTAAACACAATGTCCATCTTCCAAAATCTGTTCCCGCGTCGCCAAACCCGTCGCGAAGCCGAGACCGCCTATCTGAACGGCGCGGTCAGCATGTACGACCTTGAATGCCGTCAGCGCGAAGTCGAGCGCGGCAAATTCGCCGGCCACTTCGCTGGATACTGACGTTGCCCCGCTATGGGTTCAGCCGAAACGACACTTCGTTGCGGCGGTTCCATGGCAGGGTAAACGGCGCGTCGTAAAAGTAGTAAAACGGCCCCGCGCCCAGTGTCAGCCCCTGCTGCGCCGCCAAAACGCGCAGCTCCGTCTCTTTTTCAGTCAGCAACGCCGCCCCGGCGCGGCCAGAAAACTGAATAACCACCTCTCGCGTGGCGGGCTGTTCGATCAACCGGATCCGCTGATCCTTCGGGGTGGGCAAGGTGTCAATAGCGTATTCCTGCGGCATGGTGAATTGCACCACCCAAGCGCCCTCGGTGCCCGATTGGGCGACGGGCGAGGTCATGGCGATCTTTTCAGACGCCACCTGCGCGACGGGCGAGGTCATTGCCACCTTGGCCCGCGCCGCATTGCCGCCAAAGATGAAGCCTGCCAGCACCCGAAACCCGGCGTTGATGGCGTCAGACCGGCTGCCGCCCACCGTCACCTCGGCCACAATCCGAGGGGCATAGCGGCGAGTCTCCAGCCCGCCATTGCTGGATTCAACGTCGTAACGGGGCGTTTCGGTGGATTTGTACATCATTTTAGGCATCGACTGCTCCGAGATGGCAGGGGCCGCGACGCCCAGTCCCAGGGCCGCGACGATCAGACTGCGCAAGAACTGCATGATTGTAATCTCCTTCTTCTTAACTTAGGGCGCATGCCCGGCCATTCCAGCCCGGCATTGCAAGACATTCTGAAAACGCGTAAAAGCCGCTTTATGTTCCGTCATGTCACCATGGATGACCGCGCCCGCATGCCTTGGCGCTTTTACGGCGCCGCCCGCGCTGTGCTTGCGCGCGCCTGAACCGCTGCGCCTGCGCCTTTTCCCGACATTTTTAAACGCGAAGGATGAGCCATGACCGCTCGCACCCTCTATGACAAAATCTGGGACGATCACGTTGTCCACCAAGCCGATGACGGCACCTGTCTTTTGTACATCGACCGCCATCTGGTGCATGAAGTCACCAGTCCGCAGGCGTTTGAAGGCCTGCGACTGACGGGCCGCAAGGTCCGCGCGCCAGAAAAAACCATCGCCGTGCCGGATCACAACGTCCCCACCACGCTGGACCGCGCCAATGCCGCGACGATGACCGAAGACAGCCGCATTCAAGTGCAGGCGCTGGACCAGAACGCCCGCGATTTCGGGATTCACTACTATCCGGTGTCAGACGTCCGCCAAGGCATCGTGCATATCGTCGGTCCCGAACAGGGTTGGACCCTGCCGGGCATGACCGTGGTCTGTGGCGACAGCCATACGGCGACCCATGGCGCGTTCGGCTCGCTGGCCCACGGCATCGGCACTTCGGAGGTTGAACATGTTTTGGCCACGCAAACGCTGATCCAGCGCAAGGGCAAGAACCTGAAGGTGGAAATCACCGGCAGCCTGCTGCCCGGCGTCACCGCCAAAGACATCACCATGGCCGTGATCGGCGAAACTGGCACCGCGGGCGGCACCGGCTATGTCATCGAATACTGTGGCCAAGCCATCCGCGAGCTTTCCATGGAAGGCCGCATGACCGTCTGCAACATGGCGATTGAGGGCGGCGCGCGCGCTGGCCTGATCGCGCCGGACGAAAAGACCTACGCCTATTGCATGGGCCGCCCGCACGCGCCCAAAGGTGCCGCATGGGAAGCCGCCGTCGCCTATTGGAAGACGCTTTACACCGATGAAGGCGCGCATTGGGACAAGGTTGTGACCATCAAGGGCGAAGACATCGCGCCTTTGGTCACATGGGGCACCAGCCCCGAAGACGTGCTGCCGATCACCGCTGTTGTACCGTCACCTTCCGATTTCACCGGCGGCAAGGTAGAGGCCGTGCAGCGCGCGCTCGACTATATGGGCCTGACACCGGGCCAGAAACTGTCCGAGATTGCCATCGACACGGTGTTCATCGGGTCTTGCACCAATGGCCGCATCGAAGACTTGCGGGCGGCTGCGGCCATCTTGAAAGGCAAGAAAAAGAAGGATGGCATTCGCGCGATGGTGGTGCCCGGCTCTGGCCTTGTGCGCGCGCAGGCGGAAGAGGAAGGCCTGGCGCAGATTTTCATCGACGCCGGGTTTGAATGGCGTCTGGCCGGCTGTTCCATGTGCCTTGCGATGAACCCCGACCAACTGGCCCCCGGTGAGCGGTGCGCCGCCACCTCCAACCGCAACTTCGAAGGCCGTCAGGGCCGCGGCGGCCGCACCCACCTGCTGTCCCCCGCCATGGCAGCCGCCGCCGCGATCACCGGTCATTTGACCGATGTGCGCGATCTGATGACCCAAAACGCGTAAAGGACCGGACAGATGGAAAACTTCACCACCCTCACCGGCGTCGCGGCACCGATGCCTTTGGTCAACATCGACACCGACATGATCATCCCCAAGCAGTTCCTCAAGACCATCAAGCGGTCGGGGCTTGGTGTGAACCTGTTCGACGAGATGCGCTACAATCTTGACGGGTCGGAAATCGCGGATTTCGTGTTGAACCAGCCCGCCTATCGCAACGCCCAGATCATCATCGCGGGAGATAACTTTGGCTGCGGATCGTCGCGCGAACACGCGCCTTGGGCGCTGCTGGATTTCGGCATCCGCTGTGTGATTGCCACCTCGTTTGCCGACATCTTTTACAACAACTGCTTCAAGAACGGCATCCTGCCGATCGTGATGCCGCAAGAGGTGGTTGATGTGCTGATGGCGGACGCACGCAAAGGTGCCAACGCCCGTCAAACCATTGATCTGATGGCGCAAACCGTCACCACCTCGGACGGGCAGGTATTCCCGTTTGACGTCGACGGTCACCGCAAGCATTGCCTGATCAACGGGCTCGACGACATTGGCCTGACCTTGGAGAAAGTGACCGCCATCGACTCATTCGAAAAACAGAATGCGGTGCTGCGGCCTTGGACCTAAAGCGTGTTGCATTCCATCGGGTTTGGCCGATGGAATGCAACCGCAACATGCACCGGCGGTGCCTGTCTTGGATTTCCTGCACTCTGAATCAGATTGACGGAAATCCGCTCTGACTCCTTCAAAACCACTACATATGGGGCCGCCCACAAGGGCGGCCTTTTTGTTTCCTTGGTCTTGATTCAATCCTGCAACACCTTCACCCAGAAAGCGCCATATTGCGACTGCTATCTGTAGCCTACTGTTGCTCAACCAAGGGAAAGTGGGCAAGAATTGGGCAAGATTGAGGCAAGCTGCCACAATGTGGTAAATTACATCGGAACAAGGGTCTGGCAAAGCACCGGATCCGCCCGGATTGAGGATGGCAGGGCAGTGGTTTCGCGGCTGACAGGCGCGATCATACGCATGATACTGGTGATGGTTTTGTTTGCCATACCGTCCGTGCTTTTGGTCGATGTGACGGTGGACACCAAGCAGATGGTGGCCCTTGTGGCCCTGTTTGCGGGCTTGCTGACTTTTGTCGAATACAATGCCACCTACCCCAGCCTTGTCGAATTCCGCGATGCTGCCCCCTTCAACCGGCTGCGCTTTGCGATGCTTTTTGCAACCGTCTTCTTTCTGTCCGTGATTGAGCGCGGGGCGACCATGCCCTCGACCTTGACCGAGTTTACCGATGCGATTGGCACCCTGATCGGGTGGTCGATGGACTTCCCATTCAGCCCGGTCCGTCTTGCGACGCTGATGGTGGCTGACGGTGCTTCGGCGGAACAGATCGCCAGCATCCGCACCGCCGCTGGCATGGCCTATCTGATCTCGCTGCTGTCGCTGGCAGTATTTGTGATGATGCTGAAGGCCGGGCGCTGGCCCAATCGGGGCAAAGTGTTCAACGTCTGGATCAATCTGCCCACGTTCGACCCCACGGCCAGTGCCGATGTGGTGCAACGCCTGACACGGGATGCGCATGTTAACATTGCGTTAGGATTTTTACTGCCATTCTTGACTCCAGTCGTGGTGAAGATTTCGTTCGCGGGGTTTGAACCGCTTGCGCTGACCTCGCCGCAAACCCTTATCTGGACGATGACGGCATGGGCCTTCCTTCCCGCCAGCCTGTTCATGCGCGGCATTGCCATGGGGCGGATTGCCGACATGATCGTCGAAACCCGCGCCGCCAATGGTTTGGCCGCGCGACGCAAGCGCTATCAGCCTGTCTGATCCTGCTGGCACAGGCGGTTTGCGCCGAACCGCTGCGCATCGCCACCTACAACGTTGACCTGTCAGAACAGGGCCCCGGCCTTGCGGCGCAAATGATCACAGGCGGCGAAGACCCCAAGATCGACGCTTTGGTGCGGGTGATCACCGATCTTGACGCCGATGTGTTGCTGCTGACAGGCATCGACTATGATCTGCGCGGCGTGGCCTTGGATGCCTTGGCCGCACGGCTGGCCATGGCGGGTTTGCCCTATCCCCATCGCCTTGCCCTGCGCCCCAACACCGGCATTGCGACGGGGTTTGATCTGGACGGCAACGGACCGCGTGGGGAACCGCGCGATGCGATGGGCTATGGCCGCTTTGCCGGGGCGGCGGGGATGGCGGTGCTGTCGCGCCTGCCGATTGACACCGAACATATCCGCGATTTCAGTGGCTTCCTTTGGGCCGACCTGCCCGGCACTTTGATGCCGGACAAAGATCCCGCCGTGCGCGCGATGCAACGCCTGTCCACCACCGGCATGTATGAGGTGCCGGTGCTTACCGAAAGCGGCCCGATCAACCTGCTGGCCTACTACGCCACCCCCCCGGTGTTTGACGGCCCCGAAGACCGCAACGGACGGCGCAATCACGACGAATCCGCGTTCTGGACGCAGCTGATCGCGGGCGATTTGCCGTTCACGCCACCCAAACCGCCCTTCATCCTGCTGGGTCAACCCAACCTTGACCCGGTGGATGGGGAAGGACGGCAAGTCGCCATCCGCGCCTTGCTGACCGACCCCGCCTTGCAAGACCCTGCCCCCCGCGGCAGCCACGCCCACACCGATCCGGGCCAGCGGGGTGATCCCGCGCAGGACACGGCGCTTTACCCTCAGATCGGCGGGTTGCGGGTGGAACAGGTGCTGCCCTCGGCTGATCTGAACATCACGGGCGCGGGCGTGGTCTGGCCGCCCGATGATGCCCTGCTGGCCGCAGCCTCGCGCCATCGCCCGATCTGGGTGGACATCATGCCGCCCTGAGACCCGGAGCGGCGGCAGGACTTGCAACCACTTTGGCAAAGCGGTTGTCCATAAATCAGGCAGCAAGGCCTGCAACGGCAGATTGGCGCAGACCGGCAGCTGCGCTCCTATCTCCACCAGCCCCACGGCCACCCGCGCCCTGTCTGGCAAACGGGTACAGGCGTGCGGCAGGTCCGCAGCACCCGTCAACGCAATCTTGCCCTTGGCGACATCCTTCAGCGCCACCCTGTTCATCGTTGTGGTCTTGGCCGCTGCGTCCAGAGAACCCTTGCCGCGCAGGATGCTGCGCTTGTCACAACTCAACCCTGCGACAGGCCCATCGGCCTTTGAGCGACCAACAGCCGACTTGCGCGTCACCCCGCGCCCCGATCCCCGCCGATCTGCTGGCGCTGGATTTGTCGGCTTTGACCTGATGCTGCGGATCACGCGCGGCCTTGGAATTGACCGTTTGCACGCATTCGCAGGGTGTTTGACCCCTTGGCGGCCAGTTTCCGGGCGCTGAAGCTTGACCCTACGCCGCCCATTGGCTAGGCCACGCGCAACCTTTTCATCCAGGAGCCCGCCATGGCCAATCCTTCCCTCCTTATCCTCGCCGGCGACGGCATCGGCCCCGAAGTCATGGCCGAAGTGAAAAAGATCATCGGCTGGTTCAAAGCCAAGCGCGGCATGACCTTTGACGTCACCGAAGATCTGGTCGGCGGTTGCGCCTATGACGCCCACGGCACCCCCCTGACGGATGAAACAATGGCCAAGGCCCAAGCCGCCGACGCGGTTTTGCTGGGTGCGGTTGGCGGCCCGAAATATGACGTGCTGGACTTCAGCGTAAAGCCGGAACGCGGCCTTCTGCGTCTGCGCAAGGAAATGGACCTGTTTTCCAACCTGCGCCCGGCACAGTGTTTTGACGCTTTGGCCGATTTCTCCAGCCTCAAGAAAGAGGTCGTCACCGGTCTGGACATCGTCATCGTCCGCGAGCTGACCAGCGGCGTCTATTTCGGCGAACCGCGTGGCATCTTCAAAGAGGGCAACGAACGCGTCGGCATCAACACCCAGCGTTACACCGAATCCGAAATCGCCCGCGTGGCGCGTTCGGCGTTTGAACTGGCCCGCAAGCGCAGCAACAAGGTCTGCTCGATGGAGAAGGCCAATGTCATGGAATCGGGCATTCTGTGGCGCGAAGTGGTGCAGGAAATCCACGACAAGGAATACCCCGACGTCCAACTGACCCATATGTATGCCGACAACGGCGCGATGCAGCTGTGCCGCTGGCCCAAGCAATTTGACGTCATCGTCACCGACAACCTGTTTGGCGATGTGCTGTCCGACATGGCCGCGATGCTGACCGGATCCTTGGGCATGTTGCCCTCCGCAAGCCTCGGCTTGCCGATGGCCAATGGTCGCCCGAAGGCGCTTTATGAACCCGTCCATGGCTCGGCTCCCGACATCACCGGCATGGGCAAAGCCAACCCGATCGCCTGCATCCTGTCGTTTGCAATGGCGCTGCGCTATTCGTTCGACATGGGTGACGATGCGACCCGTATCGAAAAGGCCGTGGAAAAGGTGCTGGCCGACGGTGTCCGCACCGCCGACCTGATGGGTCCCGAGGATGGCACCCCGGTTTCGACCACCCAAATGGGCGATGCGATCATCGCAGCGCTGGACGCCAGCCTTTAATCTGGCAGATCCAGAAAACGACGCGCCTGTGACGGCCGCAGGCGCGTTTTGCTTTACAACCAAAGCGATAACCGCCCCATGACACCGATGCACACCCCATTGCGCGGCGCTTTGCTTTCCTTGGCGGCGTTTGGCGCCTATGCCTGCTCTGACGTGTCGCTCAAGGCGCTTGGGCATCTGCAGTCGTTTCAGGTGATGTTGCTGGCCAGCGTCTGCACCCTGCCTTTCCTGATCGTGCAGATTTACTGGACCAATGGCCGTGGCAGCCTGTGGCCCAACCTGCCGGGGCTGACCCTGCTGCGGATGGCGATCACACTGCTGGGCAGCGCCTGCGTGATTTACACCTTCACCCACCTGCCACTGGCGCAATGCTACGCCATCTTTTTCACCATGCCGCTGATGATCACGGTTCTGGCCTGGCCCTTTCTGGGCGAGCCGATCGACCCATGGCGCGGCGTGCTGGTCGCCTTGGGCTTTGTGGGTGTGCTGGTGGCGCTGCAGCCCGGCTCGACCGATTTCCAACTGGCGCATCTGACGGCGATTTGTGGCGCGACCACCGGAGCGCTGAATTCGCTGATCCTGCGCAAGATCGGTCACCGCGAAAAATCGGGCGTGATCCTGCTGTATCCGGTCCTCGGCCAGGTTGCTGTAGCCGCAGCCATAATGCCCTTTGTCTGGCAACCCATCGGATTGTTTGATGTGCAGGTCGGCCTGTTGATCGGCATTCTGGGCACCGTCGGCGGCCTGTTGATCATCGCCGCCTATCGCACCGCGCCTGCCATCGTGGTGGCCCCGATGCAATATTCGCAAATCATCTGGGCCAGCATTCTGGGCGTGATCTTTTTCGACGAAATCCCCAGCCTGATGTCGGTCATGGGCATCGCCATCATCATCGCCGCCGGATTGATGCTGCTGTTTTCCGCCAGCCGGACGCCCGCGAAATCTGCCCGCGAAAGCGCGATTGCCCCTTGAAAATTGGCCCTATCCCAGCAAGGGATTGACGGCAGCCCCCTCTCCTCCTGTGCCGGACCCATCCTATGCCCGTTCCACAATCGAACCTTCGCGGGGCGCTGTTATCGCTGGCCGCTTTTGGCGTTTATGCCAGCCATGACGTGTTGGTAAAATTTCTGGGCGGCAGCTATTCGGCATTTCAGCTGATCTTTTTCGCAGGCCTGCTGGGCTTCCCCCTTGTCACCATCATGCTGATGAGCGACCGCACCGACGGCAACCTGATCCCCAAACACCCCTATTGGACCGCCATCCGCACCGCCACCGCCGTTTTGAACGGGCTGACCGGATTTTACGCGTTTTCCGTTCTGCCGATGGCGCAATGCTATGCAATCTTCTTTGCCATGCCGATTCTGATCACCCTGCTGGCGATCCCGATCCTGGGCGAGAAAGTGGGCCTGCATCGTGGCCTTGCCATCATCTTCGGCCTGATCGGTGTCATCATCGTGCTGCGTCCGGGGCAAGAACCCTTGGGCTTGGGCCATTTGGCGGCGCTGGCGGCGGCGACGTTGGGCGCGATGACGTCGGTGATCGTGCGCAAGATCGGCCATGCTGAACGGTCGGTCGTCTTGATGCTGTATCCGATGGTGGCCAGTTTCGTGGTGATGGCTGTGGCGCTGCCCTTTGTCTATATCCCTGTTCCGATTGAGCATTTCGGGTTGATGGGGGCGATGGCGCTGCTGGGCCTGTTGGGCGGCATCTTGGTCATCGCCGCCTATCGCCGCGCACCGGCCATCATCGTGGCCCCCATGCAATACAGCCAGATCATCTGGGCGTTGCTGTACGGCTGGCTGATCTTTGGCGAGGAAATCGACATCTGGACCGGCGTCGGCACCGGCGTCATCATTGCCGCCGGCATCTACATCGTGCTGCGCGAAGACACGCCCACCGTGTCGAAGAACCGCCCGGTTCTGGAAACCCGGTCCCGCTTCGATTTCGGCACCTTCCCCCGCATCAGCCTGTGGCTGCGCCTGTTCGACCGCCGCCGCACCCGCGCCAAAACCGAAGGTCTGGCAGGCACCCAAGGCGACGCTTGAATCCTGCGCGGCCCCTCTTGCAAAAGCGGCATCAACGGTTTAACCGATCCGCAATGGTCGGAGCGTAGCGCAGTCTGGTAGCGCACCTGCTTCGGGAGCAGGGGGTCGGAGGTTCGAATCCTCTCGCTCCGACCAATTTCCCGTAAATTCAAGTCCTTAGAATGCCTTCTCTGCCGGTTTGCCGCATTGGCAAGACACAAGCACGCGCCCTACAGCCTATCAAAGCGCATTGAGGCAGGGAGTTTTCCATTCTCGCTGGCCTGTTCCTGCCACCATGCGCCCAGAGCGAAAGCGTTTCAGCGTGAAAGCGGATTTCCTTCAATCCAATTCAGATTGCCGGAAATCCAAGACAGGCACTGCCGGTGTCTGTTGCGGCTGCTTCCCGACCAAGACGCAGTGGTTCTGAAGGTCGAAGACGACGGCCCCGGCCCGCCGCCTTCGCAAATGGCCAAGCAAAGCCAGTGCAAACGCGACCTGCCGATGCCCGCCTCCAAGGATCAGGGCGCGGGCTGGGGCCTTGCAGTGGCCATCACCGCCGCAATCGCCGCCCGGTTCGGTGCCAAGATGCAGGGCGCGCCCGGCGCCACCGGCAAGGGCCTGCTTGCCAGCGTCAGGCGGTCAGGCCAAACCTAACGCCCGCGCCACATCGCCAGAATATAGCGCGCCGTGATCAGATCCAGATGCGCGCCACCGCCGTTCTTGGCGATGGTGATCTCATCCTCAGACCGCCGCGCAAAAGCGCCGCTTGCCATGTCGTAGAAATCGGCCTGAATATCCTCTTCGACAATCGCGCCCGATTTCAACGGCTCGATCAACTCGCCAATGTGATGCAATGTGGTCTTGCGGCTGTCCACAAACACCCGCGCCCGCGCCATCGCGGCATCATCCACCTCGCGCATTGACGGATTGTAGGCTCCGATCAGGTCCAGATGCTGCCCGGGTTGCAGCCATTCGCCCTTGATCAGCGGCTCTTTCGCCATGGTCGCGGTGCAGATCACATCCGCCACAGCCACCGCCGCCTGCAAATCCGTCACCACTGTGACACGCGGATCAAACGCCACCACCGGGCTGCGATTCCACAGCGAAAACCGCGCCTCCGGGAACACAGTCGCATAGGCCTGCACCATCGACCGCGCCACCGTCCCGGCCCCCACCAGCAGGATGTTCCGGCTGTCGCGACGCGCCAGTTTGCTGGCCGACAGCAGACTGTCTCCGGCGGTTTTCCACTTCGTCACCAGATGGAAATCGACCATCGCGTCCAGTACGCCAGTTTGGTCATTGAACAGGTTGACCACCCCGTTCACCGTGGGCAATCCCCGCGCCGCATTGCCCGGCACCACTGTCGCCACCTTGACCAGCGATCCCAGACCATCAATCCAAGCCGCCCGGTTCAGCAGCACATCCGGGCCCCGGTACAGGAAGAGATCGCTGATCTCGGCGCGCGGCAACCGGTGCCCGGCCTCCAAAGCCTCGGTCAGCCCCGCCCATGTCAACAAAGCCTCGGCCTCGGGGCCCACCATTTCAACGCTCATATCCCCGCCTCCATTTGGGTCAGCAACCCTTCTGCCACCAGCCGCCGCGCCCAGCCCTGCCAACCCTCGAATTGATGGGTCCGCCAGCCGCGATCCGCCGCCGCCGTGACGTTGTCAGCCTTGTCATCGGTGAACAACAGCTGTGCGGGCGCAATCCCGCAATCATCCTCAACCATCTGAAATATCATCGGATCAGGCTTGATCACCCCCATCCGACCCGAGACATATAGCCGGTCAAAATCCCGCAGGAAATCCATCTTCGGCAGTGCCTCGTCAAAGGCATTGGCCCCGAAATTGGTCAGCGCAAACACCGGCACCCCCCGCGCCCGCAAGGCCCGCTGCAAGACAATCGACCCCTCAATCCGGGGGCTGGCCAGTTCGATCCAGCGATCATACCACAGCCGGATTTCAGCACCCCACTGCGGGTATTGCCCAGCCCAATCATAAATCATCTCACGGAACAACGCCCCGGCATCGACCAGATCATTCATCCCGTGCAAATCGACAGCCGCAAACAGCGCCAGCCGCCGATCCTCACCGATCACCCGGTCATAAAACGCCTCGGGCTGCCACCGGGTCAGCACATTGCCGATGTCGAACAAAACCGCCTCAACGCCCGCCATTGGCTTCCCTTCGCCGCACCGTTTCCCGCCACAGCGTATAAAGCCCCGCGCCGCAGATCAACGCAATCCCGGCCCAAGCCGTCGCATCCGGCCAAGTGCCAAACACCAGCACCCCCCAGAAGATCGCCATCGGCATGCCGATATACTCAAACGGCGCCACCAACGCCGCCTCGGTGGTCCGGTAGGCCTGCGACATCATCAACCCGCCGATGCCAACCGCCATCCCGGTGGCGACATAGGCCCACCAGTCGGCCATGGGCGGCCAGATCCAGGGCCGGAACAAAAACTCCCAGGTTCCCCCCGGTGCCTGCGCCAGATGCCCGTCGCCCGCCACCAGCCCAAAGCCAAGACTGACCAGAATGAACCCGACCTGCACATAGAAATTCAACGTCATCGCACTTTCCGTATGCCGCATCCGCCGCGTCATCATATGGCTGGAGGCATAGCACACAGCAGAAATCAGCACCAAGATCGCCGCTGGCTGGATCACGCCTGCGCCGGGCCGGGTCATGATCAACACGCCCACCAAGCCCACCAGAACCGCCGCCCAACGCCGTGGTCCGACCTGTTCGCGCAAGATCACCGCCGACATCAGCGTCACCAGCAAGGGCGAAACAAAGGCCGTCGCCACCGCATCCGCCAAAGGCATCAGGGACAGCCCGACGAAATAGGTGATGTTCGACACCATCACGATGCAAACCCGGAACAGATGATCCAAGGGCCGCCGCGTCAACACCTGCCGCAGCCCGCCCGCCGTCATCTCCATCACGGCCAGCACAATCACCATACTGATCAACGCCCGCACCAGAATGACCTGATGCAGCGCATAAGTCCCTGACAATGCCTTGATCGCCAGATCATTGACCGACAACACCACCCCACCGCCCAAAGCAAGGAAGATGCCCGCCAACGGGGCTTTGACTTGGGACGCGCTGATCATGCGGGTATTCGGCTCCGCCTTGTCGAAGAATTCTATCCCGCTCCCGACATCGCGTGTCGAAGGCGACCCTCTGAGGCACTATTCCAACTTGATGAAAACGCATTGAATCCGAGGTCCCACGACCAAGGCGCGCACCCTTCACCATGCCGTCGCGCGGCAAAACGCTCCCAATAGCCCATAAAATATATCTAGAATTTGCCTTCATCTGTCCTAAAATATCCCACGGGGGGTCCGGGGGGTGTGAAACCCCCCGGCGCAAATGCAGCAAATCTGCCGATCAAGCCTTCAAGGCCGCCCGCACCACCCGCTCCAGCACCTCCAGAAACCGCGATCGATCGGTCTTGGAAAACGGTCGCCCGCCGCCCTGACGGAACGGATCGGCGCTGCGCAAATCCTGCATCAGATCCCGCGTTGCCAGAACATTGCCGATGTTGGCGGGCGTCAATTCCTCCCCATTGTGCTTGACGACGCGCGCACCCGCCGCGACGCATTTCGCCGCCAAGGGAATATCCCCCGTCACCACCACATCGCCCAGCCCGGCGCGATCAGCGATCCACTTGTCGGCCTCATCGGCACCACTGGCGACAAAGACGCTTTCCACCAATGGGTTGGCGCTTGGCCTGATGCCGCCGTTCGACACCAGCACCATCCGCATCCCATGCCGCGTGGCCACCCGCTCGGCCTCAATCTTCACCGGGCAGGCATCGGCATCAATGTAGATGCTGCGGGTCTTACTGCTGTCCAAAGTCCTGCACCCAATAATAGCGCGGGGCATAGGTCTTCCCCGGCGAAGGATCGTCATCGGCCTGATAGACCAACGCAATCCCGGTGTCGTTAAAAGCGCAGTTCATGATGTTCTTGGCATGGCCCTTGCTGCCCATCCACGCCGCAACCACGGCCGCCGCTGATTTCTGGCCGTTGGCGATGTTCTCGGCCAGCCGCCCCCCCCTATACCCCGCCGCCCGCGCCCGACTTTTCAGCGTCGAGCCATTCTTGCCGGTATGAGCAAAGAAATTCTGCACCGCCATCGCGCGCGCATGGCCCTCAGCCGCCGCCTGCAACTGGCTGTTCAGCGTCAAAGCCTGACAGCCCCCTGCCGTGCGATGCGCATTGATCCTCGCCAACACTTGCGCCTCCATTTCGGCGGTGGAGGCCGAAACCGGCCCCGACATCGCCGCCACACAAAGCCCGATCAAAGCCAATCGCCGCATAAATGCCCCCGTGACTGCGCTGTTTCAAACCGACCCTCAGGCCAGCAAAGCCCCCGCATGAAAACCGATATGCTCTTCCATGAAAGTGCTGACGAAAAAATACGAATGGTCATAGCCCTTTTGCAAGCGGATCGTGCCGCCTTGGCGGCGCTCTGCCATCGCGGTGGCAAGGGCTTCGGGGCGCAACAGGTCAATGAACTGATCCGCTGTGCCCTGATCAATCAACATCGGCCCGTCAAAGCCACGCTTTTTCATCAGCAGACTGGCGTCATGCGCGGCCCAGCTGGATTCGTCCTGCCCCAGATAGGCGGTGAACTGTTTGCGCCCCCAATCGCTGCCCGCCGGGTTGCAGATCGGCGCAAAGGCGGAAACCGACCGGAACCGCCCCGGAAAGCTCATCGCGATGGTCAGTGCGCCGTGGCCACCCATCGAATGCCCCGTGATGCCCTGCGACTCCTTGGCAATCGGGAAGGCGCCAAACAGCAGCTTTGGCAATTCATCCGTCACATAATCCCACATGCGGAAATGCTGATCCCACGGCGCTTGGGTGGCGTTCACATAAAACCCCGCGCCCTGCCCCAGATCATAGGCGGCGTCATTCGGCACGCCTTCGCCGCGCGGACTGGTGTCGGGGAACACCAGCGCAATCCCGGCCTCCGCCGCCCAACGCTGCGCCCCCGCCTTGACCATCGCATTCTCATGCGTACAGGTCAGCCCGGACAGGTACCACAGCACCGGCACCGCGCCCAGTTCCGCCTCGGCCGGCAGGAACAGCCCAAAGGTCATCTCGCCGCCCGTGGCCTGCGATGGATGCGCATACACCCCCTGCACGCCGCCAAAAGCCCGGTTTTCCGAAATCGTCTTCATAGCCCCTCCACCAAGGCAATCACCGCCGTCACCGTCAGCACCGACACAGCGGTTGAGATCAGAATAGAGGCTGACACCCGCTGCGGTGCCACCCCGTAATGCTGCGCCAGAATAAAGACATTGCCCGCCACCGGCAAAGCCGCCGCCGCAATCATCACCCCCGCCGCATAAGGATCGACGTCAAACAACCACAGCGCCGCCACCGCCACCGCTGCCGGATGCAGCGCCAGCTTGGAAAACGACAGCCAGACCGCCACCTCCACCCGCTCCGCCCGCCGCCCGGCAAGGCTGGCGCCAATCGCAAACAGCGCGCAAGGCGTCGCCGCCGCCCCCAGCATCGTCATGAATTCATTCACCGGCACCGGCAGCGCCCAGCCCGTCGCGCCCCAGGCCAGCCCCAGAACCACCGACACGATCATCGGGTTTTTCAGCAGCCCGATCGCCACCACCCGGAAAATCCCCGCCGACATCCGCCCCTCGCGCAGCCCCACGATCAGGATGGTCAGCACCGACGAAAACACCACCAGATCAACCGCCAGCACCAGCAGCACCGGCCCCACCGCGGCCTTGCCCATCAGCAAGGACAGCATCGGAATGCCAAGGAAACCCACGTTGCCAATCACGCCGGTATGCGCCTCAAACACCGCTTCCTGTGCCGGAATGCGCCGCAAGAGGGCGATCCCGGCCACGATCAGCCAAACCACCAAGGTCGCCGAAAAATAGGCCCAGACAAACGCCCAGGAAAAGATCGCCGCCAGATCCAGATTCGCCGCAAAGCCGAACAGCATTGCCGAGAGGGCGAAATAGAACACGAACTTGGTCAGATAAGCCGTCGCCTCGGCGGTGAAAAACCGCACCCGCCCGGCAGCAAAGCCAAGCCCGATCACCGCAAAGAACGGCAGAGTTTTCAGAAGGATTGCCAGCATGGCCCTTGGTCGCATGAAGGCCGGGTGGGGGCAAGCCCGTAGGGTGGGTGATCCACTAACCCCCGCTGCGTCGGGATGCCCAACCCACGGGACTGCTTTCAATCGACGCCAAACCTTGCCAGATCCCCACCCGACCGCCCGCCGCGCAGGGACGCCAAAGGAACGCGCGCAGGACGGGAACCAGCCGCAGATCAGACGCGAAATCTCAACGGAAAACCGTCAAAACCTGCTCCAGCGGCTTCTTGCGTTTGGCGACGGCCGGAACGGTGGCACCGTCCGCCGGATAGCCCACCGGCAGGATCATCACGGGCTTTTCATGCGCCGGGCGACCACATAAATCTGCAAGGAATTTCATCGGGTTGGGCGTGTGCTCCAAACACACCAGACCCGCCTGATGCAAAGCCGTTATCAAGATTCCCGTAGCGATTCCAACGCTTTCCGGGACGTAGTAGTTTTTGTAGCGGGTTCCGTCATCGGTCACGCCATAGCGCTGCGCAAAAACCACGATCAACCAGGGCGCATCCGTCAGATGCGGCTTTGATGCCCCGGTCCCGATCGGCTCCAGCGCCGCCAGCCATTCGTCGCCCGCGCCGCCCGAATAGAACGCCCGTTCTTCCTCTTCGGCCTCGGCCCGGATGCGGGATTTCATTGCAGGATCAGACACCAAGCAGAAATGCCATGGTTGATGATTGGCCCCGCTCGGCGCCGTGGCTGCGGCCTGAATACAGGCAGTCAGCACCGCCTCCGGCACCGGGCGGCTGGAATATTGCCGCACCGAATGGCGCTTTTTCAGGTAGTCACGGAATGTTTCAGCCGCGCGCAAAGCCTGATCATCCGGCATCTGCACCCGGTCAGGCAGCGCCAACGCCTGATAGGAAACCTCACCCTTGCGGTACATGCCTCAGCCTCCCCCGATCAACACCCCCGCCGCGAAAACCAGCACCCCGCCCAACACCACCTGTAGCGCCGCGCGCAAGAATGGCGTCTCCATATAGCGGTTCTGGATCCACGCGATGGCCCAGAGTTCCACAAACACCACCACCATGGCAATGGTGGTTGCGGTCCAGAAATCGGGGATCAGATAGGGCAAGGCATGGCCCAAGCCACCAACCGTCGTCATGAATCCACTGGCAAATCCGCGCTTCCACGGGCTGCCGCGGCCCGACAGCACACCGTCATCATGCGCCGCCTCGGTGAAGCCCATCGAGATGCCCGCCCCCACCGATGCCGCCAAACCGACCAGAAATGTCGTCCATGTGTCCTGCGTTGCGAACGCCGTCGCAAAAATTGGCGCCAAGGTGGAAACCGACCCATCCATCAGCCCCGCCAGACCCGGCTGTACCCATGTCAGGATGAACTGGCGATGCGCGTCCTTGTCCTCGTCACTGCGGGCGTCGTCGCCCAGATGTTCGGCCTCCAGCCCGGCGGCATAGCGGACATGGCCCGCCTCTGCCGCCGCCAGATCGCCCAGCAGCTTGCGCGTTGCGGCGTCGGTCGTCCGCGCGGCGGCCTTTTCGTAGAAGGCGGCGGCCTGCTGCTCCATGCCTTTGGCCTCGGCGCGCATGCGATCAAGGCCCAGAGACTCGTTCAACCAGACCGGGCGGCGGGCATAGAACCCGGCCACATGTTCCCGCCTTAACAAGGGGATAACCGTACCGAACCGCGCAACATGCAGGTCAATAAGCCTTTGCCTATGGCCGTCCTCTTCCGCCGCCATGCCGTCAAACACCAAAGCCGATGCCGGATAATCCGCGCGCAGGCGCTCGGCATAGGTCCGGTAAATCCGCGCGTCATCCTCTTCGGATGAGATCGACAGCGCCAACACTTCCTGTTCGGTCAGATCGGAAAAACGGCGGCGGGTGGAGATACCTGGGATCATGGCAGCCTCAATTTGGAATGATTCTAACTAGGCCATATCACGCGTTGGGAAAAGCCCCCTTAATGCACCGCCGCCCAGAACGCGGCTTTCTTGCCATGCACCGCGCGCAGTCGCGTGACATAGGCGAAATGCGGCACCAAGGGACCGAAATCATCCATCCGATCCGCCAGAACGCCACAGTCCGCCAGATGTCGTCCGGCAAAGGCATAACGGGTGCTGCGGGCTTTGGTCAGGACGAAATCAATCATGCAGCGCAGCACTATTGTCGCGGCAAGGGGGTGCTTGTCGGCCAAAGCCTCGGCGGCAGTGGTCAGGATGTCATAATGCTCCCCGTCCATTTCGCCCCCGCGCGCCAGAACCAAAGCCGCCGCGCGTTCCAAATCCGGCCAACCGACAAAGAACGACAGCGACAGCATGGCGTGCGAAAACCGCGCGGCATGGGCCATGGCACGGGTTTCGGCTTCGATGTCCTCAAAGTCAGGCAGGCGTTTGAGATGGGCGCGCAGGTGCGGGATCGACAGAGCGCGGGCGAAGCAATGCCAGCGGAATTCCTGCGCTTCGGTCCCACGACCCAAGGCGTCAAGCGCGGCAACCCGGGCCTCTTGCCACTCCAGCGGGATATAGCGGGCGTCGTCGACATCAGCGCGGTCCAGATACTGCAACGCCTCATCGGCCCGCCCCGCCGCCAGCAGCCGGGTGGCAATTTCAACCGCGATCGCAGGCAGTTGCCGCGTCTCAGGCCTATGGCGGGCGATGAAGGCATCGGCGTCGCCCTGCAGATCGGCGATCTGCCGCAAGGCCAGATCGACCGTGCGCAGACGATTTCGCTCCAGCACATCATGTGCATAAACCGCACCCGTCGCCCCATATCCGACCTTTTGCCAATCGACTTTTGGCGGCGTGGGAACCGGACGCTGGGACAGAACGACAAACAGCGCCTTCAGATGCGCCAGACCCACCGCCCCCAAGGCCTGCGCCAGATCGGGCAGCAACCGATCATACTGGCCATAGCCGTTGTCCAGCAGTGCATCCACCATCGCATCAGCCAGCTGTTCCACCGGCTGCCCTTCGGCCACCCGCCCCAAGGCGGCGCTGCCAGCCAGAAACTGCGCCATCACCGCGCCGCTGCTGTCTTCGCAGCGGTCCAGCACGCCATTGGCCAAGGCCATGAAACGCCACAGCAATGCTGCCGCCGCATCAGGGTCGCTGGGGGCAATAACCTCGTTGATCGCCTGCAACTGCGTCGCCAGATCATCAACCAAGGCACGTCGCCGCTTGTAGGTCACGGTGCTGCGCGACCGCGCGATCGTGGCCAGCCGCTTGGAAATCTCTGCCGCCGCCTCGCGCGCACCCTGTCCGCCCGCCAAGGCAAGCCGCAACCGCCGCTTGGCCGCCGCACTGCCTGTGCTGATTTCCATCAGCAAAGCGGCCAGCGCAGGCGCGCCCAAGGTTTCCAGGTTCTTGGCGTTCAGAGTGGTTTTCGCGGCCATCGGGACTTCCATTGCTTGGCCTCCAGCATAGGGAACGCGATGGTCATGCGCCACCCCGCAGCAAAGTGAACCGTTCAGTTCAGAATGGACTGCCAAATGGAACAACTCGGTTCAGATTGCGATTCACACTGAAGAGTTCAGAAAAAGGACCCTGTTATGAACCACTTCCCCGCCGCCTTCGTCTTGGCCATCGCCTTTGCAGCCCCTGCCAGCGCCTTTACGGTTGATCTGACGCTTTCCACACTGACCTTTCCCGAGCCAAGAGAGACGACCCAAAGCTGCATCCAGCCCATGCAAGCCGGCGCACCCAGCTGCACCGCAACGGAATAAAGCTGCGGCTTATCCGTACTGACGCCCCCGGTCTAGAGTGGGGAAGGGGAAACCAAGTGGGCGCGATGGTGGATTTCAACCAGCCCGTCTCGGTGATCCGTAAGCGCCGTCTCTGTCCCATTGAATTAGCGTATTTCTGAACGCGGTGCGTGCTGTCAGAAGGTCTCTCAACGCATTGGGAGGTCGGCATGGCGGATGGTGGGGACGGGTTTGTGGGTTGGTGCGAGGTAGTTGAACCTCGGCGCG
>CAMAQR010000042.1 GCA_945860375.1 Pseudorhodobacter antarcticus
TTCATCCGGCTGGCCCGCGCTGCCTCGCCCGGGCCATAAAGGTAGCCCAGCCGCAAGATGAATATCTGGCAGATGTCGCCCAAAGCACCAGGCACAAGCGCCTCACCGGCGCGTTTGGCGGCACTGTACGGCCCTTGGGCACTTGGGGTGCAGGTGTCGGTCAGGTCTGGCGCGCCATCGGTGGCGGCAAAGACCCCCGACGACGACAGGTAGACAAAGGCGCGGGGGCGAATGGTGCCGGCATTGGTCAACATGGTCAGCAGTGGCCGGGTGTTGGCGGCGACATGCTGGGCCGGCGTCAACCCCAGCGCTGCGGGATTGGTCGTCAGCGCGGCACCGTGGATCACGATATCCGCCGGGGGCAGTTCGAGGCCGTCCGCCGCGAGATCGGCGGCCAGCAGGTCGCAACCCGCCAGCCGCCGCTCTGCCGCTACGTCAAAGGTCCGGTCAAGCGCGCAGACCCTGTGCCCCAGTGCAGCAAGGCCCGCCGCGATATGTCCCGCAACGAAGCCCCCCGCCCCAGAGATCAGGACCCGCGCGCCGGTCACAGGTTCATCTCTGCGATGCTTGCCGCGTCAATATCGGCGATGCTTCGGGTGTGTTCGGAAATCAGTCTGACGGCCTTGTCGACATCGCCAGCTTCCAACGCGTGGACGATGGGCGGATGGTTGGCCGCGATTTCGGCCAGATTGGGCTGGGCCACGTTGCGCAGCGCCATGATCTGGTGGATGCGCAGATAAAGGCTGTTCCATGAAGTTAGCAAAAGGTCATGGTCCGACAGGCGGATCAGGGTGCGGTGGAACGCTTCGTCCGCCGCAGTCAGTCCCTCGCGGTCATTGTTGCGGGCGGCGGTTTCCATACTATGGCAATGGATCCAGAGGGGTTCCACTGGTTTGTTCATTTCAAGAACGCGGCGGACGGCCATCACCTCGAACACTTCGCGCAGGCCATAGGTCTCTTCGATCTCACGCGCGGTCAAGGGCTTTACCCGCTTGCCCTTGTAAGCGATGGTTTCCACCAGGCCGTCGTTTTCAAGGATCTGAATTGCCTCACGGATGGGGGCTCGGCTGACGTTCATTTGCTCGGCCAATGCGGTTTCCACCAGCAATGAGCCGGGGCGCAACTGGCCCGAAACGATGGCGCGTCGCAGCATATCTGCGATCTGCGTTCGCAGGGGCAATTGCTCGATCGGGGTCAGCGTTGAACGCACACGGTCGAGCTTTGCTGGGGGATGGTCGGTCACGAGATGTGTCCTCCAAAACACAGAGAAGAGGCACGCTTGATGTCCACGTCGTACGATGCGTCAAGGCGCATCAGTGGCGGACGGGTGATCGCGTAAGCGGGGTCGGACAGGCGGCTGGCGATAGTCGCCTTGATCGCTGGGATCAGTGGCATCTTTTCAAAGAGCGAACGGACAACGCCGACCGCCTCAAGGCGCGCCGATTCTTCAGGCATGCCAAGCGCGCGGATCAGCGCCATGATGCCCGCCGCATTTACGTTTGCACTGGCGCTGATACAGCCGGCGCCGCCTGCGGCAACGTTGCGCACCAGAAGGGACTCCGACGCCGAATAGGTCTCTATCTCCGGGAAGGCGGCAATCACGGCGGCGGTGTTGTCCCAGTTGCCGGAGCTGTCCTTCAGGCCCGCGACAACGCCGGGAAATTCGATGGTCAGCCGCTCGATCAGGTCCAGCGTGATGCCGACGCCAGTCATCAGCGGGATATGGTAAAGGTAAAGACGCAGGCCGTCCGACCCCACCGCCTCGATCAGGCGGGCATAGCTGGCAAAAAGGCCATCAGGCGAGACGGGTTTGTAAAAGAACGGCGGCAAGGTCAGCGTGCCGCGCACGCCATGCGACAGGGCATGACGTGTCAGCGCGATGCTGTCGGGCAAAGCGGCACAGCCGGTGCCGGGAATCAGGCGGGTGGCGGGGATACCCGCATCGACCAGCGCATCGAGGGCTGCCATGCGTTCGCCGACGCTCATCGAGGTCGCCTCGGACGTGGTGCCGAATGGGGCAAGCCCGTCGGCCCCGTCTACCAGCAACAGCCGCGAATGAGCGATGAAGCGCTCGGTGTCCACGCTCAGATCGGCGCGGAACGGGGTGATGGCGGGGACGAAAAGACGGGTCTGGTGGGTCATGGTACAAGTTCCTGTGCCGGCGGGCCGGTCAGCATTAGGGGGGGGATCGCGACGATCACATCGTCATCGGCCGCACCGCGCAGCATCATCACCGCAAAATGTCCGTCGCGGTCGAGCACCGTGATCGGGGCGTGCCAGACGCCGGGGCGGTAGACCACGCCGCGCGTTCCCGGCAGCACCATCGACAAGGCGCGCGCAGGGTCTGGCCACCCCTCAGCGTCCGACGGCATCACCGTGACCAAATAGCGGCTGACATCCAGCGGCAGGAATACCTGCGCAGCATGGGGATGCTTTTCCGTCTGATGCAGCGCCACGGGCAGCGCGCTGACGGCGACGGAGTTCACATGGCAGCGCAGGTCCAGATCCGGCACCGGCAGCAGCCAATGCTCGAACTGCCGCCGTGAACCATGGCGGTCAGGCGGCGTCAGGATCTCGCCAAACGGTGCGAACGCCTCGTCATCCGGAGCGCCCGTGATTAGTCGCCTTACGGAACTCATTGGGAGCACACCCCCTGCGGCTGATACGGCACCTGAGCGCGGAAATGCGCGGCGAGATCGGCGCGGCGGCACACCCAGACATCGTCGCGGCCCGCGATGTGGTCGAGAAACGCAAGCAGCCCCACCATCCGACCGGGCTGGCCCAGAACACGAGTATGCATGCCGACCGACATCATGCGCGGATGCAGATGGGCCTCGGCCGCAAGCACATCAAAGCTATCGATCAGGATTTCACCGAAGGCTCGGCCGGTGACAAGCGACCCGCCGACCAGCTTGGCGTCATTGGTGGCCAGCGAATAGGGCACCACCAAGTGTCCCTTGCCCGCGACGGTCTGCCAATAGGGAAGTTCGTCATTGTAGGCGTCGCTGTCATAGGAAAACCCGCCATGTTCCTGCACCAGCCGGCGGGTTGCGGGGCTTGGCCCGTAGCGGCAGTACCAGCCCTCGGCCGGGCGCCCGATTGTCTTCAGGATCGAGGCGTGGGCCCGCGCGATGTGGTCACGCTCGGTCGCCTCGTCCAGGAGGTAATGCTCGATCCAGCGCCAGCCGTGGCAGACGATGTCCCAGTCGGTTGCCGCAATCGCCGCCGCCGCATCGGGCGCGCGTTCCAACGCCAGGGCAGAGGCGAAGACGGTCAGGGGCAAGCCCCGATCGCGAAACAACCGGTAGAGCCGCCAGAACCCGACCCTGGTACCGAACTCGAACATGCTTTCCGCTGCAAGGTCGCGCAGACCGGGCGGCACCCGCGCTTGCGCCACCTCGGTCAGCGCCGCATCAGATTTCCCATCACCGTCGCCGAAGGAGTATTCGGACCCCTCTTCGTAGTTGAGCACGAAATTCACTGCAACGCGGGCCCCGTTTGGCCAACGGATGTCCGGCGCATGGTTGCCATAGCCGATAAGGGGGCGAGGGGCGTCCGACATCAATCACGCGTCCCTGACACTTTGCAAAAGAAGCAGCACCAGTCACCGGTCTGCACATTGGGCAAGGCCCGCAGACCGAAGAACATGCCATCAGCGGGGGCCACCAACTGGTCTAGTGTGTCACCGAAGATGTTGACGATACGAGCAATAGGGTCGCCCTTCTTCATCATCGTCAGAAACTCCACCCCATCCGCTGGCAAGAAGATTCCCGAGGCGGCGGCAAGCAAGGCCTCTTGTTCGCCGATGTAACGGGGGTGGGGGTATTCGGCCGTGCCGGGATACATCTTGTAGTGGCGCAGGATATTCAGGATTGAGTCCGCAAGTTCGCGTCCGACCCGGGCGAATTCCTTGGGCGAGGTGGCGGAGCGGCCACCAAGTTCGACAGTGATGCCGACCTTGCCGATGTCCTTCATATGGGCCATCGGGCTGCCCTTGGGCAGGAAGTTTGACATGATGCAGCCCCAGCCTGGGCCCATCGCGGTCGCCAATTCCACCGAGGCGGGGGATTCGTCGACGAAGATCGCCTTCGCCAGATAGCTATGCGCACCACCGGAATGGATCGAGATTTCGAAGTCGGCGACCGGCCCCATCGCGGCGGCATGGGCGGCGGCGATCCGGTCGGACAGATAGCCCTTGGCATTGCCGGGATAGATCCGGTTCATGTCGTAGCTGAAGGTATCCAGCGGATTGCCACGCTGAGCCGCCTCGAACGCGGGAACGTTCACCACCGGGACCATCACCAGTCGGCCCTTTAGTTGAGCGGGATCCACTTCTGCCAGTGCGATCTGGCAGGCTAGTGGGCCTTCCGGCTCATCGCCATGGATCGCACCGTTGACCCAGAAGCAGGGGCCGTCCATCGCCCCGTTGACGATGACCACGGGGATTTCAATCGGAGTGCCCCCGGCCAGATGGGTGACGGGAATGACACCGCGGGCGATAGTGCCCGGCGCTGCCGAGGCGGTGCCGATGGTCAGGGTTTGCGGCATGTCAGACTCCCTTGACCTGGTAACGATCCAATTGCTCGGGCGTGTAGACCTGCATGAATTCGATCTCGATGCCGCCCGCGTCATTGTCGAGAAAGGCGACCCAGCCTTCGGGATGCGGGTGCGAACCGTATTTCTGGCAAGCCTGGCAGATGCGCAGCGTTGCGCCCTCTTCCTGGGCGTGAGCCAAGGCCATGTCGATGTCCGTCACCTCATAGCAGATGTGGTGCAGGCCTTCGGAGCCACGCTCGTCGATCCATTTGGCAAAGCGGCCCTGCGGGTCAAGCGATTGACATAGTTGATATTCAATGCCACCCAGATTGAAAAGCGCCACCTTGTTCTGCGACTTGGGGAATACTGTAATCTCGGTGTCGGCGGGCACGTCCAGAAAGCGGGCGTAAGTGGCCAGCGCCGCCTCGGCGTCGCGCACGCCAAAGGCCATGTGCTTGATGCCGATTACGTTGGGGTTGTCGGTCTTCATCGGGGGCTCCTTCAGGCGGCTTCGGTGCGGATGGCCGCGACGACGGTCTTCATCCGGGTGATGGCTTCGCGGATACGGTCGACGGGCTGGGTCAGCGACATGCGGACGAAATCGTCGGTGTAATCGCCGTAGATGCCGCCGGGGTACATCAGCACCTGGCCTTCGCGCAGCAACCGCTCGCAAAAGGCGGTCGCGCCGATCCCGGTGGAGGCGACGTTGGCATAGACATAGAATGCGCCCTGCGGCTCGGCGTAGGGGATGCCCATTTCGGTCAGCCCGGCGCAAAGGGCGACGCGGCGCGCGTCATAGATCTGGCGCATCTCTTCGACGCAGTCCTGCGGGCCGGTCAGCGCGGCTATGGCAGCGTGCTGGCTGGCAGCGGCTGTTGAGATGGCGAAGGCGTGGTTGATCTCGGCCAGGGCGGGGATCAGGTCGGGCGGTCCGGCAAAGTAGCCGATGCGCCAACCGGTCATTGCATAGGCCTTGCTGAACCCCGACAGGGTGATCGTGCGATCGAACATGCCCGGCAGGCTTGCAACCGGCTGCACGGTGTTGTTGCCGTAGGTCAGGCGGGCATAGATCTCGTCGGAAATCACGATCAGGTCGTGTTTGCGCGCCACTTCCGCGATGCGGCGCACCTCGGACGGGGGTGTGACGGTGCCGGTCGGGTTCGACGGGTTGATCAACACGAGTATCTTGGAACGGGGCGTGATATGCGCCTCGACCATCTCCGCCGTCAGGGTGAAGTTCGTCTCCATCGACATGCGGATGTGGACAGTTTCAGCACCCGCCATCTCGGCGGCCTGATGGTAGGGGTTGTAGCCCGGACAGGGCACCAAGATCTCATCACCCGGGTTCAGAAGTGCCAGCGCGATGATGAACATCGCATGCTGCCCGCCGGGGGTGACGACAATGTTTTCGGGCGCATAGGTAGCCCCGCCATAGGCGGCGATATTGGCCGCAATGGCCTGACGCAGGGCGGGCAGGCCAAGCGGGTGGGTATAATGTGTCGCGCCGTTGCCAAGCGCGTTCTGCCCCGCTTTGATGATATGCGCGGGCGTGTCGAGGTCGGGATCACCCCGCCCCAGCTTGATCACGTCCGTCAAGCCCTCGGCGATGTCCGTCATGCGGGTGATAAGGTGGGCATCCTTGAGCTTGACCCGGTCGGCAAGGCGCGTGGTCGCGTTCATCATCAAACCCCGTAGACTTCGGAATATTTCTGCGTCAGGTGCGCCACATAGGGGGCGGGATCGAGCGAACGGCCAGTCGCGCGGACAAGTAGTTCATCGCGGGTGTAGCGGCGGCCGTGGCGGTGGACATGTTCGGTCATCCATTCGCGCACCGGCGTATAGTCGGCGCGCGATAGGCCATCGGCCACTGCGGCATCCTCGCGTGCTTTGGCAAACAGCTGGCCCGCCATGACGTTGCCGATGGTGTAGTTGCAAAAGGTGCCGATCTGGCCCGAGGACCAGTGCACGTCCTGCAGCACGCCGAGCCGGTTGCTGGGCACATCAAGGTCAAGGTATTCCTTGATCTTGGCATTCCACGCCTCGGGCAGATCCTTCACCGACAGCGATCCATCCACGAGCGCTGCCTCGATATCGACACGCAGCATGATGTGGAAGTCATAGGTCAATTCGTCCGCCTCGACCCGGATGAAGCCCGGCTTCACGCGGTTCACGCCGCGCCAGAAGGCGGTGGCGTCGACATCGGCAAGCTGGTCGGGGAACGCGGCCTTGGCTTCGGCGAAGTTCAGTTCCCAGAACTCACGCGAGCGGCCAACTTGGTTTTCAAACAGCCGCGATTGGCTTTCATGCGCACCGAAGCTGACACCGCTGACCGCGTAAAGGCCGATCAGGTCGGTCGCCAAGGGCGTGCGGACAAAAGCGGGATCGGCGTATTGTTCATACAGGCCGTGGCCCGCTTCGTGCAGGGTTCCGAACAGGCTGCCGGGCATCCAGTCTTCAACGATGCGGGTGGTGATCCGCACGTCGTTCCGGGTGAACGATACCTCGAACGGGTGGACGGTCAGGTCAAGCCGACCGCGGTGCAAGTCATAGCCAAGCTTGCGGGCCATCGACAGGCCGAACGCCAGCTGCTGCTCGGCGGGATAGGCGCGCTCCAGAAAGTCGATACGCGGTGTGTCGGCCCCCTGCACCTTGCGCAGCAACGGCAGAAGCCCCTCGCGCAGCGTGGCGAAAAGGGTTTTCAGGGTGGCCATCGTCTCACCAGGTTCGAACCTGTACATCAGCGCATCATAGGGGTGCGTCTCGTAGCCGATATGCTCGGCCATCTCGCGGTTCAGGGCGACGGTCTCTTCCAGCAGCGGCGCGAAGGCGGCAAAATCGTCATTCTTGCGCGCTTCGGCCCATATGTCATGGCCAAGGCCGCCCAGTTCTGTCCGCTTGCGGATCAGGCCGGAAGGGATGCGCAGATGATAGTCGATGGCGTCACGCGTCTGGGCGCAGATGGTGCGCTCAACGCTACCAACGGGGGTAGAGGAAACCTCACCCTCCGCCTTGTCCAGCAGGCGGCGGGTTTCGTCGGACACAAGCACGTCGCGCGCCAGCCCCATCAGGGTGGCCATCTGCTTCGCACGGGTCGCGGCACCGCCGGGGGGCATCATGGTGTTGGCGTCCCACGACAGAATGGACTTGGCGTTGAGCAGGTCGTTCACCTGCCCCATCCGGTCAAGAAATGCTGCATATCCCATGGCTAAGCTGTCTTCCCTTCGATCGTTGCCGACTCGGCGCATAGCATCGGTCGACTGATAGATTGTATGTTGTCGACAACCGACAAATCAACTAGTTTATGATTCGAACGGGATTGTCAAGGCGACTTTGGCCGACGCCCGCGCCACCTGAAAGACCGGCCGGGGGTGCCATGCAAGACACGCTGCGATGGAATACGGACAGCCTGGTAGAGATGGCCGTCACTGGTCAGATCAGCCAGCAGACGATGCGGCCGAACGGCTATGTCCACTATCCCGATGGCAAGGGGACCGTGCTGCCCGGCATGTCGGGCGTCGTATATAACGCCCGGGTCGGTGACCGCGCCTTTGGCTGGGCGGGCGATCATGTGGAGCCTGGGGTGTCGATCTCCAACGGGGTGGAGATGCAGGATTTCGCGTTGCACTATCTGACCTGCATCGGCAACGAGGCGACAGTGATGTCAGGTCTGGCGCGGGGCGCCAAGGGCATCGTGACCGGCGAACACGCTCGCCTGCTGGTCGATTTCGCGCCCGAAGTGTTAGAGGACCTGATGATTGGCGACACGGTCCAGATCCGCGCCGTGGGGCGCGGCATCGCGCTGGCCGACTGGCCCAACATCGAGTTCAAGAAGACCTCTCCGCTGCTTGCCAAGGGCTATGGGCTGCGGGTGGAGAATGGCCAGCTTATCTGCCCGGTGGCGATGGAACTGCCCGCCCGCATCATGGGATCGGGGGCGGAACTGAATGCGGAATATGTGGATCAGGATCTGATGTCGGGCGACCGTGCGCTGATGGCCGAGTTGGGCGTAGACCAGATGCGTCTGGGCGATCTGATCGCGATCCGCGATGTCGATCACCGGTTCGGCCGCAGCTACAGCACCGGAAGGGTGGCCATCTGCCTATGCATCCACGGCGACAGTGTGATGACCGGACACGGACCCGGCATCCTGACGCTGATGACCGGCCCGGAGGACCAACTTGGGTTCGAGATCAGCCCCGACGCCAATATCGCGGCATTCTGCAAGATGGGAATATAGCCATGCTGAAGACCAACCAGGCCGATCTTGTGGCCGTTTCGGTGTCCGGAGCCATTGCCCATCCGGGCTTTGCGGGGCTGCCGGCGGAACCCTACCGTCTTGCAGCCAACGGCACACCATTCCTGCTGCCGACCTATGGCGGGATCGTATACAACGTCTCGGTCGGGGACAGCGCCTTTGGCTGGGCGGCGGACTGCATCCATCCCGGTGTCAGCATCCGGCAGACGGACGACCTGAAAAACCGGGGCCTGAACGTGTTCGCCTGCATCGGCAACCGCGCCAAGGTGATGACCGGACAGGCCCAGGGCACCGTCGGCGTCGTGACCGGCAAGTCGGGCCGGTTCTCCGAACAAGTCATCATCCACATTCCCAAGGCCGCGCGCGAACGCATGGCAGTGGGTGACCAAATCATCATCCGGTCAGAAGGCATCGGTATGGTGCTGCCCGACCACTCCGAGATTGTGCTGAAGGGCATCGCGCCGAACCTGCTGGCCGCACTTTCCCTGCGCGAGACCTGCGCGCTGGAGGTTGGCGTGGTCGCCCGCATCCCAGCGCATCTTGTGGGCGCGGGGCTGGGCCTGACCTCGGAAGGAGGCAGCCTGCACATGCAGTCGACCGACCGCGCCGAACTCGCCCGTCTGGGACTCGACGGGCTGCGGCTGGGCGACCTTGTGGCGCTGGAGGATACCGACAGCCGCTACAACCACGGATACCTGCGGGGGGCCATGTCCATCGGCGTGGTTTGCGCCACCGACGGGCCGCGCGCTGGATACGGCCCCGGCATTGCAGTGCTGATGACCGCCCCCGCCGGGCAGCTTGGCGCCTTCATCGACGCCTCCGCCAACATCGCCGACCTTCTTGGACTGGAACCATGACCATGATCGCCATGACCAACGTGACGCGTGCCAGCCTCGCCGCCTTCATGGAGGAAGGCTTTCGCGTGCTGGGCCTGTCCGAGCCCGACGCCCGCACCTTCGCCGAGGCGCTGATCTTTTCCGAACTGCGCTTTCACCCTGGCCACGGTCAGGGCGTCAAGCGTCTGCGCCGCTATCACGAACGCATCAGCCAAAACCTTGTCGATCCCGCCGCCCGGTGGCAGGTGGTCAAGGAAAGCCCCGCCTTGGCACTGGTCGATGCGCATAACGGCATCGGCACGGTGGCGGCGGCGCGGGCGATGACGCTCGCAATCCGGAAAGCCAAAGTTTGCGGCATCGGTCAGGTGGTGGTGCGCAATTCCACCCATTACGGATCAAGCGCGGTGCATGCCTGTCAGGCGGCCGAGGCGGGCTGCATCGGCATCAGCTTTACCAATGCGGGGCCGGAAATGGCCCCTTGGGGTGCGCGCGAAGGCGCGGTTGGCACCAACCCGTGGGGCATCGCTGCCCCGACCGATCAGGGCTTTCCCGCCGTGATGGACATAGCCCTGACGACCGCAGGCAAGGGCATGATGCAGTGGTATGCGCGCGAAGGCAAAGCGATGCCATTGGACTGGGCCTTGACGCCGGACGGGCATGAAACTGACGATCCGAACGCCGCGATGGCGGGCGCGCTGTTGGGGATCGGCTCTTACAAGGGCTACGGCCTTGCCTTCATGACTGATGTGCTGACCGGCGTGATCGGTGGCGGCGGGTTCGGGTTGAAGCCCTATTCCGACCCGGCAAAACTGGACGTCAGCCACACCCTGACCGCCATTGACATCGAATGGTTCCAGCCGCTGGCCGAGTTTGAGGCCCGGATGGGCGAGTTTGCCCGCATGATTCGGTCCCGTGCGCTTCGGCCGGGGTTCACCGAGGTGCTGTTGCCGGGCGAACAAGAGGCCCGCCGTGCGGCGCGCAAGTCACGCGACGGCGTGCCGCTGGACGACGAGGTTCTGGCCGACCTGCGCGCCCTTGCCGAAGAAATCGGCATCGACCGCCAGATCGTCGCCACCGGCCCTTATGAGGGGATGCTGTGACCCCCCTTCCCCCCGCCTTTCACGCCATGCTGCGCGACCGGCTCAGGGCGCGGGCTGCGGCTGCCGGGCTGGACGGCTTGCTTCTGCTGGCACCCGGCAACGTGGCTTACGCCTCGGGCTGGCTGTTTTCCGTGAACGAACGGCCCATGGGCCTGTGGATACCGGTCGACGGCGAGGCGACGCTGTTCGTGCCGCATCTGGAGCTGGAGAATGCGCTTGGCGTGGCCGGCGTGCAGGTCAGCACCTATGATGAGTTTCCGGGGATTGTTCCCCCTGCTCTGTGGATGATCGCCAAGACCGGCGCGCGCCGTATGGCTGTCGATACGCTGGATGCACGGAATCTGGCGCCTGCGCAGGGCATGGTGGCAGCGCTTGACCTGACGGACCTTTGTCTTCCCGAACGCAGCATCAAGCACGCCCCCGAACTTGCCCTGATCCGCGAGGCCGCGCGCTTTGCCGACATGGTGCTGGAGCGGCTCTTGGCGCAGGCGGGCGACATGATTGCTCAAGGCGCGACCGAACTGGACCTGATGGCCGATTGTACCGGCCACGCCCGCAGGGCTTTGGCGGCGACGCATGGTCAGGCATTCGCAGACACCAAGATGGGCATCACCGCCTCGGTCCATTCCGGGCCGCGGGGGGCCTTGCCGCATGGCACGGTGCTGGCGCGCGTGCCGCAGCGGGGCGAGCCGATCATTGCAGGCATCGGGTGCAGTTTGGGCGGCTATCATGCCGAAAGTGGCGTCACGCTGGTTTTCGGGGACCCGACGGCAGACCAACGCCACGTGATGCAAGCGATGCAAGATGCAAACGCCGCCACCGTGGACGCCCTCGCCCAGCGCCAGACCTGCACCCGCGTCAACGACGCCGCCCTTGCGCCGATCCGCGCGGCGGGGTTCGGGGCCGCGATCCGACACCGCATCGGGCACGGCATGGGCGTCGAGGGGCACGAGGCACCGTGGCTGTCGCTCGGCGACGACACGCCAACCGCCCCCGGCATGGTCTTTTCCTGCGAACCCGGAATCTACCGCCCCGGCCATGACGGCTGGCGCTGCATCGAGACGCTGATCGTGACGGAAACCGGCGTCGAGACGCCAAGCCAATTTCAATCCACCCATCCCTTTGACGCCCGCGTCATATCATAGGAGCCGCCGATGTCCGAACCCGCCGCCTGGCGCTATCAGAAGATCACCAAGCCGATGTTCGATCTGGCTGCCCCTCATACGATCCTTGCGGGTCGGGTGATCCCTATTGTGGGCGACATAATCGAGGACGGTTTTGTCGAGATGAAGGACGGCAAGATCGCCGCCATCGGCCCTCGCGCTCAGATGCCCGCAGGTCCGGTGATCGAGACAGGCGGCACGCTGATGCCCGGCATGATCAACAGCCACGCGCATCTGAACTGGGACGGCATCCATGACCTCGCGCGGCAGTCAATGGACGACCCCAAGCCGATTTCCGCCTTCAAGGCGGCGGGCAACATGCTGAAATCGTTGCGCGCGGGGATCACGATGGTCCGCGATCTGGGGTTCCACGACATGAACCTCTATTCCAAGCAGGCCGTCGCGCAGGGCATCTTTCCCGGCCCCCGGCTGAAGGTTTGCGGGGCGGCAATCATCCAGACCGGCGGACACACCTACTGGGTCTGCCGCGAAGCTTCCGGCCCTGACGAGATGCGCCGCGCGGTGCGCGAGCAGGTCAAGGGCGGGGCCGACCTGATCAAGATCATGGCCTGCCACGACACGCTGGAGTTCACTGACGAAGAACTGCATGCCGTGATCGACGAAGCGCACCGCAACCGCCTGCCGGTGACCGCGCATGCGACATATGACGCCTGCATCCGCCGCGTCGCCGAGGCGGGAGTCGACTGCATCGAACATGGCGGGTCGATGTCGGACGAGACGATCCAGATCCTGTTGGACCGCAAGCTGCCCATCGTCACCACCTTCGCGCCCCTGGTACAGCAAAGCCAGCCCGAGATCGCCCGCCGCTTCGGCATCCCCGACTGGAAGATCGAAGAGCGGATCAAAGCAGTCGCCGACCCCAGCCGCTATGCGGGCCTGAAGAAGGCGGCCGAACGTGGCGTGCCCATCGTCTTTGGCACCGACGCGGGCAGCCCGGCGGTAGAGCATGACGTGATCGCCCCAGAATTGGCGCACATGGTCAAGGTGGGCGTTTGCCGCGACAACATGGATGCGCTGGCCTCGATCACTATTCGAGCGGCGAGAGTCTCGGCAATGGATCACCTGATCGGATCGCTCGAGGTTGGCAAAGCCGCGGATGTGATCGTGGTGGACGGCAACCCAGATCATGACCTATTCGCGCTGGAGCGCATCAAGATGACCTTCATCGACGGCAAGAGGATGCACGGATGAGCCAGTTCGCCAAGCATATCGCCCCCCGCATCGTCGAAGAGGACGGCTCGTTCCGCACGCGCATGCTGGGAATCGCGGCCGACCGCAACGACGTCATCGCCCTAGGCCGAGGCGATCCCGATTTCCACACACCTGCGCATATCGTCGAGGCGGCCAAGGCGGCACTTGACGCCAATGCTCACCACTATACCGGCCCGACTGGCCTGCCCCAGTTGCGCACTGCCATCGCCGCAGATCTCAATTCCAGCTATGGGCTGGACTATACGGCGGAAGAGATCGTGGTGACGGCGGGCGTGCAGGAAAGCATCATGCTGTGCATGCTGGCGCTGTGCGCCCCAGGCGACGAGGTCATGATAACCTCGCCCCGCTTCACCACCTACGACACTGCGGTGCATCTGTGCGGCGGGGTGCCAGTGCCGGTGCCGACCCATGAAAAGGACGACTTTGCGCTGGACGTGGCCGAGATCGAGGCGCGCATCACGCCGCGCACGCGGATGTTCGTGCTTGTCTCGCCCAACAACCCGACCGGGGCCGTGACACCGCCCGACGTCATCCGCAAGATTGCCGACTTGGCGGTCAAGCACGACATCCTGATCATCGCTGACGAGATCTATGCCAAGATGATCTACGCCCCGAACGAACACCTCAGCATCGCCACCCTGCCCGGCATGAAGGAACGCACGATAACCCTGAACGGGTTTTCCAAAACCTATGCCATGACGGGCTGGCGCGTGGGCTACCTGGCCGCGCCGTTAGATTTCGTGGACAAGGTGACCGAGCCGCGCCACACGTTGTCAATCAACACCTGCACCGTCAGCCAGCATGCAGCCCTTGCTGCGCTGACCGGACCGCAGGAGCCACTGACGGCGATGCTGGATGAATATGCCGCGCGGCGGGACTGGCTGATGCCCGCTCTGACCGCCGCCGGGTTCACCTATGGCCACCCCGGAGGGGCCTTCTACATCTACACCAACATCTCCTCTACCGGGATGCCGGCGCCGGAGTTCTGCGAGCGGCTGTTGCGCGAAACCGGGGTGATGCTGTTCCCGGGCACGATGTTCGGCGACGACAGCACCGACTACATTCGCATCAGCTATCTGCAGCCCCTGCCAATGATCCAGGAAGCGATGCGTCGCATCACCGCCTTCGCTCAAAGCGTGCGGGTTGCGGCATGAGCGTGGACCCGCAGAAGAAATTCGTCGGCTGCCAGATCAGCCCGATCAGTTTTGTCGACGAAGGCGTGGAAAGCGTCCTTGATACGCTGCAGACCCGCGCGGGCGTCAACGTGCTGATGCTGGGCACTGTGTCCTGGCTTGGGCTGAAATCGGGCCGTTCGATCAGCCACGCGCTGGACGGCTGGCCGGACCACGGCGTGCCGGAGCCGTACCAGATGCGGGGCGGCGCCTACTTCGACCCCGACCCGCGCTATTACCGCGACACGTTCATGGCCGACTACCGGTCACGCGACCCTGAGTTCGAAGGCAAGGACATCCTGAAGATGGTCATCCCCGCCGCCCATGCGCGGGGAATGAAGGTCTATGTCGAACTGATGGAGCCGTTCTTCAAATATGCCGGCCACGGCTCAGCAGCGGCGGTGGACGTACCGACCTTGCCGCAGGCGATGGAGGTGGACATCTTCGGCCGCCTTGGTGGTGAGCCGTCGACCTCGCATCCCGGCTATCGCGGCTGGATCCATTCGATGATCGAAGATCAGGTGCGCAACCACGACCTTGACGGTTTCATGTGGTGCAACGAGCGAAACTCTCCGCTCGACACGCTGATCCAAGGCGGCTGTCCCGGCGACTTTTCCGCCCCCGCCCGGCGCGAGGCGGAAGAGCGCGGCATCAACGCCGAAAGTTGCCGTCAGGCGCTGCTGCGGCTTTACGACTTTTGCCAAGAGGCGGCGGCGGGCAAGACCTTTGTCGACGGCTCGCTTGTCACCTTCCTGCGGGTGCTTCTGGACAACCCCGAGGCGCTGGTGTGGGAGAAGTTCTGGCTGGAGCGGAACAAGGACCTCGACCGCGAGCTTTACGGTCTGGTGAAATGGTGCAAGCCGCACCTGCCCTTTGGCCTGAACGTTTGGAACCGCAACCACTTCAACCTGATCCGCCGGGCTCAATGGCCGTGGGCAGAACAGACGCGCTATGCGGATTTCGTCAAGCCGATCACCTATCAGCATCAGGCGGGTGAGGTTTGGGACAAGGAGTTGTCGTTCTTCCGCAAGACCATCTTGCGCGACTTCACCGGGGATGAGGCGACGCGTGGCCTGTTCCGCATCCTTGGCCTGAACGAGGCCCCCTTCGACCAGCTTGTCGGCGCGGGGATGGACCCTGACACCTATGTGTTCGGCCAGTGCGAAGATGCGGTGCGCGGTGTCGACGGCAAGGCCAACGTCTACATGGGCATTGGCATAGATGCCCCACGCTCGCGCCCCGAGACAGCAAAAATGACGCGCGACATTGCCTATCGATCTGTCCATGCGACCTACCGGGCGGGCGGGCACGGCGTGGTTCTGGCGCCGAACTACACCTCGATGCGGCTCGATCACCTGGACGGGGTGGGCGAGGCGCTGGGCGAACTGGGGCTGAAATGAGCTTTGACACGCTAATATGCGGGGGCATGCTGATGACCCCGGACGGCGCGCGCCCGGGCAAGCTTGCGCTGTCGGGCGGGCGAATCGCGGCCATCCTTGCGCCCGACGACCGGGCCGAGGCTGGCGCAGTGATCGACGCGACCGGGTTGCAGGTGCTGCCCGGTCTGATCGACATTCATTGCCACATCCGCTCACCCGCCTATCCCAACCGCGGCTCTGTCGAAAGCGAGACTGCGGCCTGCGCGGCGGGTGGCATCACCAGCGTGTTCGAGATGCCGATCACCGACCCCTGCTGTAACACGCCCGATGAGGTTGCGCGGCGACGCGAACATTTCATCCCGCGCGCCCATGTCGATTTTGGCCTTTACGCCGCCCCACTGACCCTGACGGAAGCGGCTGTGGACGCGCTGGCAGACACCGGGATCATCGGTTTCAAGATCTTCACGACCCCTGCCCCGGCCGGCCGAGAACGCGAGTTTGCAGGCCTTGCCTGGCCTGATCCAGCTGATCAGATGGAAGCCCTGCGCCTGATCGCCCGCACCGGCCTTCCGGTCGTGGTGCATGCCGAGAATGCCGACATTCTAGCCCGCGCCGAGCGGCAGGTCGCGGGCGAAAATCCCGCGGGCGCGCGCATTCACAACCGCGCTCGCCCACCGATGGCTGAGGCGGTGGCGGTGGCCATGCTGCTGACGATGAACGTGCGGGCGCAGGCGCGGCTGCATATCGCACATGTCACCTCGGCCGAAACGGTCGAGGTGCTGCGCTGCTTTGCCGGCACCAGCGACTTTACCGCAGAAACCTGCCCGCACTACCTGCTGTTCACCGAAACCGACGTCACCCGCGCTGGGGTCGCGGCCAAGATCAACCCGCCGATCCGGCATGCGTCAGACCGCGCGGCGCTATGGCAGGCAATCGCCGATGGCGTGCTGGCACATGTGACCACGGATCACGCGGCCTTTGCCCCGCCAGAAAAGGCCGCCCATGCGGGCAATTTCCTGACCGCCCCGCCCGGCCATCCAGGGCTTGAAACAATGCTGCCCGCAATGCTGGACGCCGTCTACGCCGGCAAGATCAGCCTACATCAGGCGGTGTCGGTGCTGTCGACAAACGCCGCCACGCGCTTTGGCCTGCCCGACCGGGGTAGACTTGCCAAGGACTGCAGGGCGGATATCGTTCTGGTCGATCCGGCTGCGTCCACAAGGACCACCGCAGCCACGCTTCTGACCGCCGCCCGCAACCTTGCCGCCCTGACCAACGGGGCGGTGTTTCGCGGCGCCTTGCGGCGCACGCTGCTGGCCGGCGAAACCATCTGGCACGACGGCCTGACCGGCACGCCCGGACAAGGCCGCTTCATAACTCCGAAAGGACAGGCATGACCGATCCTGCACAACCTCTGCTGGAGGTTCGCGACCTGCAGACCACATTCCGTCTGGGGGGCACATCGCGCATCAGGGCTGTCGATGGCGTCAGCTTTTCGGTGGCCCCGGGCGAGACCTTGGCCATCGTCGGGGAAAGCGGCTCTGGCAAGTCCGTCACCAGCCTGTCGATCATGCGCCTTCTGACCAAGGGCGTAGGCGAGATCACGCGCGGTGAGATATTGCTGCGTGGTCGTGATCTGACCAAGTTGTCGGAACGTGAGATGCGCGCCGTGCGTGGCAAGGAAATCGGCATGATCTTCCAGGAACCGATGACCAGCCTGAACCCGGTGCATACACTTGGCGCCCAGATTTCCGAAGTCGTCGTGCGCCATGAAGGGCTGTCGGCCGCCAAGGCCCATGCCCGCGCCATTGACATGCTGGCCCTTGTCGGGATTCCGGAACCGAAGAAACGCGCGGACAACTACCCGCACCAGATGTCGGGCGGCATGCGTCAGCGCGCGATGATCGCCATGGCACTCGCGTGCCAACCCCGTCTGCTGATCGCAGATGAACCGACAACCGCGCTGGACGTGACGATCCAAGCGCAGATCCTTGAGCTGATGAAAGACTTGCAGGCGCAGCTTGGCATGGCGATCATCTTCATCACGCATGACCTTGGGGTGGTTGCGGAAATGGCCGACCGAGTGGTTGTGATGTATGCCAGCCAGGTTGTCGAATCCGCATCCGTCGTGGATTTATTCGAGCGCCCGCGCATGCCCTACACGGCGGGTCTACTGAAATCGATCCCGCGGCTGGGGTCGGCCGGTCAACACCGCCGACTGGACACCATTCCCGGCCAGGTGCCCATGCTGGCGCGCCTGCCATCGGGCTGCCGGTTCCGCCCTCGCTGCGCCTATGCCGCGCCCGCCTGCGCCGTGACCGAGCCCACCCTGACCCGCGACACATCGGGTCGCGAGGTGCGATGCTTGCGGGCCGACGAACTGACACTCTCCGAAGGAATTCCGGCATGACCGCGCTTCTGGCCGTCAAGAACCTAAAGAAATACTTCCCCATAAGGGGCGGCGTGCTGAACCGCGTGGTCAACAATGTGAAGGCCGTCGATGGCATCAGCTTTGACGTGATGAAGGGTGAGGTGGTGGGTCTGGTCGGCGAAAGCGGATCGGGCAAGACCACCGTCGGGCGCACCCTTCTTCGGCTCGATGACGCGACCGACGGGGCGGTGCTGTTCGACGGAACCAACATCATGGAGATCGGCAAGGACCAAATGCGCGCTTATCGCAAGCGCATGCAGATCATCTTCCAGGACCCCTACGCCAGTCTGAACCCCCGCGAAAAGATCCGGACCGTGATCGGCCATGCCTTGGCCCTTCACAAGATCGGAACGTCCGGCGACCGCGAGGACCGCATCGTTGGCCTGCTGGAGCAGGTGGGCCTTTCGGCAGACTACCTTGACCGCTTTCCACATGAATTCTCGGGCGGGCAGCGGCAACGGATCGGGATAGCGCGGGCTTTGGCCGTGAACCCGGACTTTGTGGTTGCCGATGAACCGGTTTCGGCGCTTGATGTGTCCATTCAGGCGCAGGTCATCAACCTGCTGGACGACCTGCGATCGGAATTCAACCTGACGATGCTGTTCATTGCCCATGACCTAGCCGTGGTGGAGCATATCTGCGACCGCGTCATCGTGATGTATCTTGGGCGGATCATGGAAATCGCGCCGGCTGCGGCCTTGTACAACAGCCCAGCGCATCCCTACACGAGGGCGCTATTGTCGGCGGTGCCAATCCCAAGACCGGGACACAAGCGCAGCCGGGTCCTTCTCGCTGGCGACATCCCGAGCCCGATCAACCCTCCGTCAGGCTGTGTGTTTCGCACTCGTTGCCCCCAAGCGGTTGCAGAATGCGCAAAGGTCGTCCCCGATCTGAGGGAAGTCGCACCAGGCCAGTTCAGCGCCTGCATCATGGACTGATCGGTGTTTGAATATATGGTTGTCTGAAGTATGCTCAATCTTGGTCATGGCCGGTCTCCTCTGTGGTGTGGTTCGCAAAACCACCATAGAGACCCGGTTATGGCCACCTGCTGCGCAATTCTTGAGACTGCGCATGCGGCCATAACCTTCTCCCGCGCGTCATTCCCAACATGCTACGGCCCGGAATACATCAGTGGCAAGCTGCTGACTTGGGACGAGAAAGTGGGCATCACCATCCAGCACATCCAACCCGGACAACCGCAGCAGAACGCCTATATCGAGCGTTGTAACCGCACCGTCAGGCACGAATGGCTGGACCAATACATCATCGAAACCATCGAGGAGGCCCAAGATCACGCGACGCAATGGCTATGGACTTACAACAACGACCGCCCGAACACGGGGATCGGCGGCATTACACCCGCACAAAAACTGAAAATGGCCGCGTAAGTTCTACGAATGCACCCCGTTAATAATGGGGGGATTACCGTTCCACGGCATCGTGGGCAGCCATTCCACGCGAAGGTGGGCAGCTGGTTTGACCGACGGTTTCATGGTGTCAGGGTTGGGCTGACAGGTCAGGCTAGCGCAATCCACGCCGCCCTCGACGCGGCGTTCCTCCGCTCACAGGAGCGCTTCGTCCGCCAGCACCCCAAACCGCCCCAAATCCCGACTGCCGTCTGGATCAACCCGCCCAAGAAAACAGAGCCAGCCCAAGCCTAAACTCAAAAACCTACTGTCTCAAAGTCGTTGACACGTTCCGTCTTTGCCGACCAGAAAAATTGGAATCCCTGTGTTGACAAGTATAGGAGCCTCACAAGGGAATGCAGGGCTGAGGTTGCAGCTCGGCCCTCTTTTGTCGCCGTAATCTCGGGTTCCGACTGTGCAGGTCGATGCGGGAATCCATGTAAGCCTACCCCGCGCTATGCGGCTGTCCGAAGTTTGATCTCAGCAACTATGCCGCCTCAAAAGACAATAGCGCGACCTCTTTGGTCCGCTGCGGCCCTGAGCGGACGGTCAAGCCACATATAGCGAAAGATGGCTTCTGGGTTGGAGCACCCGGTCGAGAACGGCGTTCTGCCTTCACGTAACAGTTTTCTTTTGCCGGAGAATCCCTCAAACGACCGAAGCAAACGCGCGAAACGCGTTATTGTGATTTGCAGAACTCTTGCGCCGCGCGGCGCAGCATTGAATCCGCCGCCACAAGCTGACTGCGTTCCACATACTCGTCAGGCCGATGCGCCACAGAGATTGACCCTGGCCCGCAAAGAACTGTCGGAAGGCCAAGCCTTCGCAAAAACAGGCCAGCCTCGGCGCCGTAAGCCACTTTGCTGTGGTCGTTTCTTCCGACGATGTGCTTCATGGCGGTGACAAGGGGCGCGTCTGCGTCGATGGCATGGGCAGGGTATTCGTAGATCTGCTCGAACCGCGCAGAGGCGCCGGCAAAGCGAAGGCGGGCTTCGGGCAGGATGCGGTGAAAAACCTCATTCTCGATCCGGTCGAAGATGACCTGCTGGTCGACCTCCAGCAGGTTGCGGAATTCGAATGTAACGACGGCGTCGGCGGGAACGATGTTGATCGCAGCACCACCCTGGATCATGCCAACCGACAGGGTCGAATGGGTCAGGTCGAAATCCAGATCTCTGGGACCAGTGGCCAGTTCAGTCGCGATGGCTTTGAGAAAAACAACCAGTTCGGCGGCGGATTCGATGGCGTTCTGACCCTGCGGCGCAAGGCTCGAGTGTACCGCGTGGCCGGTGAAATGGCATCGATAGGCGCGCCCACCTTTGTGGCCGGTGACGACCTGCATCAGCGTGGGTTCACCCACGATGCACATGGCAGGCTTCTGGCCCCGGTCTGAAATATCCTGTAACAGGCTCCGTACGCCGATGCAGCCAATTTCTTCGTCATGCGACAGGGCAAGATGCACGGGGCGGCCCAACTGCATCGCGATCAGGTCCGGCACGGCGGCAAGGGCTGCGGCGACAAAGCCCTTCATGTCGGCAGAACCGCGCGCGAAAAGCTTTCCGTCGCGTTCGGTCAACGTGAAGGGATCGGATTGCCAGACCTCACCCACCACCGGCACGCAGTCGGTATGACCGCTGAGAACGAGACCCCCTTGCAAGTCCGGGCCTATCGTGGCCCAAAGATTGGCCTTGGTCCCGGTTTCATCCGGGATCAGACGCGAGGCGATGCCGTGTGACGACAGGTACGCCTGGACATAGGCGATCAGGTCCAGGTTCGATTTCACGCTGGTCGTATCAAACGCTACCAAGTCGCGCAGGATAAGTTCGGTCGGTGTCATCGGAGTCATAACCCGCCCGATCCACCGGGGCGGTAGGGCGGCGGAGTTAGCAGCATCGCGGTCACCTCGGACGGCAAGGACGCCACCGGGTTGGCGCGCGTGGGCATTCCCTTGGTGAAGGTCAAAAGCTGATGCTTGGCAATCTCGAAGATGCGGCGCAGTTCGGCCACCGGGTTACGGTGTTCATCAACGCGGATATCCAGCCAGGGATAAGCCTCAAGGTTGAAGACTTTCAGCGCCGCCGATTGCTTGCCGCGTTTGTCGCCGCCCGCCGCTTGACCGGCTTCCAGAACCAGCATCAGGCGTTCGGTCAGGTCAGAAGCCACACTCGCCTTGGCGGCGGCGGCCATGGCATTGATGGTTTCGGCACCGACAAGCATGTTGCCCTGCACGGTGAAACCATCGCCCAGAATATGGCCCGCATAGGCCACGCACGATGCGCCGGTAAAGGCGGCCGCCCGCCCCTGCGCATCGACGATGCCCATCTGGCGGTCATCGCGGCCCGGATCTTCGGCCAGCAGTTTGGTCAGTGTTTCCTCCGCCGACAGCCCCTGCTCCAGCAGCTTCAGCCCGTCAATGCCCAGATAGGGGTTGACCCAGGACTGCGTAGCGATCGCGCCCACGCCTTCCTTGAGATAGCTGCAGATCCCGCCCACGGCGGGAACGGCGGTCGACACGGCCACGCCCAGCATGCCGCTGCGGGGGCAGCGGGCAGCGATGGAAAAGGTGTTGAGTTGGAACATTCTGTCTCTCCTGAGGGTCAGAGGGCCTGCATCAGCTTGCGGTGGTCGGGAACCGCCGCGATAAGCGTTTTGGTATAGTCGTGGCGGGGGTTGCCAAAGACCTGATCCGCCGCGCCATACTCGACCATCTGGCCATGGCGCATCACGGCAATCTGGTCGCTGACCTGACGGATCACGGCCAGATTGTGGCTGACGAAGATGGCGGTCAGGCCCAGATCGCGCCGGATGTCGTCAAACAAGTCCAGCACCTGTGCCTGAACTGACACGTCAAGCGCTGATGTCGGCTCATCGGCCAGCACCATCTCGGGCTGCAGGATCACGGCGCGTGCAACGGCGACGCGTTGCTTCTGGCCGCCGGACAGCTGATGCGGATGGCGGTCTACGGCATCCTTGGGCAAACCCACACGTTCCAGCAAGGCCACCACCTTGGCTCGTCTGCTATCGCGGTCTCCGATGCCGTGCACCTCCAGCGGGGCGCTCAGGATCTGGCCAATGCTTTGACGCGGGTTGAAAGAAGAGGCAGGGTTCTGGAAGATCGGCTGCACCTTGCGCCGGAACGCCTTTAGGTCTGCGCCCTTCAGCGTCCAGATATCCTGTCCATTAACCTCCACCGTGCCGCATGTGGGCTGAATCAATCGCAAGGCCATGCGCAACAGAGTGGACTTCCCCGAGCCGGATTCTCCTACAATCCCCAGCGTCTGGCCGCGCTGGACCGACAGCGTGACCTCGTCCACCGCCTTGACGCCAGTTGAGCGGCGCAATAGCCCGCCACCGCCGAAAGCCTTGCTGACGGATTTTATGCGGATCACCTCCTCCATCATGCCACACCCCCCTTCCGGCGCGAGGCGTGGATGCTGGGCGTCGCTGCCAGCAGCATCTGGGTGTAATCCTCTTGCGGATTGCGGAAAATGCGAGCGACCGAGCCTTGTTCGATGATGCGACCGTGGCGCATGACACAGACCCAGTCGCAAAGCTCGGCCACCACACCAAGGTCGTGGGTGATGAATAGGATCGAAGTGCCCCGCGTCATGCGAATGTTGCGCAATAGGTCAAGAACTTGCGCCTGTACGGTGACGTCCAGCGCCGTGGTTGGCTCATCTGCGATCAGCAGGCTCGGGGCAAGGGCCAGCCCCATCGCTATCATGGCGCGCTGTTGCATGCCTCCGGAAAACTGGTGCGGGAAGGCGCGGGCCTGTTCGGCGGGGCGGGCGATGCCGACAGCCTCCAAAAGCTGCGTCGCAACCCCGGCTACCGCCTTCAACGCCTTGCCGCTGTGCAAGGACAGCGGCTCTGCCACCTGCAGACCGACCCTCATCGTCGGGTTGAGCGCCTGCATCGCATCCTGCGGGATCAGCGCCATTCGGTTGCCGCGCAGAGCTCGCATTTGGCCCTCGCTTTGCGCCAATATGTCGATGTTGCCCAAGCGCATCCGTCCGGAAGCCACCCGCGCCTGCCGCGGCAACAGACGCAAGGCCGCTAGCGCGCTCAGCGTCTTGCCAGAGCCCGATTCCCCGATCACCCCGACAATCTCGCCGGGCATCACCTTTATCGACACGTCATGGACAACAGGTGTCCAGACGCGGCGGCGCGAGAATTCAATGCTCAGCCCCTCGACCAATAGGGTGGGAAGGGTGCCGGGCGTGTCATGGACCCTTAGGTCATCTGAGTTTGGGGTGCCCATGTCAGTCCTTCATATGAGGATCAAGCGCATCGCGCAGGCCGTCGCCCACAAGGTTGAAGCCGATGACGGTCAGAAAGATCGCCATGCCGGGAGCAATGCTCATGATCGAAGACTGAGCCATGAAGCCGCGTCCGGTGTTCAGCATGTTGCCCCAGGTCGGTTCTGGCGGCTGTGCGCCAAGGCCAAGGAACGACAGGGCGGATTCCAGTAGGATGGCGTAGGAAAACGCCACAGCCGCCTCGACCAAAAGCGGGGCGATAATGTTCGGCATGATCTCACGCAACAGGATGCGCGTATGACTCATCCCGATGGCGCGGGCAGATTCGACGTATTGTTCCCGCAGGACCACTTCGGTTGCCGCGCGTGCCAGCCGCGAAAAGCCGGGAATAAAGACAATGCCGATGGCGATCATGGCATTCAGGACTGACGTACCAAGGCTGGCCATCAGCACGACAGCCAGCAGGATTGCCGGGAATGAGAACAAAAGCTCCATGAAGCGCATCAGAATCAAGTCGACGATGCCGCCGAAATAGGCCGCCATCACGCCGATCACGGAGCCGAACACAAGACCGATCCCAGCGGCGATGAAGGCAACCAGCATCGAAATCCGCGCACCATAGATAATGCGCGACAAGATATCGCGGCCAATCTCATCGGTCCCAAGCCAGTGGGTGGCACCGGGGCCTTGCAGCATCGCCATGTAATCGAGATCGTAGGGCGAGAACGGCGCGATCCACGGCGCGAAGATGGCGCAAATCAGGATCACGCTGATGATGCCTGTTCCAAGGATCACCAGCCGCCAGCGATGAAAATCAAACCCCACGGTCATGCTTGGCTTCCTTTGGAGCGACGCGGGTCCAAGAGCGCTACGCAGAGATCGACGATCAGGTTGGCCAGTAGAACAAAGACGGTGATCGCCAGCGCGGCGGCCAGCAGTACCGGATAATCTCGGTTGATAATACCCACCAGCACAAGCGAGCCTATGCCGGGCAATTGGAAGATATCTTCGATCACCACGACCGACCCGAATAGGAAGCCCAGTTCCACCGCCGCGACGTTGATATACGGAATGGCCGCGTTGCGAAGGCTATGGCGACGGATGGTAAGGCTTTCGGATGCACCCTTGGCCTTGGCGGTGCGGATGTAGTCGCGGGAGAGAACCTCTAACATTGAAGCGCGCATGATCCGCAAGAGCAGGGCGGAGGAGACAAGGCCGAGCGACAGAGCGGGCAGGATCATCAGCTTTAGGTTCTGGCTGGGGTCTTCTGTAAAGGGCACATAGCCGCCGGGTGGCAGCCAGCGCAGGCGGATGGAAAAGACCATCACCAACAGGGTGGCCAGCCAAAAATTCGGCATCGCACCCAGGAATGATGCCAAGGTTGAAAACACCCGGTCTGCCCCGCGCCTGTGCCGGGCAGCAGCCACGGCACCCAAGGGGAAGGCAATCAGATTTGCGACAGCAAAGGCTAGAAAGGCCAGCTCCAGCGTCACAGGCAGCCGCATCCACAGTTCTGGCCCGACTGGAACAGCACTTTGGAAACTGACTCCGAAGTCGCCGCGCAGGGCCTTGCCCAGCCATTCAAAATACTGAACGACCAGCGGGCGGTCCAGCCCCCGCGTGGCCTCGAACCGAGCAATGGCCTGCGGTGTGGCGTCGATGCCGAGCGCCGACCGTGCGGCCGAGCCTGGGATGACGCTGATGGCCACAAAGAGCACAACGGACGCGGCAGTTAGGGTCAGGATGAATGCGCTAAACCGCGTCAAAACCAAGCGGAACATACGTTAAGTCTTTCTAAATAAAGAAAGAAAGCTGCCCCGAGGGGCAGCCTTCAGTTTCGTGCGCAAACAATCAGGCACTCAGCCAAGAATCTTTCAGCGTCTTCAGGAAGCCCGTGCGCATTGGCTTGTAGTTCTTAAGCTTGTCGGTATGGGCAATCAGAAGGAATGCGTTGACGAGCGGCACGATGGGCATTTCCTCCAGTGCCAGTTCCTGCTGTTGCTTGTACAGTGCTTTGCGAGCGTCAACCGTGGTGGCTGACTTGGCATCCTTCAAAAGTTTGTCCATCGCGGCCGAGGACGACTTCTGCACGTTGATGCCGGTGCCGGTGGCATAGTTATTGTAAACGAAATCGTCCGGGTCTGCCAGAGGGCTGACCCAATACATCGTGGTGATGTCAAAGGCGCTTGGGGCCCAGACCTCATCCCAGAAGCGTGGGATTTCCATGGTCTTGATTTCTGCGGTGATCCCGATGGCCGCAAGGTTAGCCTGCAGGATCGGCGCCATGGCCACCATCGCCGGGAACGACGATGCCATAGTCATCGACGTTTTAAACCCGTCGGGCACACCTGCTTCGGCCAGAAGTGCCTTGGCCTTGGCGACGTCGCCCTGCGGATTGAAGGCGGTGATGCCTGCATAGGCCCAATTCCATTCCGGGATCACGCCGCCGAGCAAGGGCTTGGCTTGGCCAAAGAAGGTTGCAGCGGTGATCGCGTCGCGATTGATGGCGTGGGCAATCGCCTGACGGACCTTGGGGTTGTCCAAAGGTGCTACGGTGTTGTTCATCAAAAGCCAGTAGTAGCGCGAGCCTTCCAGCGTCTGCCCGACGATTCCCGACGAGGTTGACACGGTCGACCAGTCTTTTGGCGGCACTTCATTGGTGAAGTCGACAGTGCCCGAAATCACGGCGTTGGTCAGGGCGGTGACATCGGCAATCAGATGGAACTCCATCCCGTCGAAATAGGGTTTTCCAGCTTCGTAGAAGTCGGCGTTCTTCTCAAACTTGACCATAGAGCGCGGCTGATAAGACACGAACTTGAACGGACCGCTGCCGATGGGCTGAGCGTTCAGATCATGGCCCGATTCCACCAACTTTTTCGGCACGATCGACGAACCGGGGAATGCCATGTAAGTCAGGAAAGGGCCGGTCGGCACAGTCAGCGTAAACTTGACGGTCAACGGATCGACCACCTCGACGCCTGCGATCGTTTCGATCTGCGATTTGTAGGAATAGGCCGAATCCTCGGCGCTCAACCGGTCGAAGGTGAACTTCACATCCTCAGCAGTCAGAGGATCGCCATTGTGGAACTTCACGCCGTCGCGCAATGTGAACGTGTAGGTCAAGCCGTCATCACTGACTTCGTATGCAGTTGCAAGGTCGGCATAAGGCACGGCATCTGGGTCAACCGACATCAGCGTGGAATAGACCTGCTCAATGACGACATGCGACATGCCCGAGGGGCCCATCGACGGGTCGAACCCTGCCGGATCGGCCGAAAAGGCCAGCTTCAGGATCCCGCCGCTCACCGGGGCATCTTCGGCGAAAAGCGCGCGGGGAAAGGCCGACAAGCCCAGAAGTGCCGCTGCGGCACCCGTGCTTGCCAAAAGACCGCGGCGGGTCAGACTCAAACCAGTGATCGTTTTGGATCCAGCCATTGTGTGCTCCTGAAAGTTGTGCGCTGATCGTTTCGGGCTCAGTCCCGAAACTTGAATGCGCTTGAACATTATTACAGAATGGCGGTGTGGCAAGTGGATTCGTTAGCAGTGACCTTGGAAAACCACACTGCTGCCCAAAGCTTGGGTCTGCATTTTGACTACCGTTCGATTTCCGACTAGCCACTGGTTCAGTGCCCTTAGAAGAGAGTGATTATGTCCGACACCCAACACGACACGCCAGAGGTTTCCACGGACGCCACGGCGCAACTTGGCGAAAAACTGCGCCATTTGCGCCGCAAGAGCAAGCTGACGTTGAAGCAGTTGGGCCATCTGACGGGCTGCTCGGAAAGCATGCTGTCCAAGGCCGAACACGGGCATGTGGTGCCCAGCCTTGACCTTCTGTCACGCGTTGCCCAGCAGCTTGGCACCTCGGTTGCGGGTCTGTTTGCCGAAGCTGCTGAACAGTCGTGTTTTGTTTTCAATGAGGGCGAGCGGGCCAAGCTGGAACTTGGCTCGGCGACCGAGGATGGCCACACCGTGCTGGAACGCCTGATCCCCTATGCCAAGGGTCGGCAGCTGAACGCGAACCTGCATGTGGTCCTGCCCGGCGGCGGCTCGGCGGGGGTGCTGTCGCATGTTGGCGAGGAGGTGGGTTTCGTGATCGATGGCTATATCGAGATCACGGTCGACAATGAGACGCATCTGGTCGGCCCGGGCGGTTCGTTCTTCTTCCGCTCGGAACTGCCGCATAGCTACTGCAACATCGGCACGAAGACCGCACGGATCGTCTGGGTGAATTCACCTCCGTATTGAGTGGGGTGCCATTCTACACTGTGTGGGATGGGTGTCACATCGTAAGCGGTCGCTGGGTACCACGGTCAGCTTAGCTTGACTTCGCGAAGTTCCACGGCAGCAGATCGTCAAGTTTGCTTTGCGGGTGGCCGTTTGCGATGGCCGTCAGGGTTGCTTTGAGATAGGCGAAGGGTTCCACGCCGTTGATTTTGCAAGTTTCGATCAGCGAGGCGATGCGGCCCCATGCTGCGCCACCTTCGTCATGGCCAGCGAAGAGGGCGTTCTTGCGATTATGCAGAACTCAACATAATCGCAATTATGCGCACAGTGTGATTATGTGCAGCCCGCTGCGTGAAGTGCCTGCAAGGCTAACGCGCCAGCGATTTTCGGCACGACGAACTGCACATAATTCAAAGGTTCTGAAGGAACCGCATCAGTTGGTCCGGGGGACGATATC
>CAMAQR010000043.1 GCA_945860375.1 Pseudorhodobacter antarcticus
AAGCTCGGCCCCCTGCGAACTGTCATCCCAAGTGGTGCCATAGGACGCGGACCAGTCCTTGTTGCGGGTCGGATGGTTGGAACCGTCATAATCCACCAGATACGGCGGGTCGGTCGCAAACAGGATCGCCCGCTCGCCATTCATCAGGCGGCGCACATCAGCAGCACTGGTGCTGTCACCGCACAGCAGCCGATGTTCGCCAAGGATCCACAGATCGCCCGTCTGCGACGCCGGGTTGCGCGGCGGTTCGGGGATGGTCACCGGCGGCACCGAGCCACCGGCGCCAGCTTCTTGCCCGTCCCCCTCCGGCACGAAGGCCAGCAGCTTGTCCAACTCGCCATCGGAGAAACCGACAAGCGACAGGTCGAAATCCTCAGCCAGCAGGTCGTTCAACTCCGCCGACAGCAGGGCTTCATCCCAAGTTCCTAATTCTGTTAGTTTATTGTCAGCGATCCGATAGGCCCGCCGCTGCGCCTCGGTCAGATGCCCGAGCACGATCACCGGTGCCTCCGTCAGACCCAGCTGCATGGCTGCCAGCACCCGGCCATGCCCTGCGATCAACTCGCCATCTTCGGCCACCAAGCAAGGCACGGTCCAGCCGAACTCGGCCATGCTGGCAGCAATCTTCGCGACCTGATCCGCGCCATGCGCCTTCGCATTGCGGGCATAGGGCTGCAAACGCGCGAGCGGCCATTGCTCGATGCGCTCCGGGGCGAAGCTGAGGGTCATATGGGGCGTCCTGTTGAAGGATGGGCTGGTTTCCGGGCTGGACCCCGGATGTGGAATCCACGTCGGATTTCACCGGCTGCGGGAGTCCGGAGGTATCCACCCCGGAGTCCACCAGCCAAGTGCCTGTTTTATTGTGCTATCTCAGCCGTTTTCGGGTGGCTTCCCGAGAGGGTGGCTTCCCAAAAATCCGACCCTATCGCTAGCGATGTGCCGCGCTTCGCCCGCCAGCATACGTTTTCCGCCCGAAAGGAACCGGAAAACAATGACTTGGCGGCTCGGGCGGTCATCTGGCTCCGGCTGGACCCCGGTTCGGACTCTGGGGTCCACCACGGCATCCATCCCGAGACCGATTGCGCGAGCGGTCTTCCACACGCGCCTCTCCCGAGTATATCCAATTCATACCCTCGGGAGATGGTTTCTGTCTCAGCGAAAACTGTCCGGCGGACACTTTCCCATGGGACGCGCAGGGTTACGCGCCACTGGCCAGTTCGATCACCCGTTGCTTCGACAGGTTGCGGTTGAACCGCCGCTTGTTGAGGGTCAGCGCGATGACAGAGATCCCGAATTGCCAGTGCTGATGGGCGGCCGAACGATGCAAACCAACAGCCCAGCAGATCTCCTTCCAGCGTTCGCCATGCGCTTTCATCCAGACGATCTTGCCGTCGATCGGCTCGAGGCAGGCCGTCCAGGTCAGTGTTTCCTCCATCCGGCTGATCGCCTGCGGTGAGGGCAGCACGCGCATCGGCTTTGGCTCCTGCCCCACCTTGTCGGCGAAGCTCAGGACGATGGCAGGCCAGGTGCTGAAGTAGCCCTGCCTGCGCGGCTCAGGCAGGCGCTTCAGGACGAAGGCGGCTTCGGCCAGGCGTTCCTCGACCAGTGCGGGGGTCCAGACGGTCATCGTTGCACCTCCCGCCCGCCGATGGCGGTGCCATAGAGTTTCTCCCCGAGCTGGCGAACCAGTTCCCGCTCCGGCCAGGTCAGCCGGTGATCGTCGATGGCGACAGCCAGCACGCCCTGTTCGCGCCATCCGTCGCGCTTGACCTCATCAAGGTTGCGGCGGCGGCCGCCATAGCCTTTCGGCGTAAACCGCATTCCGGTCATTGCAGGCCCCCCTTGGTTTCAATCGCCCAGAGCAGAATGGCGATGGCATCCGCTTCGTTGTCGTCGGCCGGGCTGAAGCCACGCGCGCGGGCGGTGGCGATCATCGCCTGCTTGTCGGCATTGCCCTTTCCGGTTGCGTGTTTCTTGATCGTCCCAACAGGGACGCCCTGATAAGGAATGCCCCGAAGCTCTGCCCAACTGGTCAAACTGGCCATCAGCCCGCCAAAGACATGAGCGGCGTCGGTGCCGGCATGACGACGGACTTCCTCAAACCAGATGGAGGCGATGGGCCCAGACAGACGGTCCAACTCGCCCAGCCAGTTGGTAAACCGCAGATAGCGCATGCCCCCACCATCGAACCGACCGGGGCGAAAGGACACGGTTCCGCTGGTGATCAGACCATCGGCGCCATGCAGCGCCCAACCTGTCGTGGTACCAAGGTCGAGCGCCAGCAGGGTGCGATCAGCGCGGACTGCCAGTGGCATGTCGGGGATGGCCTCTCGCATGCGGGCGGTCAAAGTCAGTTCAGCCATCGTAGTCTCCTTCTCGGGTTGGCTTTGGGGATGGGCAACGGCGGCAGACATGTGCCAGGGCAGGTCGGGCCGCTGTCGTCGGATCGGGATCCTAGGGCGAGGACAGGCCACGCGCGCAAAACCCCCTGGGGGTGGGAGTGGGAGGACCCGCCTGCGGCGTTCTCCCCCACCCCCGTAGGGGGTGGTTTCACCCCCCAAACTGGAAACATGGTCCAACACATTGATGTGGAACGTGATTTCAAGTCTGGATGGGTCAGGAATGTCGGTTCCAGCCGAAACTGATTGCAGCGTAGCCGCTGTGGTTCCAGCGCAATCCTGCAGGGGCAGTTTCGGAAGCGGGCCGAAACTGGTCACAACTGGCCCCTGCGTGGTCCTGCGTGAGGATGGCGAGGCAGTTTCGGCAAACCCGCCAATCTGGGTTAAACTGGCCTGTGCGCAGTTGCACGCAAAGCGATCTGCAGGGGAGATCATGGCCGGTCACCCTCCGGATAGACCCAGACATGCGGGTTCTCGACCTCCAGAAGCGCGCCGGTCTGTGGCGACTTGTAGTGGGTGGGCAGCACGGCGACGCGAAGGGACGTGACCTCACCGGTCTCCGGATCGACCTCCTCGCCGTCCACGGGCATGACCATCCCTTCGACGCAGAGGTAGCCGAAGCGCGACCGTGATGGGCCGAGCCCGTAAGGGCCGCCGTCGCGGACGAACTTGATGCCACCCTTGGTGGCCTGCACCGCGACCCGGTCGCGGATCGTGTCCTTGCCGCCAAGACCGGCCGCGTTCTCGAAGGCCTCGGCAAACTGGTTGGTGGTGTAGAGCCGCCCTTGCGCCGCCTCGTCGAGCAGGATGGACAGGATCACCTCCTGCTTGCGCATGCGCTCAGCATCGTATTTCGCGCCCACCTCGGCACGGACCAGCCGTTCGTTCATCGGGTTGATCTCGACCCATTGGCCGCGCACCTTGTCGATCAACTTGGACGGCAGCGCCGGGCCGTTGCGCAGTTCGATCTCCAGCTTGCGCTCGGACGCGTCCTCGTCGGGGCGATGCAGGATCAGGCCGGAGGTGTAGAAGCCGCGCAGCGCACTGGCCCCGGACAGCGCCAGAAACGGGTCATCCTTCACCTGCAGCTTGCTGAGCTTCTTGGTGTGGTGTGCGAGGATCACGCCGCAGTCGGGATTGACGAAATCGCGCAGAACCTCGACCCGGTCCTTCAGGAAAAACATCATCGCGGTGTTGTCGTTTTCGCCGCCGCCGTCCGGTCCGCCGTCGAAGAGGTTGCGGATCGGGTCGATGCAGATGATGTCGACCGGAGCGTTCGGAAACGCGGCCTGAATGGCGCGCGCCACACGCACGCTGCCGTCGTTGTCGAGCAGCATCTTCAGCTTGGGCGTGGCTATGAGCCTGTCGCGCGCAGCCGCAATGACGGAGGGCGGCAGCGCGATCTGCTTCATCCGCTCGCGCAGGTAGTGGTACTGGATTTCAGCTTGGAGGTAGAACACCCGCAGCGGGCGTGGCGGGGTGAAGCTGAGAAATGGCACCCCCGCCGCCATATGCACGAGCCAGCTGATCAGGAGATCGCTCTTGCCGACCTTGGGGGCACCACCCAGCACCAGCAGGCCGCCCGGCGTCAGCACGCGGGGCGCGATGATGTCGGAAGGCATCGGGCTGTCGTCATCCAGCAGCGCGCCCAAGGTGAAGGCCGGCATTTCGTCTGGCGCGGGGGCGGCGCTGTCGAGCCGGATCAGGGGTGGCCCGTATTTCTGGACATGCAGGTCCCAGAGCCGTTCGGACTCGCGTTGCAGGCGTTCGACCGGCCAGGCGGGCCTGAGCATGGCGGCGTTATAGCCGCAGATGCCTTCCCAACCTTCGTCCTTCGACATCCGGCCCTCATGGACCATGCGGATGAAATGCCCGATCGCCGCACTGGCCCCCTCGAAACGCGACCAGTCATCCTGCGCGCCTTCGCGCACCGGCGTGGTCAGCACCTCGCGCATGGCGGGTTTGTCCGGATGGCTGAAATCGGGCTGCAGGGAGATGCCTGGCGCGGGCGGCATGTCGGCAACCGCCTCGATGAACTCGCCCAGATCGCGTTCCAGCGTCGGGTTCAGCGCCACGATGCGGACCTGCGTTTTCAACGCGTTCTTGTAATAGACGGAGCCCGCCACCCGGATCGGCTGATGGGCCGAGCGGAAATGCATGTCGCCACCGGCCTTGGCAGCAATGTCGCCCCGCAGGCGGCACACGCGCTGGATGTCATCGCCCTCTGCGGGCTCGCTGAGTTTCCACCAGACATGACACTTGCGCTGACCCTCGGGCGTGACCCCGCCGCTTTCGACCACCAGGGTGGGCTGGCCGAGGTGGCGCTCCAGATGGGCCCGTTTCATCGCGATGTCGCCGCTGTCGATATCCACAACTACGGTCTGCATCTGCAGGATCTCGGCGGCCTTTGCCTGCCCTGCCGCCGCCACCGTGCCGGGGATCACATAGACCGCCGCGCCCTCACGCGAGGCCCATGCGGCAAAGGTCGCCATCTTTTCCGGTGTCTCGGCATTCGCCTCGATCCAGATGTTATGCGGGCGGCCGTCGATCCCTTGGCCCTTGTCGATGAAACTGCGGACCGGGATCAGACCGTCGCAATAGCCGAAAACGACCTGCATGAACCGCGCGATCTGCACCGGGTCCGGTTCATCGCCGAACGGATCGATCTGCGGGGCCGCGTCGTTGAAGTCGCGCCATGGATTGAAATGGACGATGTTCTCAGTGGGCGTTTTCGTCGCCCTTTCGTCGCCCAAGGCAGGGTCCTGGTCGGGATGAGATCGGTCGATGGGATCGTCAGTCACGTGGCCAGCCCCCAACACCGCTCGGCGTGCGAGCAGAAGCGGCATTCGAAGAAGTCGCGGCTGGCGGCGATGCGCGGCAACAGATCGCCTGCGCCGGTGGCCTGAAGGATCCGCACCGCGCGGTCGGACATGCGCTGCGCGAGCGCCGCATCAAACGGCACCAGCTCATGATGCAGCTCGGCCGTGTCCTTGTTGATCGCGGTAAACAGCGCGGGCGCGGCAGAGATGCCCGGCACGGTCGCTTCCATATATGCCTGATAGATCGCGATCTGGGCGGCATAGACCGGTTTGGAGACCGTGACCCCGTCCTTGACGCAGACGCGCCAGTTCTTGGCGTTCATCGTCTTGCACTCCCAGAGCGCGGGGGTGTGCAGACCGAGTGCAGCCGGGGCGTCGGCGATGATCCCGTCGACATGGCCACGAATGCGGCCTCCGGCGACGGAAAAGCCAAACTGCTCGCCATCAGGGCGATTGCCCTTGCGGGTGTAGAGGTCGATCCCGGCCGCACGCAGCCATCGGATGGCCAGATCCTCGAGCTGGTGACCGATCTCGAAGATCCGCAGCGTCTGGCCGCCGAAATCCGCGCCCTCGTCCTTTGGCGCGCCCGCGAATTCGAACTGCAAGGCGCGCTCGCAGGCATGCCCCAGCCGGGATGCACCGAGATAGGTCCGGGGCGGCGTCGCCTCGCGCTCGGCAATCAGTGCTGCGTCGACCAATGCGTTGATCCGGTCGGCCATGGAGGGGCGCGGGTTGAAATCCAGTGTCAAAACGGCACCTCCGCCGTGGCGGCGATGCGTGACATCTCGGCGCCATAGCCATTGAGCACCTCTTCGATCAGCGCGGTGACGTCGGACGCCGTGAGATCGCGCAGCCGCTTGTCCCAGCCGATCTCGTCCATGGTCTGGCCCAGCCGCTTCATCACCAAAGCGATGGCGAGACGTTCGTCCTCTGTCGTTCCCTGCATGGTCAGTCCTTTGCGATGGCGAGCCGCGAACCATGCCTGGCAAAGCATCGAGCAGAACCAGCGATGGTCGCGGGGGCGTGGTTTGGTCGGGTTGAAGAAGCCGAAGCCATGCGCAGGTCGGAGGCAAACGGCGCAGGGTTGAAGGCGCGGGTGCCAGTGACGCGCGGGGTCGGCAGCCGGTTCGGGTGGGGATGCGATATACGCGGCATGGTTCACGCTGCCCTCCCGATGTCCGGGCTGGCCCGGCCGACGAGTTGCCGGATTTCGCGCTTGTTGAAGCCGAAGGTCATCAGCGCCGAGGCGCGATAACGGGTGAGGCCGTAGTCCTGCCGAAACGCGGGCGGCAGATATTGCAGCTGCTTTTCGGTCGCCGCCTGCTTCAGCCAGCCCTTCGACTTGAACGCGCTCTCGTCGGTCTCGTATTCGTTCAGCCAGTCATCGGCCTGCGCAAGGCAGACCGTCCGCTCGCCCACGCCCAGAAGCCGAGGTGCACGGCCCTTCGATCCGCCGACGGCGTGCCAGCGGCCATCCAGAAAGATTATTCCGCCCCAGGCATTGAAGCCGTTGGCCATCAGGGCCGCGTCATCTCCGAACAGATCGACCCATGCGAAGCTTGACCGCTTCAGAAGGTCGATCTCGGACATGATGAAGCCCGACAGCGGAGTGGCATCATCGCTTTCGCCAGTCTCCGGGATCTCACGCGGGAAAGCCTCGCCGCACAGCGGGCATTCGGTGGCACCGAGCGGGATCTCCGCGTCGCAGGCCGGGCAGGTCTTCGTCGGTGCCTCACCCGGGTCGGTCTTGCCGTCCAGATCGACATCCTGTTCCAGCGTGCCGTGGATCAGGCTCGATGTCCCGAAATCCAGCACGATGCAGTCGGTCTTGACGATGCCGGGATGTTCTTCGGGATCGACCGTGCGCAGGCCCCGGCCGACCATCTGGATCATGGTCGATTTGTAGGAACTGGGGCGCAGCAGCACGACGCAGGAGGTGGGCGGATGATCCCAGCCCTCGGTCAGCACCGCCACGTTGACGATGACGCGGATTTCGCCCGAGGCATAGGCGGCGAGGATCCGGCGGCGCGTGCCGGCATCGAGATCGCCATGGATGACGGCCGCTGAAATTCCCCCGCCATTGAAGGCGGCGGCAACGTTTTCGGCATGGGCGACGGTGGAACAGAAGACCACGGTCGGCCGCGAACTCGCCTTTTCCTGCCAATGCCGGACGACCTCATCCGTGACTGGCGCGCGGTTCATGATCTGCGCGACCTCGGTCATGTCATAGTCGGCGGCGGTCTTGCGCACGGCGCGCAACTGTTCCTGGACGCCGACGTCGATGATGAAGGTGCGCGGCGGCACCAGATGGCCCGAGGCGATCAACTCGCTCAGGCGGACCTGATCGCCGACATTGTCGAAGATCTCGCGCAGCCCCTTGCGATCGCCCCGGTTCGGCGTGGCGGTGACGCCGAAGATCTTGCAGGCGGGGTTGGCACCCCGGACATGGTCGATGATCCGGCGATAACTGTCGGCCACCGCGTGATGCGCCTCGTCGATGACCAGCAGGTCGAGCGCGGGCATCGCTACCAGATTGGCGGGCCGGGTCAGCGTGGGCACCATGGCGAAAGTCGCCCTACCGGCCCAGCTTTTGGTCTCGGCATCGAAGACCGAGGTGGAGATGTCAGGCGCGACCCGGCCGAACTTGGTCCGGTTCTGTGCGGTCAACTCGTCGCGATGCGCAAGGATGCAGGCCTTGGCGTCGCTCCCTTCGAGGGACTTCGCGACGACCGCCGACAGGGCGATCGTCTTGCCAAACCCCGTCGAGGCGATGCTGAGGGTGTTGCCGTGATCGCAGAGCGCAGCAAGGCTGCGCTCCACGAACAGGTTTTGACGGGGGCGAAGGCGCATGGATCAGACCCTCACTGCGCCCAGGACGGCCGACCGGGCACGCCCGCCGACAGCTGCGGTGTCGCGGCGGGTTGCTGGACAGCCGCTGCGGCGGGTTGCCCCGCGAAGGACGGCGTCAGCCCCATGTTCTGGGCGTAATCCCGATGGTCCGGCGTCACCGCGCTGCGGATCTCGTTCTTGTCGTCGCCGCTGGCATCGGTGCCGACATCGATCCGGGCCAGGAATTCGATCCCGTCGAGGTCCTTGAGCCCGTTGATCCGGCGCGCGGACTGCGCCTGCGGCGACTGGTCCTTGTCGGAAATCCCGCGCGCCGAATTCAGCATGCCGCGCACGAGGCTGCGCCCCATGTTGGCCCAATCCGGGCCCTTGGGGCTGTAGAGCCCGATCAGGGTGAAGATCTTGCGTCGGGCATACTGGCCCTCGGTGACGGTGAACTCGCCATTCAGATAGACCGCACCAGTCGAGCCGCGCGTGGCGTAACCGCCGGTCCAGCCCTGTGCGGCATCGTCGAAGCCGCCAGGGCGGATCGTCAGGCGCACCTTGGCCAGCGTGCCTTTCGGGATGAGGTTGGTGTTGCTCTGCGCGTCGTTGAAATCGTTCCAGGACCCCATGGGGTGCCTCCTTCTGTGATCAGGATTGTGGGTGTTCGGGCGTGATCGCCTCGACGGGCGGCTGATAGGTCAGCCGTTCGGTCGCCGGGGCGGCGGGTTTGCGGATCTTGGCCATCAGGCGGCCAAGGTGGGGTTCTTCGACCGGACCGAGGCGGCCGGAGCGGTCCTTGGCCGGAAAGCCCCAGGGGTTGATCGTGTGGCAGATGAAGGCGCGGTAGGGATCGCCCCCTTCGGCCTTCAGCTCGGCCATGGTGATCACCTCATCGACGATCCCCGGCAGTTCCAACCCTGTCTTTGATCCGTCGATCTGCGGCTGAAAGACCTTGCGATTGAAGTCGTCGAGCTTCTCGTCGAGGATGCCGACGAACCAGACATTCTTGGCCCGGGTGTGCTGCAGATGCGTGAGCCAGGCGATCATCTCGCGGCCATGCAACCCGTAAGCCCCACGCACGTCCGGCTTGCCGGTCTTTTCCGACAGCGCCTCTGGCTGGCCCTTGCACCATTGGAAGCAGAGCCGCCCGGCCACGGTGATCGAGTCGACGAAGATGGTGTCGTAGTGGTCGAGTGCGGCCTGATCTCCGAACTTCTGGCAGACGGCGGCGTGGTGCGCCGGGCTGTAGGGCTGCTCGTCGCGCAAGCTGGGGTTCGCGCCGCCAATGAACACCGCGAAGTCCCGGCATTCCGCCCATGTGCGCGGCCGGATACTGTCGCCGGGCCAGCCTTCGATGGCCAGATCGCCCGCTTCCAGATCCATGAACAGCGTGTGGGCCGGATCCAGCGTCCACAGGAGGCTGGTCTTGCCGATGCCGGACTTGCCGAAAATGCAGCCCTTGATGCCGCGCGGTTCGGCCAGCCGCTGGTCGGCGGTGATGATCGGCAGGGTCACTGCGCACCCCCTTGCGGGAGGATCTCGACCTTCAGCGTGCCGGTCCGCACCGTGCGCGCGGGCTCGAAGCCCTGACGGATGGCCTCGGGCCATGCAACGTAGTTGCGCTCTGGCACCTTGAAGCTGATCTCGACATATTCGGCGGGGTCATCCCCGGCGGCTCGGATACGCTCGACCATGGCGGCCAGGCGGTCCTGATCCCAATCCACCCGCTTCGGCAGATCGGCGACGATGGTGAAATCACCCTCGTCGAAACGAACCGTGCCGGTATCCTTGCCGGAGGCGCTGCGCACTTCTGCAGCGCGGGTGGCAAACCGGACTTCCAGCGCGGTGCTGAAGCGGGCGGTTACGGCCTTCATCTGCTTCGCAGCCGCGTCGATCTCGCGTTGCATGGCGGCCAGCAGGTCCACCGGAAGCAGGGCGATCTCGCTTGCGGGCAGGTTAATCAACTCGTCGATGCCGGGCATGTTGTCGGGGAAAGGCATTTTGGTCTCCAGATTGGGGAATGGGTTTCAGGCGGCCTCGAGCAGGCGCACCGAAAGGGAGGCACCGGCCTGGCGGGGCTTGCGCCGGGCGACGGCGATATAGGCGAACTGGTCGGGCCCGATCCGGGCCTGAACGAGGTGGACGAGATCCTGCTCGGCGGCGCGCAGGGCGGCATCGGCGGTGCGGCGCAGCGCTGAGCGGCGTTCGGGCGAAAGAGGCGAGGCCGAGCCAAAGGTGTCGACCGCGAGAAAGCCGCGATGGTAGACCAGCGTCTCTCCGGGTTCGGCCTGCGCGATCCAAGCTGACAGCCCGATTTCATCGAGCGCCGGACCAGCCGCGCCGAAGATCGACACGACGCCTGTTGCGCGGATAGCGGAATGACGGGCCATCATGCCGCGCCCCGCTCGGCGGTGCTGCGGCGTTGGCGGGCCTGCTCATAGGCCAGCACATCCTCGAGGCGGTAGACCACGCGACCGCCGATTTTCAGGAAGGCCGGGCCGTCGCCGGTCCAGCGCCAGCGTTCGAGGGTACGCGCCGAAATCGTCCAGCGCGCGGCAAGTTCAGTCTGGTTCAGGCAGGTTCTCGTCTGCATCGTCCGCTCCCGGTGTTCTGTTGGGAGGAAGATGCACGGTCCTGTGCGGGGATGTCGTCGGGATCAGAGTGGGATACGGCGGGGGATTGGCCGAGGGCTTGCAATCATGGGATGAATCACGCGGCGGGGGATCGCCATCCTCCCCCATCCCCCTGCGCATCCCACGGCGGGGGTCCTACGGGGGCGGCAGGACAGGTTGGACTCAGAGTCCCGCGAGTCTATAGGCCCCGCGACCGTTCGACTCGATCAACAGTGGCCAGTCCTTCTTCGACTTGAATAGGTCGGACATCTTGAGGCTGCGCGACCCCGCCTCCCCCAACACAGCCTTGCCGCTCTGCCACGGCTCACCCCGATGTGCCGCCGCGTGCAGGATGCGCACCACCTGTGCCTGGATCGGCCCAAGCTGGAACTCATGGCCGTTGCAGCGAACGTGATGGTAGTCGGCGGAGGCGTGAAAGGCATTAGCCTGCTTCACGCCAGCCGCACCACGGAATCCGGATTTCGCCTCGAAACGGTCGCGTTCCTCGCGGCTTAGCACGAGATCTGGCTTGCGGATCGTGAGGGTCTCGCGCGACCCAAAGAAACAGGCATAGTCCGCCTTCGTGGTGCGGAACCGGGTGACGCTGACCTCGCCGATACGGAAAAGCTGGAAGACATCTTGCACATTCAGATCGAGAAGCCCGTTGAACGAGGACCGCTCACAGGGGATCGAATAGCATCTGCCGTCGTCGGTTTCCTCAAAGTCGCCGAACTCGATCAGCAGGTTCAGGATCCGGATGGAGAGTCGCAGCTGGTCGTTTTCGGCCAGATAGGCGACGTCGGCCTCGGGCAGTGACCACCGGTCAAGCACCTCCGCCAGGGTGAAATATGCCTTCTCGATCTCCATCCTGGCCCCCGATTCCGATGCAAAGTGTTTGGCTTTTGTTCTAGCTGCTTGACGATCCCAATTCAATCCTGTCTTATCCTATCTTATCCACAAGTCGTTGGGGACAACATGATCGAGAACCACACCTTGGCCGACCGTCTGCGGGCCCGCTCCGATCAGCTTGGACTGGCACCGGCCCATGTCGCAGAAATGGCGGGGGTCAACCGCTCCTTCGTCTATGACATCCTGCGCGGGCGGTCCTCGCGCCCCGGAATCGACCGGCTCGCTGACATTGCCCGGGTGCTGAAGGTCGACCGCGACTGGCTGATCCACGGCATCGGCGAGGTCGAGGGCCCCTCCCCCTTCCACGAGAACCCCGACGATGCCTTCGTGGCTATTTCCCATGCCACGCCTCGCCCCTCGATGGGCGGCGGCGCGGTGGTGACCGAAGATGGCGACACGCCCGGCCGCGCCTATCACTTCCGTCAGTCGTGGATCCGCCACAAGCTGAAAGCCAGCCCCGCGCAGCTCCGGATCATGCATGTGGAAGGCGACAGCATGGCCCCAACCCTGCTTGGCGGCGACGCGGTGCTGGTCGACATGACTCGCCAGCTGCCCAACCCGCCCGGTATCTTCGTGCTCGACGATGGTATGGGGCTGGTCGCCAAGCGGCTCGAGCATATCCCGAACAGCGACCCGCCCGCCGTGCGGGTGATCTCGGACAACAAGCTCTATCCCGAGTATGAACGCACCGCCGAAGAGATCCGCATCATCGGCCGCATCCGCTGGTTCGCCAGAGAGATCTGACGATGGGCGTTGCCACGATCAGCGCCGTTTCGACCGAAAGACAGCAGCCCTTCCTGCCTGGCTTCCTACGCGCCGCTCCAACCCCGGAAAAGAAAAAACGCCCGCGAGATTTCTCTCCGGGCGCAACTCTGCGATGATTTAAACATGTGTCAAGAGAGGCAGGGTTGTCAATCGCCAACAAGGCGAGGGACATGCGTGCCTTGGACTGGAAAACTTGCTGAAGATCAGCACATCACAACCGCCGATAGTTCAGCTCTCGATTGGGTTGCTTTGCTAGACGTCTTTTACGCGCCAGCAAGTTCGAGGTGCGCTGACAGAAATGGTCTTCGCTGCAAAAGCGGCAAGCAATGTTTCGCTTTGGACTCTTCGGATTGCCTGCACGGGAGGTAGAAGCAACTCGACCCTACGCTTAAGTGTCCTGCTGCCGTGTGGCAGCCGAAATGGATGCGGGACGTTTCTGCAGCAAACCGTCAACTTTTCTCTGTGGAGGCGGATTATGTGCGCGCCGCCTTGTCAACGGCGATCTGGCCAAGGCCTTCCGATACGGGCTCAGCCGCCAGGCCGCCTTCCGCCTCTTCCTTGAGGATGGCCGGGTGGCCATCGACAACAACCCCGCCGAACGCGCCCTGCGCCCGATCGGCATCGGTCGGAAAAACTGGCTCTTCGCCGGGGCCGATACCGGCGCCGAAACGCTGGCCCCGCGCCATGACGATCATCGAGACCGCCAAGATGAACGGCCTCGATCCGCAGGCCTATCTCGCCGATATCCTGGCCCGCATCCACGATCACAAGATCAATCGGCTCAACGATCTGCTGCCATAGAACTGGTCCCCACTGACCACTGCTTTGTCCGAGGCCGCCTGATGGCAACTGTCACCCATGTCTGCCCCCTGGACTACATCGCCAGAATGCTGGGCGAAGATCCCGAACTGCTCGAAGCCATCGTCTACAACGACGACAACCTGAGCTACGGTTCGAACATCAGCGTCTATGCCGGCCCGGATGACACAATCACCGCCCTGACCGATGACGGCATTGACGCGCTAAAAGACATGCTCAGGGCAGCACGCATCACCACCGAAACTTAGCACGCGTTCCTCGACGCCTTTGTCGATGACGCAGAACTCGTCGCCCGCATCAAGGCCCAGCCACGGCGGTAACAACCGGCCGGTTACGATCAGAACGACTGACCGACGCGCTGCTCGACCGCCTGACACACCACGTCAACATCCTTGAGATGAATGGCGAGAGCTATCGCCCGGGCCACAGCAAGGCACGCCAGGACAAGGCGTAACCATCCTCCAAATCGGCACAGTTTGGCCTGGACGGGCCAAAGCATCCGGGCAACCTCCAGCTCCCTGAAAAGCGCGGCAGCCCGGATGCTGGCGCACGCTTAAGCGGCAATCTTACCAACACCAAAATGGCAACATTTTGTGCTGCCCTTTGGCTCACTTTTACTCTGCCGTTGACAGACTACCGGAAGTGCAAGGCGGCGCTGCCTATTTCCTCGATGCTGTGTTCCTGAATGATCCCGGGCGGATGATGGCGGCACTCGCCACCGGTCTGCCGCATGTCCGGGCGCGGGTGGATTGGTTGGGGCGACGGGACGGCGGGGTGTTTCTGGCGGGCGACGGCTTGCAGATGCAGGCGCGGCAAGTGGTAGTCGCCGCAGGGGCAAATTCGAAACTTCTGGCGCGCATGGCCGGGGACCGGGTGCCGCTGGATACCGAGTGCGGCTATCATCTTGAATGGGACATGGAAGTCCCGCGCCTGTCGCACCCCGCCTGTCCTACCACCCGGTGCTTTTACCTTTGTCCGATGGCTGGTCGGCTGCGGGTTGCGGGTTGCGGGTACGGTGGAACTTGGCGGCCTTGAAGCGCCGCCATCAGACCACCGGCTCGCGCGATTGCTGAATGGGGCGAGGGAAGTGTTCCCGGAGCTTGGGTCAGCTGACCGCAGCTGGATGGGGTTCCGGCAGTCAATGCCGGACAGCCTGCCAGTGATCGGGTTTTCCAGCGGCGGGCCTGAAATTGTGCACGCTTTCGGGCATGGCCATATCGGACTGACTTTGGCCCCGGTCACGGCTAAGACTGTCGCAGACCTGCTTTGCGGGCGAGAACCTGGAATCGACATCGCCGATTATGCTGCGTCGCGCTTCTGACTGCAAAAGCCTTTGGCCAACCGCAAACGGCGGGGCTGCCAAAGTGACTTCTAGCTGACATCGGCCGGATCGGGAAAAATGCGCTTGCCCTCATCCAAAGCGGCAATGGCGGCGAGATCCTCGGACGTAAGAGTGAAATCCTGCACAGCAAAGTTTTCGGCGAGCCCTGCCTTGCGGCTGGAACGCGGAATAACCGAAAGCCCGAGGTCAAGGTGCCAGCGCAGGATCACCTGTGCGGATGTGCGGTTCAGACGGGCCGCGATGGCTTCGACGGCGGGCGCATGGAATGCCTGCCCGCGCCCGAGTGGTGACCAGCTTTGCGTCACGATCCCGCGCGCAGATTGGTCGGCGCGGAGTTGGGTTTGCTGCATGCCCGGATGCAGTTCGACCTGGTTCAAGACTGGCGTGACACCGGTTTCACGGGTCAGACGGTCGATCTCGGCGGCATTGAAGTTCGAGAGGCCAATAGAGGTGACACAGCCTTCCTCGCGCAGCTTGATCAGCGCGCGCCAGGTATCGACATAGCGGTCCTGCGCGGCACAGGGCCAATGGATCAAGCACAGATCAAGGCGGTCCAGCGCCAGGCGTTCAAGGCTTTCGGAAACCGCCTGCAGGGTGCTGGCGTAACCTTGCCGGTCATTCCAGACCTTGGAGGTCACGAAAATCTCATCGCGCGGAATGCCGGAGGCACGAATGCCCTGTCCCATGCCAACCTCATTGCCGTAGATCGCCGCACCATCGACCAAACGATAGCCAATCTGCAGGCCTTCGGTCGTGACGCGGGCGGCGTCTGCGATCTCCCACAGGCCGAAGCCCAGTTGCGGGATGGACTTTCCGTCAAGAAATGTGAGGGTTTTCACTGGCGAATTTCCTTTTTGATTGGCTTTTGTTCATGCTGCAGGCGGTTTTGCAGGTCCATTTTCGATGACAGCAATGGATTTATACGTCGATGCCAATTTGAAATAGAGCTGCTCGTAGATCGGGAAATACTCTTGGTATTTTGCGTGGGCGGACAGGTCGGGATCAAATCGCTTGCCAAGCCGTGACATGCGGTTTGCAGTCTGGGCGATAGACTTGGTGCCACAAAAGCCAACCGCTGCGGCGGCATGAATGGCGGCACCAAGTGCTGTGACCTCTTGCTGTTCGCAGACCTGAACAAAGCATCCGGTTTGGTCGGCGATGATTTGGCACCACAGGGCAGAGTTGGCGCCGCCGCCCATGACGATCAGGCCTTTGACGGGTTTGCCGCGGGCTTGGTTGGTGCCGTTCAGGCAAAGCTTGATGTCATATGAAATGCCTTCAAGTATCGAGCGATACATCCCGGCCATCCCATGTGACCCCCGCAAGCCGATGAAAGCCCCGCGCGAATCCCCGTCCCAATGCGGGGTCATGCAGCCACTGAAATAGGGCACACAAAAAAGACCTTCAGAGCCTGGCGGCACGGCGCGCGCCATGTTTTCCAGCTTTGTTTCGGCACTTTCTTTGGTTTTGGCGTCGCCTTCGATTTCAAATTTCCGGATGAACCAGCTGACTAGATAAGACCCATTCGCCACAAGACATTCCAAGTAAAAGCTACCAGCTTCGTAGCCGACAAGTGTTCGGTAGGCCGGGCTATAGCTGTATTCTGTCGCAGGCACGCCAAGGGCAATGCCTGTTCCCAACGAAAGATAGGCCAGATCACTGCTGACCACATTGGCCCCTACTCCCGCCGCCTGGCCGTCGCCGACTGTGGAAACGACGGGCAAACCCTTAGGCAATCCTGTCCGTTCGGCGACCTCATCTGTTATGGCGCCGACGATCTCGCCCGTGTTGACCAATGGCGGAAATTGCGCCTCGGTCAGTCCTGCCAAGGCAATTGTATGGGCTGCATATTTTCCCTGCTTGAGATCGACGACGCTTAGGGTATCGCCCGTTGCAAAGCAGGTTGCCCGAATGCCCGTCAAGGCATTCATCAGATATCCCGACACATCATAAACCGTTTTGGTGCGTCGAATGCTGTCCGGTTCGTTTTCATAAAGCCAGATAAGCTTGTACAGGCCATTCACCGTTGCTGGCGGCTTGCCCGTTTCGGCATGGACCATTTCGCTGCCCAGTCGTTCAACCTGTTCTGTGGCGCGGGTGTCCATCCAGACGATGGCCGGGCGGATCGGCTCATTGGCTTCATCAAGCAGCACGACCGTCTCGCGTTGGCAGGTCACCGCCATCGCCTTGACCTGGGTCAGATCGATTTGACCTTTCAGTTGCCCAAGCGCGTCATAAAGCCCGTCAATCCAGTCGCGACAATCTTGTTCATGCCAGCCCGGTCGCGGCTCACTCATGCCAAGGCTTGCGCGACCGACGGCGATTTGGCGACCATCGGCATCAAAAACCGCAGCCTTGACCGCCGATGTCGAGGAATCCACACCAATGACATAGCCCATGTTTTCATCATTCCTCATTAATCAGATAATTGATTACTAATACGATCAGTGGACGTGATGTCAACTGGATTTATCATCTGTCGGCTTCGCAACTGCTTTTTCCGTACCGATCGTGCTGATAAAGCGATCTTCGGCACGCGCCACCAGCACCATACGAGAACAGGAACGAAGCAGGTGTTGGGTTTCAGGTTTGCGTAGAGGGGCGGTTACAAGACCGACAAGTTCAAGCGGCACCAGGGAATCAATCTGATGCCAGACCGCACGATCAATCTCGCCGGTGATGATCAGTTTTGGGATATCCAGATAATGGCAGCCTGTGCTTTCCGACGTGCTTAGATCGCCAAATTCTGCAAGAGACATATGATAATGATCACTAGATTCCGGGTCGATCCCCGTTCGGCAGGCTGAAGCCGTGGCGTAGGGGTCACTTCCGGCCCGGCACAGCACCACCACCGACCCGTCCCGATAGTAGCTGCCGTCGTCAAAGCCAAAAGTTTCCAGACCTGCCATTTTTTCGTCTGAAATACGGCTGACGACGCCATTCGAAATCACAGTAAAGTCTGCGGTCTTGTCGACAACCGCCTGAATTCGCATGCCGGCACCCGATTGCTCGTAGGAGTTCATGGGGATGCCCGACCCGGCGAATCGGCTGCGGAGCAAGCTTCGTGCTGCGCGCATTTCCGGCGCGGAAAACGACGGAAATGCCCCGACCAAAGGCGACCGATTGGCCATGGCCCAAAGCTGTCGCAGATTGAGCGCTTCGATAAAGCTGCCCTGATGGCCAGAACGTCGCAGCGCGGCACCGCCCAGCATTTCGATGCCCTTGATCGCTGATTGGATGGTGCCTGCACCGACCCCGAATTCAGTCTGCAAATCGGACATCCGTTCAAATCTGTCGCCGATTTCCGCGTTCATCAGCCTGCCCGCCAGCGCCTGCATCACCGCCAGACTACGATTACCTTGCAGGGCAACATCCTTGGGTATCATTTTGGGGCGCCTTCCTTGATCAATTTTCCGTATCTTGAGAAATTAAGCTATAGGCGCAAGCAGCACAATCAAAATTGGCAGCCCCCCCCTTCAGGCTGTGCATTCCAGAAATACAGAAGTCTTGAAAAAACCGGGATCCAAAATCCCTAGGTAGTCTGCCGCAATTTCAGTTTGCGGCCGATTCCGAGTGCATGTGCCCAGACGCCAAGTGGCCCGCGCAACGTGCATTAGACGTTTGGTGCTTGCCAGCAGAAGCCGACAAGCACCCCCATGCATAACCGCGTCAGTTCAGGCTGATTGGCTGGCCCGTGGCATGCAGGATATTGCCTGTCAGATAGTCGGAATCCGCGCTGGCCAGGAACATCAGCGTCGGGACAATGTCTTCGACCTCGCCAACCCGGTTGAGTACGTTTTGCGACCGCGCCGCACGCATTGTGGCCTTGACCGCTTCGGGTTGCGCTTCGGCCATTGGTGTCCAGGCAGCAGGGGACATGGCGTTGACGTTGATGCCAAATTCCATCAGTTCAAGCGCCCAGCTTAGCGTAAAGGCCGCAACACCAAGTTTGGCGGCGGCATAGTTGCTGTCGCCCGCCCGGCCACGCAACGCAACGCGGCTGACCACATTGATGATTTTGCCGGTTCGGCGCGGCTTCATCGACTCGCGCACAGCGGCCCGCGAAACATAAAACACCGCATCCAGATTGACATCCATCACGCGCCGATAGTCGCGGTCTGACATTTCAAACATCTTACCATGCGCTGAAATTCCAGCATTATTATACAGAATGTCGATCTGCCCATAGGCATCCATCGCCGCCTTGACCAACGCCTCGCCCGCCAGGGAGGTGCCCATCGCATCATTGTTGCCAAGCGCCCGGCCACCGGCCGCAACGATCTCGTCCACAACTTGACGAGCCGCATCGACGTTGATGTCATTGACCACAACTGCGGCGCCTTCGCGGGCAAAAGCCAGTGCTGCGGCCTTGCCGATACCGACACCGCCGCCTGTCACCACGGCAACTTTGCCACTTAGTTTTCCTGCCATATCACCAGTCCTTTTCGAGTTTTCATGAGCCGTCACGCGCCCTAGCGCGAGAAGGTAAGTTGATTGCCACCATCGACGTTCAGAATATTGCCCGTCATTTTGGCAGAGCGTGGTGACGCAAAGAACGCGACCGCGTCTGCCACATCTTCCGGGAAAATGGACTGTTTCAGCAGCGTTCTGTCGCGGTAGTAAGCTTCCAGTTGATCTGGCGCGACGCCGTAAGCCGCTGCCCGTTCGGCCCGCCATGGGCCATCCCAGATTGCCGAACCACGGATGACCGCTTCGGTGCTGACCGTGTTGGCCCGAACGCCCATCGCCGCCCCTTCCAGCGCAACGCAACGGGCAAGATTGACCTCCGCCGCTTTGGCCGCGCAATAGGCCGCAGCATTCATCGAGGCGGTCATCCCGTTTTTTGACCCGATGAAGATGATATTGCCACCTCCGCCATGACGGTCAAACACCCGCAACGCTTCGCGGGCGACAAGGAAATACCCCTTGCCCAGGATGTCCATACAGCGATCCCAATCTTCGACGCGCGTTTGCACCAAGGGGGCGGCAAATGCGATGCCAGCGTTCGACACAACTATGTCGATGCGGCAAAAAAAACCTGGCGCCGGCGCTAAAGGCATCGGCAACTGACGCTTCTTGGGTGACATTCATGGGTGTGTGAAAAACTTGGTCCGCACCAAAGCTGTTGGCCAGCTTTTCGGCGGCCAGGGCTAGCCCGTCGGTGTTGATATCGGTCAACACGACGCGCCCACCGTCCTGCAGCAGCCGTGAGGCAATGGCCCCGCCGATACCGCCTGCGGCCCCCGTGATCAGTGCCACCTGCCCTGCCAGATCGTCTGGATGGTCTTTTTGCTCGCTCACCTTGTGCTTTCCTGCATCGTTGAAATTGCGCTTGCGACCGGGCTATTCGCCCGGCGGTTTGGCGCGCATTTCGCCCCCGATAGATTGGTTGTGCCGCGGCAGGTCGGTCCAGAAAATCATCACTTTCTCTGCGGCGAGCCCGGTGTGTTTGGCAACGGAATCCGTGATTTCACGGGAAATCGCTGCCTTTTGGGCATGGGTGCGGCCTTCGCTGATTTCGATACGAATGATTGGCATGGTCTGCTCCTTGACTTATTTTTGCTGGTGAACGATGGCGACGGTGCGGGCAATCGCATTGGCCGGATCGGGCTGCATATAGACATTGCGGCCTACAGCGACGCCGCGTGCGCCCGACGACATTGCGCCGCCCAGAAAGGTCAGAAATTCGTCAAACGTGTCGGTCTTTGCGCCGCCCATCATGACCACGGGCACCGACGACGCCTGCACCACGGTGGCAAAGCCGTCCGGCGTGCCGGTGTATTCGACCTTAACAACATCAGCGCCGACTTCGGCCGCGACCCGCGCCATCAGCGCCACGTTTTCCACGCTGTTGCAGTCTTTGGGATCGACCGCATCGCCGCGCGCCAGAGGTTCACAGATCACCGGCAATTGGCAGCGGCGGGCCTCTTCGCAGATCTTGCCCAGCAGCGCCAGCTCTTCGGCATCGCGGTTTGCATCTTTCCAGCCAAGGAAAGTGTAAAGATGGTAGGCATCCGCGCCCAGCCGCAGGGCTTCTTCAACCGAGGCAATCGGGCACATCCGCTGGGCAAAACCACCGCCACCAAACCGGTCAGCCGCCCGCCAAGTCGCGGTATAGCCTGCTGACAGAACAATGGCCGGCCCGCCCCGCCCGGTCAGCACATCAAGATTAGCGCGCAGCCCACCCGGCGTGACCATCACGGCATCGCACTTGCCTTCAACTGCGCCTTGAGTGACTTTACGCACTTCTTCATTGTTGGTCATCCCGGCAACGGGGCCGAAATACATTGCATTGCTCAGGGCGATGATGACCGATCTGCCGCTCTTCTTTTGAAAGATGCGGTCAAGACGGAGTTGCAGGCCTGTCATGTGAATGTCCTCTTTATGTGTCAGCTTTGGGGTTTGCCCTGGCCGTCTTATGACTTTTCCAGCAACCGCGCGAAAAGCCGGTTATCCGGGTCGCAGGCGGATTTGATCGCCGCATGCAGCTTGCCTTGAGGGCTGTCTTGATAGCGTTCTGCCCTGACAGCCCCAATTCCGTGGTGATGCGAAAAGCTTCCGCCGTGTTCCGCAGCAACATCAATCACTTCATTCCAGATGCGCTTCCAATCGACAAGAACGGAGGCGTCATCTTTGTTTTCCACCCAAAAGATAGCATAGAGGCAGGCACCGGTCTGATAGGCATGCGAGAAATGCGCGAAAAACTCGGTTGTCTGCTTGCCAAGCCGTTCCTCCAACACCTCCACGCAGCGCGCGGCGGTGCTCCAGGGCAGCGACAACTCGACAGTGTCGAACATTCGCCCGCTGTCGCTGTTGCGGTGCTGCATCATGGTTTCAACCTGATAGCGCCGCATATACCACGTCGATGCGGCATCTTCATGCAGAAGCCAACCGCCACAGCGTTCGATAACTTGCTCGGCCGCAGTTTGCAGCGCGCCCAGCGCCAAGGCGGGCGCAACAAGCGTAAAGTTCAAAAGAGCGAATGGCTTTTGCCCGGCGGCCACGACATGGGCCGTTTCGGCAATGTTGTAAGACCGCAGCAGGGCCACAGGGAACCCGCCCTGCACAAGTTGCCGCTGCACCTCAATCGCCTGCCCAAAGCTTTCAAAACCTGCGGCAAGTTGCACGCTGGGCAGCTGCCGGAACACCGCCAATGTGACCTTGGTGACGATGGCAAGGCTGCCTTCGGTGCCGATGAACATGCGGATTGGATCAAGCCCGCCCGTGGGCCGTGGGCTTGGCGCAATGGTGACGATTTCCCCGCTGGGCAAGACGGCCTCCAGGCCGATGACAACATTTTCGATGCCGCCGTAATAGGTCGACAAGCCCCCCGTGGCGCGCGTGTTGACCCAGCCGCCGACGGTCGACATATAAAGCGATTGCGGCGTCTGGCCCAGATCCAGGCCGCATTTCAGCAAGTATTGCTGCAAATCGCCGCCGTTCATGCCAGCTCCGACCGTCACACAGCTGTCGACGGCATTCAGATGGTCGACCTGATTCATCCGTTCCGTTGAACAGAAAACATCAGGGGCACCATCAAAGCAACCGACCACACTTGACCCAAGCCCAAGAGCCGCGACCCGAAGCGCGTGATCGCGGGTGATGGCAAAGATGGCGGACACGTCAACGGCATTGGCCGGATAGCACACCAGCGCCACCGGGCCAGCACCTTTGTTACTGTTCTTGAAGCGTCCTGGCCAGTGTTCCGCGCGCGGGCCTTCCGCCGCGCAGAGTCGTGCCTCGATCCCTGCCAATTTCAGTTGATCCAACACGATCTGTTTGATCTCTGGTTTCGAATTGATCTTGTTCACTTTCCAATCTCCGCTTGCCTTACGATGCGACCGTCAGCCGCATATCTTCAGATATTATTCATTATTCCGACGACTGCTTTTTCATTCCGGAACCAGTTCCCCTGCTCGAAGGTGCTGGCCCTGTGCCGCCCCCACGCAATCAATGGTGATCATGCCTTTCGCCGGACCATCACGTTCAACAGAACGGCCAGCAGGATGACAAGCCCGCGGACAACGCTTTGCAGATACGGGTTCATCCCCAGCAAAACGAGACCGTTGGACAAAACTGCGATGAAAAGGACGCCTATCACCGTTCCCACCACATTTCCGCTACCGCCGGAAAGGCTGGTGCCACCAACCACAACGGCGGCTATAACATCGAATTCAAAGCCATCCGCCGCATTGGCGTTGCCAGAGGAAAGCCGAGCGTCGATCAGCAACCCAGCCAAGGCCGCAAACATTCCCGTCGCTGCCAGTGATAAGATCTTGATCCGCGGCACTACGATTCCAACAAGGCGGGCAGAGGCTTCATTGCCGCCAACGGCATAGACGCTGCGACCAAAGGGCGTATATTTTGCGACATAGTAATAGGCCGCAAAGACCACCAAGCCAAAATAGACCGGCACTGGAATACCCAACCAATCGCCGCCGAGCATCTCGCGCAAATCGCTGTCCTTAAGAAAGATCGCATGGCCATTGCTGGACCAAATCGCCAGCCCGCGCAAAGCGCCCCATAGGGCGAGCGTCGTAATAAAAGACGGCACATTAAGATAACTACGCATAGCGCCAACAAAGGCACCAGAGCAAAACCCAAGCAATAGAATGACCACAACGGCGATTGGCAAGCTGAAGCCAGCAGCCGTCAGCAACAGGGCAAAAGCCACCCCCGAAAACGCCGCAAGTGGCCCCGAGCTGATGTCAATTTCGCCCGATATCAACACAAAGGTCATCGGAATGGCTACAATAGCCACCAATGCGGCATTCCGAAAGATGTTCAGGATGTTAGTGGTCGAGGCGAAATTCGGGGCTGTCACCACAAAGACCAGCACCAACACAATAAACGCGCCAAGCAAGCCGTAATTTCCAAGTTTCGTACCTATTTTGCTCATCATTCCGCGTGCCCCCATATTTTTTCTTTTCCGCCTGCTTCAGTTCAGCAGTTCGGCCGTCACAGCTTCGAGGTTGGTCTGATTGACCGGGATCGACCTTGGCACCTTGCCATGGCCGACCAGAACCAACCGATCACAAACATTGAAAAGTTCTTCAAATTCCGACGCGACCATCAAGATTGCGACACCAAGACCGGCAAGTTCTTTGATAACGGCCTCGATCTCCAGGCGCGCATGGATGTCGACCCCGCGTGAAGGTTCATCAAGCAAGAAAAGCCGCACGTTGCCGCGCTTGATCCACTTGCCCAAAACCACTATTTGCTGGTTGCCACCGGACAAATTTTGAATCGGTTCCGACAAATTGGAGGTTTTGACCTGCATCCGGTCTACGATCTCTTGCGACGAACTTCTGACCTCTGGCCAGTCGATTTGGTTGAAAAGCGCCTGCTGGGCAAAGTGCGGCAATTCAAGGTTTTCCATGACCGAAAACGCGCCGACGAAGCCTTCCAGCTTGCGTTCTTCGGGCACGAAATACACCCCGCGCCGGATCATATCGCCAAGAGCTGGTTTGGTGATCTTTTCGCCCATCAGGCTAAAGCTGTCAAAAGTACATGCGTCGATGCCGCAAAGCGCCCGCAAAAATTCAGATCGCCCTGATCCCAACAGCCCCGCAATGCCGACGATCTCACCGGCCTTGATATCCAGATCTATGCCTGTGGTCTTACCCGGAACCGTGAAATTTCTCACGGACAGCACGGTCAGATCCGAAAATCCGGCACTTGGGCGGTTTTCGGTTTGGCGAGCGGGTCGTGCGGCGGCCTCGCCCAGCATCAATTGCGCGACCTGTTCAACCGTTATGTCTGCTGAGCGCTCTTTGGCGATCAAGTTGCCGTCGCGCAGCACCATGACCGTGCTGGCAATGGACTTGACCTCGCCCAGACGGTGGGTGACGAACGCAACCGCCAGACCAGCCTGAGCAATGGCCTCGATGCGGCGGCTCATGATGGCCACCTCTTGCGCGGACAGGGTGGAAAATGGCTCGTCCAGCAACAGGATCTTTGGTCGCTGCACCAGGGCACGGGCTATTTCGACGATTTGCCTTTCGGCAACGGACAGCGACGAAACAAGGGCTTGCACATCAATCTGGCTTTCGTTCAGCTCTTGCAGGATCGAAACGGCGATCTGTTCCATCGCCTTTAGATCAATCCGCTTTGAAAAACCCGCTTTTCTGGGCCAATTGCCAAGGACGATATTCTCGGCAACACTTAATGACGGAATGACAGATAATTCCTGATGGACGGTCACAACTCCGGCCCGCAGTGCATCAGAAGGCGACGCAAACCTAACCGGTTCACCGCTCAATTCCATCACTCCCGCATCGGCCTGAACCACGCCCGCCAATATCTTGATCAGCGTTGATTTTCCCGACCCATTTTTGCCAACCAGTGCCACGACTTCGCCCGGCTTCAGATCAAAACTGACATGGTTCAACGCCAGAAGATTGCCATAGCTCTTGGTCGTATCGCGCAAGGAGATCAGGCTCTTGGTGCGCTGTTCTGGCATGGGGTTACTCCGGGGACTTTTCCAAAAGAAGGGTGCCGCGCCCCATGGCCAAAGCCAGGTTGGGGCGCGGCCTAAGGTTATTCGTACCCGTTGGCCTTCATCCACGCGCTCAGCGCATCAGTATCTGCTGGGGTGTAAATGGTGGCAGGAATTACCTCCATTGCCGGCGAACCCTTGTCGCCGCCGATTACAGCAAAAGCGCGTTCTGCAGCTGCCCGACCGATGTCTACCGGGCTTTGTGCGATAGCGGCTTTCAGGATTGTGCCTTTGCGAAGGAACTCAACCATTTGGGGGATAAGATCGCTGCCGAAGACTACCGTCTTGCCTTCTTGGCCGCTGTATTCAACAGCCAGCATCGCCCCAACCGACCCACCTTCGGCTGCGGCCCACATCATATTGATCTCGGGGTTCGAGGTCAGCATGTCCTGGGTTATGGCCGTGGCTTCGTCAGCAATCCAGGATTCCTGATCCGACAGAATTTCGTATGTCGTCTTTTCTGTCATCGCATCCAGGAAGCCCTTTTTACGCTCTTGGCAGGCTTCATAGCGGTCACAGTTCAAGAGGCCCAGTTTCGGGGAAATGCCGTTATCCACAGCATATTGTGCGGCGACTTTGCCCAACTCATAGCCAAATGCGTATTGGTCTGTGGTAAAGAAACCCTTCACCAGCCTTTCGCGATCTGCATCATTGATGCAGGTATTATAGCAGATCACCGGAATGCCGGCTTCAACAATCCGCTCAATGGCAACAACCGACGCATCCACAGAGGTTGGCGAAATGAGCACCGCGTTCACCTTGGCACTGATGATCGTATCGGCAAATTCTGATTCTGGCACTGGATTGTCATTCGAGACGGTCTCCAGAATTTCGCCGCCGCCCTGTTCTTCGACGACGGCCTTGATACCGTCGCCGATCTGAACAAAGAAGCCAAGCGAGTTCAGATAGAAAACGCCTAGCGTTTCATCCTTGGCCTCAGCTACCCCTGCCGATAGCCCGGCAACCAATGCCAAAATGCTGCAGCAAAGTCGAAGTTTTGGTGAGTGAGTCACGGTTTTCTCCCTTGTTTTGCGCCCTTCCGATGGTTCGACGCCCTTTTCCAGGCTTCCTTCTGCAGACAAGTATTGTCGTGCTGCAAAAGGAGCGCCCCCTCTCATTAGTCAATATACTGAATATTGACTAATACAAGTGATTCTCTGCGCTGCTCAAGATTCGGCAGGTTCTGCCGTTAAGGTCTGTGTTGAACGGCAGGCCGCTTGGTTCCCTGTGTCAACGGCAGAGTAAAAGTGAGCCAAGGGGCAGCGCAAAATGTTGCCACTTTGGGGTTGGTATGATTGCCGCTTAGGCGGGCGCGAGCAGCCGGGCAGCCGCGCTTGTCACAGAGCTGGCGGTTGCCCGGATGCTTTGGCCATTCAGGGCCAAATACCTGCGATGTTGGTGTTGGGTTACGCCTTGTCCTGGCGGGCCTTGCTCTGGCCGAGGCGATAGCTTTCGCCGTTCATCTCAAGGATGTTCACGTGGTGGGTCAGGCGATCCAGAAGTGCAAACAGGACAGCACCACGATCGTCCCGCTGCGAGGCGGTCTGTTGAACTTGCGCACCTACATCGAGCAGAACCGGGGTTCGATCGCCAACTACGGCGCAAGATATCGCGAAGGGAAACGGATCGCCTCGACGTCTGCCGAGGCGAGTGTCAACAATCTCGTCGCAAGCCGGATGGTCAAGAAGCAGAAGATGCGCTGGTCAGAACGCGGGGCAAGCCTGCTCCTTCAGGTTCGCGTCGCCCTCGCCAATGGCGATCTTGCGGAACGTCTCACCTACCAGCCGCCCATTCAACCAAGGCAGACCATCATTTCGCCTTTCGTGCCGGTACCGCTCTTTCAACGTGCTGCATGACCCCAGGTAGTTGAACGGTCCCCTCAGCCATCGCCTAAACTCCCGCGAATTTCAGGCACATCGGCGTGCCGATCTGCAAAGCAGCCCCCGTATCGCGCAAAGCCCCGGTGGCGGCATCCCGCGCCAAAACGCTGACCCGGTCCGAATTCTGGTTCGCCACCAACAGATGTCGCCCCGAAGGGGTGATCGCCAGATGCCGGGGTGTGGCCCCTCCGCAAGCCACAAACCCGCGCGGGGTCAGGTGCCCGTCCTGCCCCACCTCAAAGATCGAAATGCTGTCATGCCCGCGATTGCCGCCATACAAAAACCGCCCATCCGGTGAGATCTGAATGTCCGAGCAATGGTTGCCCGACCGCGCCTCATCCGGCACCGCAGGCTGGCTGTCAATCGGCGTCAACGCCCCCGTCACCGGATCAAACCCATGCGCCGTCACCGTCGAGTCCAGCTCATTAATCACAAACACCAACCGCCCCCCCGGATGCAGCGCCAGATGCCGTGGCCCCGCCCCCGGCTTGGTCTGCGCCACAGCCATCCGCTCTGGCACCCCATCCGCCCCAATGCGGTAGGTGATCAGCGCATCCATCCCCAGATCAGCCACGATCACCATGCCACCGCCTACATCAGTGACACTATGCGCATGCGCGCGTTCCTGCCGCGCTGCATCCGGCCCCGATCCCTGATGCGCGACGCTGGCAACCGCAGGCGACAGACCGCCCGCCACCAGATCAAACACCACCACAGAGCGGTCCGGCCCCCCCTCGCCCATAGTATAATTCGCCACAAACAACCGCCGTCCATCGCGTGAGATCATGTTATGCATGGTGATGCTGCCAAGGCTGGGCTGGGTGTTCAGATAGTCCAACCGCGGGGTCACAGGGTCAAACGCAAACGCCGTCACCAGCCCTTCGCGCCAATCCGATACCTCGGAATTGGCATAGATCCGGCGGCCATCGGCGCTGACCGACAGGTAGGTCGGGTTTTCCACCTGGCGGTAGCCTGCCCGCTTGTGAAAAGTCAAAGCGTCTTCGTCAAAGCCAAACACGTTCAATCCATCGCCGCGCGCGCCCTGAAAATAAGGTGCCTCACGGTTCAGCGTGCCGATAAACAACAGCAATTCGCCCATGTTTTCATCATTCCTCATTAATCAGATTACTGATTACTAATACGATCAGTGGACGTGATGTCAACTGGATTCATCATCTGTCGGCTTCGCAACTGCTTTTTCCGTAGCGATCGTGCAGATTGAGTGATCTTCGGCACGTATTTCGGCCCGGTCGAGGTGCGGAATTGGCTGGGGGTTGAGCAGGTCCTGACCTATCCCCAGCCCTCGATCAAGCTGACCAACGGCGTCGCGACCTCCCGCCGACAGCGGTGCTGCTGTTGACCGTAGTACCTTG
>CAMAQR010000044.1 GCA_945860375.1 Pseudorhodobacter antarcticus
GACGTTCCAGCGTTCTTGGCAAGGTTGAAGATGTTCACTTTGCCATGGCTGTTGATGATCCTCATACAAATCGCCGTATGACGCAAGGAATACAGCGTATGAGCCTTGCCTGTGAACGGATCGACCTCAAGCCCAGCCCGATCCAACAAGGCACTGAATTGCCGCTGTATCACTTTCCCAGCGGTGGTGCGGTTGGCATACTGCGGCAGGAACAAGGGAGTCTGTAAGGTTCGGTTGGGATTACGGGCACAAATACGCTCGTAGACGGACACAGCAGCGGGCATTGTGTTGGAGGTGCGGTAACCCGTCTTTCCGTCCCTGATCGTCAGGATCAGACGCCTTGGGTCATCAGCGATCATCACATCACCATGCGTCAGCGCATATAGCTCGGTGGTTAACGGACGGACAAACGAATGAACCAGAAACAGGATCAGATCATACAGTTCGTCCGTGATCGGTATTCCCCGAACCTCGACACATTCCATCGACATCGCTTGGGCAGTCGATAGCAGCTTTTGGTAGGCATCGTCAGCTTTTGGAACCAGCGGATGAAACCGAAAGAATGGTCTGGGATTGTCCTTCAGCTTGGAGCGGGGTGTTTGCGGCACATCACCAATCGCCCCTTCTTCTTGGGCAATTTTCATCACATTGCGAAAAGTCGCTGACAGCGTATTGCGGGTTGATGGTGAAAGGTCTGGGCGTTTGCCGTGCAGCCAGTTCAAGTATTCCTGCCAAGAGTGGGTACGAACCTGCCGAACATCTTTATCGCCGAAGAAGTCCAGCAGCCCCCAGTCGTTGTTCATGATCGCCCATTGCATGGTCTTGACGGAATTGGCGTTACGTTCACCGCTCTCAGCTTGGACCTTGGACTTCCGCAACAGTTTTTGCGCAAAGCCCTTGAACGAAAACTCAACATCGACAGGCACATCCGCCTTCAGCAATGCCAACGCAAGGTCCTGTGCAGCGTCCCGAGCCCGTATCGACGAGCTTTCACCAGTCGTCTTGACGAGGTAGCGTTTGCGTTTACGGTCCCAGACTCGGACAATCCAATTGGGTGAATTGGCGACCCTGTAGATCGATAAGCCCTTGTAAAGGCGGATAGCGGAGGGTGTATCTGTCATCAGTGGGACCGCTTTCTTTACATATAAACATGACTTATAAACCTTACCATAACCTATTGATATCGCACAACACGCTTTGCATTTGTAATCAGGGGGTCACGGGTTCGATCCCTGTTGAGGGCACCATATTTCCGGTCGAGGGTGCAGCGGCGCGCTATTTTCCTGAATAGTCCCGATACCAAGCGACGAATTTGGCGATGCCATCGCGGAAATCGGTTTGGGGGCGATAGCCGGTCAGGGATTGAAGCAGGTCGGCATTGGCCCAAGTGGCCACAACGTCGCCCGTTTGCATGTCCATATAGTTGCGAATGGCTTTCCGGCCGATGCAATCCTCGATCATCTCGATGAAATCCATCAGCTTGACCTTGTCCGAGTTGCCGATGTTGACGATGCGGTAGGGAGCAACGGGGGACAGACTGTCACCTTCGGGCACAAGGCCGTCCACCGGGCGCACCGGGGCCACGTCGATCAGCAGGCGGATCGCGCGCACCAGATCATCCACATAGGTGAAATCGCGCGCCATCTGGCCGTGGTTGTAGATGTCGATAGGGCGGCCATCCAAGATCGCATCGACGAATTTGTAAAACGCCAGGTCAGGGCGGCCCCAGGTGCCGTAAACCGTGAAAAACCGGAACATCGTGGTCGGCAGATCGTGAATATGGGCATAGGCGTGGCCCATGCTTTCGGTGGCTTTCTTGGTCGCGGCGTAAATGGTCAGTTGGGTGTCGGCCTTGTCGGTTTCGGCGAAGGGCATTTCGGTGTTCGCGCCGTAAATCGACGAGGTCGAGGCCATCAGCAGATGCTGTACCTTCAGCCGCCGCGCGGCCTCCATCACGTTGAAGGTGCCGATGACGTTGCTGTCGAGATAGGCACGCGGGTTCTCCAAGCTGTAACGCACCCCGGCCTGCGCCGCGAGATGCACGATGACATCGGGGGCAAAGGCGTCAATGGTGCGGTCAAACAGCGCTTGATCTTCCAGCATGCCCTCGGTCATCACGAAATTCGGGTCTTGCAGCAAGATCTGATGCCGGGCCTGTTTCAGGCGCACATCGTAGTAATCGGTCATCCCGTCGTAGCCATGCACGCCAAAGCCTTCGGCCAGCAGCAGTTTGCACAGGTGAAAGCCGATAAAGCCCGCACTGCCGGTGACAAAGATGCGTTTCATGGTGCTGTTCCCGGCGCTAAATCATTCCGCGTGATGCATAGCGCGCCTCAGTCTCGGTTTTCAATATCTGATCGCCGGCCAGTGAGTGGCGGGCTGCCGACGGGGTCAGGCGTTGAAGAGAGGGGCCTCAGTCGCGGTAAAGGTCAGGCCGATTTCGGTGCCGACGGGAAGATGGCGCTGAGGGTGAGGACGGCGATCAGCGCGGTGCCGTTGGACAGAGTGACCTCGATCATGGTTTTCGCGGCCAGAGGTTCGGTCACCGCGACCTTGCTGCGCAACTGGCCTGCGCCCTCGGCAGGGGATGGATACTGCGGGTGGGTGCCGAGTCTGGCGGTGCCGCCGACGGCTTGACTGCCAGTTTTCGCCCTGATTTCAAACGGTTTCAATGGGGCGCTCTGCACCGTGATCGGATCGCCGTTCGCCGCCGTCACATCCACTTCCAGGAAGTTCATCGACGGCAAGCCAGAAGAACCTGCGACAAAGGCATGCGCCGGGTGGTGATGCAGCGCCATCGATCTGCCGATCTGAGCGGCATCAGTCAGCCCGAACGGCACGACATGGCGCGCCTGATGAACCAGCGCCCCCGCACATCCCACGGCTGGAGAGCCCCCCGAGGAAGCCATGGCCGAGGACCCTGCGGCCTTCAAATCGTTGCACTGGAAACCTGACTCCAAGCATGGTCCAGTTGCGCCATCGCGGTCTTAACGCCGCACGGTTCTTGCGGCCCACCGGCGCATCGCCGTTCAGCACCCGGCTGACGGTTTTCGCCGAGGCATTGGCGGGTTTGGCAACGGCCTGAATGGTGGCCAAGAACGCTCTCTTCCCCAAGTGCGCGCTCTGACATCGGTGTCACAAGGCTGCGGGTTGCTCCGAGGTGACGAAACTTCAACCGCAAAAGGGTCCGCATCTTGCCCTTTGCCAGCCGGATCGCCATGCTTTGCCCAATTCATAACCGTGAGGCCCTTATGTCATCCTCAAAGATCCTGATCACTGGCGCGGGCTCTGGTATCGGGCGGGCCACGGCACGGGCCTTCATGGCGGCGGGCTGGGAAGTGGCCTTGCTGGGTCGCAGGCGCGCGGCGTTGCAAGAAACGGCGCAGAACAGCGGCGCGCTGATCCTGACCGCCGATGTGGGCAACCCGGCACAGGTCGAGGCGGCGTTTGACCAGATCAAAGCGGCTTGGGGGCGGTTGGATGTCCTGTTCAACAATGCGGGCATGTCGGCGCCCGCAGCCCCGATTGACGAAATTCCGGTGGATCAATGGCTTGCGGTGAACAATGCCAATACCACGGGCATGTTCCTCTGTGCCCGTGCCGCCTTCGGCTTGATGCGGCATCAGACCCCGCAGGGCGGGCGCATCATCAACAACGGCTCTATTTCCGCCCATGTTCCGCGCCCGGGATCAGCGCCTTACACCATGTCAAAACATGCGGTGACGGGTCTGACCCGCACTTTGGGTTTGGACGGGCGGGCCTTCAACATCGCTTGCGGGCAGATCGACATCGGCAATGCACTGACCGATATGGCAGCGCGATTCACCACAGGCGTGCCTCAGGCCAATGGTCAGACGGCGACAGAGCCTGTGATGGATGTGGGCCATGTCGCCGATGCGGTGCTGCAGATGGCCGCACTGCCGCTGTCGGTCAACGTGCCGTTCATGACGATCATGGCGCGGGACATGCCCTTTATCGGGCGCGGTTAGAGGCTGCTGGCGTTCGGGCCACAGAACATCTCGTAGACCAAGGCCATGATCGCTCCGGCCTTTGGATCCTTGATTGAATAATGGATCGCTTTGCCCTCGCGCCGCGCATGCACCAATCCCTCGGCCCGCAGACGCGCCAGTTGTTGGCTGACAGCGGCCTGACGCGCGCCAAGGCGGTCTTCAAGTTCAGTCACCGTCTTTTCGCCCGAAGACAGATGGCACAGGATCATCAACCGCCCTTCATGCGATAGCGCTTTCAGAAACGCCGCCGCCTCTGCGGCGCGTTCGCCCATCTCGTCGGCGGCCACGGCTAAACAGCCTGTCGCCTCGTCCACCTGATCCATTCGCGACATGTCCGCTCCCATATGACGTTCTTGACGAGCCCTAGCACAAATGCAAACACATCGCGAGAGGGCAGGCTGGACTGTCACACTCCAGTGATCAGACTGTGCCAACCATCGCCGGATTTTTCTTGGGAGTCGCCATGCAACACGAAGCCTTCAATGCCCCCGGCCGTTTTTGGCGCGGTAACATTCACACCCATTCGACCCGGTCCGATGGCGTGTTGTCGCCCGAAGAGGTGTGCCGTCGCTACAAAGCCGAAGGTTATGACTTTCTGGCGCTGACCGATCATTTCGTCGGGCTGTGGGGCTATCCGATTGTGGATACGGTGCCGATGCGCGAAGCAGGTTTCACCACCATCCTGGGGGCGGAACTGCATTCGGGCGCGATGGCGAATGGCGAGTTGTGGCATATTCTGGCGGTCGGCTTGCCCGCCGATTTCGCGCCGTCAAACAGCCCGAACTTCGTGCCGGTGGCAGGGCAGGAAAGCGGCCCCGAAATGGCCGCCCGCGCCGTGGCTGCGGGGGCCTTCGTGGCGATTGCCCATCCGCAATGGTCGGGGCTGACGCTGGCCGACGCGCGCTCAATTGCGGCGGCGCATGCGGTCGAGGTTTACAACACCGGCTGCGACAAGGGGTGTGACCGTCCCGATGGCTTTGGCATTGCGGACCTTTTGCTGACCGAAGGGCGGCGGCTGACGCTGATCGCAACGGATGACGCCCATTTTTCGGAACCAGACCATTTCGGGGGCTGGGTGATGGTGAAAGCCGAGGCGAATGAGCCGGGCGCGCTGCTGGCGGCGCTGAAGGCCGGGCATTTTTACTCCAGTCAGGGGCCGGAACTGCGCGATGTGCGGATCGAGGACGGGCATGTGGTGGTCGAAAGTTCGGCAGTGGTTTCCGTGGTGGCGATTGGCCATGGCACCGGGGCCAAAGCGGTGCATGGCCATTCGATGACCCATACGGCGGTGCCGCTGGATCGGCTGAACAACTCACCTTGGGTGCGGGTTTCAGTGATTGATGCGGCGGGCAAACGCGCTTGGTCGAACCCGATCTGGGTCGCGGGGGCGGGGGCCAATCCGCGCGTGGCCGGATAAGGTAAGGGCAGGCAGGCCCGAGTCAGGCTTTGCCTTCCAGCCCATCGGCTGCGGCACCCACAGCGCCCGGAATGCGCATTTCGAACGTGTCGGTGACGGCGGTGTAATCATAATACCCCATGCGGGCCAAAGGCTGGATGGATTTGTAATCCAGCTTGCCCGCAGGGGTCAGGGCTTCATCCTTGACATGGATGCGCACGACCTCGCCATAAACCACATCGACCCAACCGTGGCCCGAGTTGCCGCGCAAACGATGAGTGGACAAGTACTTGCATTCGAAATGCGCCGGGCTTTCGGCCACACGGGGGCCGGGCGCGTCGATGCAGGCGGCTTTGGTCAGGCCTGCCTGCGCAAATTCATCCACCCGGTCCGGCCATTCCATCGCCGTAATGTTCATCGCCTCTTTCAGCGCGAAGGTGCACATGTTCCACACGAACCAGCCGGTTTGCTCGGCGTTGATCACGGTATGTTTGCGACGGCCGTCGGAGTATTGGTTGGCCGCAAACATCACCATCGGTGGATCGAAGGTCAGGTTCTGCCACTGGCTGTAAGGCGCAAGGTTGGCCACGCCATCGGTGGAGAGGGTGGAAATCCAACCGATCGGGCGCGGCACGGTGCAGGCCTTAAAGGGGCTGAAGGGCAGCGGGCAGGCTTCGCGGCCCGGAGCGTAATGCATGCGGCGTCCTTTGCGGTTGTAGACCGGGGGACCACGCGTCCCCCGGACCCCAGCGGGATATTTTAAGACAGATGAAATCAGTTGCCGAGGATGCCCGGCAACCGCAGCCCGTGTTCGCGGGCGCAATCAAGCGCGATGTCATAGCCCGCATCGGCGTGGCGCATCACGCCCGTCGCCGGGTCATTCCACAGCACGTTGTGGATACGGCGCGCGGCATCATCGGTGCCGTCGGCGCAGATCACCATGCCGGAATGCTGGCTGAACCCCATGCCCACGCCGCCGCCGTGGTGCAAGCTGACCCAGGTGGCGCCGCTGGCGGTGTTCAGAAGGGCGTTGAGCAGCGGCCAGTCGCTGACAGCGTCCGAACCATCCTTCATCGCCTCGGTTTCGCGATTGGGCGAGGCGACAGAGCCACTGTCCAGATGATCGCGCCCGATCACCACCGGGGCCTTGAGTTCACCCGACCGCACCATTTCGTTGAACATCAAACCCGCCTTGTGTCGCTCCCCCAGCCCGATCCAGCAGATGCGGGCGGGCAGGCCTTGGAAGGCGATGCGCTCGGCGGCCATGTCCAGCCAGCGGTGCAGGTGAGCGTTGTCGGGAAACAGCCGCTTCATCGCCGCATCGGTGGCGTGGATATCCGCCGGATCGCCCGACAGCGCCGCCCAACGGAAGGGGCCAATGCCGCGGCAGAACAGCGGGCGGATATAGGCGGGGACAAAGCCGGGGAAGGCGAAGGCATTGGTCAGCCCCTCTTCCTTGGCGACCTGCCGGATGTTGTTGCCATAATCCAGCGTCGGCACCCCGGCGTTCCAGAAATCGACCATCGCCGCCACATGGGTGCGCATCGAAGCGCGGGCGGCGCGTTCTACTGCTTTTGGATCCGTTTCCTGCTTGGCGCGCCATTCCGCCACCGTCCAGCCCTGCGGCAGATAGCCGTGCAGCGGGTCATGGGCTGAGGTTTGATCCGTGACCATATCAGGGCGATGGCCACCCGCCTGCATGCGTTTGTAAAGTTCGGGAAAGACGTCGGCGGCGTTGCCCAGCAGGCCAACGGACTTGGCTTCGCCCTTCGATGTCCACGCGTCAATCAGCGCCAAGGCCTCATCCAAAGTCTGAGCCTTGGCGTCCAAGTATCTGGTGCGAATGCGGAAATCTATGCGCGTTTCATCGCATTCCACCGCCAGACAGCAGGCCCCGGCCATCACCGCCGCCAAGGGTTGCGCGCCGCCCATACCGCCCAAGCCACCGGTCAATATCCAGCGTCCGGTCAGGTTGCCATCGTAATGCTGACGGCCCGCTTCGGCGAAGGTTTCATAGGTGCCCTGCACGATGCCTTGGGTGCCGATGTAAATCCACGACCCCGCGGTCATCTGGCCATACATCGCCAGACCCTTCTTATCGAGTTCGTTGAAATGGTCCCAGGTGGCCCAATGTGGCACCAGATTGGAGTTCGCAATCAGAACGCGCGGGGCGTCCTTGTGGGTGCGAAACACGCCCACAGGCTTGCCCGATTGCACCAAAAGCGTCTCGTCATCGTTCAGCGTCTTCAGGGTGGCGACAATCTTGTCGAAATCCTCCCATGTGCGGGCGGCGCGGCCGATGCCACCATAAACCACCAATTCATGAGGGTTTTCAGCGACATCTGGGTGCAGGTTGTTCATCAGCATTCGCATGGGCGCTTCGGTCATCCAGCTTTTCGCGGTGATCTCGGTGCCAGTGGCGGGGTAGACGTCGCGCATGTTGTGGCGGGTGTTCATGATGACCTCAGTGCAGCGTGTGGGCTGCGATAATGTTGCGTTGAATTTCGGACGAGCCCTCGTAAATCCGCATGATACGGACGTCGCGGCACAGGCGTTCCAGCGGGAAATCGCGGGTAAAGCCATAGCCGCCGTGGATTTGCAGCGCGCCGTCGGTGACGCGGTGGGCCATTTCGGAGGCAAAAAGTTTGGCCATGCTGGCGGCCTCCGAAAAACGTTCGCCGTTCTGCCGTTGCCGCGCGGCCTCCAGTGCCAGAAGGCGCGCAGCGCGCAGGTCGGTGGCCATATCCGCCAGTTGCCAGCGGATGCCCTGACGGCTGGCCAAGGGCTCTGCGCCAATGATCCTGGATTTTGCCCATTCGGTTGCCAGATCAAGCGCTTGTGCGGCGATCCCGATGCACATCGCGGCCACTTCCAGCCGCCCATTGTCCAGCACTTTCATAGCGGTGCGAAAGCCGGTTCCCTCGGTGCCAAGGCGATTCTGCGCGGGCACATGCAGGTCGAAGTCCAGCTCCCAGACATGGCCGCCACGCAGGCCCATGGTGTTTTCCACCCGCCCGGGTTTCAGTCCGGGTGTGCCCTTGTCGACGACAAAAGCCGAAATGCCTTTGTGCGCGGCGGCGGGGTCGGTGACAGCGTAAACCACCAGAAAATCGGCCACACCACCGTTCGAGATAAAGCACTTGCGGCCCTTGATGCGATAGCCGTCCCCTTCGGGGATGGCCCGGGTTTTCATGTCAGCAGGATCAGAACCCGCGTTCGGCTCTGTCAATGCAAAAGCGCCCAGAATGCTGCCTGCGGCGGCGGCGGGCAGATACTTTTCACGTAGAAAGTCGGTGCCGCCCAAAAGGACACTGTCGGTGGCAAGGTAATGCGCCGTCAGTGCAGAAACGGTTGACCCGCAGGCACCAGCGACAATTTCCACAGCGTTTAGAAGGGCTTGGGCCGAGATGCCAAAGCCATAGGGTTGATGCAGATTGGCCCCCATGAGGCCGGTCTGCGCCAGCGACCTGATCTGCTTATGTACGAACGTACAAGATTCGTCAGTCGCGGCGGCCAAGGGTGCAATCTCTTTGGCGCAGAACGTTTTCAACATATCAAGGAAGGCGCGCTCTTCGTCGGTCAGCATGTGAAACAGGTCAGACATTCGGGATCCCCAGTCGTGCCAGAATGGCCGCGCCATCCGCACCCAAAGCGGGGGCGGACCGGGCGGAGATGAGCTTTTTGCCATCAAATCGCACCGGCTGGCCGACGGTCTTGGCCGTTCCCAGTGCAGTGTGAGGCAGGTCGCTGACCAAGCCGCGCGCAACTGCGTGATCGGAATTCGCAGCGGTTTCAAAGCTTTGGATGGGCGCGGTTGGAATCCCCGCAGCGGAAAGGGCCGCCACGACCTGATGGGTTGTCAAGCCGCGCGACCAGTCTTCAATCATCGCCTTGACCAAGGGTTCATGACGCGTCCGGGCCTCGTCGGTCCCAAAGCGCGGGTCGGTGGCCGCCTGCGGTTGGCCGATCAAAAGGCACAACTGCAACCATTGACGATCGCCCAGCACGGCGACAACGGCTTGCCCGTCAGCAGTGGCAAAGCAACCGAAAGGCGTGGACAAGGGGTGGCGATTTCCGACCCGCTGCGGGGCGGTCTTGGCGTAGAAGTGCACCGCGTGACTGGTGGGCAACAGCGAAAACAACGCGTCGAACATGGCAACGTCCAGCGTCGAGCCCGCACCCGTTGTCGTACGTTTGTGCAGCGCCGCCAGAATGGCCCAAGAGGCGTAAAGCCCGGCCATCAGATCGCCATAGCTTTCGCCCACTTTCAACGGTTGGCCGCCTTCTTCGCCGGTTGCCGCCATAAGTCCAGACATCGCCTGCGCCACAAGGTCATAAGCGGGCAGATGTGCGGCCGGGCCGGTTTGACCAAAGCCTGAAATGGAGGCGTAGATCAGGCTTGGCTTTTCGTCGCGCAGGTTTGGGCCAAGACCAAGGCGTGCCGCCACGCCGGGGCGGAAATTCTCAACAATCACATCGCATTGCAGGGCAATGGCGCGGGCGGTTGCCTGTGCAGCGGGGTCTTTCAGGTCCAGCACGATCGACTCTTTGCCCCGGTTCATCAGGGTGAACAGCGCGGATTCGCCCTGCACAAAAGGTCCGATATGGCGGTAGTCATCGCCTTGGGGCGGTTCCAGCTTGATCACTTCGGCGCCCAGATCGGCCAGAAGTGCGGTGCAAAACGGACCCGCCATCACCCGCGTTAAGTCCAGAACGCGAAGGCCGGATAAAGGCTTCATTGCAGGACCGGCAAAGCAATTCCGGCGGCCTTTGCCAAAGCGCCAGAAGCGATCAGCGCAGCTGCGGCGGCCAGATCCGGCGCAAGGTAGCGGTCATCGCCCATGGTGGCCACGTCTTGGCGCAAGCGGGCGACCACGGCTTGAAGGGGTAACGAGGTCGGCAAAGGTGCCCGAAAATCAATGCCTTGGGCGGCGCAGATGGCTTCCACTCCCAATATCACGTTCAGATTTGCCACCATTCGCATCAACCGCCGCGCGCCATGGGCGGCCATCGACACATGGTCTTCCTGATTGGCGCTTGTCGGGGTGCTGTCTGTCACGGTGGCATGTGCCAAGTGCTTGTTTTCAGACATCAAAGCCGCTGTTGTCACCTCGGCGATCATCAGGCCAGAATTCAGCCCGGGGCGCGGGGTCAAGAAAGCGGGCAGGTCAAACGACAGCACCGGATCGACCATGAGCGCCACGCGACGCTGTGCAATCGCGCCGATTTCCGACAGCGCCAGCGCGATCATATCGGCGGCAAAACCGACGGGCTCGGCGTGAAAGTTGCCACCCGAAACGATCATGCCTGCCCCCGTCAGCACCAGCGGGTTGTCAGTTGCCGCATTGGCCTCGATCTGCAAGGTATTGGCAGCCATACGCAAAACGTCCATCGCGGCCCCGGTCACTTGCGGTTGGCAGCGGATGCAATAGGGGTCTTGCACGCGGGTGTCGCCGTCCCGGTGGCTTTCGCGGATCACCGATGAGTCCAGCAATGTCCGCATGGTCGCGGCGGCCTCGATCTGCCCCGCATGGCCGCGCAAGGCATGAATTTCGGGATGCAGCGGGGCGGTCGACCCCATGATCGCGTCGGTCGAAAGGGCGCTTGTCACCAGCGCCGATTGTGCCGCGCGCCAGCCGTCAAACAGCCCTGCCAGCGCGTAAGCCGTTGAAAATTGTGTACCATTGATCAGGGCAAGGCCTTCTTTCGGCCCCAGAACCACAGGCATCAGGCCTGCCGCAGCCAAGGCTTGCGCCCCCGGCAGCACTCTTCCTTGATATTCCGCCTCGCCATGTCCGATCATCGCGGCGGTCATGTGGGCCAAAGGTGCCAGATCTCCCGAGGCGCCGACCGAGCCTTGCGCCGGGATCACAGGCGTGATGCCATGCGCCAACATGCCCTCGATCAGTGCGATGATGTCCCAGCGCACACCTGATGCGCCGCGCCCCAAGGACAGCAGTTTCAGCGTCATCATCAGCCGGGCCACATTGCGGGGCATCGGATCACCCACCCCACAGCAATGGGACAGGATCAGGTTTTCTTGAAGTTTTGCGGTATCTTGCGAGGCGATCTTGATGCTGGCCAGCTTGCCAAAGCCCGTGTTGACACCGTAAACAGCATCATCCCCTGCCGCAGCTGCCGCGATTTGGGCCGCCGCCGCCAGAACGCCGGGCTTGGCCGCTTTGTCCAGAACCGAAGACAGTTCCTGCCGGTATATGCGCTCCAACTGAGCCAAGGGGGTCTGGGCGGGTATCAAGATTTCAGGCGACAATTTGGCCTCCGAAGATGCGGGAATTGAGGGCAGTGGAGCCGATGCGATAGGACAGTTCCGCCGGGTGTCTGGCATCCCAGACGGCGATGTCGGCGCGTTGACCGGGGGCGATGGTGCCGCGATCGATCAGGCCAAGCGCCCGGGCGGCATGAACGGTCACGCCCAACAGCGCCTCCAGCGGGGTCATGCGGAACAGGGTGCAGGCCATGTTCATCACCAAGGGCAACGAGGTGATGGGTGATGATCCGGGGTTGCAATCGGTGGCCAAAGCCATCGGCACTTGGGCGGCGCGCAGGGCCGCAATGGGGGGCAATTGGCTTTCGCGCAGGGTGTAGAACGCACCCGGCAGGATCACCGCCACGGTGCCGGCCGCAGCCATGGCCGCGATGCCATCAGCCCCAAGATACTCCAGATGGTCGGCCGACAGCGCGTTGAACCGCGCCGCCAGAATTGCACCTTTCAGGTCGGACAGTTGCTCGGCGTGCAGCTTGACGGGCAGGCCAAGTTGCTGTGCCATTTTGAAAATCCGCTCAATTTGCGCTGGGGAAAAGGCGATGCCTTCACAAAACGCGTCCACCGCATCGACCAGACCTTCGGCATGGGCCTGTATCAAGGAAGGCAGCACGACTTCGTCAATATAGGCGTCGCTGCGGCCTTTGTATTCGGGCGGGGTTGCATGGGCTGCGAGGTGGGTCGTGACCACATGCAGCGGGCGCGCAGCCCCCACAGCGCGGGCGACGCGCAGCATTTTCAACTCGTCCGCCACGGTCAAACCATAGCCGGATTTGATCTCTATCGTCGCGGCCCCACCGGCGATGATCTGGTCGGCCCGCGCCAACGCCTGAGTTAGCAGATCGGCCTCAGACGCGGCCCGTGTCGCGGTAACGGTGGACAGAATGCCACCACCGGCCCGCGCCACCTCTTCGTAACTGGCACCATTCAGCCGCATTTCAAATTCCGCCGCACGGTCGCCACCAAAGACGATATGGCTGTGGCAGTCGATCAGCGCGGGCGTCACCAGCCGATCTTGCACCGAGTGGCGCGGCAGGTCGGCATGGGCGGCGGGCAGGTCGGCCATTGGCCCTGCCCACAGGATGTGCCCGTCCTTCATCGCCACGGCGGCATTCGGCGTCAGGCCATAGCCATCGACCAGTGTCGCCAGTGTTGCATCGGTCAACAGAATCGCCATTTGGCTTGCCTTATGTCTGGTCTTGAGGCAATTATGTCTGCACATAACGCTGTCGTCAAGGAGCCTGCAATGACCGTGATCCACGCCAAAACCGCGCTGCTGCCAACCGGCTGGGCGCATGACGTGCGCGTCACGCTGGAACGGGGGCGCATAACGGCGGTGGAGGTTGGCGTGCCGGGGGCGGGCGTTGACTGCTTGTTGCCCGCCATGGTCAACCTGCATTCCCATATGTTTCAGCGCGCCATGGCCGGAATGACTGAAGCCAAAGGCGTCGGTGACGACAGTTTCTGGACATGGCGGACGCTGATGTACCGCTTTCTGGACCGTTTGACGCCGCAGGATGTGCAGGCCATCGCGGCCATGGTGATGTTGGAGATGGCAGAGGCGGGCTATGCCGGGGTGGCCGAGTTTCACTATCTGCACCACGGCGTCGGTGGTTTGCCTTATGTTGATCTGGCCGAAATGACGGTGCAGATTGCGGCGGCGGCGGCTGAGGTCGGCCTTGGGCTGACGCATCTGCCGGTGCTTTATGAACGCGGCGGCTGCGATGGGCGGGCCCTGACGGCGGGGCAACTGCGTTTTGGCAATGACCCCGACCGCTTTGCGCGGCTGTGGGAGGCCGCGGCGCAGGCGGTGTCGTACCTGCCTGCTGACACGGTTCTTGGCGTTGCCCCCCATTCCTTGCGCGCCGCGTCGCCTGCCGGCCTGCGCATGGCCGAAGCGATGGCGCCGCAGGCCCCGATCCATATCCACATCGCCGAACAGATGGCCGAGGTGGCCGAGGTGCAGGCGGCCACAGGCCTGCGTCCGGTGCAATGGCTGCTGGAAAACCACGCGCTGTCAGACCGCTGGTGCCTGATCCATGCCACGCAGATGCAACCTGCGGAAACCGAGGCGATGGGCCGCAGTGGGGCGATTGCAGGCCTCTGCCCGATCACCGAGGCCAGTCTGGGCGACGGCATCTTTGACGGCGTGCGTTTTCTGGCGGCGGGCGGGCGGTTTGGTGTGGGGTCTGACAGCAATGTGCGCATCAGCCTGTCCGAAGAACTGCGGCTGCTGGAATACTCGCAACGGCTTGGGCTGCGGGGGCGGGCGCTGCTGGCTGATGCAGGGCGCTCTACCGGGCGCAGGCTTTATGAAGAGGCATGCAGGGGTGGCGCCAAGGCGGCTGGGCGGGCTTCGGGCGCGATTGCTGTGGGGCAATGGGGCGACCTGATGGCGCTGGATTGCACCGGGCCCGATATGGCGGCGTCGCAAGGCGATATGCTCCTTGATACCTTCATCTTCGCGGGCGATGACCGCATGGTGGCCGAGGTTTGGTCGGCGGGGCGTCACATCGTGCATCAAGGCCGCCACGCCGCACGCGACGGCATCATCGCAAGCTACCGCGCCACCATCGCCCGCTTGCGAGGCGCGTTGTGATGGGCGGCTGGGAGGGCATCCGCGCCGAAGTGCTGCGCCGAATCCGCGTCCGCGCTTGGCCGCCGGGCGATCTGATCCCGACCGAAGAGGCGCTGGCGGTTGAATTCGGCTGCGCCCGCGCCACCGTCAACCGTGCCCTGCGCGATCTGGCTGAGGCAGGCGTGCTGGAACGCCGCCGCAAATCGGGCACAAGGGTGGCGCTGTTGCCGGTGCGCAAGGCCACGCTCGATATCCCGGTGATCCGCCAAGAGATTGAGGCCCGCGGTCAGGCCCACAGCTTTCGCCTGTTGCAGCAATTGGAAACCGCACCACCGGTGCCCGTGGCCTCGCGTCTTGGCCTGCCCCCGACGGTACGGCTGATCTATCTGGAAACCCTGCATATGGCCGACAGCCAGCCTTTTGTGTTCGAAACCCGTTGGCTGAACCCCGCCGTTCTGCCCAAGCCCCTGCCAGATTTTGCACAGCAAAGTGCCAATGAATGGCTGGTCACCCATATCGCTTATGCCATGGGCGACATTGCCTTTTGTGCCGCAAACCCCACCCTGCGTGAGGCCGAAGTGATGGGCGTGCCCGCCACCGCCGCCTTGTTCATCACAGAACGCACGACATGGAGCCCCGACGCCCCGATCACCTTCGTCCGCCTGACGCATGCCCCCGGTTACCGTGTTCAAACCATGGTCTGACCCGTTCATCTGTCCTTGTATATCCAAGTCGGAATGCCGAGAGTCAGACCAGCAAAAGGCAAAACCTTGCAGCAAGCGGACCGCCCGTCGCGCGGATGCGTCAGCCGCGGCCCCTCGATGGGGCCAAAGCCGCGCCCCCCGTTCAGATCAGGCTCTTGCGGTATCCGCGCGTGCAAAGCGGCGGTACAAAACCCGCGTCAGTTTGCGGTGCGCCTTTGACACCCGGTGGCGCAGATGCATGACGGCAAAAACCGGTTGCTCAATCGGATTGACGTCTTTGACATAGACAAAACGCCCGCTGGCCACCATTTCGGCAGCCTTTTCGGCCATGACAAAACCTGTTCCGCCCATGGCTTGCAACAGGGAGGAAATCGTTGAGCTTTGTCCCACCGACAATGGCGCGCCGATCAACTCGGGCAGGGCGGTACGATGCGCTTGTTCAAAGGCGGGCGAAAAATGTCCCGAGATATAGCTGCCCGGTTTGATCTCGGACCGCATTGCGGCATCCGAACTGATCAGCCGGTAAGGCAGATCGCCCAGCGTCACGAAGTGCAGATCGGGATGCGGTTTTGGGCTGAACATCACCGCGAAATCCTGCGCCCCCGACACCAGATCCTGACACATCTGCGCCGAATAATCCGGCTCGATGTAAAAGGCCATCTGAGGAAAAATACGGCGGAAATCGGCGATCAGATCACCAATATGGGCGTCGGCCAGATCATTCTGGATGCCCAGCCGCATGGTCAGCGCCGAATCTCCCGAAGGGGCCACCGCGCGCCGTGCCTCATTCCAGTCGCGGCGCAAAAGTCGCGCATGGGTTTCAAACCGCAACCCCTCTGTGGTCAGATCAGTGCCCGCGCGTGACCGCGAAAACAACCGTGCCCCCACGGCGGCTTCCAACGTCTGGACCCGGGCCGACACGGTGGACTGTGTGACAGACAGCCGTTCGGCGGTGCGGTGAAAGCTGCGGGTTTCCACAAGGTCCAGAAAGGTATCAAGAAGTTCTATTTGCATCTGCTTTCCCGGCGCCCGTGTTGTGACTGATCGCTTTGGTCGATCAATAGCAAGGGTCTGGCCCAATTGAAACCTTTTTGACGCCGTCTGATAAGGGACAGGCAAACATCGGAGCGAACATGTCTGATTTTCCAACCCAAGCGCGTGTGGTCATCATCGGCGGCGGTGCCGTCGGTGCCTCAAGCCTTTATCATCTGTGCAAGGCGGGCTGGACCGATTGCGTTTTGCTGGAGAAGAATGAGCTGACCGCCGGATCGACCTGGCACGCGGCTGGCAACGTGCCGACCTTCTCATCGTCCTGGTCGATCATGAACATGCAAAGGTATTCGGCGGAACTCTATCGCGGCCTGGGTGAGGCCGTCGATTACCCGATGAACTACCACGTCACCGGATCCGTTCGTCTTGCCCATACCAAGGAACGCTTGCAGGAATTCCAGCGGGTTGTCGGCATGGGCCGCTATCAGGGCATGGATCTGAAAATCCTGACCCCGGATGAGATCAAGTCGGTCTACCCCTTCCTTGAAACCCATGATCTGGTCGGCGCATTGTATGACCCCTACGATGGCGACATTGATCCGGCGCAGTTGACGCAGGCGCTGGCCAAAGGGGCCCGCCAGATGGGCGCGCGGATCGAACGCTTTTGCCCCGCGACCGGCGTGCGGCGTGAGGGCGACAAATGGGTGGTGCAGACCCACAAGGGCGACATCAGTTGCGACATCGTGGTCAACGCAGCGGGATATTACGCCCAGCAAGTCGGCCGCTGGTTTGGCCGCGAAGTGCCGATGATGGTGATGAGCCATCAGTACATGCTGTTCGACACCATTCCCGAACTGGAAAAATGGTCGGCAGACACCGGTCACAAATTGCCGCTGCTGCGCGATGTCGACAGCAGCTACTACCTGCGGCAGGAAAAGCACGGCTTCAACCTGGGCCCTTACGAAGGCAATTGCCGTGCGCATTGGGCCACACCCGACGACCCCTTCCCGGAAGATTTCAGCTTCCAGCTGTTCCCCGACGATCTGGAGCGGTTGGAATGGCACATCAACGACGCGATGGAGCGGGTTCCCTTGTTGGCCAAGGCGGGCCTGTCCAAGGTGATCAACGGCCCGATCCCCTACACCCCCGACGGCAACCCGCTGATCGGACCGATGCCCGGCGTGCCCAACGCGTTCGAGGCTTGCGTCTTCACCTTTGGCATCTGTCAGGCCGGCGGCGCGGGCAAGGTGTTGGCCGAATGGATCACGCAAGGCGCGACCGAATGGGACATGTGGTCCTGCGATCCGCGTCGCTTTACCGGGTTTGAGGATCAGGACTACTGTGTGAAAAAGGGGATGGAGGTTTACGGCCACGAATATGCCATCCAGTTCCCGCACCACACTTGGCCCGAGGGGCGCGACAAGAAACTGTCGGCGGTACATGACCGCACCAAAGCGCTTGGCGCGCAATACGGGGCCTACAACGGCTGGGAGCGCGCAGTTTGGTACGCCCGCCCCGGCGACGACACCTCCGAGGCCGCGCAGCAGACATGGGAGCGCGAAGGCGCATGGTTTGGTGCGGTCCGCGAGGAATGTCTGGCCGTGCGCGACGCAGCTGGCCTGCTGGACCTGCCTGGCTTTTCACGCTTTGTGATCAAGGGACCGGGGGCCGCCGACTGGTTGGCGCGGCAGATCACCGGCAAGGTGCCGAATGTCGGGCGGCTGGGTCTGGCCTATTTCGCCGATGAGGCGGGCCGGATCGTGACAGAAATGTCTGTGGCGCGGCTGGGCTTGGATGAACTGTTGCTGATCACCGCAGCCACGGCGCAGGTGCATGACCGCGACTGGCTGGTGAACCATCTGGACGCGGGCTTGACGCTGAGCGATCACACCACCGATTGGTCCACCCATATCCTGACCGGCCCGAAATCGCGGGATATTCTGGCCGCCGTGTCGGATGCCGATCTGGCCAAGGGCTGGCTGACCTTCCAGACAGCGCAGGTCGGCGGCGTCGAGGTTTTCCTGATGCGGGTTTCGTTTGCGGGCGAATTGGGTTGGGAAATCCATTCGCGCGTGGCCGATACCGCCCGGGTCTGGGATGCGGTGATGGCGGCGGGGCAACCGCATGGCCTGCGCCCGTTCGGGATGTTTGCGCTGAACTCGTTGCGGGTGGAAAAGGGCTATCGCGCTTGGAAGGGCGATCTGTCCACCGATTACACCGTGCTGCAAGGCGGGCTGGAGCGGTTTGTCGATTGGGCCAAGCCCGGGTTCCGCGGCAAGGCGGCGCTGGCGGCGCAAAAGCAGGCCGGCGTTGCGAAACGCTTCTGCACGCTGGTGATCGACGCGGGCGAGCAGGACCCGCCCTATATGGCGACGATCTGGTCGGGCGATCAGGTGGTGGGCGAGTTGACCTCCGGCTACTTTGGCCACCGGGTTGGGGCCTGCATCGGGTTGGGCATGCTGCGCAGCGATTTGAATGTGGCGGGGCAGGCGGTGGAAGTCGAGATTTTCGGTCAGCGCTACCCGGCAGTTGTGCAAGACGATGTACCGCTGTGGGATGCCAAGAATGAGCGCATCCGCGCGTGACAAACCGCCGGGGCGCTGCCCCGGGCCAAGCCTAAAGCCGGGGGGCCAGCCCCCCGGACCCCCCGGGATATTTTTACCAAGATGAAGGCGAAGTGATGGCTCAGGTTCCAAGCAAAGCGCGGGCGGTGGTGATTGGCGGCGGGGTGTCCGGCTGTTCGGTCGCCTACCATCTGGCCAAGATGGGCTGGACGGATGTTGTGCTTTTGGAGCGCAAACAGCTGACCTCTGGCACCACTTGGCATGCGGCAGGCCTGATCGGGCAGTTGCGCGGCTCGGCCAACATGACGCGGCTGGCGAAGTATTCTGCCGATCTCTATGTCAAGTTGGCGGCAGAGACGGGTGTTGAAACCGGGATGCGTCAGGTGGGCAGCATCTCGGTGGCGCTGACCGCGCATCGGCATGAAGAGCTGCTGCGCCAAGCCACCGTAGCGCGGATTTTCGATGTGGATGTGCAGGAAATCAGCCCGTCCGAAGCGAAGGCGATGTACCCGCATCTGGAGATTGGCGACGTCGTGGGGGCTGTGCATCTGCCGCTGGACGGGCAATGCGATCCGGCCAACATCGCCATGGCACTGGCCAAAGGCGCGCGGATGCGGGGCGCGCAGATCTTTGAGCACACCAAGGTTGTGGGCGTCACCAAGGCCAATGGTCGGGTCACGGGCGTGGACTTTGTCAACGCCGATGGCGAGCCGGGGCATATCGCCACCGATGTGGTGGTGAACTGCGGCGGCATGTGGGGGCGCGATCTGGCCGAGGCGTCTGGCGTGACGCTGCCGCTGCACGCCTGCGAGCATTTTTATCTGATCACCGAACCGATCGCGGGTCTGGGCCACCTTCCTGTGCTGCGGGTGCCCGATGAATGCGCTTATTACAAGTCGGACGCGGGCAAGATGATGATCGGGGCGTTCGAGCCCAAGGCGAAACCCTGGGGCATGAACGGCATCCGCGAGGATTTCATGTTCGACACACTGCCCGAAGACTGGGATCATTTCCAACCGATCCTGGAACACGCGATGAACCGCTTGCCGCTGTTCCAGACCGCAGGCATCCACACTTTTTTCAACGGGCCGGAATCCTTCACCCCCGATGACCGCTATTACCTTGGCGAAGCGCCGGAACTGGGCGGCTATTGGGTCGCCGCCGGGTATAACTCGGTCGGCATCGCGGGGTCTGGTGGCGCGGGCATGGCGCTGGCGCATTGGATCACCGAAGGCGAAGCGCCGTTTGATCTGTGGGAGGTCGATATCCGCCGCGCACAGCCGTTCCAGCGCAACCGCAAATATCTGAAAGAGCGCGTGTCCGAGACTTTGGGCCTGCTTTACGCCGATCACTTCCCCTACCGGCAAATGGAAACCAGCCGCGGGGTGCGCCGGACGCCGCTGCACGACCATCTGCAGGCGCGCGGCGCAGTGTTTGGCGAGGTTGCGGGTTGGGAGCGGGCGAACTGGTTTGCCAATCCGGGGCAGGAGCGGGAGTATCAGTACAGCTGGAAGCGGCAGAATTGGTTTGAGAACCAGTGCGCCGAGCACATGGCGGTACGCACCGGCGTCGGGCTGTTTGACATGACCTCATTCGGGAAAATCCGGGTGGAGGGGCGCGATGCCTGTGCGTTTCTGAACCGGCTTTGCTCGGCGGAAATGGATGTGGCGGCGGGCAAGATTGCCTACACCATGCTGCTGAACCCGCGCGGTGGGATTGAGGCGGATTTGACGGTCACAAGGCTGTCGGAAACCGCCTATCTGCTGGTGGTGCCGGGGGCGACGTTACAGCGCAATCTCGCTTGGCTTCACGCGCATGTTGGCGACGCCTTTGCCGTGATCACCGATATGACGGCGGCGGAATCGGTGCTGTGTGTGATGGGGCCAAAGGCGCGTGATCTGATGGCGGCGGTCAGTCCTGCCGATTTCAGCAACGCCGGGCATCCGTTCGGGGCGGCGCGGGAAATCGAGATCGGCATGGGCTTGGCGCGCGCGCACCGGGTCACTTATGTCGGCGAGTTGGGCTGGGAGTTGTATGTCAGTTCCGACCAGACTGCGCATGTGTTTGAGGCGCTGGAGGCGGCGGGCGCGGACGTCGGGTTGAAGCTTTGCGGTTTGCATGCGCTGGATTCGTGCCGGATCGAGAAGGGCTATCGCCACTGGGGCCACGATATCACTGACGAGGACCATGTGCTGGAGGCGGGGCTGGGTTTCACGGCCAGCCGCAAGAAGGCCGAATACATTGGGCGCGACGCTGTGCTGCGCAAGGCGGAGGCGGGGCTTTCGCGGCGCTTGGTGCAGTTTCGGCTGAAAAACCCCGAGCCGCTGCTCTTTCACAACGAAGCAGTGGTGCGTGATGGCACGATCGTCGGCCCGGTGACGTCTGGAAACTATGGCCATGCTTTGGGCGGGGCGATTGGGCTTGGCTATGTGCCTTGCGCGGGGCAGACCGAGGCCGAGGTCCTTGGTTCGACCTATGAAATCGAAGTGGCTGGGGTGCGGCACGCGGCCGTGGCCAGCCTTGTGGCGATGTATGATCCGAAATCCGAACGGGTGCGTGCTTGATCAGCCGCCGGGGCGCTGCCCCCAAGCCGTTGGTTTCTTGAACCAACGGCGAAATCAACGGCTGACCCGTGATAATTGAGCCAATGTGAAAGGCCATGAGATGAGCGATTTGGGCGAAACTTGCGAACCGGTACGGGCGCGCTCTGGCGGGCGACAGGCACGGGTGGCGATGCGGGCTGCACCGCTGGCGGATGATGTGAAGCCGGTGCGGGCAGGCATGTCTGGCGGGCAGTACAAACCCCTGACCGAGGCCGGGGTGGCGCAGATCCATGAGTCTGCCTTGCAGGCCTTGGAACAGATTGGGCTCAGCCAAGCGCCGCCCTCTGGCGTCAAGATCATGACTGAAGCCGGGGCAATTCTGGGCGACGACGGCCGCCTGCGGTTCCCGCGCGCTTTGGTCGAGGACATGCTGGCTATTGCGGCGCGCAACATCACTTTGCACGCGCGCGATCCCAAGCAGGACCTGCATCTGTCAGGGTCGCGCGTGCATTACGGCACGGCGGGGGCGGCGGTGCATATCGTCGATCCGATCAGCCTGGACTACCGCGAAAGCACCGCGCAGGATTTGTATGACGCGGCGCGTCTCGTGAACAATCTGGACAACATCCACTTCTATCAACGCACCATGGTGTGCCGCGATGTGGTCGATAACAAGGACATGGACCTGAACACGCTTTATGGCTGCCTTGCGGGCACCACCAAGCACGTCGGTACGTCTTTCAGCGATCCGTCCCATGTCGCCGATTGTTTTGACATGATCTACACGGTGGCGGGGGGTGAAGAGAAATGGTTGGAGCGGCCTTTCGTCAGCAATTCCAATTGCTTCGTCGTCCCTCCGATGAAATTCGCCGAGGAATCCTGCATCACGATGGAAGATTGCATCCGGCGCGGCATGCCGATGCTGTTGTTGTCGGCGGGCCAAGCCGGGGCCACGGCACCGGCACCGATTGCGCTGACCATTGTGCAGGCAGTAGCGGAATGCTTGGCGGGGGTGGTTTACGCAAATGCGATCAAGCCGGGCGCGCCTTGCATCTTTGGCACCTGGCCTTTCGTCTCCGATCTGCGCACCGGGGCAATGTCGGGCGGGTCTGCCGAACAGGCCTTGCTGACAGCAGGTTGCGCGCAAATGCACCGGTTCTATGATCTGCCGGGCGGGGCTGCGTCGGGGATTTCCGACAGCAAACTGCCTGACATGCAGGCGGGATGGGAGCAGGGCATCACCAACTCGCTGGCTGGTCTGGCGGGCCTGAACCTGTGCTACGAGGCGGTGGGGATGCATGCCAGCCTGCTGGGCTTTTGTATGGAAAGTCTGGTGCTGGGCGATGATCTTTTGGGTCAAGCCATGCGCCTTGTGCGCGGCATTGATGTGACGCCGGACTCGACCTCTATCGATGCGATGAAAGCGGTTTGTCTGGGCGGGCCCGGGCATTACCTTGGGTCGGATCAGACGCTGAAGCTGATGCAGACCGAATACATCTATCCGGCGGTCGCAAATCGGATGTCACCAAAGGAATGGAATGAGGCTGGCAAACCGTTGTTGCTTGACCGGGCCATCGCGCGCAAGAATAGTATCCTCGCCAAGGCCGGCAACGTGATTGATCCGCAGATCGACGCGTTGATCCGGGCGAAATACAACATCCACTTCAAGTGAGGCTGCCATGATCTCTGCCAATATGACCAAGTTCTACATTGACGGTGCTTGGGTCGAGCCGATCTCGACCACCCGTCTGGGGGTGGAAAACCCTGCAACCGAAGAGATCGTGGCGCAGGTGGCCATCGGCAATGACGCCGATGCCGACCGCGCGATCATGGCCGCCCGTGCGGCCTTTGACGCCTACACGGTCTGGCCGGTGCAAAAGCGCATCGACCTCGTGAAGCGGATCCTTGAGGTTTACAATGCGCGCTATGAAGATTTCGCGCAAGCGATGAGCACCGAAATGGGCGCGCCGATCGAATGGGCGCGCGGCGCACAGGCTTGGGCGGGGCAGGTGCATATCGAGGCCACCATCAAGGCCGCCGAGGAAATGTCATGGGAATATTCCCGTGGCACCACGCGGATCGTCTATGAGGGCATCGGCGTATGCGCGCTGATCACGCCGTGGAACTGGCCGATGAACCAGATCGCTTGCAAGGTTGCGCCTGCGCTGATCGCGGGCTGCACCATGGTGCTGAAGCCATCGGAAATTGCGCCCTTGTCGGGGGTGTTGTTTGCGGAAGTCTGCCATGAGGCAGGGGTTCCGCCGGGGGTGTTCAACCTTGTCAACGGCGACGGGCCGGGCGTTGGCACCCGCATCACCTCGCATCCAGAGGTCGATATGGTGTCCTTTACCGGATCGACGCGGGCGGGCATCCTGATTGCCACGGCGGCAGCGCCCACGGTCAAGCGGGTGGCGCAAGAGCTGGGCGGCAAGTCGGCCAACATCATCTTGCAAAGTGCCGATCTTGCGGCGGCGGTGCAATCGGGCGTCAACGCCATCATGTCCAACACCGGGCAGTCATGTGATGCGCCGACGCGGATGTTCGTGCACCGCAGCCAGCAGGCCGAGGCCTTGGCGATTGCGCGCGCCACCGCCGAAGAAATCATCCCCGGCGATCCGCTGGCGGAAGGCACCACCATGGGGCCGCTGATTTCCAAGACCCAATACGACAAGGTGCAGCGCCTTATTCAGGCCGGTATTGATGAAGGGGCCACTTTGGTTACGGGCGGTTTGGGGCGTCCGGCGGGTCTGAACCGGGGTTGGTTCGTGCAGCCGACGATCTTTGGCGATGTGACCAACGAGATGGTGATTTCCAAAGAGGAAATCTTTGGCCCTGTGCTGGCAATCCTGCCCTATGACAGCATCGATGACGCGGTGCGGATGGCCAATGACACGGTCTACGGATTGGCCGCCTTTATCGCAGGCCCGGTCGAAGAGGCCATTCCGATTGCGCGGCGTTTGCGGGCGGGCACGGTCAACCTGAACTATCCCGATTGGGACACTTCGGCGCCGTTTGGCGGCTACAAACAGTCGGGCAATGGCCGTGAATATGCCGATTGGGGCATCCACGACTTTTGCGAAATCAAGGGCATCGTCGGTTACGGGGCCTGACCACTTGGGGCGGCCCCAGTGCCGCCCCGCATCCAAACGGGGATAGCATGCATTACGGATATATCGGCCTTGGCAATCTTGGCGCGAACTGTGCCGCTTGTCTGATCAAAGCGGGTTTTGCGGTGACGGTGTTCGATCTGAACCCCAAACTGGCCGAGCGGTTGGTGGCGATGGGGGCAACACTGGCCCCGAGTGCCGAAGCTTTGGCGGCATCCGTCGATCATGTGATCACCTGTCTGCCGTCGCCTGCGGTGTCGGAACGGGTGTTGCGCTCGATTCTGCCACAGATGAAACCGGGCGCAAGTTGGGTCGAGATGTCCACCCTTGGCCGGGATGAGGTGCTGAAACTGGCTGCGATTGCCGCCGATGCAGGCGTGGCGATGATGGAGCTGCCGGTGACGGGTGGCGTGCATCTTGCGGCGCAGGGCAAGATCACCATGCTGGCCGGTGGCAGCAAGGACCTGTTCGATCTGCATCAGGGCGCGATGCAGGCGATGGGTGACAAGATTTTCCACATGGGGCCTTTGGGGTCTGCCTGCATCATCAAGGTCATCACCAATATGCTGGCCTTCATTCATCTGAAGGCCACCTCCGAGGCGTTGATGCTGGCCAAGCGCGGCGGGCTTGATCTGGCGCAGGCGCATGCGGCGATTGCGGCCTCGTCGGGCAATTCCTTCGTGCATGAAACCGAAGGCGCGCTGATCCTGAACGGGTCTTATGACGTGGCCTTCAACATTGATCTGGCGTTGAAGGATCTGGGCTTTGCCTTGGGATTCGGCAAGGAATTCGGGGTGCCGCTGGATTTGGCTTCGGCCACCAACCAGACCTATATCACGGCCAAAGCGGCCTATGGCGGCGAGGCGCAATCGCCGATGATCGCGAAACTGCTGGAAGACGTGCTGCGCACCGATCTGCGTGCCGACGGTTTCCCAAGCCGGCTGGAGTGATGTTGCATGGATGAAGCTGCCCAGATCCGCGCTGCCGCCCTGCTGCACCACCGCGGTGCTTTGACACCCGGCGCGCCGATCGTGGCGCCGATTGTCAGTTCAGCCACCTTTCACACCCCGGACACTGCCGACCTGAGCCATGTCTATGGCCGCAGTGGCATGCCGACATGGGAGATGCTGGAGGGCCAGTTGGCCCTGCTGGAAGACGCGCCCTGCGTGGCTTTTCCCTCTGGCATGGCGGCGATTTCGGCGGCGCTGTTTGCGGCGCTTGGCGCAGGCAAGCGGTTGATCTTGCCGTCCGACGGCTATTACGTCAGCCGCTTGCTGGCGGGGCAGGTGTTGGCGGCTTATGGGGTCGAGGTGGTCGAAGTGGCGACCCGCGATTTCGCCACCGTCGATTTCACCGGGGCCGCAGCGATATTGATCGAAACGCCCTCCAATCCGGGGCTGGACGTGGTTGATATTGCAAAGGTTTGCGCCCGCGCCCATGCGGCAGGGGCGGTTGTGATTGCCGACAACACCACGATGACGCCGCTGTTGCAGCGGCCCTTGGACCTTGGCGCCGATGTGGTGGTGGCCGCTGACACCAAAGCACCCGCTGGCCATTCGGACGTGCTGTTTGGCCATGTTGCCAGCCGCAACGAAGCCTTCATTGCCAAGGTGCGTGAGGGTCGCCGCCTGTCGGGTGCGGTTCCGGGATCGTTTGAAGCTTGGCTGCTGCATCGCGGTTTGGAAACGCTGGAGGTGCGCTTGTCGCGCATGTGCGCCACGGCGGGGGTGATTGCGCAGCGGTTGGCGGCGCATCCAAAGGTGCGCAATCTGCGCTATCCGGGTTTGCCCGGCGATCCGTCCTACGCGATCGCGGCGCGGCAGATGTCGGGTTTTGGCTTTCTGATCGGGTTTGAGCTGGCCGATGCGACAGAGGCGGAACGGTTTCTGTGCGATTGCGCACTGATCGTGCAATCCACCAGTTTCGGCGGCACCCATTCCTCGGGTGAACGCCGCGCGCGCTGGGGAGATGCGGTGGCGCCGGGGTTCATCCGGCTGTCGGTCGGGCTGGAACCGGTGGAACCCCTGTGGCGGGCGATGGAAGCGGCCTTGGGCTAAAGCTGGTCCAGCAACCGCACCGCCTCATCGCGGGGTTGCGTCAGGACACTGCGATCCTCACCAGGGTAAAACCGCGCGCGGGTGGCGGTGGGCATCGGCGCGGGGGTTGAAATCACCACGCGGGGCCCGTGTTTGGCGTTCTCCGCCGCCCAACTGCGTGCCAGTGCGATTTGTGCGGCCTTGGTGGCCCCGTAAGCGCCGAAAAACTTCTCACCCGCGCGGGGGTCGTCGAGGAACACGGCCGTGCCTTCACCCGCGCGCAACAAGGGTTCGACCATCGGGATCAGGCTGCCCGTGGCGCGGACGTTGGTGGCAATCGATTTGTCCCAATCCTTGGCATCCAGCGACCCCGCCGGGGCCAACGGGGCCACATGCACCGCCGGATGGATCCAAAGAGTGAGGCCGCCCCAACGCTGATGGATCGACAGGCACAGATGCCGCATGGCGTCGTCGTTGGTCACATCCATCGGGGCCAGCGTCAGGTTGCCGGCTCCCGGCAGGCCAAGGGTTTTAACCCGGTCATCCAACTCTTCCAGCGCGCCCGCCGTGCGCGCCACCGCCACCACATCCCAGCCACGGGCGCAAAGCTGCTCGGCCAGCGCCGCGCCAAGGCCGCGAGAGGCTCCGGTGATCAGGGCGAGGCGATTGGTCATGGGGTGGTCCTTTAAACGGTGCGATGGTGGCGGCGACGGGTGCCTCCGGCCTACCGGAATTCTGGTCTGGATATTTGAGCCAATGTGAAAGGGCAAGGCTTAGGACCAACCTTGAACAAGTTGGGGAACGTCTGATCCCCGCGTTCGGCTGCGCCGGGTTGGCCGTCTGACTGCGCGTTTTTGGTTGATGGGGGTCTCTGGCACTCGGTTTTGCGGCCCCGTGGCCGCCAAATCGGCGGTTTGGTCGATTTCGGGCAGTCCCGTGCCAATGTCATCGCTTTCGGCGCATATGAATAAGGTGCCAAGCGCGAACAGCGGGAAGCGTTGGTGCGGTGCCCACATGGGCTGCGGCATCGGGGCACCCGCGCTTGGCTGGCGGGGCAGGACGGCCCGATTTCCCGGCTGTAGCCGTGCAGCGGGTCGCCGCAGGGGCCACCATGCGCCAAGCCTGCACCGCTGCGGGTATCGACCCCGACGGCGATGTTTTGGGGATGCCAGCTCAAGCTATCTATTATTCCTAGGGCAACTACGGAAACCACCTTTCTCCGTTTTCGCCAGATTTCTTGGCTAATTGTCTACTAACGAAAATTAGAATTTATGCTGTTTGACCTGCAGCATTTTGTAGGAATTGCCCTTGGAGTCGTAAGTTGCCTTGCAGTTGCAGCAGGAAATTTGCAAGAAAAGCGCATCATCGAAAGGTTTGCTTCGCATTCCCTTTACGTACCGAAAAACAGGACTCCATGAACCGCATTGCTCACACTTATAGGACAAGTACTTTTCTTCAATAACTTGGCGCGGACCCGCTACTGCTTGGATTCAAGCTTCAAGTGCAACGTTTGATCTGAAGGCCGCGATTTCCTGGGCCATGGCTTCTTCGGGTGTTTTCCACCCGAGCGTTTTTCTGGGGCGCTGGTTCATCAGGCGCGCCACATCGTTGAGTTCGGTCTGGCTGAT
>CAMAQR010000045.1 GCA_945860375.1 Pseudorhodobacter antarcticus
TTGGTATAACAATCGTCGCCTGCTCGGCCCTATCGGATACATCACCCCCGCAGAAGCAGAGGAGGCGTTCTATGCAAACCTGAACACAATCGATATGGTCGCCTAGTCGTTGAACAAATCACCCTCCGATAAACCCGGGGCGGTTCAAACGTCGTGGACGAAAGAAGAGATCAAGGCGCTGCCAGAGCATCAATCCTGATCCTCGGGCCCTGCGACGCAGACCCGACCCTTTTATCCCTTCGGGCCAGCGGCAGACACCGCTGGCCCGTCCTGATCAGGGGGAAAACGATGGCGAGAACAGCTCTTTTTGCGTCTGTCGCGATCGCCTTGGCAGGCACCGGGATCATCCTGAGTTCCTGCGAGAGGGCGACCGTCAGTGCAAAAGCAGGTTATGGTGCACACCCAGCCCTGCCTGAGCCAAACCCAAGCTTGATTCCGACGGTCAAAATTGCCCCGGCTGTGGGCTGGCCGGACGGCTTGACGCCGGACGCGGCCAGTGGGTTCGTGGTGAATGAATTTGTCGGTGGGCTCGATCATCCCCGGTGGCTGCATGTGCTGCCAAATGGCGATGTGCTGGTCGCGGAAAGCAACGCGCCTGCGCAGCACGACGCAGGGTCCGGTCTGAAAGGCTGGGTCACGGGACTGGTCATGGCGCGGGCCGGGGCGGGCGTGCGCAGCGCCGACCGCATCCGCCTGTTGCGCGACGCGGACGGTGATGGCGCAGCCGAGATACAGATGGTGTTTCTGGAAAACCTGCATTCGCCCTTTGGCATGGCCCTGATCGGTCAGACGCTTTACGTGGCCAATACCGATGCGGTCGTGGCCTTTCCCTATGTCGAGGGTGAAACCCGCATCACCTCACGCGGAGAGACCATATTCAATCTGCCCGCCGGGCCGATCAACCATCATTGGACCAAGGATATCATCGCAAGCCCCGACGGGGCGAGGCTGTTCGTGACGGTAGGCGCCAACAGCAATGTGGGCGAAAACGGCATGGAGGCCGAGGAAAACCGCGCTTCCGTGCTTGAAATCACCCTCGCCACTCGGAAAGCGCGCCTGTTCGCGTCTGGCCTGCGCAATCCCAACGGCCTGTCCTTTCAACCAGACAGCGGTGCACTTTGGGTCGCGGTGAACGAACGCGACGAGATCGGCAGTGATCTTGTGCCCGATTACATGACCTCGGTGCGCGATGGAGGATTCTATGGCTGGCCCTACAGCTACTATGGCCAGCATGTCGACACACGACCCCAGCCTGCGCGGCCCGATCTGGTGGCAACCGCCCTCGTGCCGGATTACGCATTGGGGGCCCATACCGGATCGCTTGGCCTGACATTCAACACTGGTGCCTTGTTTCCCGCGTCCTATCGAAACGGGGCCTTCGTTGGTCAGCACGGGTCGTGGAACCGCGAACCGCCGTCGGGATACAAGGTGATTTTCGTGCCGTTCTCGGGCGGCATGCCCTCGGGTGGTCCGCAAGATGTCCTGACGGGATTCACCAATGTCAAAGGCGAGGCGATGGGGCGGCCTGTCGGCGTCGCCATAGACCACAACGGCGCCCTTCTGGTGGCGGATGATGTGGGAAACAAAGTGTGGCGGGTTGTCCCGGATGGGGCGACGCCATGAGCCTGCTGTCCGACATGCTGACCCGTCGGAGCTTGACCGTTGCCGCTTCTGCGACTGGCGAAATTCCACCTATGCCAGGGCGAAGCCGGGAACGTCTGTGGAGGCGGGACGTCGATCTGGCCTGCGTTCCACCCGGATCAGTGGAGAAGACTGCGATAGCAAACGCCAATTCCAAGAAACCTGTCTTCCAAGGAGCGGCCGTCGCTTCGAACGGCAAAGCCGACGCCGCAAAGGATCGGGCCAAAACGTCGAGCGCAAAACCCGTTGACACGGGCCACCCGGCTGTTGAAGCGGGCCTCAAAAGCGACAGCAGCAAGAAATCCCGTTGAATCTGCTCGATCAGAGCGAAACGGGCGCAATCCGACACCCGGATCGGCGGTGTCTTGTACAGCAAGAACAACCTGCACGAGGCACGTGAAAAGATCGGCAGCGCGCCGTCGGTGCTGCTTGAAGCGCTGGCAATCCTGCCGGGCAAGGACAGCCTTGCCATCACACTGGCGGCGCTGGTGCTCCTGAATCATGCCTTTCGGCACTGTAAATTCATCGGATGGACCGAGGACGCGAGTGCTCTTGTTGCGGTATGTGGTCTGGCGGGGGCTGATGACGAAGGCTTTTGCACATTGGCCGCTGCGGCGTCCGTTCAAACATTTGCCGACGCCTGCAAGACGATGCGCCGCTGGGCCCGGGAGGCCCTGTTTCAGCTTTGACACGCGAAGGGCGTTGCCCGAGAAAAGGCAGCGCCCTTTTTTTCGCATGAAAAGCCCACCAAACTTGGTTGCATCTGCTTTGGGTCCTGCCGTTTGGTGCCGCGCGAAATAGCGTGGCTTGCGGGCCGGGGTACCAGCCAGCCGACAAGACGGAGGCGGCAAGCCCGCCTGTTGTCAGGACACCGACAAAAAGTGTCACAAGGATACCCGGTCAGTCTCGGGGTTTTCCTGCCTAGCGACAGCATTAGAACGTGCGGGATCGGGCATAAATCCCGATCCCATCAGCGCCCCTGTCAGGACAAGGAAACCTTGGCCACATTGTCTTTGGCATCGGCTTTCGGGTCAGCGCCGAACAGCAGTTTCAGACCGGAAAGCAGACTGGACCCGTCGCGCCAGATTTCGGCACTCGCAGGATCAAAGCGCAGCAGAACCAGTTTGGGATCATCCTTGCCGCCATCGTACCAGGCCGCGACCCAAGTGTTCCACAACCGGTCAACAGTGGCTCGGTCGGTCGTCCGCGTCATGTGGCCGTGCACAGTCGCAAAGACATCAAAGCCTTTGGAGACAAAAGTAAAGATCGCCATATCCTGCGAGTTCAGCCCTTGCACGATGGCAGAGTCGGTCGAGGTGAAGAACCAGATCGGCCCCTGATCCGCCTCGCCGTCCAGCTGTGCCGTCATCGGTCGCAAGGTTGTGGGCGCGCTGGCTTCAAGCCCAAGCATCACCGTGCGGTCCGACCGCAGCTGTTTCCAGAAAGCGGCGGTGATTTCTGCATCGGGGGTCATGTCGACATTCCTTTGATGGGGGACAAGATAGGTTGATTTGGCACTGTCGAAGGGTGTTGCGCCGAGGGACGCGCAACGGCGGTCGAAGCAGTTGCTGCCACCCGTGTCAGACGAGGGCCTGCGCTTCGCCCTTGGTGGGCAGTCGTCCGTTTGGGGTGAAACGGTTCACCACATCTGGCAGGGCGACATTAAGACGCAGAAGAACCTCGGCTTGTGACAGACCGGTTTTCTGAGCAAGCGCCGCAAGGGTTTCCTGGCCAAGCGCGGCTTCAAGCGTGTCAACGCCAAGCGGCATGTTTGCCTTATCGGACACCCAGCTGTCGGCGGTGTCGCCTTGACCGGCGGCTTTGAAGCGGTCAACCAGATCGCCCAAAACGGTGGCAACAGAACGGCCTTGAAAGAATTGGCCGATCTCGGCAACAAAGCCGCCGCCCGATGGTGCCAAAGGCGTTCCTGATGCTTCGGACTTTTGGCGTGCATCAGACAGCATTTCGCTAATCCGGTCACGGTTCTGATAGCCTGCGACGGCAACCAGTCCAAGCAGGGCGAGCAGCGATGGCGTGGATCTTGACATGGTGTTTCCCCATAGCGGCGGCGAAGGTCAGGCGCGCTGGCGCACCATTCCCCAGACCAGAAGAACGATGATGGCGCCGACGGCAGCCCCGATCAGTCCGGCACTCTCGCCCGGACCGTACCAGCCCAGACTTTGACCAAGGTAAGAGGCCACGAACGCACCGACGATGCCCAGAATGGTGGTCAGGACAAAGCCGGATGGCTCGTTGTCGCCCGGCGTGACGAATTTGGCGATCACGCCTGCCACAAAGCCAATGATGATGGTCCAGATGATACCCACGATGGCCTCTTGTTGATGCCTGCTCAGGATCAACGCGCCGACAGACGAGTCGTTCCCGGACGGTCAGAAAATTGAGGGGACACCTGCTTCGTCCTTGGCGTGTTGCAGAAAAAACCGCAGCATCTGGCGCGAAGCGTCAGGGCCCTTGGGGTCGGTATAGCTGCCAGCGGCATGGCCCCCGGCCCAGGCATGGCCCGCGCCCTCAATCTGCCAATGTTCCGCAAAGCTGCGGCCATCGGGATGATGGTGCGCCGTGGTGCGATAGCGGTGCCCGCCGTCCGCGACGCCTTGATGCGTGGTTGCGCGCAGCCCGGGCATCGCTTGCAGCGCCTGTGCCAGAACCGCAGTGCCATTATCGGGGTGCACGGTGCTGTCGGCCAGACCGTGGAAGACGATCGTTGGCACGATTGTCCGGTGTGGTCGGCCTTTCGAGCCACTGCGCATTGCCGCAAAGGCCTGCGGAATGTCCTGCGCGCTGCCCGCAGCCAAGCCCGAGTGAACGCCGACGGCGCTGAAGATATCAGGATAGACGGCCGCCATCACAGCGGCAGCGGCCCCGCCCGCCGACAGGCCAGCAATATAAGTACGGGCCGGATCGGCGTTTTGGTCACGCCAAATCGCGCGGGTCAGGCCTGCAATCAGGGCAGGTTCGCCCCGGTCACGCGCCTGATCCTCGGGGCGATACCAGTTCCAGCATTTCTGGGCATTTGCCCCCGAAGGCTGCGCCGGATAGGCGATCATGCAGCCGAATTCCTCGGCTAGCGCATTCATGCCGGTGCCTGCGGCGAAATCCTCGGGCGTCTGGGTGCAGCCGTGCAGCATGACGATCAGCGGCATCGGCCCGGCCTGTCGATGGGCCGGGATATAAAGCCGGTAGCCCCGGCTGCCTTGTGCCGCACTGTGGGTCAGGGACAGGAATTGTGCCCCGTCCGGCACTGGATTGACTGACCCGGTCAGCGGGTATCGGACGGGCATCCCACCGGCCGCAATCTTGCGCAACGTCTCGGAAAGTCTGTTCTTTGGGATAGCTGATTGGCGGCCTGCACGTCCTGTTTTCGATGTTGCGGCCTCTGGTGCGGAATTGTCTGATCCCAACCTGATGACGTCGCCGTCGATGACGTCGCCCGCCTCGGCTGGCAAGGGTTTCTCGACCTTCGGCGCAGGGCGTTGCAGCAAAGACTGGATCATCTCGGTGGCCTCGAGCAGCTTGCCGGAACGGGTCAGTTCGGTGGCTTTGGCCATGCCGCGAGAAAAAAGGGTGTTCATGTGGTGCTTTCTTGAAGGGGAGGATCAATGAATTCGGTCTGCCAGTGCGGTCTTGACCGCATCGCTGGCATGCAGCGCGCCCAGAACATGCAGCGCCGCAATGGTAATAAGGGCCAGATCGGCCGGGACGTCGGGCGCGATCACGGCAAGGCCCAGAACCCGGATATCCAGCATCTGACCCGCCGCCTGCGCCGCCATCAGTTCCGCATGGGTGATGTGGCGCACCCCCAGATCGACACTTTTGCGGGTGACGACCTGACGCACGGTATCGGCGTGCCGCTCGATCTGGTTGCGGATCGCGGTCCGAATGAAGTCACTGCGGTTGGAATAGAACCCTTCCTGCACCAAAAGCTCGATCTGGCCCAGATCAACGAAGCCCAGATTGATGGTCAGCTTTTCCGAGTCAGGGGACTTCGACGGGGCAACAAGGGTTGATTTCGGCATTTTACCTCCATAAACCATCTGTATGGATGGTATCTGGAGTTCTTAGCACGGGTTGCGAGAGGCTTCCAGCTGGAACCCAACCAAGTTGCACCCCGGGCACGCAAAGAAGCGCTGCCACCGTCAACCAAGCATTGCAGCCCCCGGTCCGTGCAAGCCGGTTTCTCTGGCCCGAAAACCGCCCAGGCAGTTCTGAAACACTGGTAAAGCAGACAACAGAACGACGGGATAAAGGCTCGACTACCGTTGCGTTGGTCAGGGCAGGAAATCAGAAAAACCACCCTGTTCCTTGTGTCGTCAGGTCTGATTGACAGCCCTGTCGTCTGCTTCACCCATCGAACGCACCGGACTGCGGTAAGGTTCCATCGGCATCAGTTGGCGGGCCCTGCCCGAGTGGCAAGTCCGCGCCACCAAATCGGTGGCGCGGGGCGGAAGAACGATCCTTACTGCATTGGAGCAATGCTGCCCACGGATTTCGGCGTCGGGAAACTTTTCGGCGCGGTTGTTCAAGCGCAACAGCCCCGCTGTCAGGTCGGCCGCTGGCTCATCCGTGATCTGGCCATCGGCAGCTTGGTGGCCGACCGGCGCCATGTCATCCTGATCGGCGTCACCGGAACCGACAAAATACATCCGGGCATTGCGATTGTCCGCACTTTCATCCGCAACGCCAGCCTTCGCCACGAATGCCGGAATGGGGTCATGTTCGAAAGCCTGGCTGATGCCTGCCAGAAACTGGCTTTGTGGCGCTACGACGACAACAATGTCAGGCCACTTTCTCCGCTTGGAAACAAAACCCCGGCAGAAATACGCCGGGTGCCTGAGCAATCCGAAGGCCCCGCGCCCGGCGCGCTTGCCCAACCCGAAACGACGACTATCTGAAAGACAGGCTCTCGTTGTGAACGGGGGCGACCGGCGGACAGGTCACGCCCTGTTCAATTCGCTGAAGCAAAAGGAATTTTTCAATGACACTCAACGGAAAAGTGGCGCTGGTGACCGGTGCCGCGCAAGGGATCGGACGTGGGATTGCCTTGCGCCTGGCAAAAGATGGCGCCGATATCGCCATTGTCGACATGAATACCGACAAGATGGCCGAAGTCGCCGCCGAGATTGAAGGGCTTGGCCGCAAGGCCACCACATTCAAGGCCAACGTCAGCAACCGTGCGGAGGTCTATGCTGCGGTGAAACATGCCGAAAAGACGCTCGGCGGGTTCGACATCATGGTCAACAATGCCGGGATCGCGCAGGTCGATCCGATCGCAGATGTCACGCAGGACGATGTTGATCTGATCCTGAAAATCAATATCCAAGGTGTTCTCTGGGGAATCCAGGCTGCCGCCGCGACATTCAAATCCTTGGGACACAAGGGTAAAATCATCAATGCGTCTTCGATCGCCGGGCACGATGGCTTTGAGATGCTGGGCGTCTATTCAGCGACAAAGTTCGCCGTGCGCGCGCTGACACAGGTCGCCGCCAAAGAATATGCCAGTGACGGCATCACCGTGAACGCCTACTGCCCCGGCATCGTCGGGACAGACATGTGGGTCGAGATCGACAAGCGGTTTTCTGAAGTGACCGGCGCGCCCATTGGCGAGACCTATGACAAATACGTGGGCGGAATCGCTCTGGGCCGAGCACAGACCCCGGACGACGTTGCGGCCCTTGTTTCATATCTCGCTGGACCGGATTCTGACTACATAACAGGGCAATCGATCATCACTGACGGCGGGATCGTCTATCGCTGACATCGCCAGTGGGGGCGCCCTGATTGACGCGCATCAGAGTTCTGGACTTACAGGCATGGCCGCCCAACAGGGGCGTCGGCGGAGCGACACCCGCACAGAAACTGAAAATGGCGGCGGAAGTTCTACCAAAGCTCCCGTGGGACATGGTGGGATTACCGCACCACCCGGCCGGTTGGCACCGTAAAGCCCTCGCTTGCCCGGTCGTCCGCCGTCACCCGATACCCCCTGCGCGGTGGCTCCCCGAAAAGGGCGCGCTGTGCGGGTCCGTCCAGTCCATCAGACAGTTGCAGCGACTTGCGGCCCCGCCTTGATTGATCCACCCCCCTCTGCGCCCAGCCAGAAAAAGTGATCGTCGCTGGCCCCTTGCGCCCTTCTGTCAACAGCGAAGCACAAACGCCGCCAGATCAGCGCGCGACACTTCGGCCTTGCCGCATGTGCCGTCCACCTTCGCAATGGCGCCCAGTTGCGCGACATCGGACATTTGCGGAACCACACACATCGTCCGTACGTTCATGTGCAACACCCGTGACCGGGCCGCGGCGCACGACGTCATCGCGGTCCTGCGGCGCAGTGAAAATCAGATTTGAAAAAGGAGTTCCCGCATGTCAAAGCCAATTGCTGTGGTTGTCGCGTCGTTGCTTGCCGGCTTCCCGCTGAACCTTGCTCTGGCCCCAGCGGCGGCGGCGCAGGACTTGCAAAGCTTCGGCGTCATCTCCGGCCAGTCGCTGACCAACACCGGGCCGACGACAATCGTAGGCAACATCGCCGTCAGCCCCGGGTCATCCTACACCGGGTCCGGCAGCGTGACGCAGACCGGAGAGGTCTTTCTTGGCGACGCGGTGGCGCTGCGCGAGCAAAACGATCTGACCACGCTTTACACCTTCTTGGCGGGACGCCCGACCGCTAGCGGCGGCGATCTGACCGGGCAGGACCTTGGCGGCATGACGCTGTCCGCCGGCGTCTACAACTTCGACAGCAGCGCGGGTCTTGCGGTCGGTCAAACCCTGACGCTGGACGGCGGCGGCAATCCCGACGCGATCTTCGTCTTCAACATCGGCAGCACGCTGACGGTGGGAAGCGGTGCCTCGGTGGTGCTTCAGAACGAGGCTCAGGGGGGCAACGTGTTCTACCGGATCGGCAGTTCCGCGACGCTCGATACAACGGCCGACATGCAGGGTCAGATCGTGGCTCTGACCAGCATTACCCTGAACACATCCGCCAGCATCAATTGCGGTGCCGCCTTTGCGCGCAACGGATCGGTGACGCTTGACAGCAATCTCATTCAAATATGCACTCTGGCAGGTCAGGGGTTCGACACGGCTGCCGACAATCCGGATCTGACGCTGAATCCGGATTCGGTTGCCACCGCCCTGTCCAATCACGTGGCCGGCGGCGGTGTGTTGCCGACAGGACTTGCCATTCTGGCGGCCACCCAGACCCCGGAAGAGCTTGCCGCAAATCTTTCCGGCTTGGCGGGTGAGGGTTCAACCGGCGTCGGGCCGATGGGCCTGCAATCCGTGGACGCATTCCTTGATACCGTCATAAGATCCGGCGACACGCCGCGCGGTCAGACCATGGCCCCGCGTCGCGAGGGCGTGCCGGTCGGTTTGGTTCCCGAAAAGATCAACGGCACTTACACCGGGAAATACGGCCGGCAAGACCCGGAGGCGGGCCACCAGCCGCCGGCCCATCCGCCGGCTTTGGCCCCGCAATCGCGCAACTGGGACGTCTGGGCCGCGGGCTACGGCGCGCGCAATACAACTGACGGCGATGCCGCCATGGGCGCGCAAGAGCGGACCTCCGCCACCAAAGGCCTCGCCGCAGGCCTGAATTTCGCGCCCAATGACCGGACCAACGTCGGTATCGCATTGTCCGGAAATTCTGCCGACTTCGCCTTGAGCAACGGTTCGGGCACCGGCACCGGAGAGTCGGTCTTTGTGGCCTTGCGCGGGCGGACCTCCTCCGACCGCGCCTATGTCAAGGCGGCGCTGGCTTACGGGCGCAGCGATATCACAACCGATCGCACGGTTACGATTGCTGGCGTCGATCGCTTTACCGCCAAGACGACGGCCGACACCGTCGCGGCCCACATTGAGGCCGGTTACAAGACGGGCAGCTTCACACCGTTTGTTGGGTTGCGCGCTAAGTCCGTCAAGACCCCGGCTTACGCCGAGACGACCGTTGCCGGATCGTCCAGCTATGCCCTGCAATATGACGCGCAAACCACGACCTCGCTGCGTTCGGAATTGGGCGTGGACCTGCAATGGTCCAACGAAATGGCGGGTGGCTCACCGGTGGTCTTCGGCATCAGGGCGGCGTGGGCGCATGAATTCGCGACCAACGAACCGGGCACCCGCGCCTTCCAGACCGTCCCCGGCGCGGCATTCGCCGTCTCCGGCGCAACGCAGGACAGGGATTCCCTGCTTTTGGTCGCCAGCGTCAGAATGGCCGCCCGCAGCGGGTTTGCCATCGACGGGGCACTCAACCTGCAGCTTTCCCAAAACACGCGGGATTTCGGCGGATCGGTCACTGCACATTACCGCTGGTAGGCCACAAAGGTCGATGATGCCGAGGTCGCGGCGGTAGGCCAAGGCCTTATGGCTGGACGAGACCGGGTTGATCTCGAAGGCCTGTCGGGCCGCAATATCGCCCGCCTCGGCCAAGGCCACGACTTGCGCCAGCTTGGCGCAAAACCGGGCGCGGGCGGGTTTGGAAAAATTTGGCGGCTGCGGCATCGCGCCAGCCTGCGCGTGATCGTGGTTGGCTTTGCGCTTGCCGACAACCGGCGCGGGCGCAACCCTCGGTTCTTCCTTCCCTGTCGGGATCGGCTCGCCCGCGGGATTGGGGTTGCCATAATCCAGAACCAATGTCAGCCGGGCCTGCGCCTGATCGCAAGTTTCGGCGGTCACGATCGGCGCGAAGGCGGGGGAGGCGCAAAGGCAAGGGAGGCGCACTTGGCGCCGATCCTTGACGCCAGCAAGCGGGCGAAGACGGCATCCACCTTCCCGACGCTGGTGGCCCATTCGATCGGCGTGTCGGAAACTGTTAGCGCAGATGCGCCCATGCCAGGGCAGCCGGTGTCAGGGCCGGACGGGTCTGTCGACTGCGCGCCGGGGGGCGGTTTCGTGCGCCCGCAGAAATACCTCCAGATCGGCATCGGCAATGCGCCAGCCCTTGCCGATGTCGATGGCGCGCAGCGATCCCGACTTGATCCACAGCCGCACAGTGGCCTCAGCGACTTCTAACCGGTCGGAAACCTCTTTCACGGTCTGATAGCGATCCTGCGGCATTGTGTCCTCTCCGGTGCTCACTGCCTAAGAATGTTCAGGTTTGGTCAAGTTTCATTGATGTAGATCAAGGATGGTGATCAGTTCTTCTTAAAGGATGGAAGAGTTGATCGGTTTCGGGAGTGCGCCTTTGGCCTTCAGGCACCGCGACAACCTGCACGCAAAAGGAAGAGACCTCATGCCCGACCGCATCGCCTATATGCCGCTGAATACCTATCCCGAAGCCGCGCCCGATGCTGCCATCCTCGCCGCCATCGGCTTTGCAGGCGCGCTTGGCTGCGGTTTGCATGTATCTACCTTTGCCGTGGATATTCCCCAGATGTCATCGCCCTTGGGCGGATTTTTTATGGATGTTCAGGGGATGGCCCGCACGGCAGAGGAGCGAAGTCAGGCGGAGTGCGACCGGCTGGCTGCCCTTGTCCAAGGCGCGGCGGGGCCGGGCTTCAATGTCCAGGTGCTGAAGCAAACGCTGGTCCTCGGCGCGGCGCTGGACGCTGCCGCCACCGAGGCCCGCTATTTCGATCTGGCTCTGCTGCCTTGGTCAGCCGACACGCTGTCCGCCCAAGACATGGCGCAGTCGATCGTCTTCGGCTCGGGTTGCCCGGCAATCCTGATTCCTCCGGCAACCCTCGTCCAGCGGGTAGATCACATCGCCATCGCCTGGGATGAAAGCAGCGTCGCCGCGCGGGCGCTGTGCGATGCGCTGCCGCTGCTGGCCGCGGGCGGGCGCGTTTCGATCTTGACGGTGCAGGACGAAAAGGCGTTGAGCAGTGCAGGAATGGCCCCGACGCTGGCGGCATCGCTCGAACGGCGCGGCTATATGGCCAAAGCGGTCGATCTGGTGCTGGACGGGCGCAGCATCGCCGCAGCTTTGCAAGACGGTGCCAAGGCCGAGGGCGCGCAGTTGCTCGCGATGGGCGGCTTCGGCCACTCCCGCCTGCGCGACTTCATCCTTGGCGGCGCGACAAAGGGCGTGTTCGACGATCTCCGCCTTCCGGTGCTTTTGTCCCATTGAGCGCGGGCAACGCGGAAAGGGAATATTCAGAGATAGGTAGATGATTTGCTTGGATCGCCAAGGAGGCGATCTCCCCCATTCTCTGATTACCCGCGAAAGCCTTATGATCATGACCTCAAGCCATCTGGAAAACGACAGCAGCTTTGAGGTCTCACCCCGGCGCAATAGCTTCGCGAGCAGCGAATCAAGCAAGCCGCCGCGTCTCATTAAGTCTTGAGCCAGGGCAAAGGATTGACATGAGTGCTTGAACACCACATCTGAAACAACCCGCAACAAAACAGGCGCTATTCCCCAGTGGACCACAAACCACGACTTTTTCTGCAAGCATTTCGGCCTTTACCCCTTGTGCTGCGATGATTGAGGCCACCCTTCTGCTGCTGCTCGGCATCGTCGTCATCCTTGTGAACATTGCCGGCACTGCATACTTCGTTGCGCAAGAATTTGCCTATATGTCCGTTGACCGCACCCGCTGGCGGCTCGGGCCGCCGAAGGAGATGCGTCGGCGGCGCGCGCACTTTCGGTGACCAAGCGGACCAGCTTCATGCTGTCGGGCGCGCAGCTCGGCATCACGGTCACCGGCCTGCTGGTGGGCTTTCTTGCAGAGCCGATGGTGGGTCAACCGCTGGCTGTTTTGCTGGGCGGGGCGGGCGTTCCAACAGAGGTCGGCGTGACCATCGGCACTTTGCTGGCTTTGGTTGCGGCGACACTGATTGCGATGATCTTCGGTGAACTCTATCCCAAGAACCTTGCTATTGCCGACCCCGAGCCGCTGGCGCGCAGCCTGTCACGCTCCACGCTGATCTACCTGAAGGCGTTCGGCTGGCTGATCGGATTTTTTGACAAGTCCGCCAACCTGCTGTTGCGCGCTTTGCGGATCGAGCCGGTGCATGACCTTGACATCAGCGCCTCAGCCGCCGACCTGCCCCGGATCATTGCAGACAGCAGGGACAGCGGCGACCTGCCGGTGGAGCTGTCGTTGATGATGGACCGGATCCTCGACTTTCCGAAACAGGATGTCGAGCATGCCATGGTTCCGCGATCCCAAGTTGACTGGGTCAGCCCGGACACGACCTTGGAAGAGCTGCGCGGCCTGATGGCGCGCGCCCACACGCGCTATCCGGTGATTGACGACGAAGACACCCCCGTAGGTGTCGTGCATCTGGCCGATGTGCTGGAACGACTGGTGTCGGGGCGTGCCGATGAGCCCGTTTCCGCCGTGATGCGTCCTGCGACAGTGATGCCGACGCTGATGTTGCTGCCCGATGCGCTGGCACAACTGACGCAATCCGACAACCAGCTGGCCTGCGTCATCGACGAATACGGCGGCTTTGCCGGGGTGCTGACGATCGAGGATCTGGCGATGGAAATCGTCGGCGAGATCACGGATGAGCATGATGCGGAAACCGGTGACGCATTGGTGCCGGATGGCGACAACATCTGGATCATGGACGGCGATGTGCACCTTGATGAGGTTCGACGCGCCATTGGATACGACCTGCCCGACACGGATGTCGAAACGGTCGCGGGCCTTTTGATTGCCGCGCTTGGCGCCCTTCCTGCCGAAGGCGACACGGTGACGGTCGACCTGCCGATCAACCCGGCAGAACTTGTTTCGGACCAGCCGATGCGGCGCAGGCTTGAGGTGGATGTGTTGCGCGTTGAACGGCACGTTCCCACCGAGGTGCGCGTGCGGCTCGTCGAAGCTTCAATGACCGAGGATGCCCAATGAGTGCGCTGACCGTAACCCTGATCACCATAGCGCTTATCGCCCTGAGTGCCCTGTTCGTGGTCATCGAATTTGCGCTTCTTGGAGCACGGCGGCCCCGGCTGGAAGAGCTGGCACCAACCAGCGTTTCGGCCCGCGCCGCCCTGCGCGGCATGAATGACCTTACGTTGATGCTGGCGCTGGCGCAGTTGGGCATCACGGCCTGTACCTTTGCACTTGGCGCGATCACGAAGCCTGCCGTCGACTACTGGCTCGGCCCGATCCTGATCTCTTGGGGAATGCCGATCTTGATCGCCGGCGGCACGTCGTTTGCCTTGTCGCTGTTTGTGGTCACCTTCCTGCACCTGGTGATTGGCGAAATGGCCCCGAAGTCCTGGGCTATTGCTCACCCGGAAAAATCCGCCCTCGCCATCGGTGTCATCGGGCGCGCCCTTGCCTGGCCCTTGCAGCCTTTGCTGCGGTGGATGAACAACATCGCGAACAGTCTGGTCAGGGCGTCGGGGGTTGAGCCGGTCGAAAGCGCCGCCGTTGGCGGGCAGGACATCGCGACCATCCGCCAGCTTGTGGAACATTCAGCCAAGGTCGGCACCCTTGAACCGGAGATGCAGCAGCAGCTTTCGGGCTTCATCGATCTTGGCACCATGCCCGTGATTGCGCTGGTTGCGACAGATGTGGCGCCGACGCAGGTTCAGCCACAGGCCACGGCCGCCGATGTGCGCGCTGCGGGTCTGGAATCCGGGCACATGCGCATCTTGATGGCGGCTCCCGGCGGTGGTGCGCCGTCCGTCGTGCATGTGCGCGATACCCTGCTTCTGCCGGACGCACAGCCTGCGGTTGATGTTGCCCGCCCGGCCTTTGTCCTGGATGCTCAAACCCCGGTCTACGAGGCGCTGGCCCGCATGCGAGTGTCGAGTGTGCAGATCGCCATCGTCATGCAAAGCGATGCGGTGTGCGGGATCATCACCCTCGCCGACATCCTGAAGCGTGTGCTCCCTGCGGGAATTGCGGCACAAAAGGCGGCGGCGGCAGTCCAAGCTGCTTGAGGCCGTTGCGCTGGCTAGAGGTAAGAACCTGCCCCTCACCGGGCACAAGTCCGGCGTGGGGGACGACAGCGCCCGCGCAGGCTGGCCGAACCGCTGGGCGCTGCAACCTGACTTCAGGCCGCTCGCGCTGCGGCTTCATGTGATCGCGGATCTGGTATTCACTGTCGTTTGCGACGCCGATCTCGCCAAGACCCGGTTCTTCCTCCGGCACCTCACTGGCCTGAACAATGCCAGCAAAAATACCGCCAATCGCGTTGGCCATCAGCATCCCGCCCGCGACGCCCATCCCCATCTGCTCCGCACCAGCAAGAAATCCGCCTAGATCTCCTTGAGGCGTCGGTTGTGCGGTGCGTGAGGTCTGCCTCGGGGCAGCTCCAGCGCCGAAGAAGCCCAACAGAAACCCTTACGATGCCTTCGTGGCGATTGCCCATGCCACGCCTCGCCCCTCGATGGGCGGCGGCGCAGTGGTGATGGAAGATGGCGACACGCCGGGCCGCGGCTATCACTTTCGCCAGTCGTGGATCCGCCACAAGCTGAAGGCCAGCCCCGCACCTCTCAGGATAATGGGTGTGGAAGGCGATAGCATGGAACCGACCCTGCTGGGCGGCGACGCGGTGCTGGTCGACATGACGCGCCAGCTGCCCCACCCGCCCGGCATCTTCGTGCTCGACGATGGTACGGGGCTGGTTGCCAAGCGGCCTGTGCACATCCCGAACAGCGATCCGCCCACCGTGCGGCTGATTTCAGACAACAAGCTCTATCCCGCGTACAAACGCACCGCCGAAGATATCCGCATCATCGGCCGCATCCGCTGGTTCGCTCGGGATATCTGACGATGATCTGTACAGTCCCTTTGCCCCGCGCCTGAAACGAAAAAGCGCCTGCGAGATGTCTCTTTGGGCGCAACTCTGTGATGATCTGAACAGGCGTCAAGGGGGGGCGGCTTTGTCAATCTCCGACACGGTTCGGGGCACGAGCACGCAATCTCGTCGTAAAAGCGGACACCCACGGAACTTCGTTGCTGGCTACTCAGAGTAGATCGAGACGATGCTGTGCTGTTCAGTCATTTCCGCGATGGCCGAAATGAAGTGTTCTTGGAACGCACGCGCCAGCGGGCTTTGCACGCGTCCTTCACGTCTGAGTATGCCCACTTGGCGGCGGCAGCTTTGGTCGCTTACCGGGCGCGCAACCAACTGCGGTGGAAGCCCGACGGTGGCAAGCCCGGGCAAAAGGGTGACCCCGATGCCGGCGCGCACCATGGCGAGCAGTGATGTCACATTTCGCACCCGCAGTTTCGTTCGTGTGGCGATGGCCTGAAAGTCTGCGGCGCGGATTCCCCGCGTCGTCTCGTTCAAGATCAAGGGCACATCTTCCAGATCACGCCAATCCACCGGGTCTGCGCGCTGTGCCAAGGCAGAGGTTGCCAGACAGACCAACTGCATTCTGTCCTCAAAGATCGGCGTCACAACCAGGCCCGCATCGGTGATCCCCATGCTGGCGATGCCCAGATCGGCCTGCCCCGTTGCCACGAGCCTGAACACGTCCGCGCTGTCGGTATCCACCAGATCAATTTCGGCGCTGGGCCGGACCGCTACAAACTTCGCCAGCATTTCGGGGATCAACAGGGCCGCGACCGAAGGGACCGAGGCGATGCGCAGCCTGCCACTGTTGCCGAAAGCGTGCTGTTCGATCAACTCAATCGCGGTATCATGGTCGCGCAAAAGCACCCTCGCGATCCCTGCCACATAGCTCCCCAGTTCTGTCAGGCTATGTTTGCGGTCCGATTCAAACAACGGTGCGCGCAAATGATCTTCGACCTGCTTCAGGGTCATGGAAATGGCCGATTGCGTTCGGAACAGCCGGTCGGCTGCATCGCGGATATTGCCGCATTCGGCAACGGTGACAAAGACGCGAAGGGCCTCGGTGCGGATCATGGCTGACTTCAATATTTCTGAAATAGAGTTGATTAATAGTCGTTTGGCTGAAGCGGGTCAAATGGCTAATTGCCAGTGGCAGCATCAGGAGAGTGCCATGACCGGAAAACAGTTCAGTTTGGATGAGGTCGAGGCGTTGGCTTGCCAAGTATTGCTGGCGGCAGGTGCCTCCCCTGCGGCGGCTTACGCCGTTGCCCGCTCGATCCGTCTGGCCGAGCGGGATGGGATCCGCAGCCACGGCCTGCTGTACCTACCGATTTATGCCGAACATCTGAGTTGCGGCAAGGTTCTGGGTCTGGCCGAACCCACCGTCTCGCATCCCAAGCCCGGCAGCATCCGCGTCGATGCAGGCAACGGCTTTGCCCATACCGCGATTGATGCCGGTTGGGAGGTTTTTACCAATGCGGCGCGGGTCTGCGGGATTGCAGCCCTGACCCTGCACCGCTCCTACAATTGCGGCGTGCTGGGCCACCATGCCGAGCGTTTGGCCGAAGCGGGCCTGATCGGTCTGTGTTTCACCCACGCCCCCGCCTCCATCGCGCCCATCGGCGGCAAGGTTCCAGTGATCGGCACCAATCCCTGCGCCATTGCGGTGCCGGATGGAGCGGGCGGAGCGCTTTTGGTGATCGACCAATCGGCCAGCATCATTGCCAAGTCTGAAATCCTGTTGCGCGCCCGCAAGGGCGAACCGATTGAACCGAACTGGGCGCTGGATGTCGAAGGCAGGCCCACCACGGTCGCAGAAGAGGCTTTACGGGGTTCAATGCTGCCGAACGGAGGGCAAAAGGGCTTTGGTCTGGGCCTGATGGTGGAAATTCTGGCCGCCGCCTTGTCTGGTGCCAACCTCAGCCAAGACGCCAGCCCGTTTTCGGGCACGGCGGGCGGGCCGCCCGGCACCGGGCAATGCTTTATCGCACTGGATCCGGTAGGGTTCTCCGGGGCGGTCTTTGACCAAAGCTTGAGGCGGCTGGCGGAGTCGATTACGGACCAGCCCGGCGCGCGGCTGCCGGGGTCAAGACGCAAGGCCAACCGCGCGCGCATTGAAGCCGAGGGTGTTCTGGTGGATGCCGCCTTGCTCGCGCGCATCGCGCCCTGACTTCAGTTTATCTGAAATTCACTTGATTTATATTCGTTTGATTGAAGCCTTACCTCCGCCTAGCTTCCCGTCAATGCCTTGCAACCAAGGCGAATCAATCAAACTGGGAGCCAGAATGAAAACCACATTGAAACTGACGGCTGCGGCGCTGCTTGCCGCGATGAGTCTAGCCTCCACCTCAGCCCAAGCCGCCGACTGCGGCACGGCGGGCACGGTGACGATTGCCGAGATGACTTGGCTGTCCGCTGGCACCCTCGCCCATGTCGCGCAAAAGATCTTGGCCTCGGGCTATGACTGTGACGCGCAGTTGATCCCGGGCGACACGGTGCCCACGGCGACTTCAATGCTGACCAAGGACCAGCCCGATGTGGCGCCCGAACTGTGGGTGTCCACCGCGCAGTCGATCTGGGACGAGATGCAGACCAAAGGCAACGTCTATAAAGCGTCCGACATCTTCGCCTCGGGCGGGGAAGAGGGCTGGTGGATTCCTGATTACGTTGCGGCGGAGCATCCCGAAATCAAGACAATTGAAGATCTGAAGGCCAACTGGGCCGTGTTCGCTGATGCTTCTAACCCCGAAAAAGGCCGCCTTTACGGCTGCCCGCCCGGCTGGGGTTGCGAGCCGATTACCAACAACCTATTCAAGGCATTGGGCCTGGCTGAAACGTGGGAATTGTTTCCCTCAGGCTCGGGTGAGACGCTGAAAGCGTCGATCGCCAAATCTGTGTCGCGCAAGGAAGCCTTCATCGGCTACTATTGGGGGCCAACCGATGTGATCGGCAAATATCACATGGTGCGGATGGCAACGCCGCCGTTTGACGCTGAGAACTACAAGTGCCTTGTCGATATGAACTGTGCAGATCCCAAGGTCAGCGGATGGGCGAACGGCGAAGTTGCTGTGGCTGTCGTGACTTCGCTCAAAACGCGTGCGCCGGATGTGGCCGAGTTCCTGAGCAAGATGCAGGTGCCGAACGATGACATCAGCGCTGTTCTGGCCTGGGGCGATGACAACGGCGCCACCACGGATGAGGTCGCGATCTATTTTCTGAAGAACCACGAGGCAATTTGGACCAAATGGGTTCCTGCCGATGTGGCCGACAAAGTGCGCGCGTCGCTCTGATCTGAGGCGACAATTTAGGGGCAGCGCAAGTCATTGCCTGCCCCTTCCCTTTTCCGCGACCAGAGGAACCATCATGGCCGAAGGCTTTCCCGAACTGTTCGATGTCCGTGCCTTTGGACGCACGATAGATTCCGGCTTCAACCAGATCGTGGCCGATTACGGCCAGACGCTGGAGGCGATCTTTCTGCCCGTCCTCAAGCTGTTGCTGGCCATGGAGAAAATCCTGCAATGGCTGCCGTGGTGGGCGGTTCTGCTGATGCTCACGGCACTCGCCTATGCCGCCTCGCGCCGCTGGACCGTGGCCCTGACAGTCGCAGCCTTGACCTTTTGCATCGGGCTGATCGGCGTGTGGGACGCGGCGATGGCGACCATCGCGCTGATGGTGGTGGCGACCTTGCTGGCGGTTGTCATCGGTCTGCCGATTGGCGTGGCGATGTCACGTTCCAAACGGATGCAATCCATCACGCTCCCGGTTCTGGACGTGATGCAAACCATGCCGATTTTCGTCTACCTCATTCCCTTTGTCATGCTGTTCGGCCCGGGCAAGATCCCCGCCCTGCTGGCCACCATCGTCTTCGCCATCCCGCCAGTGATCCGCCTGACCAACCTTGGCATCCGAGGCGTGGACGCCGAGATTATCGAGGCCACGCGCGCCTTCGGTGCATCCTCCGGGCAAATCCTGTTCACCGTACAGATCCCCTTGGCTCTGCCGACCATTCTGGCGGGCATAAACCAGACCACGATGATGGCGCTGTCGATGGTCGTCATCGCCTCGATGATCGGGGCGGGTGGGCTTGGCTATCAGGTCTTGCAAGGCATCCAGCGGCTGCAGATCAGCAGCGGTCTGATGGCCGGGCTTGGCATTGTTCTGTTGGCCATCATCTTCGACCGGATCGCACAGTCTTACGGCAAGCGGCTGCAGACCTCCCTGAAGCTGGAGCACTGAGCCATGGCAAATCCTTTCAAGATCCGCGTCGAGCATGTATCAAAAATCTTTGGCCCCGATCCGAAAGCCGCCTTGGCCAAGGTCAACGCCGGCATGTCCAAGACCGATCTTCTTGCGCAGACCGGGAATATCCTCGGCTTGCACGCCATCAACTTGAACATCCGAGCTGGTGAGACCTTTGTTATCATGGGGCTGTCAGGCTCGGGCAAATCCACCCTCATCCGCCACTTCAACCGCCTGATTGAACCGACCGCTGGCCGGATTCTGGTGGATGATGTTGACGTTCTGACCCTGAACGAGACCGCGCTACGCGCTGTTCGCCGCAAGAAAATCTCGATGGTGTTTCAGCGCTTCGCCCTTTTGCCCCACAAGACGGTGTTGGAAAACGTCATCTATGGGCTGGTGGTTGACGGAATGCCCAAACCACAAGTGCATGCCAAAGGTGCCGAGCAGATCGCCCTCGTCGGGCTGGCGGGGTTCGAGAACCACTATCCGGGTCAGCTTTCGGGTGGGATGCAGCAGCGAGTCGGTCTGGCGAGGGCTTTGGCGACTGATGCTGAAATTCTCCTGATGGACGAGGCGTTTTCCGCGCTCGACCCCCTGATCCGCCATGACATGCAGCTTCAACTGCGCGACATTCAGGCACGGTTGCACAAGACCATCGTGTTCATCACCCATGATCTGGATGAGGCGCTCTTGATTGGCGACCACATCGCCATCCTCAAGGACGGCATGCTGCGGCAGGTCGGCACGGGTGCCCAGATTCTGGTGGCTCCTGCCGACGACTATGTCGCCCGCTTTGTGCGCGATGTGAACCGGGCGCGCATCGTCACCTGCGGTGATCTGGCGACCCCGGGGCAAGGGGTGGGCGACTCGATCCTCACCTCTGACCAAACGATTGAATCCGCCTATGCCGCGCTGGCCTCCAGCGATACGCCGGTTACAGTGCGACACGCCAATGGCGATCTTGCAGGCGTTTTGACCCGGCAACGGGTGTTTGAGGCGCTGGCACGGACCTGAGACCCAAAGGAATACATGACCATGACGCTTGAAACCCGCAACCATATTGCCGGCCGCTGGCTAGACGGGGCGACCACCGCGCCGAATATCAACCCCTCGGACCTCACCGACGTGATCGGCCATTACGCCCAGGCTGACGCCACACAGTTGGATGAGGCCGTTGCCGCCGCCCGCGCCGCGCAGCCCATTTGGTGGGCCGTTGGTATCCAGAAGCGTCACGATGTGCTGATGGCGATTGGCACCGAACTGATGGCCCGTGCGGTTGAAATCGGCACCCTCCTCGCCCGGGAAGAGGGCAAGACCCTCATCGAAGGCAAGGGCGAGGTTTACCGCGCTGGCCAGTTCTTTACCTACTACGCCGCCGAAGCTTTGCGCGTCATCGGTGACCACGCCCAAAGCGTGCGCCCCGGCATCGAGATTGACGTGCGCCGTGAAGCGGTGGGCGTTGTAGCGATCATCAGCCCGTGGAATTTCCCGGTGGCCACGCCTGCATGGAAGATTGCCCCGGCGCTGGCCTATGGCAACGCCGTCGTTTGGAAACCCGCCAACCTGACCCCCGCCAGTGCGGTGGCGCTGACAGAGATCATCGTCAGGCAGGACATTCCGCCGGGTCTCTTCAACCTCGTCGCGGGTCCGGGCCGCGATGTGGGGCAAAAGCTGGTCGAACACCGGGGCATTGATGCGATCAGCTTTACCGGCTCGGTTCCGGTCGGGCGCGGGATTGCCTTGGCTGCCATCCAGAACATGACCAAGGTTCAGATGGAGATGGGATCGAAAAACCCGATGCTGATCATGGACGACGCCGACCTCGATTTGGCCGTCACCCATGCCGCTGGCGCCGCCTTTGGCGGGACCGGGCAGAAATGCACGGCGGCCTCGCGGTTGATCGTTCATGCTTCCATCCATGACATCTTTGTCGAAAAGCTGGTTGCGGCTGCCAAGGCTTTCAAAGTCGGCCACGCCTTGACCGAGGGGATGCAGATCGGCCCGGTGGTCAGCGCAGGGCAATTGGCGCAGAACCTCGTGTATGTGCAGATCGGCCGTGCCGAGGGCGCTGAACTTCTTTGCGGTGGCATCAGGCTGGACTGCGACACCGAGGGCTATTTCATGACCCCCGCCGTCTTTGCAGGAACCCGCAATGATATGCGCATCAACCGCGAAGAGATGTTCGCCCCCATCACCTGCGTGATCAAGGTCGGCAGCTATGCCGAGGCGCTCGCCACCGCCAATGACAGCGAGTTTGGCCTGACCGCTGGCATCATGACGCGCAGCCTCGCCCGGGCGAGCCATTTTCGCAGCCATATGCGGGCGGGCTGCGTCATGATAAACTTGCCCACGGCGGGCACCGACTATCATGTGCCTTTCGGCGGGCGCGGTGCGTCAAGCTATGGTCCGCGTGAGCAGGGATCCTATGCCTCGGAGTTCTACACCACGGTCAAGACCGCCTATGTCGCGGCAGGAGTCCCGGAATGACCCCCAGAATTGACGGTCTGCAATACGCCAACTGGTCGGAAAAGATCTTCCGCCAATTGCGCCAAGGCGGGGTGGATGCGGTGCATGTCACCATCACCTACCATGAAACCTTCCGCGAAACCGTGCTGAACATCGAAAGCTGGAACCGCTGGTTCGAACGCTTCCCCACCCTGATCTTTCAAGGCCGTACTGCTGAAGATGTGGCGCTCGCCCGCGCCACTGGACGCACGGCGATCTTTTTCGGCTCGCAGAACCCCAGTTGCATGGAAGACGACATTGGTCTGGTCGAGGTGCTGCACACCCTTGGCCTGCGCTTCATGCAGTTGACCTACAACAACCAGTCGTTGCTTGCGACCGGGTGTTATGAGGCCGAAGACTCCGGCCTGACCCGCATGGGCCGCGCCGTGGTAACCGAGATGAACCGCGTCGGGCTCGTCGTGGACATGAGCCATTCCGGCGAAAGATCCACCCTTGACGCCATCGCCCATTCCACACGGCCCATCGCCATCACCCACGCCAACCCGGCCAATTGGCACCCGGCACTGCGCAACAAGTCCGATAAGGTTCTGCGTGAACTTTCGGCAAGTGGTGGCATTCTTGGCTTTTCGCTTTATCCGCATCACCTCAAGGGCGGCTCGCACTGCACGGCGCAGGAGTTCTGCCAGATGATTGCCCGCACGGCAGACCTCATCGGCATTGAGGCTTTGGCCATCGGCACCGATCTGTGTCAGGATCAACCCGATTCCGTGGTGGAATGGATGCGCTCGGGGCGCTGGACCAAGGCTGTTGATTTCGGCGAGGGCAGCGCTCAGGCCCCGGGTTTTCCACCAATGCCCCTGTGGTTTCAAGATAACTGCAATTTCAGCGCCATCGAGTCCGGACTGCATGATCTGGGCATGTCGGGGTCTGAAGTGGCGGCCATCATGGGCGGCAACTGGCTCGACTTCTTTTCCCGCAGCTTTACCTCCGGGAAAGTCAAACAGGAAAGGGCAGCCGAATGACTGTGCTTCAGCAATCCGCCATCCCGGACGTTTCCGCCTTTCGTCGTCCGCCCGCGCAGGTGATGCGCTTGGCCCGCATGGGCAGCGCCCATCCGACAAGGCTGTCGTTCCTGCGCGCTGTCTTGCGCCGGATGGTTGCCGAAGGCTGGCAGTTCGATCGTCCGATCTGGCAGATAGATGCCAAGGGTGTTGGCCGCGCGGTCTACCGCGCAATAGGGCCAGAGCGCACCTACAGCCTCGTGGCTTTTGCCCATGATCTGCCCGATCACTTAAGGTCAGACCGGGTCATTGCGACCGCTTGGGATGCGACATTCGTGCTCTTCGACGGCACGCCCGATTCCGCAGACCTTGACCGTCTTGCCGCCAACGTGCCTTTGCAAGAGGCCGGGCGAGTCTCGGTAAAAGAACTAGCGCTCAGCCGCACCAACCGGTCAGTCCGCTTGTTCGGGCATGTGGTGGACCGGCTTTCCGTCGGCCAACAGCCCGATCTGGCAGAGATTGAGGCGGTGGGATACCTGATGCGCACAACGGCGGTCTACGGGTCGGGCAAGTTCGGTGCGGCCGACCGTGCCGTGATCGCGGATCGCCCCGAGCTTGCTGGGCCATTTCGGGCCGAAATGCTGTCGGTCTGGCTCACCCGCGCGTTCACCGTTGATCTGGTGGAACACATCGCAAAGGCAAAAGGTGGCGGTACAGCCGTGCGGCTGGACAAAGACCTGCGTAAAAGGCTTGGCGTCGGCAATTCAACCGGCCTTGGCATGGCACCCTTCCTCGTGCGCCACCCAGTTTTGCTGAACAACTGGATGCTGGCGCGGGAAGAGGCACTGGCGCGCGTTCGCGCGCAAGCTTTCGCATCCCCGATCTCCGTTGCCGGGCTGCGAGCGGCCCACACAGCGGCACAGGACAACGCGCGGACTTGGGCCTCGGAACATCCAGTGCAACTGGCCAAATTGGTCGATCTGCGCCGCGACTTAAACCTCATCGAAGCCGCGCTGGATGGGTTTCCAAGCGGTGACCTGCCTTGGAATGCGCTTTGGCTTTGGGCAGAAGCCAATCTGTCGGTTGAGGGGCAAGAAGCCCTGCTGGCCATGATGCTGGAACCCCACGGCGATCTGATCGACGATCTGGCCGAGACGATGAGCACCGACGAAGCCTCCGCCTTCACGCTGGATGGCAGCGTAAGGGTGATGGATTTTCGTGCCGACCTTGGTGCCCGATACGGCTGGGCCATGGGCCGTGACTACAGTGCTCAGGCAGATGTCGCCCGGTTCTGGTACGTGTCCGAAGAAAAACTGGAGCCCCGTCTCGGCGAACGGTTTACCGATGAGGGTGCTGCCCTAGAACAACCATTGGGCATTGGCCGACTGGCCGCCGATCTGGCCCGCGATCTGGCCGACTGGCCGGGTGAAGACCCTTTGGCCGCCTTTCTATTGGCCCATCCCGAACATCGACTGATGGCGCGGCGCGTACAGCAATCTGCCCGCAGCCCTTATGCCGAGATTCAGGACAATCTCTTGGCCGCCGACATGCTGCCAATCGATATTCTGCGCTGCAAACTGGCGTTCTTTGGTGCCAGCCACTTTGATCCGCGGTCCGACAAGTGGGTACGTGTCAGCCTTTACAAGGGCGAACCCTTTCCCGAGGACTTGGGCACAAGGCAGGCACCTGTCAGTTGACCGATATGAAGCACGGCGACGACCGGGTGACCTTGTCGCGGAACGAGACGGAAAGCTTGTGCATGAAGGCCGCTCGTGGTGCAGGCTTCAGTTGGGGAATGGCCGAGGAAGTGGGTTTTGCCACAGGTTGGCTGGCCGCACAGGGGATTGATGGAACCGCAGCACTTCTGGAGATGTTGACCCGAAAACTGGCACGACCGGCAATCATCGGGAGGCCGATATCCGTGCCGGGGCATTGGCAAACCTTCGACGACAGTCCCCTGTGCCCAATCCAGCTTGGCGTTGCCCTGATCGACCGCGCAGCGATTGAGGACGGTCCGTTCAGCCAAGTAACGCTGCTCGATCCGGTGGAGACACCGCTTTTGCTGCTGCCGTTTCTGGTTCGCGCGGCCCAGATCAGTCAAAGATCGTTGACGCTTGACTGGCAAGGGGGCCGTCTGGCCATCACGCCGGACGGTACTTTCAATAGGCAGGCAGCAGTCGCCTGGATCGATCCAAATGTGCTGGCGATGAAGATCACAACGGCATCGAACGTCAGCGTGGAGCCATTGTCGACCGACCCGGCCCACCTTCCGTCCATTCTGGCGTCAACCATGAACGGGCTTGGCGCCCTTGCCCTTAGAACGACGGTTCCCGCAACGAATGCCTCTCGAAGCGGTGCCGGAAGCGCCACAGCCGACAATGACTGACCCCAAAGGGCAGCAAATGACCCTACTGCGTCCGAATCGCAGGCCGCGCAAAAGCGAAGCTGTGACCGCAGGCGAAACGGTGTATCTTGCCGGGCAGATTCCGCACAGCCTCACCGCTGATATCACCATACAGACCCGCGAAGGTTTGGCGGAGATCGATGCAGTGTTGGCCCAACTGGGAGGCGGTAAATCCGATCTGGTATCGGTTCAGGTCTGGCTTAGTGACATGGCAGTTTTTTCCGGGATGAACTCAGTTTGGGATGGTTGGGTTGACACCACCAACCCGCCTGCACGGGCGACCTGCGGCGTCGACCTGGCGAGGCCAGAAATGCGCGTTGAGATGATAGCAATTGCCCGTCTGATCGGCGCTGTTGAAAGCCACCCGTCCGAGAGGTGAATTCCCTTTTTTAGACCCATGAGTTGGTAGCAGATGCATGGCCCGAAATATTGCGGGGCTCCAATTGCCCGCACCTGTGCAGACGCGGTTTGAAGCCGATGCAATTCACGACCTCCGCGACGCAAACAAAAATCGCAACTCGCCGTTCTGGGTGGGTGATCCATGAAACCCGTCCCTCACAGCCTTCGATACGATGATTTATGTCGAAAACACTGTGGTCATGACAGCGCAATTCGCAGGTTGCTTGGAAGATGCGGGTTATAGATGGACCACGTTCTTTGCCATGCCATGTCTGACTAGGTGTTTGATGCCACGGTTTGATGGTGCGATCTTTTCTCAGGAATGGAAGGAAGCAACATGGGAAAAATTCGTCACGGAAGCGCCACGATCGAGCCAGCGAGGCGCCACCGGTTCGAGCCCGCTGGCGAGGGCACGCCGTCAGAGCCGCAATACAGCGATCCATTGCCCGACAGGGCATTGCTACGCAATGTCCCGAGAGGGGCAAGCTTTGCTCGCGCAGTTGAGCCGGGATCTGGGTATCAACCCCAAGACGGTTGCGAAGTGGCGGAAGCGGACGACGGTCGAGGATATGAAGACTGGGCCGTCGGAACCGCGCTCAACTGTTTTGAGCGCGGCGGAGGAAGCTGCGGTCGTCGCGTTCCGGCGCCACACGCTTTTGCCGCTGGGCGACTGCCTCTGCGCAGTGCAGGCTTCGATCCCGCACCTGACAGGCTCGGCGCTGCATCGCTGTCTGCACGAGAGGGGACATTGCCGAGGTGCAAACCGCCGAGGGGAAGCTGTATCTTTTCGTTGGTATCGACCGGACGGCCAAGTTCGCGGTCACCCAACTCATTGAAACGGCTGCTAAAAAGACTGCTTGGGGGTTTCTGCGGCATCTGCTCGAAGCCCTGCCCTACCGGGTCCGCGCCATTCTCACCGATCGAGCCATTGGAACGCCATTGATGGTGTGGATGGCTCCTGCTCCCGGCGTCGCGATGCGCCATAGTGGGGTTTTCAATTGAGCCCAAGCCAAGGAGCCATCCATGCAAGAGATTACCACAATCGGCATCGACCTT
>CAMAQR010000046.1 GCA_945860375.1 Pseudorhodobacter antarcticus
GAGAAGACCTTACCAGCCATCAGCTTCGAGGATTATGCCGACCCCTTTACACCGATCCCAAACAGAAACAACAACTTGCAGACCTACATCGGCATAATCCGGACATCGGCATAATGCGCCTTATGCCGACATCGGCATAAGAGTCACACGACGTTAGTGGCCGTGGTTCAGGCCGCTGGTTTTGGTGTCGAAACCCTGTCGGGTGCTGGCCCTTTCACCATCAGTCGCCCATGCGGATGGCGCTTTGCGCCATCGGCTTGGGCGGTCACGGCGGATGTTACTTCTTTCGCACCATCAGGCGAAACGCCAAAGGTGCCAGAACGATGACGAACAGAATTCGCACGACATGATGCAAGGCCACGAACGCCACATCGGCGTTGATGGCCAGCGCGATCAGCCCCATTTCAGTCAGCCCCCCCGGTGCCAGCGCCAGCAATGCCTGATCGGTTCGCACACCCGTCAAAGCCTGCATCGCCAATCCGGCCCCAAAGGCCAGTCCCAGCGAGAGCACCGTTGCCCCAACACTCAGGGCCGCGGCCGGAGCCAGTGTTTTCACGCCAACTCCCAGAAAACGCGCGCCAAGGATGGTGCCCAGAATGACTTGCGCAGTGTTGACCAGCACCGTTGGCGGCACGCTTTGTGTGATCCCGGTCAGATGCAGGACTGCCGAGACAAGCAATGGTCCCAAAAAGGTCGGGGCCGGGAAGTGCAGCCATTTCCCCAGCATCGCACCCAGAACCGCCGAGGCCAACATCATTGCCGCATCAAGCCATGAAAGTTGCAACGGCGCATGACCGGCCATGGAACCAACGCTGTGGCCTTCGATGATGCGAAACCAAAAGGCGATCAGGGCGATGGTCACCACGATGCGCAGGCTGTGGGCCAGAATGATCGGCGTAGGCTTGGCACCGCTGGCCTCACCGATTTCTATCATCTCGTTCAGTCCGCCCGGCATGCCGGCGAAATAGGCGGTCACCCAGTCCAGCCGCCCGACAAAGCGGTAAAACGGCACCACGACCACGGCCACAACCATGACATAGACCAACAAAATCAAGACCGTGCCAGTCCATGCTGAGGCTTGCAACAGCACATCGGGGGTAAAGCGCGACCCCAGCAAGACCCCGATCACGGCCACGACAATGGGCCTCGCGCTGGCAGGGGCCAAAACCGGCACATTGGCGACGGCTGCGAACATGGTCGCAAACAGCGCGCCCAACATCCAAGGCAGAGGCAGGGTCAGCAGGTAAAAGGCCACTCCTCCGGCCGTCCCGATGCCAAGGGCAAGACCGATCCGCAGCAGGGTATTCATATTGGTCTGTCCGGGATAAGGGCGGCGAGTCCGCAGAGTTCAGCGATATTTCTCGATGAAGGCATCAATGTCCAGCCTTCGGATATCGGGCAAAGCCGCCTTCAGGCTGTCGTGATCCCAATCCCACCACGCAATCTCTTGCAGGGCATCGGCCTGATGCGGGGCGAAACGCCACTTCAAATGCCGCGCGGGCACGCCGCCGACAATCGCATAAGGTGGCACATCCTTTGAGACGACCGCGCCTGCGCCGATCACCGCCCCATTGCCCACGCACACCCCGGCCAAAACGGTGACGCCGTGGCCAATCCAGACATCATGGCCGATCGTGACCCAATGATCGCGACGCCATTGAAAGAAGTCATCATCATCTTCACCAAGGCCAAATTGCGCGGCGCGATAGGTGAAATGATGCTGGCTTGCCCGCCATGTGGCATGGTTGCCGGGATTGATCCGCACCCCTTCGGCAATCGAGCAGAACTTGCCGATGGTCGACCAAACCACATTCCCGCCTTTGACAATGTAGGAATAATCGCCAAACCCCACCTCGCGCAGGGTCACATGCGCCATGATCTCGGTCCATTTGCCCAAGGTGCAATCGACCACCATCGCGGTTTCATGGACGTTGGGGGCCTCGGTCAGCAGTTTGGTCATGCGATCAATCCATCGGCAGGCGGTGACAGGCGACGGGGTGTCGCCTTTTGGGGACAGCAGAAGGCAAGGGTGGCGAGCGCTTGCCGTCAGGCGCAGGGTCGAGGTTCAGGGCGGTGTGGACTATAGTCGAACCCGTAGGTGAATTTTGGTCCGTGTGTCGGCGCTAAGGGTGGGCCTTCGGTGCCGGACACAACCACTATGACAGCAGATGGCGTCAGCGAACCCCTTCCCACGTCCCGATGAACCGCGACCGGACCAGACCGGAGAGCCAGTCGATGACATAAACCATGGCGATGATCAGGAAGATGATCGACCATGCCTGATCCCACATATAGGCCTGTATCCGGTCGGACAGCAAAAACCCGATGCCGCCTGCGCCGACGATGCCCAGAATGGTGCCGGTGCGCACGTTGGACTCAAAGTTGTAAAGCGTGATCGACAGCAGCACCGGAAACACCTGCGGCAACACCGCGAAACGGATCGCCTGCACCCCGGAACCGCCCGATGCCACCACGCCTTCAACGGGCTTGTTCGAGGCGTTCTCGATGGCTTCGGAGTAAAGTTTGGCCAGCACGCCAATCTCGGCCACCGCAATCGCCATCACCCCGGCCAGTGGCCCCAGACCAAAAGCCCGGATGAAGATCAGCGCCAGAATAAGCGTCTCGAACGACCGGATCACGTCAAACCCGCGCCGGAACCCCAGCCGCAGCCAGTTCATCCGGTTGATGGTCTTGGCCCCCAGAAACGACAGCGGAAACGCCACCATTGCCCCCAGCATGGTGCCCATGAACGCCATCGCCAGCGATTCACCCAGACCATTCAGAATCTCGGCAATCTCTTGCCATTGCGTCCAGACATAGGGCGGAAACATGAAGCCCAGAACGCGTCCGAGCCGCCCCAGACCTTCATAAATCCGCACTGGCGAAAAACCGAAGTCATAAAGACACCAGCCGAACAGGGCTATGAACGCCGCCCACAAAGCCGCATTGCGCAGCCGGATCGGCAGGGCGGGGCGGAAGGCCAGCGGCATCCGCGCGCGGGCGGCGGCAATCTCGGCTTTCGTGATATCTGGCAAAGCCATCAGCGCACTCCCAATCCGATAAAGCGGTGCCGCAACTTTTCCGATCCGTAGTCGATCAGCATGACGGTCACGAAGATGATGAGGAACAGCGCCGACAGGTCGGTGTATTCCTGCAAACTGACGGCGGTGCGGAACTCTTGGCCCAAGCCCCCCGCGCCGACATAGCCGATGATCGACGACGACCGCACGTTGATTTCAAACCGCAGCAATGTGTAGCTGATGATGTTGGGCAGCACCTGCGGCACAGCGCCAAAGCGCATCTGTTGCGCCCAGGTGCCCCCCGCCGCCTTGATGCCGTCTAACGGGCGCATGTCGATGTTTTCATTGGCTTCAGAGTAAAGCTTGCCCAAAGCCCCGACGCAGTGCAGCGAAATCGCCAATACCCCGGCCATGGGTCCGATGCCGAAGCTGAACACAAAGATCAGGGCCCAAACGATGTCAGGCACAGTGCGGGCAATTTCCAGAAAGCGGCGGGTGATCCACAATAGCCAGCGGTTTGGTGACAGGTTGCGCGCGGCCGGAAAGCTGAGCAGAAAGCCGCCCGCAACCCCCAGCGCCGTCGCCATGAAGGCGATCAGAATGGTTTCAGCCAGCAACAAAGCCCAGGTGCGCCAAGCCCAGAACCAGGCCGCGACATCCGTTCCCAGCGTGTCCCATGACAGCGGCGGGATGGTTTTGGCCAGATATTCGCCCAGCCGCGGCAAGCCCGCCGGGATGATCCAGCGTTCGGCGCGCGACCCGTCGGCCAATGTCACTTGGGTGATTTTGAAGAAGTCGCTCTGCCAAGCCGCACCAATGAAAAGCAACGCAAAGACCAGCGAGCTGATCAACCAGACCAGCCGCGACTGTCTGCGGGCGACCGCGTAGTCACGCTCGAACGCCAGAACGGCAGGAGACAGAGAAAGGGATGTCATATGGGGTCCGCCAATGGAAAGGACGGCGGCCCCTGGGGCCACCGTCCGATTGCGTCAGATCAGCTTTTGCGGTTCGCCTTGATCCAGGCGCGCATGTCGATGATCCACTGATAGCGCTCGTGGTTCACTTCGACATAGCCTTTGTCGGTCGAGGTTTCGCCGCCGGTGATCTCTTTGTAGACTTCCGGAGCAGCGGTTGGCAGCGCCAGCAGGGCAGCTTTCACTTCGTCGATCATCGGCTGCGGCAGGTTGTTGCGCGTGGTGATCGGGCCGTTGGTGATTTCGGGCGATTCCCAGATGACGCAGATTTCGCCTGCCTTGATCATGTCCTTGGACACCATCAACTGATAGACGCCCGAGGTTTCGTTGTCCTGATAGGTGGCGGCGGCATCAAACTGGCCGTTGACCACGCCCTGAACGCCGGCTTCGTGGCTGCCCGAGAACGGGATGCCCGAGAAATAGGTGTCCGGCTCAAAACCCTGCTGCGCAAGGTTATAGAGCGGCACAGCATAGCCCGAGGTGCTGTCCGGGTCGGCGAAGGCCAGGACTTTGCCCGCCAGATCTTCGATGGTCTTGTAGCCAGAGTCGCAGCGCACGATGATCGTGCTGAAGTAACCGGTGGCACCGGTCAGGCTTTCGGTGGCCAGAATTGGCTGCACGCCGCCTTCGGTGGCGGTGTAGGCAGCGGCATAGGCGGACGAGCCGAAATAGGCGAATTCGATCTGGTCGGCGGCAATCGCCTGAACCACACCGTCATAGTTGCCAGCGGTGAAGATTTCGATATCCACGCCCAGAGTGGTCTCCAGATAGGCTTCGAAGCCTTTGTAACGTGCGATCCGGTCCTGTTCGTTTTCACCCGACAGGATGCCGAACTTGACGGTCTTGTAGTCAGCTTTCCAGTCTTGCGCAAAAGCGGGCAAAGCGGCCAGCAGGGCAAGGGCAGTTGTGGCGATCAGGCGCATGGGAGGTACTCCAGTTGCAGGGGATGAAAAATCAGGCCGGAACGCGGATGCGTGCGGCGGTCGAGGTGACGGCTTCGTTGAACTCGGCCAGCCCGTCACTGCCGTAGATGTCGCGCACGACATCATCGGTCAGTTGCCGGGCGGTGCCGTCGAACATGACCCGGCCCGCGCGCATCGCGATGATGCGGTCGCAGTATTCACGGGCGGTGTCGAGCGTGTGCAGGTTGACCATCACCGTGATACCATCATCACGGTTGATGCTGCGCAGGGCCTCCATCACGCGGGTGGCATTGCCGGGGTCGAGGCTGGCAATGGGCTCGTCGGCCAGCATGATGCGCGGGTTCTGCACCAAAGCGCGGGCGATTGCCACGCGCTGCTGCTGACCGCCTGACAGCGTGCCTGCGCGTTGCAGGGCATGGGGGGCAAGGTCGAGCCGATCCAGCGCGCGGATGGCAATCGTGCGTTCCGCGTCGGTGAACCGCATCGCCATCGAGGACAGAAATCCGTGATCCGCCAGACGCCCGACCAAGACATTGGTCAGAACATCCATCCGTTCCACCAGATTGAACTGTTGAAAGATCATGGCACAGTCGCGTCGCCATTGGCGCAACGCACGCCCTCGCAGGGCAGTGACGTCAGTGCTGCCAAAGGCAATCTTGCCTGCGGTTGGGTTGATCAACCGGTTGATCAGGCGCAGCAATGTAGACTTGCCTGCACCAGAGCGACCGATCACGCCCACGAATTCGCCGGGGCTGATTTCAAGAGTGACTGCGTCCACAGCATGTGTGGAACCGAAGGTGCGGCCAAGGCCGGAGAGAGAGAGCATGTGCTTTTCCATGCCCCGATCCATGCCGGCGCGGCGCAACAATTCCGTGTCTGTGACGTGATGGTTTCGAGTATCATTTTTGACAGTGCTGTGTCGGAAGAGATTTAAATATATTAAATTCAAGTACTTGACTGTATCTGACTGTTTTTTGGTCAAAAATATGGCCCAAAATTCATCGCGACTGATCCAAACTCCGGCACCAAAAAACAAGCTGGGGCCGGGCGTGCCGTCACGACGGATTGAATCCGGTAGCGTCTTCAAGGCGATGCCGCATTCGGTGCGCGAACCGGGCTGCGATCTGTCGCAAATCTGTCAATTTGACAGTTGAAAATCTTCACATTGCTGTTGCAGCGGCGTTACCAAGCTTGCGTAGCGACTATTAAAACGTAGTCCAGAAGGAGAACAGAAATGTCGCTGAAGTCTTTGATGATCGGGACGGCCCTTGCCGTTGTTTGCGCAACCGTTACCTCTGCCGAAACCTGGAACATTGCTGTCACCGACGTTGAAGGTCTGGAACGTCTTCAGGCCGAATGGGGACCGTTCAAAGTGGCGCTTGAAGCCGCCACCGGTGAAACCTTTGAATTCTTCCCGGTGGCGTCGCGCACGGCTTCGGCCGAGGCGTTGCGCGGCGAAACGGTTGATTTCGTCATCACCGGCCCGGCGGAATACATCGTCATCAACACCCTGACCAAAGCCACCCCGCTGATCGGCTTTGGCCGTCCTGATTATCGCTGCGCCATCATTGTGCGCGCCGATGCGGGGATTGACAGCATGGACGATCTGAAGGGCAAGAAGGTGGCCTTTGGTGACATCGGCTCGACCTCGAACATGCTGTGCCCGATGCAGTTGATGGCCGACTATGGTGTCAGCCCCGTGACCGACATCGAAGTCGTCCACACCGCCCGCAACATCGCACATGAGGCGTTGAAGGCCGGCGACGTGGCGGCCATCGGCATCAATGAAGGCTCGTGGATTTCTTCGGCCCGCGACAAGGACACTTCGGTGCCTTACGGCTTCTTCAAGGTTCTGGCCCGCTCGGGCGATCTGCCCAATGATATGCTGCTGGCGGGTGCCCATGTTCCTGCCGAAGTGCAGGCGCTGGTGCGCGACAGCATCATCGGCAAGAAGGCTGAAATCATCACTGCCATCACCGCCCATGAAGAAAACGGCAAATATGTCGGCATGGATCTCGTGACGATCGAGGATGCCAACTATAATGTGGTGCGGTCCATGTACACCACCGCAGGCTATCCGCAGTTCGACAAGTTCCTCGGAGAGTAAGCAATGCCGCTTGACCACCCCGGTTTGCGGCGTGGAAACCAGACTGGCCTGCAGGTTATGGACCTGCAGGCCATAGGCCTTGCCAAACGCTTTGGCACTGGCGCGCCGGTTTTCTCGGACCTCAACTTCAGCATTCCGCAGGGCGATTGTGTGGCGCTGGTCGGGGCCAATGGCACTGGCAAGTCCACACTTCTGCGCTGTTGCCTTGGCCTCATCACCCCGGATGCCGGGCAGGTGTCACTGTTGGGCGAGAGGCTGGCCGATCTTGGCGGTGCAGCCCGACGGGCCCTGCGTGCCCGCACCGGGCTGGTTGGACAAAAACACAATCTTGTGCCGCGACTGTCGGTGCTGTCGAATGTGATCCATGGCCTGCTGGGACGCCATTCTGGCCCACGCTATTGGATGCAGGGGCTGGCCCCGGCAGAGGCGCGCGCCGCTGCCATGACAGCCTTGACCAAGGTCGGATTGGCCGATCTGGCCCTGCGCCGGGCCGATCAGCTTTCGGGCGGTCAAAGCCAGCGGGTGGCGATTGCCCGCGCTTTGGTTGGCAACCCGCGGTTTTTGGTGGCGGACGAACCCTGTGCCTCGCTGGACCCGCAGGCGGGCGAAGAGGTGATGGCGCTGTTCATGTCATTGGTCAAACGCGAAGGTGTGACGGTTTTGTTCACCTCGCACAATGTGCAGCACGCCCTGAGCTATGGCGACCGGATCTTGGGTTTGCAGGGCGGGCGGATCGCGATTGACGCACCTTCGGCAAACGTCACCTCAACGGAAATGGCCCAGCTTTATGGATAAGCCGTCGCACGCCCTGCCCCATCGCTTTGCCCGCCCCGGCGCTGTCAGCTTTGTCAGCTATGTCGTTGCCGCCCTGGTGATCCTGTGGTCTTTGGAAGGTGCGGGCTGGTCGCTGGACCGTCTGTTGTCCTCGCCGCCGAAACTGGCCGATTTCTTTTCCCGCGCCTGGCCACCGTCCACCCACAACCTTGACCGGTTGGCGTGGAAGATGGTGGAAACCTTGCAGATCGCGGTTGCCGGCGCGGCCATCGGGATCGTGTTGTCACTGCCCATCGCATTGCTGGCCGCACGGGGCGTTCTGGTGGGGCGCGGCATCAACCAACTGGTGCGCGTCTTGCTGGGGTTCATCCGCGCGGTGCCAGATCTGGCTTGGGCGCTGGTGTTCGTGGTGGCCGTGGGCTTGGGTCCGTTCTCGGGGATGCTGGCCATCGCCATTGACACCATTGGCTTTTGTGGCCGCTTTTTCGCCGATGATATGGAAAACACCGATCCCGGCCCCGCCGAAGCCTTGACCGCCACGGGGGCCAAGCGCCTTGATATTGCGGCCAGCGCCATCATCCCCGCCGCCCTGCCCGCCTTTGTGTCAACCTCGCTGTTCGGGTTGGAAAAAGCGGTGCGGTCGTCGACAATCCTTGGTCTAGTTGGCGCCGGTGGCATCGGGATCGAGTTGAAGGTGGGCTTTGATCTTTTCGACTATCCGACCGCGCTGACGGTGATTTTGATGATCGCCGTGGTGGTGATCGGGGTGGAACAAATCGGCGCGGTGCTGCGCCAGAAAATCATAGGACCGTCACGATGAAAACCGATACCGCCCATGTCTATTGGGACACCGAATGGGCACAGGCCGATGGCAGCTCGAAGTGGGAACAGGCAGAGCCGGAAGTGATGCACTTTGCCGAAACCCTGCCTGCGGGGGCTTCTGTGCTGGACCTTGGCGCAGGCGTCGGGCGGCATGCACTGGCACTGGCGCGGCAGGGCTTTGCCGTGGCGGCACTGGACGCGGCACCCGAGGGGATTGCTGAAATCAACCGCATCGCGACCGCCGAGGGCCTGACCATCGACACCCGCATCGGGTTGATGACCGATTTGCCGTTTGAAGATGGCCAATTCGACCATGTGCTGTCTTGGAACGTGATCTATCACGGTGATGAAGACGTCCTGCGCGAAACCATCGCCGAAATCGCCCGCGTGCTGAAACCCGGTGGCACCTTCCTTGGTACCATGCTGTCGGCCCGTCGCATCTCGGTGGAACTGGCCAAGACGCCGGGCCGCGAAATATCCCGCAACACCTGGGTGTTTGACGGCACGGGCGACAAGGTACATCCGCACTATTTCTGCAACGGACGCGATCTGCTGGAGTTGTTCTCGGCCTTCGAGGTCTGCCGATTGCAAGACCGCGAGCACGAAACGCCCGGATCGTGGCACTGGCATCTGGTGCTGGAGCGGTTGTGATGGAGCCATTTGTCATCGAAGGCGCATCGGTCGTGCTTCCCGACCGGGTGGCGCAGGTTTCGGTGCGGATCGAAAACGGCGTGATTGCAGGGCTTGATGGTCCGCGCGACGGGGCGCGGGTGATCGACGGGCGCGGCAGGATTCTTGCGGCCGCGATGGTCGATATTCACGGTGACGCCTTTGAACGCCAGTTGATGCCCCGCCCCGGCGTGATGATCCCGACCGAAGCGGCGCTGCTGGAAACCGACCGGCAACTGGCCGCCAATGGCATCGCCACCGCCTATCACGCCCTGACGCTCAGCTGGGAGCCGGGATTGCGGTCTGTCGCCATCGGCCGCGAGCTGGTGGACACGCTTGCAGCCCTTGCCCCCCGGCTGACGGTTGAAAACCGGGTGCAACTGCGCTGGGAGACGTTTTGCTTTGAGGCCTTGCCCTTGATCAACGAAGCGCTTGCCGGGCCGTTGATCCCCGCGCTGGCCTTCAACGATCATACGACGATGGGGGTGCTGCATCCGTCAGTGGCACTTCAAGACCGCCCCTTCGACCACGCCCCCGGCTTTCCGGTGGTCGACATGGACAGCCCGGCATTCGCCGCAAAGATGGAAAGCCGCGCCAAACGGTCGGGCATGCAGATTGCGGATTTCATCGCCCTGATGCGCGACATGTGGCAGCGCAGGCCCGATGTTCCGGCCGCGATCGCAGCCGCCGGGGCCAAGGCGCAGGCGGCGGGCGCGCCCATGCTCAGTCATGACGACAGCCAGCCCGAAACCCGCGATTTCTATCGCGGACACGGGGCGAAGATTTCGGAATTTCCGATGAACCGGATCGTGACCCGTGCTGCGCGCGATGCTGGCGACTGGATCGTTTTCGGTGCGCCCAATGCCGCGCGGGGTGGCAGCCATCTTGGCTCGCCGGGGGCTGCCGACATGGTGGCCGCAGGGCTGTGCGACATTCTGGCGTCAGACTATTATTACCCCGCGATGCTTTCTGCCGTGGCGCGATTGCAAGCGGACGGGATCGGCCAACTGCCTGATCTGTGGAAACTGGTGGCCGCCAACCCGGCTTCGGCGCTTGGTCTGGGCGACAGGGGTGAAATCACCCCCGGACGCCGCGCCGATCTGCTGTTGCTGGATTGGCCCGAGGGATGCACGCCCGTGGTGCGCAGTTGTATCGTCCAAGGCCGCGCGGCTTATGGCGCAATCGCGGCAGGCTAGGCAATGCCAGAGGCGGTAGAGCTTTTTGACGGCTTGGCTGAAACCTACGAGATGCACCGCCCGGGCTATCCGGCGGCGGCATTTCTGGCCTTGGTTTCCGATCTGCGCTGCCAAACCAGACAAGCCGTTGATGTCGGTGCCGGGCCGGGCAATTCCACAGCTTCGCTGCGCGACGCCCTTGGTCCCGACTGGCGCTTTGTCGCCGTCGAGCCGGGCCGCGACATGCGGCGCGTGCTGGCGCGGCGGTTTTCCCTGGCGCCGGATGTTCATGTGGTGGATGCAACCGCCGAAGACATGCGGCTGCCGAATGGCTTTGCGGCTTTGGTCGTCGCTTGCACGGCCTTTCACTGGTTTGATGCCGCCCGGTTTTACACCGAAGCCGAGCGCGTGCTTGCGCCGGGTGGCGTGTTGGCCTTGGTCCGCAACCGTCGCAAACCGCAACCAGTTCTCGTGGCCTTTGACCGCTATATCGAGGCGCATTCCGCCGAGTCGCCCAACCTTGCGCGCCGCGAAGCTGGCAAGGAACCGGTGGTCCGGGATCTGGTCCAACTGCCCGGCTTCATGACCGCACGATCCTGCACCTACGACTGGACAAGTCAGATTTCGGCGCGTGGGCTGATCGACCTTTACCTGACGCGTTCCACATTGTGGGGGGTGGTCCGGCGCATCGGGTTGTGCCGGGTGATGGGCGATCTGACAACAATCTGCGCCGAACACGGTCTATCAGAAACACCGACCGAAATCGCGTGGGAAACCACAGCGAAATGGGCGCGCAAACGAGGCGAGTGACACAAATGCTGGATGGAATGACAAAGAACCAGACGCTTGCGAGCGGGCGCATCGTCACTTTGGGCGGTGTGGTCGAGGGGGCTGTTGATATTGAAGATGGCTGCATCGCGGGTGTCCGTCCGAACGCACAACCGCAAGGTGCCGTAGACCTTGCAGGCGATTTCCTGATCCCCGGAATTGTCGATGTTCACACCGATCATGTCGAGGCGCATGTCTTCCCCCGTGCAGGCGTGCAGTGGGATTTCCTGAATGCGCTGATGGCCCATGATGCCGTGGTGATCGCCGGTGGCACCACGACAGTTCTGGACAGCCTGTGCGTTGGCGCGTCCATGAAGCGTCCCGAACGGCGCGACCTGTTGGTGCCGCTGGTTGCCGCGTTGGAAAAAGGCCGCGCTGACGGTCTGTTTCGGGCCGATCACTTGTTGCATCTGCGGTGCGAGATTTGCGATCCCGATACGATTGCCTTGAGCGATGCCACCCTCACCAGCCCCCTGGTGCGACTGGTGTCGGTGATGGACCATACCCCCGGCGACCGCCAAAGCCTTGACCGTGAACACTGGCTGGCTCGGATGGCCAAGGACATGGGACTTGAACCAACCGAGGCCCGCGCCGCAATGGCCGAATTGCTGGACCGCTCTGCGCGCGTCGGCGCGCGGGTGCGGGCGCATGTGGTGGCCCGTGCGCAAGCGGCCGGTTTGCCCTTGATGAGCCATGATGACCGTACCTTGGCGCAGGTTGATCAGGCGCTGTCCGAAGGCGCTTGCGTGTCCGAATTTCCCACCACGTTGGAGGCCGCAGCCCATGCCCGTGCGCAGGGGATGGCGGTGGTGATGGGTGCGCCCAACCTGTTGCGTGGCGGCTCGCAATCGGGAAACGTCTCGTTGCGGGCGCTGCTGCAGGCCGATCTTTGTGACGTGCTGTCATCAGACTACATCCCGCGCAGTCCCTTGGATGCAGCCTTTGCCATCGGTGATGATGACAGCTTGCCACAAGACCTGAGCCGCGCCATTGCCATGGTGACGGATGCACCCGCGCGGCTGGCGGGATTGCGCGACCGCGGCCAAATCGCCACGGGGTTCCGCGCCGATCTTGTGCAGGTGCGCAGAATTGGTAAGCACAATCATGTGGTTGCGGTCTGGCGTGAAGGTCGGCGGGTGTATTAGCACCGGTCCGGTTTTGCCGATGCTTTCGTGAATAGAAAAGGAACTTACCCATGACCCCAGTCAAAATTGGCGCCTGCCTGCGCAGCGCCGAGATTTCAGACCATAGAGATTGGCTTTTCGACTCTGGGCGCGACATCGAACTGCAAGATTTCATGACCCACGCCGCGCTTGGCGCGGAACGCGCGGATCGTATCGCGGCGGCCAAGGCGGCTTTGGCCGGACATGGTGGCCGCGTCGGCATCCATGGCCCTTACGAAGGGCTCGATATTGACAACAAGGACGCTGAACTGCGCCCCCTGATCACGTCGCGGTTCCTGCGCGCTCTGGAGGCTGCCGAAGCGATTGGCGCGCGGCAGATGGTGCTGCATTCGCCCTACCGTGCCTGGTTTCAAAACAACAGGCTGGCGTCACCCGGCTATGCCGAGGCGAAACTGGCGCGCATTCACGCCGTGCTGGAACCCGTCGTCAAGCGGGCCGAGGAAACGGGCGTCACCCTTGTGATCGAAAACATCGAGGATGTGGATCCTGCGACGCGCCGCATCTTGGTTGACAGCTTTGACAGCCCGGCAATCGCGCTTTCGATCGACACCGGCCACGCGCAACTGGCTCACCGGATGTCAGGCGCACCACCTGTGGACTATTTTGTGCGCGACGCGGGCGCACAGCTGGCTCATGTGCATCTGCAGGATGTGGACGGCCATGCCGACCGCCATTGGGCCCCCGGTGAGGGTGAAATCGCATGGACAGCGGTTTTCCGGGCCTTGGCCGATTGTCGGTCAACGCCGCATTTGCTGCTGGAATTGAGCCAGAAATCCCATATTTCTCAGGGGTTTGCCTATCTGAAAAATCTTGGACTTGTCGTTTAAACAGGCTGCTTGCCCCGTCAGGCAGCCTGCGCCAACATCACCGACCCATCGGAGTAAATCTTGCGCCCCGCCCGCAAAGTGGCGCGGACATGGCCAACCCCGCTGTCATCAGCGATCACAAGGTCGGCCAACATGCCCATGGCAATTGCGCCACGATCGGGCAACCTTAGGGCCCGTGCCGGGTTCAGCGTGGCCAAACGTGCCGCGCCAGCCAAACCCGCGGGGTCGGTTTTGGCCAGTTCCAGAATGGCGGGCAGAATGGCCGAAGGGTGGTAATCTGACGCCAGAATATCCAGCAGACCCGCCGCATGGGCCGCCCGTGCCGACAGGTTGCCCGAGTAGGACTGCCCGCGCAACGCATTGGGCGCACCCATCGCGGTGGCCAGACCGCGCGCGCGGGCCTCGCTCGCAGCCTCAATCGTCACCGGAAACTCGCTGATCCCGGCACCCAAGGCCTGCATCAACGCCACCTTTTCGACGGTGTCATCATCATGGCTGGCCAAAGCCACCCCATGCGCGCGGCAGATGTCCGAAATCGCCCGCAGTGTTGCAACCAGATCGCCACCCACCGTGCGGTTGCGATCAATCCGCCGCGCGATCTCGCCCTCGGCTTCGGCCAGACTGACGCCCTTGTCCTTGGCAATCCGCGCCACATGCGCCTCAATGTCGCGATATTGCCCCTGCCCCGGCGTGTGATCGGTCAGCGACACAAGGTCAACCGAGCCTTCGGCAATCAGTTCTTCCACCACCCGCAGCGCGTCTGGAAAGGTGATTTCGAACCGCGCATGAACCTTGTGATCGACCTTCAGAACATCGCCCATCGACCTCAACGCCCTGATAATCGCGCTGGTGTTGTCGAAATGCCGGATATGACCATAGGCCGAGCCGGGATGAAACGACACTGCCGCATAGGCCGTGGTGACGCCAGCCGCCGCCAGCCGCCGGTCAAGGTCGCGCAGGCCAAGTTCCATCGGCATCCGCACATTCGGGCGCGGTTCGACCTCGCGTTCCACCATATCGCCGTGCATGTCGACAAAGCCGGGCAGCAACAGCAAACCGTTCCCCGTCAGCACGGCCCCGGCCACCGGAGCCTCGGCAATCTCGGCAATCCGCCCGGCCTCGATCCGCACCGAGCCGCGTTCGATCACCCGGTCTGCCAACACCACACGAAAATCAGACAGCCACATCTTCGGACACCTCTTTTGCGGTCATTTCAATCTCGCGGTCGATCAATTCCGCCACGTCGCCGGGGTGATGGAACACCCCGATCATCGCCACGCCCGCCGCCTTCAGATGCGCCAGCCGTCGGATCAGCGCCGCCCGCGCGCCTGCGTCCAGCGACGCTGTGGGTTCATCCAGCAACAGCAACCGCTGTGGCAGGATCAGGGCGCGCGCGAGGTTGACCTTTTGCTGCTCGCCGCCCGAAAAGGTGGTGGGATAGGCCCGCCACAAATCGCGCTTGACGCCAAATTCATCCAGCCAGCGGCGGGCCTCGTCCACCGCATCAGCGGCTGGAATACCCGCCCGGCGCAGCGGTTCGGCGACAATATCTTCCGCCGCAACACGGGGCCGCGCGATCAGGAACTGCGTCACGAAGCCAATCTCGCGTCGCCGCAGCATTGCGATATCGACATCCGCCGCCACCGCCAGATCAATCCGCCCTTCGTCCGTGTGATACCAGATATGGCCCGCACGCGGCAGATAGCTGCGGTAAAGCGTGCGCAGCAAGGTGGACTTGCCGACACCGTTTGGCCCGCGCAGCAGCAGAAATTCGCCCGCCTGCAGGGTGAAACTGATGCCGTCGAAGGCATGCAGCCGTTGACCCAGATGGTGCATCTGGAAATGCTTGGCAAGATTTTCAACCTGAAGAACAAGGGTCATCGGGGCCTCACAGCTTTGCATGGACAAGTTGTTGGGTGTAGGCATGCTGCGGGTCTTGAAAAATCTGGTCCGACAGGCCCTGTTCCACCACCCTGCCCCGGCGCATCACCATCACCCGGTCCGCCATGGTGCGGATCACGCCCAGATCATGCGACACAATCACCATCGTGATCGCGCGGTCGCGTTGCAGCCGTTTCAGCGTGTCAAGGACAAGGGCCTGAACGGACACATCAAGGCCGGTTGTCGGCTCATCCAGCAACAACAGCGCCGGTTCCAGCGCTATCGCCTTGGCCAGTTGCACCCGCTGCTGCATGCCGCCTGACAGTTCAATCGGGCGGGCATCCATCCGGTCCAGCGGAAATTCGGACGCATCCAGCGCCTCACGCGCCCGGCCCCGCAGGGCGGCAAAGCTGCGTTCCCCCGCGATCAGCAGCCGTTCAGCCACATTGCCGCTGGAGGTGTGTTTCATCAACAAACCCAAATGCGGGTTTTGATAAACGATGCCGATGCGGGTGGCGCACAGCATCCGGCGGGCGAAACGGTCGAGGTCGAACAGGTTGCCGGGCAGATCGGGCAAGGCCAGCCGATAATCACCTGCGTCGGGCGTATCTTCAAGGTTCATCATGCGCAGCAGGGTCGATTTGCCCGACCCGCTTTCGCCGACGATCCCCAGCACTTCGCCGGGGTAGACGGTGGCCGATACGTCATTGAGCGCCACCACATCGCCATAACGGCGCGACACGCCGGTCATGGTCAGCAGGGGCGGCGTGGTCATCAGTTGCGGGGGCAACAGGGCCAAAGCGGGGGTCATTGCGGCATCTTTCCGTTTTCATACCAAGTTGGGCCGATCTGGACGGGTGCCCCTTCGGCCTGCCGGATGGCCTTGATGCCAAGGTGGCTGTCGGACAGTTCGAACTGCGACGCGCCGTCGCTTTGTGGAATTTCATTCATGAAATACCCAAAAACACCCGAGCGGTGGCAGGTCAGCGCCCCATGATCCTCAACCTGATAAGGCACATCGGAGAACACCAAAGGCTCCACCCGCGTGAACGGTGGCACCGCATAAAGCCGCTTTTCCCGCCCTGCCGACAAGAAGGTCAGATGCTGCGCCATATGCAGCTTTGGCACATCCCAGCGTGGGATCGGCGATGGCGTCATCACATGCCGCCCGTTCACCAGCGCCGGATAAGCGGCACCTTGCATGATACGGCCCGACCGCACGATCTGTTCGTACAAGATCAGCCAAAGCCGCCCGTAATCAGCATCGGCATGCATCTGCCGCGCGACGCTCATGTTCGGTTCAACCGGGCGCAGGGGTTCGGGGTTCGGCACTTGCAGGATCAGCACCTGATCGGCCCGCAGGCGTTCTTCGGGGATGCGGTGGCGGCTTTGGATCAGGGTGGCCTCGGTGGTGTCCCAGGTTTCGGACGCACCCGACACTTTGGTCAGGAATGACCGGATCGAGGCCGCGTTGACGCTGTCATCCGCGCCCTGGTCGATGACCTTGACCACCGAAGACGGCTTCAAAAGCGTCAGCGTCACTTGCAACCCGCCCGTCCCCCAGCCCCGCGCCATCGGCACCTCGCGGCTAGCATAGGGCATCTGGCAGCCGGGAACGGCGATGGCTTTGAGCATTTTGCGCCGCAACTCGCGCTTGGCCGAGGCATCGAGGAAGCCGTAAGACATCGGCTGCCACGGTTTGGTCAGGGTGGCGAGGGTCATGCGGGCACCTGTTCAGTCGGGGCTGACACTGTGGCGGCTTTGGCCCCGCGCAACGCGTCCAGTGAAGATTGAAACGTCACATAATGCGGCAGCTTGAAGTGGATGCAAAAGCCAGACGCCTCTACGGGTTCGGTGTGATACAGGACGAATTCCTCCTCCACCGGCGAACCCTTGGCGGCACCCGGCGCGTTCAGGTCGAGCGTGGCGCCAGAGATCACCTTGACCTCGTTCCAGCCCAAAGTGGCGCAAAAGCCCAGTTCCAGCAGGCCGGACTTGCCCTTTGACGTCACCTCGGCCTGCGAAACCTTGACCCGGCCGGCCGAAAACACCGTGCCGCGCGGGTGACGCACGCGCACCTCGGCCTCGGCCAGCCGCAATTCGTTCACGGTCGGATGGGCGTTGCCATAGCCGCGCATCGCCGCATAGCCCAAGGCCAGCATGCCGCCGGTGTCTGCGCGCGCAAGGCTTTGCAGCGTGTGGGCGCGCCGGGCTGGAAACAACAGCGGCTCGCGGGTCAGGTCGGGAATGTCGTCAAGGGCCACGTCGGCGCGGGCCGGATCGGCGACCAGCCCTTGCGCCTTTTGCCAGGCGGCGAGCGAAGGTTGATGCGCCGGCGCCGGATACGGGCTTGGGTCAACCGGGGTCGGCACAAAAGGCTGACCACGCAGAACATCGGTGGCCAGCAGACGGTGCGCATAATCAAGGCTTGGCCCCAGTATTTGCCCGCCGGGAATGTCCTTGAAAGCCGCTGAAATCCGCCGGTGCGTGAAAAGCTGGTCTTGCAGCACCGGTTCGGCAATGGTCAGGCGCGGCTGTGTCGTCCGCCAAGCCCGCAACAGCAGCACCGCCTCATAAAGATCGCCCCCCGCCTGTGCCAAAGCCAGCGCGGCAAGATCCGGCTCGTAGAGCGAAGCCTCTCCCATCACCCGGTCAATCAGCATTGGCAAAGCCTGCCGCAGGGCGGCCACGCGCGCGCCATCTATCTGGCCCAGTTCGGCACGGTACAGGCGTTCGGATTGCGCAATCGCACGCTCTCCGCCTCGGGTCGCGACATAGGCCATCACAGCACCTCAATCTGGGTGGACCGTGGCAGGCCCATCACATGGCTGCCACAAAGGAGAAACAGATCAAATCCGGCGGGATAGCGGCAGCGCGCGGCGCGCAAGGACCAAAACCCATCGGCCACACCGCCAATCAAGACTTCAACAGATGTCTCGATCCCCGGCCCGGTCAGCCGCAGCCTTTGGCCGGTGTCAAACATGGCGGACGCCACCACCGTGGCCCCGGCATCAGGATAGAGGTCTGATCCGACCACAACCTGCGCCAGTTGCGCCAGCCCGTCGCCGGTCGCAAGCGACACGAAACAATGGTCGGCCAATGCCACAGGCACCAAAGCCGCCCCAAACGATGCGACCTTGGCCGCCAGTGCCGCATCCTCGCAAAACACCCGGCATTCGCGGTCAAGCAGCGCTTCGGCAATTCCGGCAGGGTCCGGCATTGGCAAGTTCTGCACGCTGCCCGGCCGCGACAAAGCCCACATCAGCGCTTCAAACGTGGCATTGGTGCGCGTTTCAAAGGCGTCTGGAACCGGGGTGACGGCACATGCGGTCATCAAAACGTCTCCATGTCAACGCGGGTGGCCTCTATCTCGCACAGGCGGGCTTTGTCGTTTGCGGCGGCGACCCCGGCCTCAATCTGCAGAAAATTTCGAATATCAAAGGTTTGCCCAAGACTGGCCGCCGCATCGACAACCGCCATCGCCATGGCGCGTTCCAGATCGCGCCCCACCACCATGCCGTAACCTTGGGTGCCAGCCGCGCGGATATGCGCCTCGGCCACCAGAACTTCGCCCAAGTGGAAATCGGTGCCTAGCACGGTGTCCCGCATCGGCAGCATCACAAGGCCGGTGCGACTGTGGACAACCTCAATCTCGCCCAGACCGGGGAGAAGGGTTTCCGCCAGCGCGGCCAGTCTGGCGGCATCGGCCCGTGCCAGAATGTCCAGCAGGTTTGCATGGTCGAATTCGCGACATTTGTCGTCTGTCTGGTCAAACATCGGCGGTGCTTTCCGGGGCGCTGTCGCCCTCAGCCAAGGTGTCGAATGAAAATTGAACCCGGTCGGCGGCCCAGATTGCCTCGGAGTAGCCAATGGCCTTGCCGCTGCGATCCACGTCCGACTTTTGCAGCACCATCACCGGCTGATCGGGGTGCTGCATCAGCAATCCGGCCTCTTCCGAACTGGGCCGGCGGGCAAAGATCGTGGTGCGCTTGCGGAAGTAATCCTCGATGCCGTGGCTGCGATAGATGTCGGACACCGACTCTCCGGTTGCGCGGCGCTGCGCAAGATCTGCAAAGCGGGCCGCACAATGGTAAGACAGACCGATGTTGATCGGCACCCCATCGGCAAGGCCCCGGCGCAAAAGCCGATGCACGGCGGCGCCAACAGTCAGGCCAAGGGCTGCGGCCACGGCAGCGGTAGCCGGAACGATGGCATCGGAAAGTTGCTCCCCCGCCGGGGACACGCCCTGTTCCAGCAGGTTCTGGCGGAAACGGGTGCGCCGTCCGATGTGATAATGGATCAGCGGTGCCGCCTGCACGAAGGTGCCACGACCTTGCTCTACCCGCAGCTTGCCATCAACGGCCAGGGCCGCCACCGCACGCCGCACCGAATGCCGCCCCGCCTGAAAGGATTGGCAAAGTTGCGCCTCTGTCGGCAGTTGCGCACCGGGCAAAAGTTGTCCGGCAAAGATGTCGGCCGAGATCTGATCGCGAATGATCTGCCAATTGTCCCGTCCCATCACGCCCGTTCCTCGTGGTCATTCGAATGACTTGGGGCATACACCGGCTGCATTACGCTTGTGTGACGGGTTTGGCGATTTGACGCTTTGGATGAACGCGCGCGCCGTGGCGTGAGCCGCAGTTCATGTCTGGTCAAAGGGGCATTGGTCTTGCATCGTGCAGGATTGGAATGGCCTGCGGTGATCCGAACCGTCCGCGCGATGATGCGTGTTCCATCACTGTGAAGCGCAAAATTGGCAAAGGCTTTAAAGCCTGGGTGACTTGCACTTGTCCTGATCTGCGGCTATTCAGGTCGCTGCGGCGGGTGTAGCTCAATGGTAGAGCTTTTGCTTCCCAAGCAAGTGACGAGGGTTCGATTCCCTTCACCCGCTCCAATCTCTTTTCCTTTCCGGCTGCCTGCGTTAGCAATTGCCATCCAATGGAAAGGGAATCCCCATGAGCGACATCAAACGTATCGGTACCGGTGCCCGGATGAGCGAAGCCGTTTGCTACAACGGCATCGTCTGGGTGGCAGGTCAGGTCGGCAACCCCGGCGAGTCAGTCGAGGCACAAACCCGCACCTGTCTGGCCGAAGTGGACCGTATTCTGGCCGAGGCGGGGACAGACAAAACCCGCATTCTTTCAACACAAATCTGGCTGGCTGACATGGCGACGTTTGCCGAGATGAACAAGGTCTGGGATCAATGGGTGCCGCAGGGCCACACCCCAGCCCGTGCGACCGGTGAAGCCAAACTGGCCACCCCGGAGTATCTGGTCGAAGTGATCGTGACCGCTGCCTTGAACTGACCCACGCGCTGTGGCTTGAAGCCGCCCTGTCAAAGGGGCGGCTTTTTTCATTTCAAAACATGGCCAGAGAAAAGGCTGCGACCCGACGTCCTTCTGCCGAGCCCCCGGTCCAACGGCCGCATAAATCTTTTGATTTCCGTTGCGGAAGGCGTATCCTGTTGGGGTATTCAGACGAGTGCCTTTTTTGATTTTCAAATTATGGGGACAGAAGATGTCAGCCAAATCTCAAACTTTTGCGGTGCTGCGCGCCGTATTTCTGGGTTCGGTTTTTGCCGCCACAGCTTCGGGCGAAACAGCCCTGACCGTCACCCGCTGCAACGCCGATCTGGAGGGCAACGGGGTTTATCAGCCGGTGCTGCAAGTGGCGGTGAACGGGAAAACCCATGTGCACCCGATGGGCAGCGACGGGTTGACCCGGACCATTGTGTTCAACAGCAAGGCCGCCATCGATTGGGCCCTTGGTTTGCATGCCGCCGATGCAACCGATGTGATCTATGATGTTTGCTTTGTTCGGGACGGCAGAGACGATGCGGTTGTGCCAGAAGACACCTCGGATGGTGGTGACTGCGGAAGCTGTGGCAATTGCGGCGGTTGCGGCTCTTGTGGCGGTTGTGGGTCTTGTGGCGGTTGTGGGTCTTGCGGCGGTTGCGGGTCTTGCGGCCCGCAAGACAGCATTGTGGGGCTTGGGTTTACACTGATTGACCCCACCCAAAAGTTCGCAACGATCTGATCTGAACATGCCTGCGCCCAAGGTTTTGCTGGCCAACGAATCAGGAATAGGGCGCGGCCATATCGTGAAGCTCGCAGCGCTGGCGCGGGCCTTGGGACCGGGGTTTCCGCTTGTCGCAGGCTTGGGGCGGCGCAAACACGCTGACGAATTGCAGGTGCTTGGCGCGCAAATTCTTGGCGCTCCTGCACTTGGCTACAGCGCCGAGGCGCGCGACAATCCGGCGCTTGAGGGCAATGCCACCTGGGGCGACTATCTGGCGGCGATGGGGTTGGCGCGCGAGGATCAGCTGCGCCGCAGTTTGGCTTGGTGGACGCAAACCATTGTCAGCGAAGACATTTCCATCCTGATCGCCGATTACGCCCCTTTGGCGATGCTGGCGGCTCAGGGGCTCAAGGCGCAGGGTTGGGCGATTGAAATCATCTCAACGGGCACCGGCTATGGGGTGCCACCCGCTGATCTGCCAGTTTTTCCGCAACTGCTGCCGGACTATTCCCACGTTGTCCATCCAGAGGCTGATCTTCTGAGGCGACTCAACCGCGTCACGGCTGATTTCGCGATCGAGCCTTTGCCTGCCCTGCCCGCACTTTATCGTGCCGATCTGGCCTTGCCCAGCACGATGCCCTTTCTTGATCCTTACCGCGCCAGCCGTGACCCCGCCGATCTGTCGCCACCACAGGTGCAGCATACGGATGGCTTGGCAAGCACCGGCGATGAGGTCTTCATCTACTTTTCCACCCGTGAATTGGACGATCCGGCGGTGGTGCAGGCCGTGGCGAACCTGCCCTTGCCCCGCCGCGCCTTCCTGCCGGGGGCGACGCCAGAGATCAAGGCTCGGCTTGCCGAGGCGGGCGTGATTGTGGAGCCAAAGCCGCTTACGATTGCAGAAATCACCGCCCGCTCCCGCCTGATCCTGCATTCGGCGCAGCATGGCATCCTGTGTCTGGCCGCTCTGGCCGGCTTGCCTCAGGTTGGCCTGCCCCAGCATCTGGAGCATTTGTTTCACGGTCGCCGGGCCGGGCAGCAGGGTATTCTGGACCTGCTGACGTGGAAAGATCGCTCCGAGGCCAGCATCACCGACATGGTGCTGTCGGTCTACCACGACCGCGCCATGCAAAAGCGCGCGCAGGATTTTGCCCTCCAATTGCGCAGCACAGCGCCGAAAGACCCGCAAGCGATCCTGAAGGCGCAACTGGCCCCCGTAATCGCCCGCGCCGTTCAAGCGGTCAGATAAGCCACCAATGCCTGCGTCGAACCATCCTTGCCCGCCGCCGATTGCTTGCCTTCAAGGATCGGCTGCAAGGCCAGAGCCAGTTCCTTGCCCAACTCCACCCCCCATTGATCATATGAATTCAGTCCCAGAATGACGCCTTCCACGAACACCCGATGCTCATAGAGCGCGATGATCTGGCCCAGCACAAAGGGGGTCAGTTTGGGATAGACCAGCGTGGTCGATGGCCGGTTGCCCGGAAACACCCTATGGCGGGCTTGGCGGTCCAGCTCGGCCCCTGTGACACCCTTTTTCGCCATGATCGCGGTGGCCTCGGCCAAGGAGCGGCCCCGCATCAGTGCTTCGGACTGCGCCAGACAGTTCGATACCAGCAGCAGGTGCTGATGCGCCAGATCGGGTTCATGGCCCGCTTTCGCCACCAGAAACTCGCAAGGCACAACCCGGGTGCCTTGGTGAATGAGTTGATAAAACGCATGCTGCCCGTTGGTGCCGGGTTCGCCCCAGACCACCGGGCCGGAATGCGTCGGCAGATCCGACCCATCCACCGCCACGCGCTTGCCGTTACTTTCCATCTCAAGCTGCTGCAAATAGGCTGGCAGGCGGCTCAGGCGCTGATCATAGGGCAAAACCGCACGGGTGGCATAGCCGCAGATCTGATTGTGCCAGATGCCAACCAACGCCAGCATCACCGGCATGTTTTCGGCAAACGGGGCCAAGACAAAACGCTCGTCCATATCCCGTCCCCCGGCGAGGAAATCGTCAAACCGCTCCGGCCCGATCGCCAGCATCAGCGCAAGACCAATCGGCCCCCACAAAGAATAGCGCCCGCCGACCCAATCCTCAAACCCGAACACGCGGGCGGCGTCGATGCCAAAGGCCGCCGTCTTGTCCGCAGCCGTCGATACGGCGGCAAACTGCGCTGCCGGATCGGCCACCTTGCCCGCCATCCATTTCCGCGCCGTTTCGGCGTTGGTCATGGTTTCAATCGTGGTAAAGGTTTTCGAGGCCACAATCACCAGCGTGGTTTCCGGGTTCAGACCTCGAAGCGTATCCGCCATATGCGCGCCATCGACGTTGCTGACATAATGCACCCGTGGTCCGTCGTGGTAGGGGGCCAGAGCCAATGTCGCCATCGCTGGCCCAAGGTCGGACCCGCCGATGCCGATGTTGATCACATCGGTGATCGCCCCGCCCTGCCCCTTGAACCGACCCTGCCGCACATCTTCGGCAAAGACCGCCATCCGGGCCAGCGTGGCGTGAATGGCGGGCACCACATCGCGGCCATCGACCATCACTTGCACGCCTTGGGGCGCGCGCAGGGCGGTGTGCAGCACAGCCCGACCCTCGGTGTCGTTGATGGCCACGCCGCCAAACATCGCCGCGCGCTTTTCTGCCACGCCCGAGACTTCGGCCAATTCCAGCAGCAATTTCATCGCGGTATCGTCGATGTTGGTCTTGGAGTAATCCAGCAGCATCGCCGCCGCACGGGCGGTAAAGCGATGGGCCCGGTCGGGCTGATCAAACAGCGACAGCAAAGAGCGATCCGCAATTCCGGCCTGATGATCCTTCAAGGCCTGCCATTTGTTCGCCATGTCTTACTCCGCCCAATGTATGGTTGCGTTGTCCAGAACCACCCGCACCGGCGCCTCCAGCGGCGGCAGGTGCGCGGCGCGGGCCAAAGCCTCGCGCTTTTCCGCCCCCGTGATCAGGATGTGGATGTTCTGCGCCCCCGCCAAAACCGGGGCAGTCAGGGTGACGCGCGGCTCGCCAGCCGCATCGGCGCGCAGGGCCATCAAAACGGGGGCGTCTGGGGCCAAAGCCTGCGCCAGAAAATCAGCGCCGGGGAACAGGCTGGCGGTGTGCATATCCGCGCCCATCCCCAACAGCAGCACGGTGATCGGCAGATGCGGGGCAAGGCCTTGGGACAGGACCTCCAACTGTTCTTCGGGCGTGGCTGCATCGGCATAAAGCGGCACCAACTGCGCCGCGGCCGCCTTGTCACGCAGCAGACGTTCCTTCAGCAAGCGGGTGTTGCTGCGCGGGCTGTCTGCGTTCACCCAGCGTTCATCGTTCAGAAACACCGCGACATTGGCCCAATCCAAGGCCACGCCCGATAGGATGTCAAACACCGGGCCCGGAGTGGTCCCGCCCGGCACAGACAAGGACGCGGCGCCGGTGGCATTCAACGCCTCTGACAACTCGGCCGCGATTGCGCCAGCCAAGTCCAGCATCAAGGCCTCACGGTCGGGATAGGTGATCAGGTTCATCCCTTGATCTCGCGCCAGCGGCGTCCGTCGCGGTGCATCAGCATCAACGCATCTTCTGGCCCCGACGACCCAGGATCATAGCCCTGCGGCTTGTCGTCCCGCGCCTCCCATCCCTCGATGATTGGATCGGTCCAGGCCCATGCGGCTTCGACCTCGTCTCCACGCATGAACAGGGTCTGGTTGCCGCGGATCACATCCATGATCAGGCGTTCGTAGGCGTCGGGCACGTCCTCGGCGTGTTCGCCCAAAGCATCGGCAAAGGACATGTCCAGCGGCACCTGCATCAGGCGCATGCCGCCCGGGCCGGGTTCCTTGATCATCATCATCAGTTCCATGCCCTCGTTCGGCTGCAACCGGATCACCAGCACGTTTTCCTTCCAGCCCTGCGCATCGTCAAAGATCGAATGCGGTGGCTCTTTGAAGGTGATGGCGATTTCGGACGCCCGCGCCCGCAGACGCTTGCCGGTGCGCAAATAGAACGGTGTGTTTTTCCAGCGCCAGTTGGCGATGCTGACCTTCAGGCCGATGTAGCTTTCGGTCTTGCTGCCCGGATTTTCGCTGTGGCCAATATAGCCTCCCTCGCCGCCCCCGGCCAGATACTGGCCGCGCACGATATCGTCGGGCTTCACCGGATCCAACGCCCGGATCACCTTCAGCTTTTCGTCACGCACGGCGTCTGGGTCAAAGTGATAGGGCGGCTCCATCGCAATCAGACACAGCAGCTGCATCATGTGGTTTTGCACCATATCGCGCATCGCACCCGACTTGTCATAATAGGCGCCGCGCCCGTCAACGCTGACAGTTTCGGCCACTGTGATCTGCACATGGTCGATGTATTCGGACTTCCACAGCGGCTCGAACAGAATATTGGCAAACCGCACCGCCATCAGGTTCTGCACGGTTTCCTTGCCCAGGTAGTGGTCAATCCGGTAAATCTGGGTTTCCGCGAAATGCTTGGCCAGCACGCCGTTCAAAGCCCGCGCCGAGGTCAGGTCGCGGCCAAAGGGCTTTTCCACCACGATCCGGCTCCAGGCGTCGGCGATGTTGTGAAGCTGCAAGCGTTCGGCAATATCGCCAAACAGGCCGGGCGCCACCGAGAAATAGAACGCCCGCACCACGTTTTCGCGCATCAGGCCCTTCAGCTTGGCCCAGCCAGCCTCACCCACCGCGTCGATGGAAACATAATCCACAAGCGCCAGAAACTGCGCAATCATCGCAGGATCGCGGTGGTCTTCGGGCACGAATTCGGCAATCGCAACACCCACCAGATCACGAAAGCCTTCAGCGGTCAGGTCGGCGCGGGCGGCCCCGATGATGCGGCTGGTGTCGGTCATCTGTCCGGCCATGAAACGGCGGTACAACCCCGGCAGGATCTTGCGCTTGGCCAGATCGCCGGTGCCGCCAAAGATCACCAGATCAAAGGCATCAACCGGAATAACTCTTGAAACCATGGCATCCCTCGTGGCTTAAAGGCGCTGTTAGCGCTAACGAAGCGCTTTTACCGCCGCATCGCCTGTGTGTCTAGCACTGGATGCACCCTATAGGAAAGAGTTTGGTGCCAGGCGAAAAACTGCCCGTTTGCCGGGGTAAACCGTTGAAATATGACATTTTGCGGGAAAACATCACAAGAGCTTCATCACCGTGACGACAGTTTAAGCATCCAGCTCTGCATCCCAATACAGATAATCCATCCAGCTTTGGTGCAGATGGTTCGGCGGAAACCGCCGCCCATGCGCCTGCATCTCGGACGCGGTCGGCACCCGGGGGGGGCGGGCAAGCTGCAAACCAGCCTGACGCAAGCTACGCGAGCCTTTGTGCAGGTTGCACGGGCTGCACGCCGCCACCACATTTCCCCAGCTGGTGACGCCGCCTTTGCTGCGTGGCAACACATGGTCAAAGGTCAGATCGCCCTTGGCACCGCAATACTGACAGCAAAACTCATCCCGCAGGAACAGGTTGAACCGGGTAAAGGCCACGCGCTTTTGTGGTTTGACGTAGTCTTTCAGCACCACAACCGACGGGATGCGAAACTCTTGTCGCTGGCTGCGCACCACATGGTCATATTCTGCGACGATCTGCACCCGGTCCAGCAC
>CAMAQR010000047.1 GCA_945860375.1 Pseudorhodobacter antarcticus
GGAACGGCAAGCCGCCCGCAGCAATTGCGGCGCCGGCGGTCCCTTTCAGGAACCCTCGGCGGGATAGCGAACTGTGTTTCATTTCAGTACCTCTGTGTTGATTTTGTTCGTTTCTTTTTGCTGGTTCAGTAACGTCCGACCAGCAGACCACCGTCGACCACCACCACCTGACCCGTCATGTAACGGGCACCGTGGGAAGCGAGGAACAAGGCGACATCGGCAATCTCTTCAGGTTGGCCGATGCGGCCCATCGGGATGAACTGCCCCGCCGTCTCCGCAGCTTCTGGACCGAGGGAATGTTCCTTCGACAAAAGCTGCGCCGTCCGGATGTAGCCTGGCGCGATGCCATTCACCCGGATGCCATCGCGGGCCAACTCGACGGCAAGGCCACGCACAAGGCCGACCACGCCCGATTTCGCCGCTGAATAATGTACGTGCTCATCCCAGCCATAGGCCACGCCCATGATCGAGGACAGGGCCACGATAGCCCCTTTCTTGCGCGCCTTCATGCCCGCAAGGGCCGGGCGCACGACACGGAAAATACCTTTGAGGTCGATTTCAAAGGTGTGGTCCCATTTCTCATCCGTCATCTCGGCCAGCGGAACGCGGTGCGCGATGCCTGCGTTGGCCACAATGACGTCAATGCCGCCATGCTTGGCCTCGACCGCTGCCACGGTGGCATTCGCGACCTCGGTCGAGCGGACGTCGAGCAGATGGAATTCCGCTGTGCCGCCTTCTGCCGTGATTTCAGCAACGACTGATGCACCTTCAGCAGCCAAAACATCGGTAGCCACCACGTGATAACCAGCTTTTGCAAAGGCCTTGGCTGTGGCACGGCCAATGCCGATGCCTGCGCCAGTGATCAGGACAACTTCGCTCATAGCATCACATCTCCTGAATTGGGCCCAAGCGTCTGGCCAACGAACAGTGAGGATTGAGGCGAACAAAGAAACGCCACTGTATTGGCGACTTCTTCGGGTTCGCCAAAGCGACCCAGAGGCAGTTCAGCGGCCTTGGCGCGCTGCCAGTCCGCCGACAGGTTGCGCACCAAGGGCGTGTTGATCGGCCCCGGCGCCACCGCATTGACCCGCACGCCCTGCGCCGAAACTTCGCGCGCCAATGCCTTGGTCATGCCAATGATCCCGGCCTTGGCGGCGGAATAGTGTACCAGATCGTTCCCGCCAATCTGGCCAAGTTGCGAGGCGATGTTCACAATCACCCCCGATCCGCGCGCCAACATGCCCTTCAGCACCGCATGGGTGCACAGGAACGTGCCGCGCAGATGCACCGCAATCATGCGGTCAAAATCCGCAACTGTCAGATCGGTGAAACGGCTTTGGTGGACATGGCCCGCACAATTGACCAGATGGGTCACTGGACCAAACGCCGCCTCTGCCGCAGCGACCATAGCCGCCACATCGCCCTCAACCGAAACATCGCCGCCAATGGCAACGGCCTTGACGCCGATCTGGACCGCCGTGGTCTGCGCCGCCTCGGCCCGGAAATCATTCGCCACCACGTTATAGCCATCCGCGGCCAGCCGCAAAGCAATGGCTTGCCCGATGCCCGACCCCGCGCCCGTGACGATTGCCGTCATGGTCATGCAACATCCTCCTGCATGGCCAGTTTGCGGGCACGGCGGACCGACAGGCCCATCAGGATGCCGTAAACCGACAAAAGCGCGAAGGAGAACAGCGTGGTCAGCACCCCGAATGCGAAAATGTTGGGGTGAATCTCCACCGAAAAGGTGCCGTAAATCGCCAAGGGCAAGGTCTGATCCTCAGACCCGCCCGCGGCGAACAGGGAACGCGGGAATTCATCCAGGCTTAGCGTGAAGGCAAACAACATCGCAGACAACACACCCGGGAAGATCAGCGGAAATGTCACCTTGCGGAACGTGGTCCACGGTGTCACGCCCAGCGACCACGACGCTTCTTCGACCGATCCGTCAAAGCGGTTCAGAATCGCAAGCATGACGAGGAAGGCGAAGGGGTATGTATAGGCCACATGGGTTGCAAACGCGGTGGTATACCAGTGCCGTTCGATGCCAAGTATGTTGTTGGCCAGCAGCGAGGTGCCAAGCCCGGTCAGCACGCCCGGTACCATCATGCCTAGGACGATCAGATAAAACACCACGCTCGACCCGGTGAACTTGCGCCGGAAGGCCTGCGCGGACATCACCCCCAGCACAGTCGATGTGACCATGGTCATGAAGGCCAGCACCAGCGACCGGACCAGCGCCTCGCCCACAGGCAAGGGGGCTATGCGCGAAGGCGGGGTCAGGCCGAAGATTTGCTTGTACCAATACAGCGACCATTCGACGATCGGGAACTGCGGCCCGCCATCCGGCCCCTGCTGGAACGACAGGATCGTCAGCACGAAAAATGGACCATACAGGAACAGCAGGAAAGCCGCCACATAGACGGCGAGGATCGGTTTTAGGATACGCGATTCCATCGCTTACAACTCCTGCTTCAGGTCAACGATCCGCAGGAAGGCAGCAATCACCATGCCCATGACCACCGTCAGAATGACGCCCGAGACCGACGCCATCGCCCATTTGAGAGAGCCGACCTGCGTGACAATGATGTTGCCCAACAGGTTCACCTTGCGGCCCGACAGCGCGCCAGAAGTGGCGAATTCGCCCAGCACCATCACGCTGACGAAGATCGCGCCAACGACGACACCCGGCAGGCTGAGCGGGAAGATGATTTTCCAGAATATCCGGCCAAAGCCTGCGCCCAGATCCCGTGCCGCCTCGATGATGTTGCGGTCGATGCGACCCAGCATAAAGGCAATCGGGCCGACCATGAACACGCAGTAAATCTGGGTCATCCCGATAATCACGGACAATTCGGTGAACAGCAAAACCTCGATCGGATGGCTGATGATGTTCAGTTTCAACAGGATGATATTGATCACCCCCTCTTTGCCCAGCATCGGACGCCAGGCCAGAACGCGGATCAGGAATGACGTCCAGAACGGGATCACGCAGATCACCAGCAAGACGGTCGAAAGGGTTTTTGATTTTACGAACAACCCGACGAACAGCGCAGTCGGATAGCCAATGGCAAAGGTGGCAGTCAGCACGATCAGCCAAATGCGGATCGTGGTCCACAAGGCTCCGATATAGGTGTCTGACGCGAAGAACTGCTTCCAACTGGCCAAGGTCGGCGTTGAAGAGATGTTGAAGGTGGTCTGCGTCCAGAACGAGACGTAGACAATCATGGCAATCGGCACAATCATGAACAAAGCCATCCAGACAATGCCCGGAAGAATCAGCCAGGTCGAGCCAAGGCGACGCTTGGGGGCCACGGTTGCGTTGGTCATCAGTTCGCCTCCCGACCAAAAACAATGGCCTGCTCTGGATTCCAGGTCAGCAGATAGTCCTGTCGAACCTCGTAGATTTCAGGCGCTCCCAAGCTGAGGTGGTGCTCTACCTCGACGACCTTGCCGTCCAAAGTTTCAAAGAAGTTCATGACCGAAGACCCCAGATATTCGCTGGCGATGTAAGTGGCCTTCAGCACAGGGCCGCTGACAGTTGCGTTTTGCGGATGCACTTTCATGTGATCGTAGCGGATGCCGTAGACATCTTGCGGTGCGCGGACGGCATTTGGGCTTGCCACCACACCAAAGGGACCCGTGAACTTGCCTGCGGCCAAAGTGCCGTCAAACAGGTTAAAGCGGTTCAGGAAATGCGCAACCTCTGGACTGGCCGGGGCAGAATAGACATCATCCGGTGTGCCAGCCTGTATGATCCGACCACGGTCCAGAACAACGACGTTGTCACCCATGGCCAAGGCTTCGGTCTCGCTGCCTGTGACGTGCAGGAAGGTCACGCCCAAACGTTCGCGGATGGCACGCAATTCGTTGCGCATCCTTCCGCGCAGGTTGGCGTCAAGAGCGCCAAGCGGTTCATCCAAAAGCACCAGTTTGGGCTGCATCACCAGCGTGCGCGCCAAGGCAACCCGTTGACGCTGGCCGCCAGAAATCTGCTCAACGCCACGGTCTTCCAGGCCTGACAAGCCGACCATGTCGATCATGGCCTGACTGCGTTCATCAATCTCGGCCGCCGGAACGGTGACACCGCCATTCATCATTCCGAAGGCGACATTCTTTTTGACCGTCAGATGCGGAAACAGAGCGAAGTTTTGAAAGACAAAGCCGATGCCACGTTCATGCGCGGGCAATCCGGTGATGTCGCGCCCCTGAAAGACCACTCGACCTGCGTCCGGCACTTCAAACCCCGCGATCACGCGCAGCAGGGTCGTCTTGCCTGAACCCGACGGCCCCAGCAGCGACACATACTCGTTCACGCCCGCCTCAAGCGTAACGCCATCGAGGGCTTTCACGCCCCCATAGCTTTTCGACACGCCGTCGATCTGAAAGATTGCTTCTTGAGTTGTCATTCGCTCCGTCACGACGTCGCGCAAATTTCTTGCGTCCCGCCGCCCCAATTATTTCCGGTCTACTGCGGCCACCTTAGACTTTCTGATCTGAGGTTGGTTCCGTCACATAAACTGTATTTCGTATAAAATAGCGGTTTTATACTTCTGTCAACCGAACATTTGTTCCCAAAACAATGTCGTTTTTTGCAATATTCATTAATTTTCGCTGGACTGCACGCTACGAAGTAACCATTGGGCGTCTTAATTAATGATTGTAGAGTTCATTGTTCATTTTATTTGACGCGACTGGAAGCTCATTGTGCGCTTAGATACGGCGCGATTCCAACAGTTTCACTGATGACGGCAACAATTTTCATGCGAGCCAAATTCTTGCGGGCCATGATGTGCAAGTGGTCGCGAAGGTATTCAGCCGCAGAATCAATCGGATGCCGCGCGATCAGATCGAAAAGCGTCCGATACTGGTCCAGCGCGATCTCATCCTCAGGCAAACCAAGGCCGGTCAAGGCGCGATTGACCGACGTCAGCAGCATTTGGTTGTTCTGGATCATTCCAACCAAAGCTGTGTTTGGTGACTGCGCGATGCAATGCTCCATCAATGCGTCTTCAAGGTCTTCCGGCTTCAAGCTTGGATCCGCGCCGATTCGGTCGCGGAACTCTTCGATCTGGCTGTAGTGGATGTGCGGGGCAGCCAGCCGCAGGGCCGCCGGTTCGATAATGGCGCGCAGCTCGAATTTTTCGCGCAGGGTCCGGGCCGTCAACGGGCCCGCGATCCAATGGGAACTGGCGTTCTTGTGGACCAGTCCGCGTTCTTGCAAGCGCGACAATACATCACGCACCACCGTGCGACTGACACCCAGATAGTCGGCAAGCTCGGTTTCAACGATGCGGAATTCGCCAAAGACCTGACAGGAGGCAACCTGTTCCTCAACTTCGTCGTAAAAGTGTTTCCAAGTGCCGCGCGTTTGCAATGCGGCGTCAACCTGCTGCGAGATGTCCAGGTTGAATTCGCTGATATCGCGGCGCAGGGGCAAGATGTTCTTACCTGCAGCGGCAACCAGATAGCCCCGTCCAGCAAAGCGTTCTACCAGACCTTCGGCCGACAGCACACGCAGGGCGGCTTGAACGGGCACGCGGCTGGTTTGCATCAGGGCTGCAATCGGGCCCTCCAGCAGGACCAGACCTTCCGGCAGAACGCCACTGATGATATTGCTGCGCAAGACCTGTGTGATCAGCTCGTACCGAGGTTCCTGCGAAAGCGGCTTGTTGGGCCGCGCCATCATTTCTGCACCTCGTTCACACGGCCAATAAAGCGGTGCCAAGCGCGTGTGGCGTAATTGTACTCTTCCATGACGGTATTCCACACCGCAATGCGGTTTGCACGGTCGTGATAAGTCCCGCCTGCCCGCCGGGCGCCTTTCTTGACGACGACCATGCCCGATGGCCCCAGCAGATCCCGCGCCGCCGCCGCGCCTTCATACCAATAAGCCCATTCCTCGGGGGCTAGCGCTGCTTTAGTGCTCTCAGGGGCGGACATGTAGTAGCCCTGCCGGGCCATTACAGCACCCGCATAGCCGTCAAGCCACCAGTTGAGGTATTCATATCCCATATCCAACCGGGCGCCCTCTAGCTGGCGCGACAGACTCGCACCGCCATGCCATGCTCGGTAGCCCTCGATGGGGGCGGATTCGACAAAGGTTTCTGCCATCTTGCCAATGTCGCCATAGATCGGCGACCACATGCTTTGCACCGAAACCCGGTCCGTAATCAGAAGGGCGGCAGCCTCTGGCGCGTCGCGCCAAGTTGCGCAGAAATAGCCCTGCCGTCGACGATCCTCCAGCAACGCAATCAATGCGTCGATTTCGGCGATGGTCATGTTGCCAATATCTGCAAATTGCAACTCTCCGGCGGCTTCGGCAGCAAGGGCAGCGTCAAAGATGCCGATGGCAGGTTCATCCACCAGCGCGATACGGCCTTTTGCGCGGCGGTCCAGCAGCCAGGACCAACTGGAAGCCCGGACGTCTCCATTACCGAAAATACGGGTGTCAAAGCCAAAACTGTCCATGTTGTGAACTGTCGGCAGCATGCTGACATAGCGTCCCTGCTTTGGTCCCAGAAACCCGCCGGGCTGGACGTACAACTTACGCACCGGGGCGTCGCCGTGGCCGCGCCACGCATACTTACTGATCCCGCCTTCTTTTGACAGATCGTTGATCTTGTCCCAATCGACAATGCGGTGGGTGTCGATAGGTTGCAAAGCACCCCAAAACCACACGATATCAAGGTTGTGAAAGCACTGTTCATAGATGTCATAACCCTCTGGCTCCATCGCTGACATGCGCTGGCAGGTGATGAAATCAAGCAGTTCGTATTCGACGTCGAACCCAAGGTCGGCCTGTGCGCGTTCACGCACCTCTTTCAGAAGGGTGATGGACGTGCCACGCACCCTTAACCGCCGCCGCTCCGTATGAGGCGGGGCGGCAAGGTCTGGGGTCGTGTTGGATTGGTCTTGCAGTGCCAAGGGGTCCTCTCTGCCCTGCCGGGTCGGGTTGAATGAGGCGAGGAAAACCCCGCCCCAGTCTTATCACGCCAAAGATGCGGCGATGGCGTCCAAGGTTTGACGGCGGTCGGCCCGAGCTTGCAGCGCCTGTTCCATCGTCACCTGCACAAACTGCGTTGGCGTGTGCGGCTGCAATTGACCAATCAGGTCCATATCCGCCGACACGACTGTGCCGATCATCATGTAGCCGCCACCCGACACCGCGTCGCGGTGCAAGACGATTGGTTCGGTGCCGGACGGCACTTGAACCGAGCCATAGGGATAACAGGCATCCACGATATTCGACGGATCAGATCCCGCACCAAAGGGCGGCGTGCGCGGCACAAAGTCGAGGGGACGCCCGGCCTTGAAGCGATAGCCGATGCGGTCGGCCTCGGGCGCCACTTTCCAGGTGTCTTCAAAGAAGGTCTTGCCCGCCTGTTCGGTGATCCGGTGCCAGTACAGCCCCGGCAGCATCCGCAATTCCGCAGGCGCCCCCGGCGCCCTGCGCAGCGCTTCGGAAACAGAACGCCCCTCAGAAGCCAAAACGCCTTGCCCCACTGGCAGCACGTCGCCCGCCGCCAGCTTGCGCCCTTGAAACCCGCCCAAAGCGCCCAAGGTGTAGGTCGATCGCGAGCCCAGCACCACCGGCACATCAATGCCCCCAGATACCGCGATATAGCCGCGCGCACCCTTTTTCAGGAAGCCGAACGACAGCACTTGGCCCTTTTTCACGGTAAATGCCGTCCAACCCGCCTGCTCTTGTCCGTCCACCTTCGGCAGCAGATCGGCCCCTGTCACGGCGACGGTGGCATCTTCGGTAAACTCCAACTCTGGCCCCATAAACACGGCTTCCAGCACTGCAGCCCCAGCCGGATTGCCGACCAGCAGGTTGGCCGCCGCCAGCGACAGCATGTCCATTCCTCCCGAAATCGGGATGCCGATGTGATAGTAGCCCGGACGGCCAAGGTCTTGCACTGTCGTCGACAGACCCGGTTTGATGACTTTAATGGCCATTGAGAGCCTCCATCACGCGCGCGTTGGTGCCGTCGATGTCCTTTCGGAATTCCTCCAGCGAAAAGGTCACGGGGGCGATCCGGGGCTGCCAACGGCCTGCGTCCACCTCGGCCACGGTATGATCATATTCCTCGCGGTCGATGGGCTTCCACTTCACGATGTCGCCGGGTTTGAACAGGCACATGAATTCGCGCAGGTAGCTGGTGGTCTGGTTGGGGTCATAGATTGGCATCGGCGTGATGCCGAACATCTGATAACCGCCCGCACCGCGCACCGAATAGATGCAGGCAAAGCAGCCGCCGTGGCCGACCGTCAGGCGCGGGGTATCGGTGCGCGGACGCAGGTATTTGGGCGACTGGATCTGCCGGTCGCGCTCGACCATCTGGTACAGGAACGGCAGACCCGCCACAAAGCCCACCATCGAAACGAACCACGGCGCACCGGAATGCGCCTTGATAAAGCCGCCGATACCGTCCAAGTTGTTGATCCGCGCCGTATATTCGATATCGGTCGAGGTCGGGTCCTGATGCCGTTCACGGAACCGCTGCCCAGTCTCATGCGTCCAGGGGTCATTGTAATAGACCGGGACTTCGATGATCCGCGTGTCCAGCGTCGAAGGCGCTGACTGGGCCACCGCCTCCAGCGCCTGAAGCTGACGCATCATGTCATCGGGCGCGATCACGTCGGGGTCGAACCGCACCTGAAACGAGGCATTGGCCGGGCAAATCTCGGTCACGCCCTTGATCTTGGCATCGCGCAGGGCGTTGGTGATCGACATGCCCTTGAAAAAGGCGTCCAGCGACATCTCTTCGCTGCACTCCACAAAGATATGTTCGTCACCGCCAAAGGAATATCGGGTTGTCATGGGGCTTCGCTCTCCTCACCCAGCTTGTCTGCGTTGTGTTCCAGCCATGGTTCCAGCCAACGTGTGTGAAATTGCCCGGCCTGCACGCCAGCATCACGCGCCAGCGCCTGATGCAGCGGTTTGGTGGTGGGCAGGCCACCGACCTCAAGTTCACCCAAAGCCCGGGTCATGCGGGTGATGGCCGCAGCACGGGTTTCATCCCAGACAATCAGCTTGCCCAGAAGCGAGTCGTAGAAAGGCGGCACGGTGTAGCCTTGATACAGCATGGTATCAAAGCGCACCCCCGGCCCGCCCGGAACCTTGAGGTTGGTGATCATGCCCGGACCGGGTTTGAAGCCCTGCGTCGGGTCTTCCGCACAAATGCGCACCTCGATCGCATGGCCAGTCAGGCGGACCTGGTCCTGAGCGAACCGCAGCGGCTCACCGCCCGCGATCCGCAGCATTTCGCGCACAAGGTCGATACCGGTGATCATTTCGGTGACGGGGTGCTCGACCTGGATTCGCGTGTTCATCTCGATGAAGTAGAAATGCCCGGAAGCGTCGTCATACAGGTACTCCAGCGTGCCAGCTCCGCGATAGTTGACAGCTTTGGCCAAGGCGACAGCCGAAGCGTACAGTTTGTCGCGCATGGCCTGCGGCAGGGCGGCAGAGGGTGCCTCTTCCCACACTTTCTGCCGACGGCGTTGCAAGGAGCATTCGCGTTCGAAAAGGTGGATGACGTTGGTGCCATCGCCAAGGATCTGCACCTCGATATGGCGGGCGCGTTCGATGACCTTTTCCATGTACAGGCCACCGTCGCCGAACGCGGCCTTTGCCTCAGCACTGGCTTGCGGCATGAGGCGTTCGAATTCTTCCATGTCATGGGCAATGCGGATGCCCCGGCCACCGCCACCGGCAGCCGCCTTGATCATGACCGGAAAACCGATGGCCAAAGCGATGGTGCGGGCAAGGACCGGATCATCCATGCGCCCGTCCGAACCCGGCACCACCGGCACACCCGCCGCCTCGGCCGCGACCCGGGCAGCCACTTTGTCGCCCATCACCCGGATCGCATCGCCCTTGGGGCCGACCCAGATCAGACCTGCGGCTTCAACGGCATCGGCAAAGTCGGCGTTCTCGGCCAGAAACCCGTAGCCCGGATGCACCGCATCCGCCCCGGTGTCCGCAGCCGCTTTCAGGATGTTGGCGACGTTGAGATAGCTTTTCGAGGCCATCGGCGGCCCGATATTGACCGCCTCATCCGCCATCTTCACGGCCAATGAATCGGTATCCGCCGTCGAATGAACCTGCACTGTCGCGATGCCGAGTTCTTTCGCCGCGCGGATGATCCGCACAGCAATCTCGCCCCGGTTCGCGATCAGTAGTTTCTTGATCGCCATGCTCAGGCCAGTTCGATCAACGGTTGGCCCGCCATGACCGGCTCTTCGTCTTCGGCAATGAAGGCCACCAAAGTCCCAGCCTGATCGGCCATCACCTCATTGAAGGACTTCATCACTTCGATCAGACCGATCACGTCGCCCACCGCTATGGCGTCACCAACCACCTTGAAGGCAGGCTGATCGGGAGAGGGCTTGCTGTAGAACGTGCCGGGCAGTGGCGATAGGATTTGTTTGGTCATGTTGATGCCTTTTCAGCGCGTTGCGTTAACGGGAGAGATTGCGTCACGAACCGCTTGGGCAAGCGCGACGGCATTGGGCGTGTCTGAATGCACGCAGATCGTATCGGCGCGCACGGTTATATCAACACCGCCGACGCTGCTGACCTTGCCTTCTTGCATCGCGCGCACACAGGCGGCGGCAGCCTTGGCCGCATCCTTGGCCAAATGTTCGCGGGTGATGATCAGGCCGCCTGCATCGTTGTAATCCAGATCGGCGTAGAACTCCGACACGAACACATGGCCGCGTGCGTGATAGATCGTCTCGTGCAGGGTGCCGACCATGCCGAACAGCGGCACCTTGAAGATATCGGCGGCATCACAGATGGCGTGGGCGATGTCTTCCATCCGTGCAGCCATCCCGTACAGCGACCCATGCGGTTTGATGTGGTTCAACTCCATCCCCTCGGCCTGAAGGAAGCCCTTCAACGCGCCGATCTGGTAAATGATGCAATTGGTCATTTCCTCGCGCCCGATTTTCATTTCGCGGCGACCAAAGCCTTGCAGATCGGGCAAGGAGGGATGCGCGCCCACCTTCACGCCATGTTTTTTGGCCAGTTGCACGGTAGAGCGCATGTGGTTGTAGTCCGAAGCGTGAAAGCCGCAGGCGACGTTGGCCACGTCGATCAGCGGCATCAGGCCCGCATCATCCCCAATTCGGTACAGGCCAAAACTTTCGCCCATGTCACAGTTCAGCAAGGTCATTGGACGGTTCCCTTTACGCATCGATCATGTTGACAAGGTAGACGCCGCTTTCGTGCAACTCTGCCTCCCAACCGGGTTCGATGACAAGGGTTGTCGTCACTTCTTCAATAACGGCAGGCCCGGTGATGCGGTCGCCCGCCCCAAGACGCGCCCCGGCATAGACCGGTGCGTCCTGTGGCTTGGCCGAGGCATCAAAAATCATCGGGCGGGTGCCTTCAAGCGCCGCAGCAGCGCCCCTGCCGGGGGCCACTGTCATGCGGTTCGGGCGGTCAACCCTACCCCAGATCGCGCTTTCCACATTGACGATTTCGACCACGCTTTGACGTTCGGAATAGGTGTAAAGTTCTTCATGGCGGGTGTGGAAGGCCTCGATTAGCATGCCAAGTGCGGGTTCGTCGATGGCAAAGGGGTCAATTTCCACCGTGCATTCATGCACTTGACCAACATAGCGCATGTCTAGGCTGCGCCGGATGGAGATGCGATCCCGGTCAAACCCATCCCGCGTCAGGTCGGCGACGCCACGCGTCTCCAAACCCTTGAACAGCCCGTCCAGCTTTTGCACGGCGCCTTCCGCATCCAGCCGGATCGGCGCAGGGGCCATGTAATTGTATTTGACGTCGGAAATGATCTGCCCATAGGCGCAAAGCCCCGACGCGAGTTTCGAGATCAGCACCCGCCGGATGCCCATTTCCCGCGCCAGCGCCGTAATATGCGCCCCGGTGGCCCCGCCCGCACAGTTCAGGACAAAATCTCGCGGGTCGTAGCCACGTTCCACCGAAACGCGGCGGATGGCGTTGACCATGTTGTTGTTGACGATCTTGAACATGCCGTAAGCGGCGTTTTCCACCGACAAACCCAACGGATCCGCAATGCGCGCCTTGATGGCAGCCCGCGCCTTTTCGGTGTTGAGCGGCAGACGCCCGCCGATCAGCCCATCGGGGTTGATGTAGCCCAAGACAAGGTTGGCATCCGTCGTCGTCGGCTGGGTGCCGCCTTGGTCATAGGACGCAGGCCCCGGTTCAGATCCCGCCGATTGCGGCCCCATCTGCATCAGTCCCATGTTGTCGATCCACCCGATCGAGCCGCCTCCTGCGCCCAAAGTCTCAACTTGAATCATCGGAATACCGATACGGTAGCGCAGGAAGTCGATGTTTTTTGACACGTTGGCCCGGCCATCCCGCGTCAGCGTGATGTCAAACGACGTGCCACCCATGTCGACCGTGATGATGTTTTTCATTCCCCAGGGCTCAGCAATATACAGCGCCGCCTGCGGGGCCGAGGCAGGACCGGAGTTGATCGCGTAGACCGACTGATCGGAGACAACCGAACCCAGCGCCAGACCGCCGTTCGACTGGAAGTAGCGGACCGGGTTTCTGGACCCAAGGCTGCGGAAATAGCCGTCCACCGCCTCGACGTAGCGGGTCAGGATCGGGGCAAGGTAGGCGTTCACGATGGCGGTTGAGGTGCGAGTGTATTCGCGCACCTGCGGGTAAAGCTGGCTGCCCACGGTCAGACGGACATCCGGCATCATCTCACGCACGATCTCGGCGGCGCGCAGTTCGTGGTCGGGGTGCAGCACCGACCAGACAAAAGAAATCGCAACGGACTCGACCCCTTCGCGCAGGAAATGGCGGCAGGCTTCGCGCACGTCGTCTTCGTTCATCGGCGTGTGGACGGCCCCGGTGGAGATCACCCGTTCTGACACGCCCCGGCGCAGATAGCGCGGCACCAGCATGGTGGCGGGCGGATACTCCGGGTCATAGCGATAACCGTCTTCCTTGTGACCGAGGCGGATCTCGATGCTGTCCTCGTGGCCTTTGGTGGCGATCAGGCCTGCTTTCGCGCCCTTGTGCTGGATCAGCGCGTTCAGACCAACCGTGGTACCGTTGATGCAGAGGTCGGCGTTTGACACGATCTCTGTCGCCGCAATTCCGGTTTCATCTTCAATCAGCTTCAGACCGTTGCGGATGGCGAGGGTGGGGTCTTGCGGGGTGGACAGCGCCTTGAAGATGCGTACGTCGCCCTTGCGATCGGCAAGGATGAAGTCGGTGAAGGTGCCGCCGGCATCAATGCCCAGACGATATTGGTTTTGCATTGCGTTTGTCCTTGATCAAGCGGCGGTGGCGCGAAGCGCAGCGGAGGCAGGGTGATCGACCTCTAGGGCAAAGAAATCGGTAAATACCACGCCGTAATCCAGCCGCGCCCCCGCCTCGCTGACCAGTCCATTGCGGACATCGTCAACCACACGGGCCAGGTCGCGCTGAAAGGCATTGCCAAAGCCGCCGCCGCCGGGGTTGCGGTTGGCGGCCCGTTCGCCGGGGTGAATGGTTTCGATGACGTTGTTGGTGATCACCTCGGTCGCACCATTGCGGGTCAGTTCCAGAGAACCGACCTTGGGCGCGATCATGGCAGATTTGGCACCCGCAGCCCCCATGGCAGGAATGCGGCGGCCTTCGCCAAAGGTGATCAACGTCATCGGGCTGTCCAGCGGCTCTACCTCCCAGCAGGTGCCGGAACCGCCACGATTGCGGCCCGCGCCGCCCGAGTCCACCATCAGCGAATAGCGGTGGATGATGATGGGATAGGAATGCTCCAGCATCTCGATATCGCCAGAGGTCAGCGCGCCAAAGCAGCATTCCGGCCCGCAGGCGTGCCAGCCGTCCTGATTGGCCGTGGCCCCGGCACCTGAGATGATTGAAGCGAGGACCATTGTCACATACTCCTCGTCATGGCGCTTGTCCCAGCCTGCAATGTTGCAGCCGTTGGCATGGCCCCAGCTTGCGCAAACCTTGTCAGGTGCGGCCTGTTCAAAAGCCAGCCGCACAGCATCCGTCAACGTCTCCATCGGCGTGGTGGTGCAGTTCATATGCGGCGCGGGGGACTTGGCGTTGCACAAGGTGCCCTTCGGACCCATGTCGGTGGAAACGCAGCGGTACAGCCCCTCGTTATACGGCGGCGGCAGTTGCGCGAACATCATCAAGCCAAGATAGACGCCAGAGTGGCTGTTGCCCTCATAGCTGTTGATGAAATACGGGATCTGCGGCGGCGACTGGATGGCGATGTGGCAGCTATCGCCGGTGATTGTCACCGTGGCGGTGATGTCGAAATCGCCAAAGCCGTGGCCGGCATCCTCCAAAATGGCGGTGCCAACATAAGTGCCGTCGGGCACCTTGGCGATCAGGCTGCGCATATGCGCCTCGGCCATGTCCAGAAGTTCCGCAATGCAGGTCTGCACAGTCTCCTTGCCGTATTTGTCCATCAGGCCGATCAGCGCGCGCGCGCCCACCTTGCAGGCTCCGATCAGCGCGTTGAAGTCGCCCTGCTGGTCGCGCCGGGCGCGCATGTTGGACAACAAGAGGTTCATGACGTCATTGCGTGGCTTGCCCTTGTCCCACAGCTTCAGGGGCGGAATGCGCAGACCCTCGGCATAGATCTCTGTAGCGGCAGGGTTGTAGCCTGCGGGAACCGGGCCGCCAATGTCGGTCAGATGGCCCTTGCACACGGTCCAGAACACCAGTTCGCCCTGATAGAACACCGGGTAATACATGCAGGTGTCGATGATGTGTGACCCGCCGTATTCCGGATCATTGTGCAAGATCAGGTCGCCGTCGTGGATGTCGCCCTCAAAATACTTGGCCACCGATTTCATCGCCGGGATGAGCGAGCCGAGGTGGATCGGAATGTCCTGGCCTTGCAGGATCATCTCTGGCGTCGCGTTGAACAGAGCCGTCGAATAGTCATGCGCCAGATTGAACACCGACGACCGCGCCGTTTGTTCCAACGTCAGGGTCATCTCGCGCTGAGTGGTTTCCAGCACGCCGCGCACAACGGACAGCGTAATCGGGTCAACCTTTGTTTGGGACATCGGGCGATCTCTTTCCAAATGGGTCGGGACAAGCCCGTGCAGAGCGCAGATTGCACCTTTTGGCGGCCCCGGTCTTGCGCCAAAGTGAACAAGCTTTTGTCAGCCCGCGCATTGAATGGACCGGGGTGACGCAAGCGCGTCTGCCAAACTTGATTCCCCTTGCAATGGACTTCCACTTTACCCAAGCTTTGCGCAATCAGCTTTGCCGGGGGGCATTCCGATGAATGTCATGATCCATAGCACGACCCTTCTTCCGCCCGCAGCGCGGGCCGGGCAATGGAATGCCGTGATTGCTGAGACCTATTTTCCCCTGCAACTGACCTACCGCAATGCCGCAACCTTCGACGGCCAGCTTGAACATCAGGTGTTGGGCGATCTGTCGCTGTCCCGCCTGCAAACCGAGGCAGTCCAGTATGAACGCCACCCCCGCCACATCGCGGGTGCATCTGAAGAGCAATACCTGATCACCATCCCGCGTCGTTCACCTGTCGAATTTCGGCAGTTAGGACGTGAGGTGCGTTGTGATCCCGGCGGCTTCATCATTGAGCGCGGGGACGAGCCGTACCGGTTTTCCTATGGGGCCGCGAACGATCTGTGTGTGCTGAAGGTGGCCAAGCCCGTGCTGTCGAACCGTCTGCGCAATCCGGACCGCTATTGCGCGCAGGTGTTTAACGGGCGCGAAGGATTGGGCGGGCTTTTCACCATGATGGCGCAGCAGGTTCAGGCGCAGGGCGTTTCAGATCAAGCGGCGAGCTGCGTGCTGGGGCGCCAATTGATCGAGCTTTTGACGCTGGCCATCGACCGCACCAGCGAGACAGCCGATGTGGCACACAGTTCGGTCCGCGCCGCACATCTGAAGCGCGCCAAAGAGGTGATCCGGCGCAACCTGTCTAACCCGGACCTGTCGCCTGATCTGGTGGCCGATGCCTGTGGCATCTCTAAACGCTACCTGCATGAAATTTTTGCCGACGGGAATGGCACGGTGTCCCAGCTTATTCGCGAACAGCGGCTGATCGCGGCGTGCAACATGTTGCAGATGCCGAACCCCGGCCCGATGTCCGACATAGCCTATCGCTTCGGCTTTTCCGATCAGGCGCAGTTTTCGCGTCTGTTCAAGGCGATGTTTGGCCAGACACCCAGCGGCTACCGGGCCGGCCAGACCGGTCGCTAGACCCGGCCCAGCCACGCGCCCGATTGCAGCAACCGTTCGATATGTTCGCGGATCAGACGCACCACTGCGCGTGTCGCAGGCGCATTGGCGCGTTGCGGCGCATGAGCAAGAACCAATTCACGACTGATCACTGGCTCCACGATCTTCTGCACCACCAAATCGCCACTGTCGAGCTCCGCCTGCACCGCCGTCACCGGCAGGATGGTGCGGATCGTGCCGCTGGTCACAAGACCCCGGATGGTGGGCAAAGTCTCCAACTCCATCGCGACGGTCAGGTTGACCTGAGCCCGCGCGCAAGCCTCGTCGACCAGAATGCGCAGGCCATGCGGCGCGCCGGGCAAAGCAAGGTCTTCACCCTCCAGATCACACAGTCTGACGGTGGCCCCTTGACCCAAAGGCGGCGCATGGCGGGCTGAGACGAGGTACATATCCTCAAACAGCAGATGTTCGGCATCGGGGAAGGTTCCGGCGCGCACTTTGTAAACCACCGCCAGGTCCACATTGCCGCTGGCCAGCCATTCGGCCACATAGCCGCTGAACCCTTCCCGCACCCGCATCTGAATCCCCGGATAATCGGTCCGGATTTGCGACAAAAGCGGCGACAGCAACACCAGCCCGACCGAAGGCGGAACGCCTAAAGTAACCACGCCCTGCATGGCAGAGCTGGTCGCGCCAATATCGACGCGGATCTGCGCCACATCGGCCAGAACGCGGCGGGCGCGGGTCAGGAATGTCTCGCCAAGCTCTGTCACGATCACCCCGCGTCCGTTGCGGTAGAACAAGGTTACGCCCAAGTCGAGCTCCAGTTCCCGGATCCGGCGGCTAAGGGCGGATTGCGCAATGTTGTGCGCCATCGCCGCTTTGGAAAAGCTGCCCGTCTCTGCGATCGAGATGAAATACTGAAAATCACGCAGATCCATAGCTGTAGCCCCGATGTGGAAAAGGCTGCGGCGGCAGGATGGGCCCGCCGCCGCATTGTGTCAAAGGGAAGGACGTGAGGCGCCCGCTGTCAAGCCAGTTGCATTGCGGCGCGCAGCTTGGCAGTCGCAGGCAGATCAAGCCCCCACTGATAGCCGTTGGTGACAGGCTTGACCACAACACCGTACACATCGCGCGCGTGATCGGGGGTGATATAACCGTCCAGCAGGTCATCCAGCACCTTTTGCGGATCGCGCTTCAGGCTTGGGCCATAACCGCCGCCACCCGGTGACAGGTAGGTGATCACGTCCCCGGCCTCGGCCCGCAGGCCCGAGAATTTGGCCGGAACATCCACCGGAGGCGTACCCTTGTCATGGTTGTGCATCCGCACCGCCGCCGTGACACCCTCGCCGCCACCAAAGATGCCCCACGGAATATCCTCGTTCCGGTCGCTTTCGTGGGTCATGAATCCCGGCACAAGGAAGCGTTGCGATTTGACCACGCCCATGCCGCCGCGAAATTCGCCCGCACCCGGAAACACATCATCGCGAATCTCGTAGCGGTCGCAGATCACCGGCAGGTGCATGCCAAGGTCTTCCAACGGGTTGTTGCGGGTGTTGCGCATCAGCTCCTCGATCGTATCCGGGCCATCCGATTTCGGACGCCCGCCCATCGAAGCCTCGTTCACCTCGATCAGCACCCAATAATCGCCGCTGTCACGCACGCCGGAATAGCTGGCGAAAGACAGGCAGGCCGCATTTCCGGCGGTGCATTTGTCGGGCAAAACCGGGGCCAACGCCTTGATGATAAGGTCCACAACGCGCTGGATCTGGTTGAAGCGCGCTTCACAGGCGGCAGGTGCAATTGGATTGAAGATGCAGCCCAGTGGCGCCGTCACCTTGACCGGGCGGAATGACCCTTCGTTCTGCGGAATGTATTCGGTGTTGGTGTAGGTATCCAGCAGCAAGGCTCGAAAAGCAAAGTAGCAGGCGACCTTGGTCGAGCCTTCAAATGGCACATTGAACGCCGTCGGCACCTGCGGCGATGACCCGGTCAGGTCAACCTCGACATCGTCGCCGGTCACCCGCACCGTCACTTTGATCGGCAGATGCACGCCGCGGGTGCGGCCGTCGTCATCCATGAACCCTTCGGCAAAGTATTCGCCATCCGGTATCTTGGCGATTTCGCGCCGCAACATCTGTTCGGAATAGTCCATCAACTGCTTGCCGGCCTGCTCCACCACAGCGCGGCCATAGGTGTCCATCAATTCGCAGAACCGCCTGACCCCCAGTTCGGCCGAGGCGATCTGCGCCTCAAGATCGCGCATCACCAGCCCCGGCACCCGCGTGTTGCCGCTGATATAGCGCCACAGCGTGTCGTTGCGCTTTCCCGCCTCGACCAGCTTCAACCCGTTCAGCAGCATGCCTTCGGCGAACACATCCGGCACGTCGATGATCAGGCCCGGCGTTGCGGCCCCAATGTCCAGATGGTGCGCGGTGTTGGCCGAAAAACCCACCAGTTCACCGCAGTAGAAGATCGGCATGACAATGCCGATATCGGGCGAGTGGCTGGCGCCGAAATAGGGGTGGTTGTGGATCACCACGTCGCCCTCGTGCCAGTCCGTCAAGGGAATGCTCTTTTCGATGCCGCGCAGATAGCCCGGGATCGATCCGATGTGCATTGGCGTGCTGTCGCTTTCGCACAGCGTGTTGTAATCCAGATCGAACAGCCCCGCCCCGAGGTCCTGACTTTCCCGGATGATTGACGAATAGGACATGCGATACAGCACATTGCCCATCTGTTCGGCAATCGCATGCAGCGCGCCGCCGATGACCTGCAGCGTGATCGGATCAATGGTTTTGCTCATGGCTCAGTTCCCTTCCACGTTGCGGCTGATCACGATGTCGCCCAGACGCATCACCAAAGCGGTGTAGCCCTTTGGGATCACGGTGGTGGAGTTTTGCTGGGTGACGATGGCAGGGCCAGTCACCACATCATCGGCTTTAAGTTTGCTGCGGTCAAAGCGCGGGGTCTCCAGCGTCTGGCCATCGTCGAAGGTGGTCAGTCGGGAATACAACGCCGCCTCCGAAGGGTTGCGCCGCCCACCCTTGTCCAGGTCCGGCAGGCGCAGCGTGTCAGCGGCGGCGGTGCCAATCACACGCAGGGTCACGACCTCCACCGCCTGATCCTCGAACGCATGGCCGTATTCGGCGCGGTGAACGGCATAAAACGCCCGCTCCACGGCCGCGGCGGTCGCGGTGGTAAACGGCCCTTCAGGCACATCGACGCGCAACTCGAACCCTTGGCCCACATAGCGGCATTCCGCGATGCGCGAAAAGCTTTGCGCCTCGGTCGGGATCCCGTCGCTGTCAAGTTGCGCCTTGGCCTCTGCCTGTAGTTTGTCGAAGATCGCACCGAGGTTGGCAAAGGTACCGGTATCCCCTGCCTGCAAGATCGCCAGCGCCGACCGGGTGAATTCATAGCGCGGTTCGGTGACCAACAGCCCCATCGCCGCTGTAATACCGGGGTGGAGGGGGGAGATCACGTTCTTCGCCCAGATCGCCTCACCCAAAGCCACGCCATGCAACGGCCCGGCACCACCAAAGGCCATCAGGCTGAAGCCGCGTGGATCAATCCCCCGCGCGACCGAATTCGAGGCAATCGCCAACGCCATGTGGTTGTTGATGATGCGCAGCACGCCCAAGGCGGCCTCCTTGACCGACAGGCCCAAGGGTTCCGCCAGTTTCGAACGGATCGCAGCCTCCGACAAGGCCGGGTCAATCTTCAGCCCGCCGCCCAGAAACTGCTCGGGGTCCAGACGGCCCAGCACAACCTGCGCATCAGTGACGGTCGGTTCCACCCCGCCTTTGCCATAGCAGGCCGGACCCGGCTCTGCCCCGGCTGATCGCGGGCCGACGCGGAAGGCCCCGCCGCTGTCGACATAGGCGATAGAGCCGCCGCCCGCCCCGATGGCATTGATGTCGATCATCGGCACCAGCACCGGCATTTCGGCCACTTCGGTGTCACGCGGGTTCTTGATGGTCAGCTGACCGTCGCGGATGACCGAAATATCGGCAGAGGTGCCGCCAATGTCGATGGTAATCACCTGGCCCTGACCGCAAGCCTCACCGGTCCAGCGCCCGCCGATCACGCCACCCGCCGGGCCAGACAGCAGCAACCCGACCGGGTTCTTGCTGGCCTGCTCAACGGTGGAAACCCCGCCGTTCGACTGCATCATTCGGACATAGGCATTCACCCCCGCCTCGCGCAGACGCCGTTGCAAATTGTCCAGATACCCCGCCGTGCGCGGCCCGATATAGGCGTTCATCGCAGCGGTCGAAAACCGCTCATACTCCCGCATCGTGTTCACCACTTCGCAGGAGGCGCAAATAAACGCATCGGGCATGACGCGCTTGACGATCTCTTTGGCCATCAACTCGTGGTCGTGGTTGAGGAAGGAAAACATGAAACCGATGACCACCGCCTCTAATCCGCGCTGCGCGAAAAGTTCGGCGGCCTGTTCAACCTCGTCCAGATTCAGCGGAGTCTCCACCAAACCTGACGGCGGCATGATCCGTTCGGTCACCGCAATCCGATTGCGACGCTTGATCAAGGGCGCGCTTTGCCACGGCACGTCAAATTGCAGCGAAAAGTTGTGCGGCCTTTTGTGCCGCGCCATGTGAAGGATGTCGCGAAAGCCCTTGGTGGTGATCATCCCCACTTCGGCCCCATTGCGTTCGATGACAATGTTGGTGGCCACCGTGGTGCCGTGAAACAGCGCGTCGATCTGGCCGGGCTGGATGCCCGCTATGGCGCACAGTTCTACCACGCCCTGCACCACGCCGATGGATTGGTCCTTGGGTGTGCTGGACACCTTGTGAACAACGACTTGCTGGCGGCCATCCGCCCCCACCGCCTCTAGCACGAGGTCGGTGAAGGTGCCGCCCACGTCAACGCCTACCCTGATCATCCTTGCATCCCCTGTCGTTGAAGGCCCAGCTTATGCTGGCCAAATATTTGTTGATATGCCTCATCTCCAAGAAGCCTGTGCCTCCATGCACAGACGACCATCTGCGGCGGCGGTCCACAGGTGCAGGCCGTCGTCGCGCTCTGCCGCGTTCACCGTAAAGGCTGCGCCGTCGATCAGAGGGCTGATGGCGCGGAAATCAAAGCGCAGAGGCGGCGCGGCGCGCAGCCTTGCGGCATATTCCAGCATCATCGTGGCCTGCAGTGGACCATGGACGACAAGTCCCGCGTAGCCCTCGGTTTTGATAGCGTGGTCGCGATCGTAATGAATGCGGTGGCCGTTGAAGGTGATGGCGGAATAGCGAAACAGCAGCACCGGATCGGCCATGACGCTATAGGACCAACTCGCCTTGGGCGCCTGCGGGATCGCCGGGGCCGGGGCGTCCGGGTTGCGCGGGCCACGGTAGACGATGTCATGCCTTTCGTTCAGCACCAGCCCCTGTGACCCGGTGAATGCGTGGTCCACCGTTACAAAGCACAGTTCCCCGCTGCGCCCGGTTTTCATCACCACATCACGGACGGTCGATCGCCGCGTGACCACGTCACCGACATGTAAACGCCCGCGCAGATCGATCTGCCCGCCCGCCCACATCCGATGCGGCAGCGGCACCGGCGGCAGCAGGCCGCCACGTTTGGGATGCCCGTCCAGTCCAAGCTGCGACATGGGGCGCGTGGCTGGTGCGAGGCACCAGTGGATGGCTAAGGGTGCCGCTTCTCCAGCCTCAAGGTCGGGTTTGAGATCGTCCAGAACCGCCAGATAACCCGCAACCAGTCGCACCGAAACGGTGTCCTCCGCCGTCTCGGTCCGGCCTATCCATTGGCGCAGGTGTTCGATGTCGAGGGAGGTTTCGGTCATCTGGCAAACTCCGCCCGGATCAGGTCGGTGTGTTGCCCAAGTTCCGGGACAGGCCCCGGCACCAAGTCGCGCCGCAATGGTGATATGGGACCCCTAAAGCTGCCCCCCGCCACGGTTCCCTGCATCAGGCGCAAGGCGGGGTGTGCGGACAGGTCGGCCACAGTGCTGACCCGCGACCATGGCAGGTCTGCGGCTTCCAGTACGGCGATCATTCCGGCTTGGGTCTGGGCCGCGAATATCGGGTCGATGATGGCATCCAGCGCCACCCGGTTGACGACACGGTCCGGGTTGTTGGCAAAGCGCGGATCAATGGTCAGGTCAGGCCGCTGCAAGACCATGGCGCAGAACCGCACCCACTCTTGCGGCGATTGTACGACCGCCACCACCTCACCATCGGCGCAAGCATATGCACCGTAGGGGTAGATCGCCGCATGCCGCAGGCCCACGCGTGGCGTGTCGCGCTGGGCGTAGTCGTAGTGCAGCAAGGGCACTGACATCAGGTCGGCCATGGTGTCGAACATGGCAATCTCTATCGCCTTGCCCTGCCCGGTCAGCCCGCGTTCCAGCAACGCCTCCAGCACGGCGGCGTGGGCGGTCATGCCCGTGGTGACATCGGCAAGGGAAACGCCCACCTTGACCGGGGTTTCCGCCGTGCCTGTCACCGAACACAGACCGCTTTCGGCCTGAATCAGCATGTCATAGGCGCGCATGTCACGGGCGGGGGTATCTTGGCCGTAGCCCACGATATCCACCGCGATCAGACGGGGATAACGCGCCACCAGATCAGCCGCGCCCAGCCCCAACCGCGCGGCTGCACCGGGGGCTAGATTCTGCACAAAGACATCCGCCTGTGTCACCATCGCCTCAACCACGGCACGGTCAGGCTCGGCCTTTATGTCAAGAACTGCACTTTGCTTGCCTCGGTTCAGCCAGGCGAAATAAGCGCTGGTGCCGTGGACGGCGCGGTCATACTGGCGGGCAGTATCACCGGAGTCGCGTTCAATCTTGATCACCCGCGCACCCGCATCGGCCAGCCGTACCGTGCAAGCGGGTGCGGCCACGGCTTGTTCAATGGCCACCACCAGAAGCCCGGTCAACGGTCCCGCCATCTCAATAGGACCTTGGCAGGCCAAGCACATGCTCTGCCAAATGGGACAAGATCAGGTTGGTCGAAATCGGCGCCACCTGATACAGGCGCGCCTCGCGGAACTTGCGCTCGATGTCGTATTCCTCGGCAAAGCCATAACCGCCATGCGTCTGCACGCAAGCCTCGGCGGCGGCCCAGGATGCCTCTGCCGCCAGCATCTTGGCCATGTTCGCCTCTGCGCCGCAGTCGCGGCCCGCCTCGAACAATTGGCCAGCGTGTTTCACCATCAACTCAGCCGCACGCATCTGGGCGTAAGCCTTGGCGATGGGGAACTGCACCCCTTGGTTCTGGCCAATCGGGCGGCCAAACACCTTGCGTTCGTTGGCATAGGCGGTGGCTTTGGCGATGAACCACTTGGCGTCACCGATACATTCGGCCGCGATCAGAATCCGTTCGGCGTTCATGCCGGACAGGATGTAGCGAAAGCCCTTGCCCTCTTCGCCGATCAGGTTTTCGGCAGGCACCTTCACGTTGTCAAAGAACACCTCAGTGGTAGAGTGATTCATCATGGTACGGATCGGGCGGATCGTCATGCCCGCGGCCAGCGCCTGCTTCATGTCAACGATAAAAACCGACAGGCCCTCGGTCCGCTTGGCGATCTTGTCCTTGGGCGTGGTTCGGGCCAAAAGCAGCATCAGATCCGAGTGTTCGGCTCGGCTGGTCCAGACCTTTTGCCCGTTGACCACGTAATGATCGCCGCGCTTTTCGGCAAAAGTGGTGATCGATGTCGTGTCGGTCCCGCTGCCCGGTTCCGTCACGGCAAAAGCCTGCAGCCGCAGCGCACCGCTCGCGATCTGCGGCAGATAGCGGATCTTTTGCTCGTCCGACCCATGCCGCAGCAGGCTGCCCATGATATACATCTGCGCGTGACAGGCCGCACCATTGGCCCCGGCTTTCTGAATCTCCTCCAGCACCGCCGCCGCCGCGCTTAAGGTCAACCCGGCACCGCCATAGGCTTCGGGGATCAGTACCGAAAGATAGCCCGCGTCGGTCAGCGCCGTGACAAATTCCGTGGGATAGGCGGCCTCCCGGTCAAGTTTGCGCCAGTAACTGCCAGGGAACTGTCCGCAAAGGCGCTGCACCGCCAGCCGTATCTCGCGGATTTCGTCGCTGTCGTCAGAGGTTTCGTAGCGCATCATCGAGCCTTTGTTACTTGCCCTACAGAAGACGCAGAAGGCCCATCGCGGCAGAAGCCACCTTCTGGGGATTTCAGTTATGCCCGATCAGCATAACTGCTTGCAGGCGCGCGCGGGTGCAATTGGTCCTGGGCGGATGTTAGCATCGAAAGGCAGACCATGGAAAAGGGGACAAAGATGACGCTCACGATTGATCTTTACTGGTCGTTTCGCAGCCCCTATTCCTATATCCTGTTGCCAAGGATCATCGACTTGCAGCGCGACTTCGACGTTGCAATCGATCTGCGCGTCGTGCATCCCGCCGCAATCCGCAATCCGGCTTATTTCGCCCGGATGGACCCGCTGGCCCGCCCCTATTTCATGGCCGACAGTGCGCGGGCGGCGGCATTTCAGGGCATGGCCCTTCGCAGACCAATCCCCGACCCGATCAGCCAGGACCCCGTCACTTTGGCCATCGCGCACCACCAACCCTTGGCCACACGCCTTGGCCGCTTGGGCATTGCAGCGACCGAACGCGGCCAAGGGCTGACCTTTGCCGACGAAGTGTCGCGCCTGCTGTGGGATGGAACCGTCACAGGTTGGGACAGCGGCGATCATCTGGCGCAGGCAGCGGGGCGGGCTGGGCTTGATCTGGCGGAACTGGAAGCTGCGGTCGCCGCCGACCCGGCGCACTTTGATACCCAGCTGGCAAAACATGACGCCCTGTTGCGCGCGGCAGGCCACTGGGGCGTGCCCACGATGGTCTTTGCCGGTGAAGTGTTCTTTGGGCAAGATCGGTTTGATGTCTTGCTGTGGCGCCTTCACAAAGCGGGGCTTTCGCGACGGCCAGATTGCCCGGGGCGACCGTAGTCAACTGCCCCACTTTTCAAAGGGGACTCGTCAAACGTTGACGTGGCGTTCACTCGTTTTGCGATCGCCTCTGATCAAGCGAAAGACTTAGCATTTAAGTCTTTGCGACGTTTCTTGGATTTGGTTGCGGGGACGCACAACAACCGTCAATTGACAAGACTGGTCTGTTGGGTATGACGCCCAAACTTGCCGATAATCACATAGTTGCGTAGAGGTGGCTCGGGAAAACTGAACAGATTGGATAAGTGGATTTTCTGCGCCATGGCGCAGACCGCGCCGAATTCGTCGCACGTCACTTGCGTGCACGCCGTACGGGGATCACGCCACTCCAAGCGCCTCAGTTCGAATCGCGGCTTGCTACAAGGCCAACCTAAATGATAGAGGATAACCTTGCATCTACAGAAAAAAGGCCCTGACCTGCTTGAGAATTAGCTTAGGATATCGTTGGAGGTCACCTGAATGAGTAGCTTGTACCTAACGCAACCCAGTGTTTCCCCTTGGCAGTTCACCGAAGACGGTACAACGTCATTTTCCTTAGTACTTTCCACAGCACCTGCATTCGACGTAAGCGTTGAGGTCGCCCTCTCCGCGGAACTAGTTTGGCAGGACGGCACAATCACTCCTAGAATATTTAGCTTCACTACTACGAACTGGTTTTCTGTACAAACAATCAGCTTTCAAGCGGTGGATGATCTGCTGATCGAGGGAACTGTTTCTTCCCCCATTTCTTTGAGCTTTGCGTCATTGGACGCAGTTTTCGATGGTTTGAGTTCATCGCTGTCTGTTTCTGTGATCGACAACGACTTTCAGCGGACGCTGGAACCCGAGAAGCTGCCGAGCGCGGGGAACAACTACGTTGTCTACGACCAGACGGGGGACGC
>CAMAQR010000048.1 GCA_945860375.1 Pseudorhodobacter antarcticus
CCCTGATGCCGTGGGCCCACATCCCGCCAGTCAAAGCATCATAATGAGCTCATCCGGGACTCCCCGACGAGCCCATCGGCCTAGGTCCAACTGCCAAAACCGCTGAATGCAACCGAAAATTCAATGGGCCGCAGACGCCGCTTACGTTATAGGCTGAGAGATCCAAGTTCATAGGGCGCATCGATAAGGATCATGCGGCGGCCCCTGCCAAAGTCGACCGATCCGGGTTGAAAGGTACAGCAGACCTGCCAACCAAACCCCTCTGCAGCCAGCCAATCCGTCACCTCTTTCAGCGCCGGATTGTCACGCGTCGGCCTAGCGGCGGCATTGAGTATGGCAAGGAACAGGACAAGCGTTTCATATCTGGATGGGGTCACTTACTGCCATTTCTCAAACACTTGGTCCTCAATCAATCGACGCATGGTCTGCACACATCGTAGCGCAAGAACAGGATCACTGTCGCTTGACACCAGCCGCAGAAAATCGATCCACGCTTTTTCGTTCTGGCTGATAGGTTGATCCGACGGCAGCCTGAAACCAGTCACGGCGACACCGCCTGCATCGGCGACGCTCTTTTGCCAAACACCGCGCGTAGCGCCGTACAGTTGCGCGCCGTCAAGGTGGGTTCCGACTGGCCAGAGGCCTCGTGGATCTCTTCAAGACACACGACCTCATAGTGCGTGCCGATGGTGCCGAAGATCGCCTCGGCAGGCAAGGGCCGTGGTGGCACCACCGAGTTGTTCCAGGGCCAGCTTGAACAACAGCTTCGGGTCGCACTCCAGTGGCTTGGCAACGCTCGGCACCCGGTCCAGCGGCAGCTTGGTTGAGCCGTTCTTGATCATCGCCGGCCTGTTCGGGTTCACTTGCGCTTCATGGCGCGATTTGTTCAGGATCGGATCGAGACATCACATCATGTCTCAAGTGCCAGAATGTAACGTAAGTCATTGATTTTAATAACGTGATCAAGGGTTGGAGTCCCTCTGGACCTACCAATATTCAGTAGTGATAACGGCATTGGATGATCTCAAGATCGGTGGCGGTCGCTCGGTAGACCAAACGATGCTCCCGGTCGATGCGTCGGGACCAATAGCCGGACAAGTCGCCCTTCAAGGGTTCGGGTTTGCCCGTGCCTTCAAACGGATGGCGCAGGCATTCCTTGATCAAGCCGTTGATTTTGCGTGCCATCGCTTTGTCGGTTTCCTGCCAATACAGGAATTGCTCCCAAGCGGTGGGGCGGAAGACAAGGTTCACTCGCGCGCCAACGCCTCAAGCTCTGCCATGGTCTTGACCACCCCGCGCCCTGCTTCGGCATCCGCCAGCGCCGCAATCAAAGCCGCCTTATTGGCCGGGCTGGCCAGCAGATATGTGGTTTCATCCATGCTGGCCCAGTCCTCCAACGACACCATAACCACAGGCCGCCCCTTGGCGCGGGTGACGATGACCGGTTCATGATCATCATTCACGCGGTCCATCACAGCGGAGAGGTTGGCGCGGAGGTCGGTGGAGGAGAGGGTTTTCATGAAGTGAATGTACGTGATTGCGTACAGAAGATCAAGCGTAGGGTGCTTTGTGTCACTCACCATTTGTGGGCGGGAGGTGGGTGCAAGTCACCATGGTGGAGTTTTGGGTTGCACCCATCCTATGGCTTACTCGCCTTTACGACAAAGACTCCGAATTGCGAACTTCGACCAAAAACGACCAAGTGCATCCCCGGCTCTAATTGGTTTCGGAATTCCTCAGAGGCCCCGCAGAGCGTGTCGTACATGAGTGGCGTCTCACGCAGTTCAATCTTATTCGGGCATTTTCGGTCGCTGAACCCTACGGCCCGCTCAACAACATACTGATGTTCGCCCTGCATTCCGAAAACCGACGTATAAAGCATCGGGAAACCAACAGATACGGCATCCATTCCGATTATTCCAAAGAAGAATGGAGAAAACAGGACTACGCCAAAGGACTTGAGCGACAAGCCATCTGGCTCTTCGCGTGCGCGCTCTCTCGCAATGATTAACGTGAAAATAGCACCAGAAAAGGCACCGACGCACCACGCAAGCCACATGCTTTTGTTGTACCATTGCACAGAGGGTAAGAACTGAAACCCCACTATTTTTGCCAGCGCTGGAACAACTCCGACAATCACAATAGAAATTGCCAACAGTGCCAGTTGCCTCAGTGCCTTGTTCGGCTCAATGGAGTGTTTCAATCAGCGACCTCACTGATCCAGGAAACTCCGCAACTTCCTGCTCCTGCTCGGATGTTTCAACTTCCGCAGCGCCTTGGCCTCGATCTGCCGGATCCGCTCGCGTGTCACCGAAAACTGCTGCCCCACTTCTTCCAGCGTATGGTCGGTGTTCATGCCGATGCCGAACCGCATCCGCAGCACGCGTTCTTCGCGCGGGGTCAGCGAAGCCAGAACCCGGGTGGTCGTCTCTTTCAAGTTCTCCTGAATGGCCGAATCCAGCGGCAGGATGGCGTTTTTATCCTCGATGAAATCACCAAGCTGGCTGTCTTCTTCGTCGCCAATCGGGGTTTCCAAGGAAATCGGCTCTTTGGCGATCTTCATCACCTTGCGCACTTTTTCCAAAGGCATCTGCAGCTTTTCGGCCAATTCCTCGGGTGTCGGTTCGCGGCCGATTTCGTGCAGCATCTGCCGGCCCGTGCGGACCAGCTTGTTGATCGTCTCGATCATATGCACCGGAATGCGGATGGTGCGGGCTTGGTCGGCAATTGACCGCGTGATCGCCTGCCTGATCCACCACGTCGCATAGGTCGAGAATTTGTAACCGCGACGGTATTCGAATTTATCAACCGCCTTCATCAGGCCGATGTTGCCTTCCTGAATCAAATCAAGGAATTGCAGGCCGCGGTTGGTGTATTTTTTCGCAATCGAGATCACCAGACGCAGGTTCGCCTCGACCATTTCCTTTTTGGCCTGACGGGCTTCTTTTTCGCCCTTCTGAACCTGATTCACGATCCGACGGAATTCGGAGATGTCGACGCCAATATAAGTGCCGACCGTCGCCATTTCAGCGCGCAAGTCTTCAACCTTTTCGCGTGACCGTTCCAGCAACGCCTGCCAGCCGCGCCCGGCCTTCGAGGCCATGCGGTCCAGCCATGTCGGGTCCAGCTCGTAGCCTTGATACTCGTCGATGAACTCGCGGCGGTTGATCCGCGCCGCATCGGCCAGCTTTACCATGCCCGAGTTGATTGCCATGATCTTGCGGTTGATGCCGTAAAGTTGGTCGATCAGCGCTTCAATGCGGTTGTTGTGAAGGTGAAGCTCGTTCACCAAAACCACGATTTCACTGCGCAATTTCTGATAGGCGGATTCTTCGGTGGCCGAGAATCGCGACTTTTCCGACAGCGTCGCCGACATCCGCAAATCCTGCATTTCGGCAAGCTTGGTGTAGTCGCGCGCGATCAGGTCCAGCGTTTCCAGAACCTTCGGCTTCAGCGCCGCCTCCATCGCAGCCAGCGACATCGACGCGCCATCATCTTCGTCGTCGTCGTCATCGCTGCGCATCAACGGGTTGCCATCGGCGTCCAGTTCCGGCTCATCGCCACCCGCGCGGCGCGGGGCTGCGGCATCCAGATCGACACCTTCCAGATCGGCACCAACCAGACCCTCTTCGCCGTCCAAAGACCGCCCGAAGGTGGCCTCAAGGTCGATCACATCGCGCAGCAGGATGTCTTCGGACAAAAGTTCGTCGCGCCAGATGATGATGGCCTGAAAGGTCAGCGGGCTTTCGCACAGGCCCGCGATCATCGTGTTGCGGCCGGCCTCGATGCGCTTGGCAATCGCGATCTCGCCTTCGCGCGACAGCAATTCGACAGAGCCCATCTCGCGCAGGTACATCCGCACCGGGTCGTCGGTTCGGTCCAGCGCCTCGGTTGTCGTGGTGACAACGGCCACATCGCGGGCGCCCGATCCGGTTTCCACCAGATCGCCGCCGACCGGGGCCTCGCCCTCTTCCAGTTCTTCGTCCTCAATGACGTTGATGCCCATTTCGGACAGCATCGACATGACGTCTTCGATCTGTTCGGACGACACCTGTTCGGGCGGCATCACGTTGTTCAGCTGATCATAGGTGATGTAGCCGCGCTCGCGGGCGTCGGCGATCATCTTCTTGACCGCGGCTTGGCTCATATCCAGCGATACATCGGCCTCTTCGCCTTCGGGTTTGCCATCGTCGGTGTCTTTGGCGGCCATGGTAGCTCCTTACAGGTCGAGTTTGGTCGAATCAGGCGCAAGCAAACGAATCAATAACGCGAATCACGGCGAGGGAAAGCCGAATCAGTGGCTTTTCTTCACCCATACCTTGCCATCTATCAAGCTTTGCAGATGGTTTGACAGAGCAGTTCGATCTTCGCCCAAATCGGCGGCGTCTTCGCGGTCGGGGTGGTCGGCCTTGTGGCGTGCCGCAGCGGCTTGGGTCAGCCGCCACGTCAGCCCTTCGTCGGCCAGTCCTGACATATCCTCAACCGCCTCTTCAATCTCGCGCCGCGCGCCGCGATGGGCGTCAAGTTTGGCCAATTCCTCGGCCAGACACAGGGTCGCAAGGTCGGTATCAGCGTGGTTGCGCACGGGTGGCGCAATAGCCACATGGGGGCGCGCCATCAGAGCCGCAAGAGCAGCGGGCGCTTGTTCTGCGATCAAACCGTGCAGACGGGCCGCATCATCATCGCGGTGCGCCAGCAAAATCCGGCGCAGATCGGCATGGTCGTCATGGGTCATCACCACCCGTTCAAGCGCTGATTCGAACCGCCGGATCAGACCGGGATGCACGATCAAAGTGGCCAGAATGACCGCCTCACGCAGATGTTCGTCCATGCGGGTTGTCCCCGTGGCGAGTGCCGAACCTTTGGTCGAGGCCACGGGCGGCAGTTCAATGGCAGGTCCAAACCGCCCTTTTTGCCCCGGCGCGCGCGGGGTGTAAGGCTTGAAAGGGCGCACGCCCTGCCCGAACAGGTCCAACCGCAACTGTTTGATGTCTTCGCCGTAATGGGTGCGGATCGACGGATCAGTGATGCGTTTGAGATGCGCGCGCAAGGATTTGTCTAAGGCCGCCTTGCGTTCGGGGCTGTCGAAACTGCGTCCCTCGATCTCGCGCTGCCACAGCAGTTTGACCATGGGCACAGCCCCGTCCAACACCGCCTTCATCGCCGCAGCCCCTTGGGATTTGAGCAGATCGTCGGGGTCCATCCCCCCCGGCATCACCGCAAAGCGCAGGCCCTTGCCCGCCTCCAGCAGCGGCAAAGCCAGATCAATCACCCGCAGTGCTGCCCGAATGCCCGCCGTGTCACCATCCAGCGCGATGATCGGCTCATCATGGATGCGCCACATCAGGCGCAACTGATCTTCGGTCACGGCGGTGCCAAGAGGCGCGACGGCCGCCTTGAACCCGGCCTCGGACAGGGCAATCACGTCCATATAGCCTTCGGCCACAATCAGTGCCGCGCCCTTGCCCGAAGCCTCTCGCGCCGGGGCATGGTTGTACAGATTGCGGCCCTTGTCGAAGAGTTCGGTTTCGGGACCGTTCAGGTATTTCGCCCGCGCATCGGCCGCCATCGCACGGCCGCCCAAGGAAATCGCCCGGCCCCGGCCATCGCGGATCGGGAAAATGATGCGGCCGCGAAAGCGGTCGTAAGGTGGGCCACCATCGTCGGGCGTGGCGCAGACCCCGGAGGCCACGATCAGATCATCAGCCACGCCCTTTTGCCGCAGCGCCAGATAGAGGCCCTGACGACTGTCTGGCGCAAAGCCGATGTCCCAGCGGTCCTGCGCCTCAACCGACAATCCGCGTTTCAGCAAATAGGCACGGGCGTCGGCGGCGGCAGAGGTGCGCAGTTGCAGCCGAAACCACTTCACCGCCTCGTCCATCACCGCGACCAGCTGACTGCGGCGGTCGGCGACTTGGGCGGCGCGCGGATCACGCGCGGGCATCGGCATGCCAGCCTCCCGCGCCAACACCTCCACCGCCTCCATGAAACCCAGATTCTCGGTTTCCTTGATGAAGGTGACAGCGTCGCCTTTTGCATGGCAGCCGAAACAGTAATAGAATCCCTTCCGGTCATCGACATGGAAGGACGCCGATTTTTCCTGATGGAACGGGCAAGGCGCCCACATGTCGCCCTTACCCTGATTGGACTTGCGCGCGTCCCAAGTGACTTTCCTGCCCACAACAGAGGACAGCGAGACGCGGGTGCGCAGGTCTTCAAGGAATCCGGGTGGCAGGCTCATACCTAGTTATATCGGTGCTAAGATTGAGCCTGTCCAGTGGCAGCGCGCGCTGCATTCAGGCAGGGGCCGTCTGCGCCTGCCCCCCAAGGTTGTTTCCCCCGGAAAAATGCGTGTTTCAACGAAAACAGACGCTTTAGCCCAGCAGGTTACGCAAGACCCGGTGGAATATCCGCACGCCGATCGGGATCAGATCATCGGGGAAGTCGTAATCGGGGTTGTGCAGGGCGGCGTGACCCGCGCCCGCGCCCAGAAACAGCATGGCGGACCTTGTGCCGTGCTGACCGAAGCGCCCGAAATCTTCGGACGCGCGCATCGGCAGATCGCCTTGGTCATGCGGCAGGTTTAACCCGTCCAATGCCTTTTCCAGCTGATTGGTGGCCGCAACATCGTTCACCGAAGCCGCGAAATCGTCGTGATGGGAGAAGGTGACGCTCAGGCCATGGGCGCGGGCCTCGGCTTGCACCAAATCGATTGCAGCATTGCGCAGAGCGGCCATCCTATCATCAGAAATGGTGCGCAGGGTGGCCCAGATTTCGGCCGCACCCGGCGCGATGCCAAAGGCCGCCTCGCCCAGACATGCGTGGGTCAGGGTGACAAGGCGGTAGTCAGGCGACAGCGGCCCGCCCTGCCCCAGCGCGCCCAGCGCCGGGATCAACCGCGACAGCGCCAGCGCCGGCGACAGCCCCGCCTCGGGCTGCGATGCATGCGCGGTTTTGCCCGACAGGGTGATTTTCAGCCCCTGTGAGGCACAGTTCACAACGCCGGATGTCAGCGCCGAATGGCCAAAGGCCAGTCCCGGCATGTTGTGAATGGCAAAGGCCCAATCGGGGCGCAAAGTGGCAAACCGGGGATCGGCCACCACAGCCGCCGCGCCCGCGCCGTCTTCTTCCGCAGGTTGGAGCATCAGCACCACCCGGCCTTTTGCGGGGCGGTTGCGCGCCATCAGACGGGCCAGACCCATCAGCAGGGTCATGTGGCCGTCGTGACCGCAAAGATGCCCCCGCCCGGTGACGGTAGAGCGGTGCGGGGCGTCAGAAATCTCAAAGATCGGCAGCGCGTCCAACTCGGCGCGGAACATCACGGTCGGGCCGTCGGCTGCGCCATTGAACACCGCAGCCACGCCATGACCACCCAGCCCGGTGACGATCTGATCCGCCGCAAGAGCGCGCAGGGCAGCCGTGACCCGGTCTGCCGTGGCGCGTTCCTCTCCCGAAACTTCGGGAAAGCGGTGCAACTCACGCCGAAACGCGGTCAGTTCCACCAGATCGGCATTGGTCAGCATCACGCCGCCCGCGCGGCCAGCGTCCGCAGCGCCACCTCAACCTCGTGCCAGGCCGTGCGCGCCATCGACCGGAACAGCATCATCTGAAATCCCTGATCGGAAACACGCATCAGCACCATCGACATGTGGTAAAACGGCGTCCGCACCGCAGACCCCACAGGAAACGCCGTCAGACGCAAATCCAGCGGCACATAGCGCATCAGCGCCGCGCAAGCCTCTGGCCCGTCCAAAGACAGCGTCACCCAGCCACCCGATTGGTCTGTCACCGCCGCCGCCGCGCCCATCTCCGGGCAAGCCGCTCCGATCAGAAAGGCCTGATCACGGCCCGTCCACAAGATGGTCGCGCCGCCTTTGGACGCGAAGGAATTCACCGCCGGGAACCCAAGCCCCAAGGGTTTCAACGCCTTGGCCACAGCTTTGTCTTGTCCCGGATAAAGCGCGATGGAGGTGACCATCCCCGGATCAACCTGTGACAAGGTGGTCCCCGCCACGATCAGCGGTTTGCGCCCTTCAAGCGCCGTTTTTGCGATCAATTCAGGCACGCAACTTCCCTCCATCCTTGTCGTGGAACACCGGATCACATACCTCGGCCAGCACGTCGATGCCGCGCAGACGGTCGATCACGCGGATACGCTCTCCGATCCGGGCGCGCCCGTTGGTCAGGAACCCCTGCGCCAGATATTTGCCGAACATCGGCGAGTAGCCGACCGACGTGGTATAGCCGCTGCTGTTCACCCGGGTCAGGTCCTTGCCCGGCACGAACAAATGCGCGCCGGAAGTGATCGCCTCGGGCCCCAAAGGCCGGATGCCGACCATCTGCTCGCGGTCCGGGCCAAGCATCCCCGGCCGCGCGGCGGCCAGCTTGCCGATGCAGTCTTTCTTGCCCGACACCATCTTTTCCATGCCGATGTCATAGGCCGTCACCCGCCCGTGAATTTCGGCATGGGTGATAAAGCCCTTTTCGATCCGCAAGACGTTCAGCGCTTCCATCCCATATGGCCCGCCGCCCATGGTTTCGGCCCGCGCCACCAGATCGCGGAACAACGCCTCGCCAAATCGTGTCGGCACCGCGACCTCATAGCCCTCTTCGCCCGAGAATGAGATGCGGAACAACCGCGCCAGCACCGAGCCAATCTGCACAGTCCCCACCGCCATGAACGGGAAATCCTCGATCGGCTGATTGAGATAGCCGTTCAGCAGCGCCCGCGCCTTGGGCCCGGCCACCGCAAACTGCGCCCAGGATTCCGTCACCGAAACAAACCGCACATCCCAATCCGCGCATTCGCTTTGATGCACGAAATCCAGATGCCGCATCACCAGACCCGCCGCCGCCGTGGTGGTGGTCATCAGAAAATGATGCTCCCCCAGCCGCGCCGTGGTGCCATCGTCCAGCACATAGCCATCGGACCGCAGCATCAACCCATAGCGCACCCGAACCACGGGCAAGGTGCTGAAGGTGTTGGTGTAAACCAAGTCCAGGAATCGCGCCGCATCGCGGCCCTGAATGTCGATCTTGCCAAGGGTGGACACATCGCAGACCCCCACCGCCTCGCGCACGAACCCGATCTCGCGATCACAAGACTCGCGCCAGGTCGTCTCGCCCGGTTTGGGGAAATAGCTGGGCCGGTACCACAGCCCCGCCTCGATCATCGGCGCGCCGCGGTCGCGGCTGGCCTGATCAGAGGTCATGAACCGCTGCGGCGCAAAGCCCGCACCCCGGCCCCCGGCCCCCATCGCCGCAATCGACGTCGGGATGAACGGCGGGCGGAAGGTGGTCGTCCCCGTCTCGGGTATCCCGCGCCCCGTGGTATCTGCCAGCACCGCCAACGCGCCGACGTTGGAATTCTTGCCCTGATCCGGCGCCATGCCTTGCGTGGTGTAGCGCTTCATATGCTCGACCGAGCGATAGCCTTCCTGTGCGGCCAGCTTCACATCCTTGGTGGTCACGTCATTGGCGAAATCGAGCCAGGCCCGACCCTTCCCCTTCACCTGCCACAACGGCGTGATCGCATAGGGCAGCCCTTCGGCTGTCGGCACCGACACATCCGTCACCGCCCGGCCCAGCGCCCGCAGGGCCTGCCCCGCCGCCGCCGCCCCGGCTTGCAAACAGCCCAGCGTGGTGAACTCCCCCGCACAAGCGCCAACGGCCACCAAATTCGGCACCGCCCCCTCGGACGGCACAAATCCTGCAATTCCGGCATCCCAGCGCGGCCGCCCGTTCAGGTGGCAGGTCAGGTGCAGCGTCGGATTCCAGCCGCCAGACACCGCCAGCAGGTCAGTCTCCAACTGAAACACCCCCGCCGCATGGGTGCCGGAAATTGAGCGCAACCCAAGCCGGCCCTTGGTGTCCGTCACCTGTGCGCCGACATAAACCGGGCAATCTTCAACCGCGCTGGCCTCTGGGCGGCTGTCCAGAATGGCCACCACCGGCACGCCCGCCGCCATCAATTGCCGCGCCACTGCCCGCGCGCCGTCGTTGTTGGCAAACAGCGTCACCCGTTGCCCCGGCACCACGCCGAACTTGTGCAGATAGGTTTGCACAGCCGATGCCAGCATGATCCCCGGACGGTCGTTCATCGGAAAGGCAATCGACCGCTCCAACGCCCCGGCCGCCAGCACCGTCCGCGCCGCCGTTATCCGCCAGAAACATTCGCGCGGCAAATAGGGCCGCGCCGATTTGTGCAACCCCACCCGCTCCAGCGCCGAGAATTGCCCGCCGTCATAGGCCCCCGTCACCGTGGTGCGCCGCATGATCCGCACATTGGGCAGGCTGGCCAGTTCCGCCTCGACCGCCGCCAACCAAGCACTGGCAGGCTGCCCATCCAGCAATGCGTCATCCGACAGCAACCGCCCGCCCAGCAACCGGTCTTCCTCGCACAAGATCACATCGGCGCCCGACCGCGCCGCCGTCAGCGCCGCCATCAGCCCCGCAGGCCCAGCGCCCACCACCAGCAGATCGCAGAACGCAAAGGCCTTTTCGTAATGCCCCTCGTCATGCTTGCCCGACAGGCTGCCAAGCCCCGCCGCGCGCCGGATGATCGGCTCGTACAGGCTTTCCCAGAAGGCGCGCGGCCACATGAAGGTCTTGTAGTAAAACCCCGCCGACAGAAACGGCGACACCAGATCATTCACCGCCATCAGATCGAAGCGCAACGACGGCCAGCGGTTCTGGCTGCGCGCGTTCAACCCCTCGAAAATCTCTTGCACAGTCGCCCGTACATTGGGCGTCTGATTGGCCGCCCCCAAGATTTCGACCATCGCGTTCGGCTCTTCCGACCCGGCCGTCAAAACCCCACGCGGGCGGTGATACTTGAAGCTGCGCCCCACCAGTTTCACGCCATTGGCCAGCAGCGCCGAAGCCAAAGTGTCGCCCTTGAAACCCTGATAGCTCTTGCCATCAAACCGGAACCCCACCGGCTTGGTGCGGTCGATCAACCCCTTGCCCTCAATCCTCATGCTTGGGCCCCCTTCTTGCGGTGCGCGACCAGTTCTGACCCCAGAACCTCATGCGTGATGGTGTTGCGGGTGACGATCATCCAAGCGGTGCAGCCCATCTCGTGATACCAGACATCCCGCGTGACACCTGCCGGATTGTCGCGCAGGAACAGATGGTTGTCCAAGTCTTCGACCGTGCCCTGATCCGTAGGCCGGTTCAGATAATCTTCGGTGCCATAATAGTAAAACTCCCGCCGGTCGCGGCTGCCGCAGATGGGGCAAGGTATACGCATGTCTCTCTCCCCTAGTGCAGGTTATGTTGGCTGCCGGTGCCTTCTTCGTCCATCACATGGCCGGTGCGGAACCGGTCCAGACGAAAGCGCTTGGCAACCTCGTGGCTTTCCCCGGTCGCCATCAGATGCGCCATGCACCAGCCCGACGCAGGCGCTGCCTTGAAGCCGCCATAGTTCCAGCCCGCGTCCACAAACAGCCCCTGGATATGGGTCTTGTCGATGATAGGCGACCCGTCCGGCGTCATGTCCATGATCCCGCCCCAGGACCGCAAAACCTTGGCGCGGCCAATCATCGGCATCAAGGTCATCCCCGCCTCCATCACATGCTCGACCATCGGTAGGTTGCCGCGCGCGGCGTAGCTGGAATAGAAATCGATGTCTCCGCCGAAGACCAGACCGCCCTTGTCGGACTGGCTGATGTAGAAATGCCCCATCCCGAAAGAGATCACCGAGTCAATGATCGGCTTCAGCCCTTCGGTGACAAAAGCCTGCAGCACATGGGACTCAATCGGCAACCGCATCCCCGCCATCGCCGCGACCTGAGACGACCGCCCCGCCACCACCATGCCGACCTTTTTCGCCCGGATCGCCCCGCGCGTGGTCTGCACGCCCTGCACAACCCCGTCGACAATATCAATTCCGGTAACTTCGCAGTTCTGGATCAGATCGACGCCGCGCCGGTCTGCCCCGCGCGCATAGCCCCAAGCCACGGCATCGTGGCGCGCGGTGCCGCCGCGCTTGTGCATCAAACCGCCATAGATCGGAAAGCGCGTCTGCTCATAATCCAGATAGGGCGCGAAATCGCGGACCTGCTCGCGCGACCACAGTTCCGCATCATCGCCTTGATTGATCATCGCATTGCCGCGCCGCGCCAGAGAATCGCGCTGCCCGTCGGAATGGCACAGCACCAGCTGCCCGCGTTGGGAATGCATGACGTTGTAGTTCAACTCGGCCTCCAACCCCTCCCACAGCTTCAGGGAATGGCTGTAAAACTCGCTGTTCCCCGGCATGTAGTAATTGGCCCGCACGATCGTGGTGTTGCGCCCGATGTTGCCACCGCCCAGATAGCCCTTCTCCAACACCGCAATGTTGGTCAGCCCGTGGTTTTTCGCCAGATAATAGGCCGTGGCCAGCCCGTGCCCGCCGCCACCAATGATGATGGCGTCATATTCGGCCTTGGGGACCGGATCGCGCCAAGCCGGTTTCCAGCCCGTGTTGCCGAAAAGCCCCTCGGTGATCACCTTCAAACCGGAATAGCGCATGCGCAAGCCCCCATATTCGAACGGGAGTGAACCCGCTTTGTCTTGCTTATTCAACAGCCAAACCGCAATGGCTGTGCCATCTGCGACAATCGGTGTCGCAAGCCTTGCCGCGCCGCGCCCGTTCACATTGGTCCAAATATCCCCGCCGGAGGCTTCCTGCCCGTGTTGCAGGTGCCTCCGGCTGGCCGGACTCCCGAAATCCCGGCCTGATATTCAAGCCAGGATGAAACCGGCCTACAGCCCTTTCGACTTGTAGGTTGCGGCAATCCGGCTGATCGACACGATATAGGCCGCCACCCGCAGATCGCCCACTTCGGGCCGCCCGTGCCAGATTTCGCGCATCGCCTGATAGGCCGTGCGCATGGTGTCATCGAGGCCCGACCGCACCAATGCCAACTCGTCTGACCCTTGCAGGAACTGTTTCTTGAAATCGGGTGTCAACTGCCAGCCCAGATTCTGATCCGCAGACAACCGCTCCAACTCTTGCACCAGCATGCGCGAGCGCCCTTCCTCGGCGCGGCGCTGCATGCGGCCAAAGCGGATATGCGACAGGTTCTTGACCCATTCAAAGTAAGACACCGTCACCCCGCCCGCATTGGCATACATGTCAGGGATGATCACACAGCCCCTTTCGCGCAAGATCGCATCGGCACCGTAAGTGATCGGGCCATTCGCCGCCTCGACGATCAGCGGTGCTTTGATCCGCGCGGCATTGCCAAGGTTGATCACCCCTTCCAGCGCCGCGGGGATCAAGATGTCACACTCCATCTCCAATGCCGCCGCCCCGCCCGGCAGATGCGTGGCGCGCGGATAGCCCGCCAGCAAGCCGCCATTGGCGTTCATCCATTGGCGCACATCTTCGACGTCGAGCCCGGCATCCGTCACCAAGGCCCCGTCGCGTTCGATGATGGCGATGACCTTGGCACCGTCTTCTTCCGACAGGAACTTCGCCGCGTGATAGCCCACATTGCCCAAGCCCTGCACCACAACGCGCTTGCCATCCAACCCGCCAGACAGCCCCGCCTGCGCCGCATCTTCGCTGTGACGGAAAAACTCGCGCAGCGCATATTGCACGCCGCGACCCGTCGCCTCGACCCGGCCTTGGATACCGCCCGCATGGGGCGGCTTGCCGGTGACGCAGGCCTTGGCGTTGATGTCTGTCGTGTTCATCCGCGCGTATTGGTCGGCGATCCAGGCCATTTCCCGCTCTCCGGTGCCCATATCGGGCGCAGGCACGTTTTGCGCCGGGTGGATCAGGTCGCGCTTGATCAGCTCATAGGCGAAACGGCGGGTGATCTGCTCCAGCTCGTGCTCGTCCCAGGCGCGGGGATCAATGCACAACCCGCCCTTGGCCCCACCAAACGGCGTTTCCACAAGCGCGCATTTGTAGGTCATCAGCGCCGCCAGCGCCTCTACCTCATCCTGATTGACGCCCAGTGAATAGCGGATGCCGCCCTTGACCGGCTCCATATGTTCGGAATGCACTGACCGATAGCCCACAAACGTCTCGATCTTGCCGCGCAACCGCACGCCGAATCGCACCGTGTAGGTGGAGTTGCAGACGCGGATCTTTTCTTCCAGACCCGGACCGAGGTCCATCAAGGCTGTGGCGCGTTTGAACATCATATCGACAGATTCGCGGAAACTTGGTTCCCCTGCGACGCTCATGGTGATCCTCCCTTAATGCCGATCGCCGGCAGGGTGCATCATACACCCAAGTGAAAGCCTAACAGCTGTGCATAATTATTCAGCACGCATTGGTGGATGATTTTGGGCCATTCTGACCCAGATGTGATTCGGTGTCGCGCAAATCGGTCAAATTGCGGCGTATTCGGGGCGCGAGATCGTTCTTGCAATTCCGACAATCCTGCCCCCCTGCCCGCACCGTTTCCAGCCTGCCCCGACATGTCGCAGCCCTGCCGCCTTCGCCATAATTTCGCCACATCTTTTGGGCAGCGAAGTGGCGAAAGAGTGTGTTTGCGGGGGCAACGCTCTGGCGTGTTTGGTGAGGAAAAGATCATGGTGCGTGCGAACTCCCCCCGCTATCTGGCCCGGTTTGGCAAATCCGAAGACGGGTCGCTGACCGTGTTTGCGCTGATGCTGTTCATCTTGATGGTCATCATGACCGGGATCGCCATTGACGTCACACGCTATGAAACCGCCCGCACGGCGCTGCAAAACACATTGGACCGTTGCACCCTGATGGCGGCGTCGCTGGATCAACGCCTGACGCCCGAAACGGTGGTGCGCGATTGCGTTGCCAAAGCGGGCCTTGCCGACCAGTTGGAGCATGTCGAAGTCACCAGCACCGCCAATCGCCGCGAAGTGAAATCCATCGGTCGTGCCGATTCCAATCCGTTTTTCATGCATATGATCGGCGTTGAAGAAATGGACGCTTTGGCGGGATCCGCGGCGGAACAAAGCATCACCAATATCGAACTTGCGCTGGTGCTCGATGTGTCCGGCTCGATGCAGGGCGACAAGATCGCCAATCTGAAAACCGCCGCCAGCGCCTTTGTCGACACCGTCCTGGCCGCTGACACCGACAACCGCCTGTCGATTGCTTTGGTGCCCTATAACGGACAGGTCAATCTTGGGCCGGCCCTGCGCAACCAGTACAACGCCACCCACGCGCATGGCGTCGCCAATGTGAACTGCATTGATCTGCCGGCCACGGCTTTTGACACGACCAGCCTGTCGGCCGCCACCGCGATGCCAATGACGGGCAATGTGGACAGCTTTTCCAACACCTGGATGACCTCGGGCTATCTGAGCCGCTCCGATGGCTGGGCAGTGCCACACCCTTTGAACAAATGGTGCCCGCCCTCGGCCACCAACATCGTCCGGCTGCCAAACAACAACGCCGACACCCTGAAAGGTCAGATCAACGCCTTGACGGCCATCGGTGCCACCTCGATCAACGCCGGACTGAAATGGGGCATGACGCTGCTGGACCCCGCCTCGCGCGGCGTGATGGCCGGAGCCGCCCAGATGCCCGCCGCTTTTGCCGGTCGCCCGTTTGACTACTCCGACAACAACGCGATGAAGATCATCGTTCTGATGACCGATGGCCAGCATTTTGCCGAAGAGCGTCTGAACCCCGGATTTCGCACCGAAACCTCGCCGATCTGGCGCAGTTTGGGGGACGGCCAGTATTCGATCCGGCACGCCACCCGTCCGGGCCCCGACAAATTCTGGGTGCCGCATCGCTCTGCCTGGCAAGCCACCGCCTGGAACAATGGGGCTGGAACCGACCAATTGGAGTGGAATCAGGTTTGGGCAGCCCAACGCATGTCCTATGTCGCCTGGCAGTTCTACGGCCGCGCCTTGGGCAGCGACGGGGGCACGATGCTTGCCGCCCATAACGCTGCAATGGCCACCTTCCGCACCCAGACCGCCACCACCGACATGGACACCCAGTTGCAGGCCGTCTGCACCATGGCCAAGGATCAGGATGTCATCATCTACGGCATCGCCTTCGAGGCCCCCGTGGCAGGCCAGATCCAGATCGCCAGTTGCGCCAGTTCCGAGGCGCATTACTTCAACGCACAAGGCCTGGAAATCGCCAGCGCGTTCAACGCGATTGCCAACAACATCACCCAGTTGAAACTGACCCAATAACACCCAATCGCCCAGCCAAAGCGGTGCCCCATGCGCAATTCCACCGATTCGAGTCGCCTGACTTTGCCCCGCGCCGCCTTGGCCGATGCGACAAAACCTGCGCGTGATTGTTGCCAGCCCGGCACTTCAGCCAAGCATATCCTGCGACTGTTTCCTTCGCCTCCCGCACCGCCATCTTCTGTCCATATTGACCTGCCGACCCGCCACACTCTCGACAAAGGCGTCAGCGCAACTGTCGGGTGGAAGTGTCTTTCTGCCTTCGACAGCCTTGCGCACAGCGTCGGGCGGGTCGGAATGGAATTGGGGAATGCCGATGTATCGGGCAAAAGCGGTGGAATCAAAGCGGGGGCTGGCGCAAAAGCTACGGCTCTTTGGGGTCGCGCAGGACGGCAATGTGACCATTTTCGGCATGATGCTTTTCATGTTGATGCTGACGATGGGGGGCCTTGCGGTCGACCTGATGCGCTATGAAACCACCCGCACCACGCTGCAAAACACGCTGGACCGCGCGACCTTGGCCGCCGCATCGCTGACCCAGGAACTGGACGGCGAAGAGGTGGTGAACGACTATTTCGCCAAGGCCGGGATGACCGAATATCTGAAAAGCGTCACCGTGACCGAAGGCCTGAACTTCCGCGAAGTCGAGGCCGACGCCAGCGCCAAGACCAACCCGTTCTTTGCCCATCTGATCGGAATCGAGGACATGGACGCTTTCGGCCATTCCACCGCCGAACAACGCATCACCAACGTGGAAATTGCATTGGTGCTGGACGTGTCCGGCTCGATGGGTGGAAGCAAACTGGCCAACCTGAAAACCGCCGCGATCAACTTCGTCACCACCGTGCTGTCGTCGGATGGGGAAAACCGCATTTCGATCGCCTTGGTGCCCTACAACGGGCAAGTCAACCTTGGCGCACCGCTGCGCGCCTCTTTCAACGACATTTATGCGCATAACGTCACAAACGTGAACTGCATCGAACTTCCGTCCGCCGCCTTTGACACTCTGGGCATTTCTCTCACGGCGCCCTTGCCTGTCTCATCCTATGCCGACTGGAGTTCCAGCACCAACAAGACCACCAGTTATGTTGCCTTCAATGACAACAGCCATGGCAAGCCGATCACCACCGACGATTACGACGGCCCGGTTTGCCGCCCCCGACCCGGCAACATCGTGCGCCTGCCCGACAACAACATCACCGAGCTGACCCAGCAGATCAACGGCCTGAGCGCCATCAACTACACCTCGATCATGTCAGGCATGAAATGGGGCGTGGCCATGCTGGACCCGGTGATGCAACCGACCTTCGACACCTTGGCAGCGGCAGGCGAGATGCCGACCATATTCGACGACCGCCCCTATGCGTGGGATGATCCAGAGTCGATGAAGCTGATTGTTTTGATGACCGACGGCGAAAACACCACCCACACCGTGGTCACGGATGCGTTCAAGGGCGGCCCGTCACCGATCTTCAGGTCAACGGCCGACGGCAGATATTCCATTCGCCACCAGACCGGACGGCCCAGCATCGCCGGGGCCAATGAATATTATGTGCCACATCTGGGCACATGGTCTGCCACGCCCTTCCCCTCGATCGCAGGGTCCGTTCAACAGGACTGGACACAAATTTGGGCCATTACACGTCAAAGCTGGGTCGCATGGCAACTTTACGCGCGGGCCTTGGGCACGGGCAACTCCAGCCGCAACACGGTGTACAACAACACCATGAACGCGATGCAAGACGCCAGCGTCAGCGTCAGCAGCAGCACCATGAACACGCAACTGCAAAAGGCTTGCACTCAGGCCAAGGACAAAGGTGTGATCGTCTATGGCATCGCATTCGAGGCCCCGTCGGGCGGTCAGACCCAGATCAGGAACTGTGCCAGTTCCGCGGCGCATTATTACAACGCCTCCGGGCTGCAAATCTCTTCTGCATTCCGTTCGATTGCCAACAATATCAGCCAGTTGAGGTTGACCCAATGATCCACTTTTTCCAGCGTCTCGCCCGTGGCTTTCGCCGCGAAGACGGCACCGCCACCATCGAATTCGTCATGGTCGTTCCGGTTCTGCTGACCGTGTTCATGGGCTCGTTCGAAAGTGGCTTGCTGATGACGCGGTCCATCATGCTGGAACAATCGGTTGACATGACCATGCGCGAATTGCGCCTTGGCCATTACACCTTGCCCAACGCAACCTTGCTGAAAGCGGAAATCTGCAAGCGCACGGTGATCTTCCCGAACTGCGAAGCCAACATCATGGTTGAGATGACCCGCGTCAACACCTCAACCTGGGCCCTGCCGCAGACCGAAGTCACTTGCGTGGACCGCGAAGAAGACATCCAGCCGGTGACGGCGCTGCAAATCGGCCAGCAAAACGACGTCATGCTGGTGCGGGTTTGCGTCATTCAGGACGCCATTTTCCCGACCTCGCAATTCGGCCTGAACCTGGCATTGGACGGGCAAGGCGGATACGGCCTTGTCGCCGTCTCGGCCTTCGTGACCGAACCGTCCTAAGGAGATGATGATGCGTGCCCCCCTTGCCCTGTTGCGCCGGTTTTGCCGCGATGAAAGCGGCACCCTTCTGGCCGAGGCCGTCATAGTTCTGCCGCTGTTGCTCTGGGCCTATATGGCGCTTTTCGTCTACTGGGATGCCTACCGCTCGGTGAACACTGTCCAGAAAGCCGCCTACACCGTGTCAGACATGGTCTCGCGTGAAATGGTGACGCTGAACGACAGGTACATCCCCGGCATGCGCAACCTGATGCGCTATCTGATCGGCACCGACCAGAACATCAAGATGCGTGTCACCAGCGTGACATGGTCTGACGCCAATGACCGCTTCGAAGTGGACTGGTCGCGCTCGCCCGACAACGCCTTGGCAGAACTGACAACAATCACCATCGCTGATGTCGCCCATCGTATTCCCGATATGGCCGATGGTGACCGCGTCATGCTGGTAGAGGCAGAGGTGGCCTATCACCCCAGCTTCAACGTCGGGCTGACCGACACCACCCTGCATCAGTTCATCGTGACCCGCCCGCGCTTTGTGCCCAAGATATGTCTGGTCAACGTGGTCTGTTCCTGAAGCGCCTGCGCATGGCTTTTAGCAAATTTGCACAAAAGCCCTGTAACCGTGCAGGCTTGCTGTCATCGGGCGGGTTGCCTAACTGTTGAAGGCAACCAGCACAAGGACGCCGCCATGTCGTTTCGCCCCGTCATCAGCCAATCGCTTGCCCAACCGCATATCGAGGGCGCAGGCGTGCATCTGCACCGCGCCTTCGGCTTTGCCGACCCGTCGCAGTTTGATCCGTTTTTGCTGTTCGACGATTTTCGCGGCGACACCCCCCGCGACTATGCGGCAGGTTTCCCGTGGCACCCGCATCGCGGCATTGAAACCATCACCTATGTTCTGGCGGGCGCAGTGGAACACGGCGACAGCCTTGGCAACCGCGGCACCCTCAAGGGCGGCGATGTGCAATGGATGACCGCCGGCTCGGGCATCTTGCATCAGGAGATGCCCAAAGGAAACGCCAAGGGCCAGATGCACGGGTTTCAACTCTGGGCCAACCTGCCAAAGGCGCTCAAGATGACCAAACCGCGTTATCAGGATGTCAAATCCAACGACATTCCCGAACTGATGGAAGATGATGGCACCATCGTGAAGGTGATTGTCGGATCTTTCTGGGGCAAGACCGGTCCGGTGGACGGCATCGCCGCCGATCCGCAATATCTGGACATCTTCGTGCCACCGGAAAAGAAACGCACGTTCCAGATCGACACCCGCCGTCAGGCCTTTGCCTATGTCTTTGAAGGCGCTGGCAAGTTTGCCGACGCAGCCCGCCCGCGCGGGGTGCTGCTGGAAAAGGAATACAAAGGCGAAGAGCTGAACATCCGCGACATGTCCGGCAACCGCACCCTGATCGAATTTGGCAAGGGTGATGAGATCACCGTGCAGGCCGGCCCCGATGGCATCCGCTTCTTGCTGATTTCCGGCGCGCCGATTCAGGAACCCGTTGCCTGGCACGGCCCCATCGTGATGAACACCCAAGCCGAGTTGCAACAGGCCATGGCCGAATTGCGCAATGGCACCTTCATCAAACCGGCGCATTGACCGCTGGCACCGCCTGCACGCGCTGGCGGGCGGCCCGCCATTCATCTTGGTTCAAGTATCCCCGCCGGAGGCTCCGGTTGCGGGCGTGGGGCCCTCCGGGGGGGATATTTGGACCAAGATGAAATCCGCCCGGCCACATTGACCGCGCGCGCGCCTGCGCTATGCTGCGCCCCATGACCCGCGCCCTGATCCTTTGCCTTGGCCTTGCCGCCTGCGCCACCTTTCCGCAGGTGGACGCCGTCGCCAGCAAATCCACCGGTCCCGCCCCGGCTCTGCTGCCGATGGCAGATCTGTTGGCCCAAACCAACACCCCCCGCGCCGAAGCTGCTGGCGACAGCCTGACCGCACGCGCGGCCGCCTTGCGGGTCCGTGCAGCCGCTCTGCGCAACCGCTAGCCGGAATTTTCGCAGAAAAGTCGCCGTCGTCGCCACCCGCGTTGCACCCAAGCCCGCGTTCCGCTAACAGGCGGGCTCAACACCCCAAACCGGAGCTGTCCCATGTCTGCCACCCCCTTGCGTCTTGGTCTGGCTGGTCTTGGCACCGTGGGTCTGGGCGTCGTTAAAATCGTGCAACACCACGGCGACCTGTTGGCCCTGCGCACGGGCCGCCCGGTGGTCATCACCGCCGTCTCTGCCCGTGACCGCGCGAAAAACCGCGACGCCGATCTGTCCGGCTATGCATGGGAAACCGACCCGGTGGCCTTGGCCATGCGCGATGATGTCGATGTGTTCATCGAAGTCATGGGCGGTCACGAAGGCCCTGCCAAACTGGCGACCGAGGCCGCAATTGCCGCGGGCAAAGATGTCGTCACCGCCAACAAGGCCCTGCTCGCCCACCACGGCCACGCGCTTGCACTGGCAGCCGAGGCTGCAGGCCGGGTGATCCGGTTCGAGGCCGCCGTCGCAGGGGGTATCCCGGTGATCAAGGCGCTGACAGAAGGCTTGGCAGGCAACCAGATCAAGCGCGTGATGGGGGTGATGAATGGCTCGTGCAACTACATCCTGACCCGGATGCAGAACGAAGGCCTGTCCTACGCCGCCGTTTTCGACGCCGCCCAACAACTGGGCTATCTGGAGGCTGACCCGAACCTCGACGTTGGCGGCATCGACGCGGGCCATAAACTCAGCCTGCTGGCCGCCATCGCCTTTGGCACCAAGGTCAGCTTTGACGCGGTCGAACTCGAAGGCATCGGTGCGATCTCCATCGACGATATCAATCTGGCCGCCGACATGGGCTACCGCATCAAACTGCTGGGCGTGGCGCAGATGACCGGGCGCGGCCTCGAACAACGGATGACCCCCTGCCTTGTCCCCGCCGACAGCCCCCTGGGCCAGTTGCAGGGCGGGACCAATATGGTGGTGCTGGAGGGCGACTCCGTGGGCCAGATCGTGCTGCGCGGTCCCGGTGCGGGCATGGGTCCAACAGCCAGTGCGGTGATGGCCGATGTCGCCGACATCGCGCGCGGGCTGCGCCTGCCGACCTTCGGCCAACCCGCCAGCACTCTGACCACCCCCCTCGCCGCGATCTCGTCAACCCCGGCCAGCTATTACCTGCGCATGACCCTGCTGGACAAACCCGGCGCGCTGGCAAAAATCGCCACCTGTCTGGGCGATGCGGGCGTCTCCATCGACCAGATGCGCCAATATGGACATGAGGGCGACAACGCCACCGTGCTGATCGTGACCCACAAGGCGACCCGCGCCGATATCGATCACGCCACCAGCCGCTTTGCCGCAACCGGCGTGATGGTCGGCAATCCGGTGGCGCTGCGGATCGAAGAGGTCTGATGGCACCGCTGATTCGCGGCCATGGTTAACGCCGCGCGCGTCCCGACGCTGTCCGGACGGATGCCCCACGCATGCAACCCGCAAAACCGGCGCAAAACTGATCCGGGCCATAGCCAGTCTTGGAAAATGAATCCAGCGTTCTCATAGGCTTGGCCGACCTTGCCGCAGAACGCAGCTTTCGCCATGCCGTTAGCGCCACCATCCTTGCCGCCATCGCCCGCTCTCGCTAAGGCAGAAGAAGCCCCTAGCACCAAGGACAACCCATGGCCGACGTCACTGAATTTCAAGACCGTCTTTTGTCCTTGGGCCTTGCCCGCGTGTCCGAGGCTGCCGCTTTGGCATCAGCAAAACTGATTGGGCGTGGTGATGAAAAGGCCGCCGATCAGGCGGCTGTGAACGCCATGCGCGAGCAGTTGAACCTGCTTGATATCGCAGGCGTCGTGGTCATCGGCGAAGGCGAACGCGACGAAGCCCCGATGCTGTTCATCGGCGAAGAGGTTGGCACCGGGCGCGGTCCGGCGGTGGATATCGCGCTTGATCCGCTGGAAGGCACCACGCTTTGCGCCAAGGACATGCCCAACGCGCTGACCGTGATCGCCATGGCTCCGCGCGGCACCTTGCTGCATGCCCCTGATGTTTATATGGAAAAGCTGGCCATTGGTCCGGGTTTCGCCCGCGACACCGTCACGCTCGACATGCCCCCCGCCGCCCGCGTGCGCGCGCTGGCCCGCGCCAAGGGCGTGGCAGCAGATGAAATCACCGTCTGCATTCTGGAACGCCCCCGGCATGAAAAACTGATCGCCGAGGTACGCTCCACGGGTGCTGCGATCCGGCTGATCACCGATGGCGATGTGGCGGGCATCATCCACTGCGCCGAAAGTGATATCACAGGAATTGATATGTACATGGGCTCTGGCGGCGCCCCCGAAGGCGTTTTGGCCGCATCGGCGCTCAAATGCATGGGAGGCCAGATTTACGGCCAGCTGTTGTTTCGCAATGACGACGAAAGACAGCGCGCCTACAAGGCCGGGATCACCGACCTGAACCGCATCTACACCCGCGACGAAATGGTCACCGCCGACGTGATTTTTGCCGCAACCGGCGTCACCCAAGGCTCGATCCTGCAAGGCATCAAGATCGAACCCGGCTGGATCACCACCGAGACGATCCTGATGCGGTCCAAAACCGGATCCGTGCGTCGGATGACCTATAAAAGCCCAATAAAATAACGAGATACGGCTGTTCTGCACAAAATCCGGCTTGCCCAACAGGGCGTGCCGGTTCATTGCTTTGCCATGACCCAACGCGCTTTTCTCAACGTCGAAACCTCGCTGACCGGCCGTCGCTGGATCGGCCCAAGCCTGACCACCGAGCGTCTGGCCGAGGCGATGGCGCAGCTCACCAAACTGCCGCTGGCCCTATGCGCCACCCTGGTTGCGCGTGGGGTGACGCCGCAGGACGCACCCGGCTTTCTGGCCCCGCAACTGCGCGATCTGTTGCCCGATCCGTTGAAGATGAAAGACACAGGCAAGGCGGCAGCGCGGTTTCTGCATGCGCTGAAAACCCGCCAACGCATTGCAATCTTTGCCGATTACGACGTTGATGGCGGATCATCCGCAGCCCTGCTGATCGTCTGGCTGCGGTCCATGGGCGCAGAGGCCACCCTCTATATCCCCGACCGCATTGACGAAGGCTACGGCCCCAATGTCCCCGCCATGGCCGAGCTGGGGGCCCATCACGACCTGATCCTTTGCGTCGATTGCGGCACCCTGAGTCACGACCCGATTGCGGCGGCGAAATGCGATGTGGTGGTGTTGGATCACCATTTGGGCGGCGAAACCCTGCCCCCTGCCTATGCCGTCGTCAACCCGAACCGGCAGGATGAGGACGGCGATCTGGGCCATCTCTGTGCTGCCTCCGTGGTGTTCCTGATGCTGGTCGAAGCCAACCGACAGCTGCGCGCCGATGGTGTGCAAGGCCCTGATCTTATGGCGCTTCTCGATCTTGTGGCGCTGGCCACCGTGGCCGATGTCGCCCCCCTGATCGGCGTCAACCGGGCGTTTGTGCGCCAAGGTCTGAAGGTGATGGCGCGGCGCGAACGCGTGGGACTGCGGGCGCTGGCCGATATTGCGCGGATGGATCAGGCCCCCACCCCCTATGCGCTGGGCTTCCTTCTGGGGCCACGCGTCAACGCCGGTGGCCGCATCGGGCAGGCCGATCTGGGCGCGCGGCTGCTGTCCACCGACAATGCACAAGACGCCTTGGCCTTGGCGCAACGCCTTGACCTGCTGAACACCGAGCGTCGCGATATAGAGGGACGCGTGCGCGAGGAGGCGTTGGCGCAGGCCGAGATGCGCGGCATGGATGGCCCGCTGGTCTGGGCAGCGGGCGACGGCTGGCATCCCGGCGTCGTGGGCATCGTGGCGGCGCGTCTGAAAGAGGCCGCCCACCGCCCCGCCGTGGTGATCGGCTTTGACGGCGATGAAGGCAAAGGTTCGGCCCGCTCTGTCACCGGCGTCGATCTGGGGGCGGCCATCCACCGGCTGGCCTCGGAGGGTCTGCTGATCAAGGGCGGAGGGCACAAGATGGCCGCTGGATTGACCGTGGCGCGGGACAAGCTGGAGGCGGCGATGGACCGGCTTGGCGCACTGCTGGCCAAGCAGGGCGCGGGTGTGGGCGGGCGCGAAGATCTGCGGATTGACAGCCTTCTGGCCCCCACGGCCGCCAACACCAGCTTTGTCGAACTGCTTGAACAAGCTGGACCTTTTGGAGCATCGGCCCCCGCACCCCGCTTTGCCTTTGCCGACATGCCGGTAACCACCCGCCGCCTTGGCGGGTCACATTTGAAGCTGTCGTTCGGCGACGCCATGGGCGCGCGGATCGAGGCGATTGCCTTTGGTGCCTTCGACACCGACCTTGGCCCGGCACTTGAAAACGCCGGCCATCAGCACTTTCATCTGGCCGGAAGGCTGGAGATGAACAGCTATGGCGGGCGCACCAAAGTGCAACTGCGCCTCGAGGACGCCGCCCGCGCCTGAGGTTCCGCGACCTTTTGAAAGCGCTGTGCATTTTTCCTCTTGCCAGTCAGCCGCCCGCGAATTAGACACCCCGCACCACGCTCGTGTGGCCCGTTCGTCTATCGGTTAGGACATCTGGTTTTCAACCAGGCAAGAGGGGTTCGACTCCCCTACGGGCTGCCACTCAACCTATGTAAGGTATTGATTTTACTCAATAACCCGCAAGGTCGAAAATCTCTACCCACAATCTACCCATGACAGATTGACCCCTGAAAGCGGCCCTTCGGGCGCCGCGAGAGGCCAGAGACGATCACGCGAAAGTGATGGCTCGGGCTGGGGCTTGAAACCACCTATACAAATAATCGCTCTTCGCTGGCAGATATAATGCGGTAACGCATAAGAAAATCACAGTGTAGCTGCGACGTGACCCAAGCCTTTAGCGTGGATCGGCGTACTTCGCTGGGAGCCTGCGCCTTCCGTCGGAACGAAGTAGGCCGCCTAAGGAGCTTTGAAATGACGCTAATTGCACTTGTCCAAACAAACGACGGCTTTGACTGCTACGCAGACTCAATGGTTAGCTTTCAATATCAGTCAAAATTGAACATTTATGGAAAAGTTTTGATTGTACCTGTCACATACCGAAGGACAACTGGGAGTAAGACTATACAGAAAGAACATAAGCTAGGCTCAGAACTCATTAATCCACTTGTTTCCGGCCCGTTTCACTGATTCATTTGCGGCATCGGGGAGGTGTCGCATGGGTGATCTATTCTGGCTGACGGACGCGCAGATGGAGCGGTTGAAGCCGTTCTTTCCTTTGTCGCATGG
>CAMAQR010000049.1 GCA_945860375.1 Pseudorhodobacter antarcticus
AGAAAAACCGGAAGGTCCAGATCGAACACGACGCCATCCTCTACAAGAAGCGTCACAAGATCGAGAACATGTTCGGGCGTCTGAAGGATTGGCGAAGGGTGGCCATGCGCTTTGACAGGCGCGCTGACATCTTCCTGTCGGCCTGCGCCCTCGCCGCAATCGTCATGTTCTGGCTATGAGTCCTGAGCCTAGCAATAGGCTGGCTAGCACCTGCCGAAAATGCGGTTCTGAGCGAACTGCCCCCACGTCTCAACAAACCCTTAACGCGCCACCCCAACCCACTGAAATCCCACAACAAAATTCCAGTCCCAACTCGGGACCCTACCCGATAACCCCCCGCACCCCGCCTGTCTGCCCCCGATCCAGCAGCAGGTGGTCCAGCAGGACGCAGGCCATCATCGCCTCCCCCACCGGCACCGCCCGGATGCCCACGCAAGGATCATGCCGCCCCTTGGTGATCAGATCGATCTCGGCCCCCGTCGCGTCAATCGTGCCGCGCGGCGTCAAGATCGACGAGGTCGGTTTCACCGCAAACCGCACCACCACCGGCTGACCCGAGGATATCCCGCCCAATATCCCCCCCGCGTGGTTCGACAAGAACTCCGGCCCGGCGGAGCCCATCCTGATCTCATCCGCATTCTCAACCCCGGTCAAAGTGGCCGCCGCGAACCCGTCGCCCACCTCCACCCCCTTCACCGCGTTGATCGACATCATCGCGGCGGCCAGATCGGAATCCAGCTTCCCATACAAAGGCGCGCCCAGCCCCGCCGGCACGCCAAAGGCCGTCACCTCAATCACCGCCCCCACCGAATTGTGCGACAGCCGCAGATCGTCCAGATAGGCGGCCCAGTCCAGCGCCGCCACCGGGTCCGGGCAGAAGAACGGGTTCGCCCCGATCTGCGCCGCATCGAACCGCGCCCGATCAATCCCGCGCGGCCCCATCTGCACCATATAGCCCGAGATCGTCAGCCCCGGTGCAAGCTTTGCCAGCACCGCCCGCGCCACACCCCCCGCCGCCACGCGGCTCGCCGTCTCCCGCGCCGAAGACCGCCCGCCGCCGCGATAATCCCGCACCCCGTATTTCTGATGGTAGGTGATGTCTGCATGCCCCGGCCGGAACGCCCGCGCGATGTCGCCGTAATCCTTGGACCGCTGATCCGTGTTCTCGATCATCAGTTGAATAGGCGTGCCGGTGGTGACGCCTTCAAACACCCCCGACAGAATGCGAACCTCGTCGGCTTCCTTGCGCTGCGTGGTGAACTTTGACGTCCCGGGCTTGCGCTGATCCAGCCACGGCTGCAGGTCCGCCTCTGACAAGGGCACACCGGGCGGGCAGCCATCCACCGTGCAGCCAATCGCCGGACCGTGACTCTCGCCCCAGGTGGTGACGCGGAAAAGATGACCAAATGTGTTCAGGCTCATGGGGTACTCCGTTTGTGGCAGGTCTAAGCCAAGCTCAGCCCGCGATAAACCCAAATCTGCTGCGAACACAATTTGGACACGGGTTTGGGAAACATTCCTTGGTGCTGCCACGCCCCTGCCCGTTTTCAACGTCACAGATGCCGAGTCAATTTCCTGTGGAGGATGTTATGGCAGACAACAAAAGCAGGGCCATTCGTGTGGTTTCCATCCTACTGGTGGCCGCAGGGGCCGGGTTTGTGATGCAGAACATGCAAAAGGCCAATACAGCGCAGCAGGCCCGCACAGAGGTTGCGCAAGAACCGAAGGCCATCGAAAATCTGGCCGCCGGGTCAGAGGTCGCGCCGGTTGTGCCGGGCACGAAGCCGGTTTTGGCGATCATCCACCCAACGCCGATACCGGTGACAGAGCCACCACCGGTTGTCATCGCTGCGGCAGAGTCCACCGTGCCGACGCCCCCCTCGATTGTTGCCGCAGCACTGCCTGCGCCCGTGACCACGCCCGAGGCGCAAATCCAAACCGAGGTCGCTGACGCCTGCGCCCTCACGCTTGATCTGATGCCAGAGGCGAACGCCATGATCGGGCTGACCCTCCTTGCACCCTGCCACATCAACGAGCGCGTTGTGATCAAGCATGCCGGGCTGGCGGTTTCCGGCATGACCACGGCCAATGGCGCGCTGTTCACGGGCATTCCCGCGATGGAGCCGCAGGCCTTGGTCGAGGTGTTGTTCTCTGACGGTGAAACCTTTGGCGCCACCATCGACATCCCAGAGGTTGCCGATCTGCGTCGGTTTGCGGTGCAATGGCAGGCCGATGACGCGTTCCAACTGCACGCCTTTGAAAGGGGGGCCGCCTATGGCGACGCGGGCCATGTGTCGGGCGCTGATCCACACCGGCCTCCGGCAGGTGCCCCCGCTCAGGGCGGGTTTCTGACCCTGTTGGGCGATAGCACCACGGAAACCCCCATGTTGGCAGAGGTGTACACCTTCCCGGCCGACGCCACTTCATTGCCCGAGGTTGTGATCGAAACAGCGGTGACGGATTTGACTTGCGGTCGCGAATTGTTGGGTGAAACCATCCGCAGTACCGGTGGGTTGGTTGAAGTCATCGATTTGACGGTGGCGATGCCTGAATGTGAAGCGGTTGGCGATTATCTGGTGTTGAAGAATTTGGTATCTGAATTGAATATCGCTTCGGCGGAATAACAGTCAGGCAGGCGGTCATGCGGGCAAAATTCTGGTGCGCGGCGGGTTTCGCCACGCTTTTGCCCGTTTTGGCCGCGGCGCAAGATGTCACGCTGACCTCGCGCGATGGTGCCCTGTCGATTTCCGGCAGCTTGCAGGGTTATGACGGCGAGTTTTTCCGCATTGACAGCGGTTACGGACCGTTGACCATCGATGCCCAAGGTGTGATCTGCGATGGCCCCGCTTGTCCTGATTTGACCGCCCCCAAAGCCGTGATTCGGCTGGTGGGTGAGGCGGATGCAGGGGCGGCTTTAATGCAGCCCTTGGTGCAGGCTTTCGCGCGGACGCTCGGGTTGGTTTATGCGGACTCGCCGCTTGGTGTGGCGAGCCTGACCGATCCTGCCACAGGTAAAACACTGGCAGAGTTCTCTTTTCTGCCGCTGCCGCCTGACTTGGCCCGAGCCGAGGTGAAGGCGGGCCGGGCCGAACTGATCCTCGCTTCTGCGACGGAGCCCGACTTTGGCGAAGTTGCAGTGGCGCTGGATGCGCTGATCCCGATCGTCGCCCCGGACAACCCGGTTCCCGGCATCTCGACGCTCAATCTGGCGAAAGCACTGTCTGGCGAAATCACGAATTGGTCGCAGATCGGTGGGCCGGACATGCCCTTGGTGCTGCATGGGTTGCGGCCTGACAGCGATCTGCAACGCGCGCTTTCGGCGCGGTTGGGACGCGACAGTGCGGCCACCGTGACGCATCCCGATCTGGCAACGATGGCACGAGCGGTGGCCAAAGATCCTTGGGCTTTGGCAGTGACGGGGCGGGCGACGGCGGGTCAGGCGCGCAAACTGCCGCTGTCAGACAGTTGCGGCTTTCCACTTTTGCCAAGCCCGTTGGCGGTGAAGGCGGCCGACTATCCGCTGACCCTGCCGATCTACCTGCTGACCCCGCGCCGTCGCCTGCCCTTGATGGCGCGCGAGTTTCTCGAGTTTCTGGCCCTGCCCGCCGCGCAAGGCGCAATTGCCAGCGCCGGTTACATTGACCGCAGCCCCGAGCGGCAACCGATGACAGCCGACGGTTCGCGCCTGATCAATGCCATTCAGGGTGCGGGCGAAGAAACGACTTTGGCCGATCTCAAGCGGCTGGTCGATCTGATGGACGGAGCGGATCGACTGTCTTTGACCTTCCGGTTTGAGGATGGATCGAACCAGATGGATGCCAGTTCGGCCGAAAATCTGGCCGATCTGGCGCGTTTGCTGGAAGCGGGTCTGTTTGATGGCGAGGCGTTGACGTTCGCCGGGTTCTCCGATGGGTCTGGCGCGGCGGCTGCCAATCTGGACCTGTCACGGGTGCGCGCCGTTGGGGTTCTGGCGGCGCTGAGGTTGGCTGCCCCCACTCTGCGCGACGATCAATTGCCGGCGGTGGTGGCCTTTGGTGAGGAGCTGCCAATGGCATGCGACGCAACCGGACCGGGGCGGCGGTTGAACCGGCGCGTCGAGGTCTGGCTGAAACCGGCGTTTGGGGCGAAACCCTAGGGGGGCATGATGTACAAAGAGCTGCTGCGCGATATCGCTGAAAGCCAGATGCCAGCCGTGCAGGTCGAAGTTGTTGCCGGAACCGACCGTTTTGACGTGATCAACAGCCTGCCCGAACAGAAGAATCTGGGCATCGAGTTGGGCGTGGCGGCGGGTTCATTCTCGGCCCGGATGATGCAGTCGGGGCGATTCAAGCGGTTCTACGGCGTTGATATCTATGGCGATACCCATGATATTGGTGAATATAAAAAGGCCTTGCGCACTGTGGGCCTGCAGCGCAACTTTCATTTGCTGCGCATGACCTTTTATGAGGCGCTGGACCTGTTTCCCGATGGGCATTTCGATTTCATTTACTGCGATGGCTATGCCCATACCGGCGAAGAAGGCGGGCGGACGTTGCTTGACTGGTATGCCAAGCTGAAACCCGGCGGGGTGATGGCGGGGGATGACTATGATCTGGCAAGCTGGCCCTTGGTGGTCTGGGCTGTGCATCATCTGGTGGCTCAACTGAAGGTGCCGCTGCGGGTCACCGACGTGGTGTCGGACGCGGCCTACAACCGTTATCGGTCGTGGTTTTTCACCAAACCGATGGGGCCAGCGCCAGAATTGCGGCCTTGTCAGCCGCTGATGGATCTGGGCGACATCGAAAAGGCCAGCAAAGCCGAACAACGTGCGGCCAAGATGGCGGCGCGCAAGAAGGGCTAAAGATAACCCTGCGCCCGGAAAGACAATTCGCGCGATTTGCCGATGATCAGGTGGTCATGCAGGGTGATGCCCAGCACCTGAGCGGCCTCTTGCACCTGATGGGTCATGTTGATGTCAGCGTCCGAAGGAGTGGGGTCGCCTGAGGGGTGATTGTGCACCAAAATCAAGGCGCTGGCGTTCAACTCCAGCGCACGTTTCACCACCTCACGCGGATAGACCGGTACATGATCGACAGTGCCCTTCGCCTGTTCCTCATCCGCGATCAGCACATTCTTGCGGTCCAGAAACAAGATGCGGAACTGCTCAGTTTCGCGGTGGGACATGGCGGTGTGACAGTAATCCACCAGCGCATCCCACGAGGTCAGAATGGGGCGGTTCATCACCTTAGCGCGCATCAGCCGTTGTGCCGATGCCTCAATGATTTTCAGTTCAATAACAACGGCTTCACCGACGCCTTTGACCATCTGCAACCGTGCCGGGCTGGCCGTGACCACCCTGTTGAAATCACCGAACGTGTCCAACAGCAGCCGGGCCAAGGGTTTCACATCCTGCCGGGGGATGGCGCGAAACAGCACCAGCTCCAGCAGTTCATAGTCAGGCATGGCCAGCGCCCCGCCTTCGATGAACCGATCCCGCAAGCGTTTGCGATGATCTGCGATGTAAGAGGGCAAACGCCCGGGCATTACCAAGGCAATAGCCTCATCCTCATCGCCTGAGGGGGCGAAAAGCGGCAGGGGAGAGTCGTGGAAGCCATGTTTTGCCATAGATGCAGGCTGCCATGCGGATGGTGAAGAAACCGTTAACCGCGCAAAGAAAAACCGCCGGGATTGCGCCCGGCGGTTTCATAAGTGCGAAAGGATTTAGCCCTTCATACCGTCCCAAAAGCCCTTGACCTTGGAAAAGAACGACGACCCTTCGGGGTTGTTCTCGGTCGACAGCGTGTCAAACTCCCGCAGGATTTCCTTTTGGCGGGCGGTCAGGTTGACCGGCGTTTCCACGGCCAACTCGATCACCATGTCGCCGGCGCCACCCCCGCGCAGGGCGGGCATGCCCTTGGCGCGCAGGCGCATTTGCTTGCCGGTCTGGCTGCCTGCTGGCACTTTCACCCGGGACTTGCCGCCGTCAATCGTCGGCACCTCAACCTCGCCGCCCAGTGCGGCGGTGGCCAAAGTGATCGGCACGCGGCAGAACAGATGCACGGCATCGCGTTGGAAGATCGGGTGATCCTTGACCTCGATGAAGATGTACAGATCGCCCGACGGCCCGCCGCGCATGCCTGCCTCCCCCTCACCCGCAAGGCGGATGCGGGTTCCGGTTTCCACCCCAGCCGGGATGTTCACAGACAGGGAGCGGTCTTTTTCCACGCGCCCATGGCCCGCGCAGGATTTGCACGGGTTTTTGACGATCTGCCCGGCACCGGAGCAGGTGGGGCAAGTGCGCTCCACCGTAAAGAACCCCTGCTGCGCCCGCACTTTTCCCATGCCCGAACAGGTGGGGCAGGTGACGGGTTCGGCCCCACCTTCGGCCCCGGTACCACGACAGGTGTCGCAGGCGACCGACGTCGGCACGTTGATGGTTTTCTGAACGCCAGCAAAGGCTTCTTCCAAAGATACCCGCAGGTTATAGCGCAAGTCCGACCCGCGCTGCGCCCGCGAACGGCCGCCGCCGCCACCGCCGCGGCCGCCCATGAAATCGCCAAACAGGTCTTCGAACACATCGGAAAAGGCGCTGGCGAAATCGCCCTGACCCGGAGCTTGGCCACGCTGACCGCCGCCCATGCCCCCTTCGAACGCCGCATGACCGTAGCGGTCATAAGCGGCCTTCTTGTCGGCGTCTTTCATCACCTCGTAGGCTTCGTTCAGCTCTTTGAACTGGGCTTCGGCGTTCGGGTTGTCGGAATTCCGGTCGGGGTGCAGCTCTTTGGCTTTGGTCCGATAGGCTTTCTTCAACTCTTCGGCCGAGGCACCCTTGGAGGCCCCGAGAACATCGTAGTAATCGCGCTTTGCCATCGCAAAACCCCTTCACGGGAACGAAGCAGGGCGGCCCACTTGTCGGGCCGCCCTGCTTTGGTTCCTGGCGGCTTACTTCCGCTTGTTGTTCCCGAGATCTTCGAAGTCAGCGTCGATGATGTCTTCATCAACGCCGCGCTGCTCATCCTCGTCCTTGCCTTCGGCCTGATCTGCGCTGGCTTTGTAGATCGCCTCGCCCAGTTTCATCGCGGCTTCGGTCAGGTTCTGGATGCCACCTTTGATCTTGCCGGTGTTCTCGGTTTTCAAAGCATCTTCCAGCGCCGAAGCGGCCAGTTCGATAACCTCAACAGTGGACGGGTCCACCTTGTCCGAGTGTTCGGCAAGCGACTTCTTGGTCGAATGCAGCAGGCTTTCGGCCTGATTCTTCGATTCCACCAGTTCCTTGCGCTCTTTGTCAGCCTCGGCATTGGCTTCGGCGTCGCGGACCATCTTTTCGATGTCCTCGTCGGACAGGCCGCCAGAGGCTTGGATGGTGATCGCTTGCTCTTTGTTGGTGCCTTTGTCCTTGGCCTTCACCGACACGATGCCGTTGGCGTCGATGTCAAACGTGACCTCAATCTGCGGCAAGCCACGCGGGGCGGGCGGAATGCTTTCCAGATTGAACTGGCCCAGCATCTTGTTGTCCGCCGCCATTTCGCGTTCGCCTTGGAAGCAGCGAATGGTCACGGCGTTCTGGTTGTCTTCGGCGGTCGAGAACACCTGCGACTTTTTGGTTGGGATCGTGGTGTTGCGGTCGATCAAGCGGGTGAAGACGCCGCCCAAAGTTTCGATGCCCAGCGACAGCGGGGTGACGTCGAGCAGAACCACATCCTTGACGTCGCCTTGCAGCACGCCCGCCTGAATCGCGGCACCAGCGGCCACGACTTCATCGGGGTTGACGCCCTTGTGGGGTTCCTTGCCGAAGAACTTGGTCACTTCTTCGATCACGCGCGGCATGCGGGTCATACCGCCGACCAGCACAACCTCGTCAATGTCGCTCATGGTCAGGCCAGCGTCTTTCAACGCGTCCTTGCAGGGCTTCATCGACTTTTTGATCAGGTCATCAACCAGAGATTCCAGCTTGGCGCGGGTCAGCTTGACCACCAGGTGCAGCGGTTGGCCGGTGTTGCGGTCCATGCTGATGAAGGGCTGGTTGATTTCGGTTTGCTGGCTGGAAGACAGTTCGATCTTGGCCTTTTCAGCCGCCTCTTTCAGGCGCTGCAGGGCCATCTTGTCCGAAGACAAGTCGACGCCGTGTTCTTTTTTGAACTCATCCGCCAGATAATTGACGATGCGCATGTCGAAGTCTTCGCCGCCAAGGAAGGTGTCGCCGTTGGTGGATTTCACTTCGAACAGGCCGTCGTCAATCTCCAGAATGGTGATGTCGAACGTGCCGCCACCAAGGTCATACACGGCGATGGTTTTGGCTTCCTTGCGATCCAGACCATAGGCCAGTGCGGCTGCTGTCGGCTCGTTGATGATGCGCAGCACTTCAAGACCAGCGATTTTGCCCGCGTCTTTGGTGGCCTGACGCTGGGCGTCGTTGAAATAGGCCGGAACTGTGATCACGGCTTGGGTGACGGTTTCGCCCAAGTAGGATTCGGCGGTTTCCTTCATCTTTTGCAAAATGACAGCCGAAACCTGTGCCGGGGAATACTTCTCACCGCGCACTTCGACCCAAGCGTCACCGTTGCCGCCGTTGACGATCTTGTACGGCATGTTCTTTTGATCCTTCAGGATCACCGGATCATCATGCCGACGACCGATCAGACGCTTGACCGCGAACACCGTGTTGGTGGCGTTGGTCACGGCTTGCCGCTTGGCGGCTTGGCCGACCAGACGTTCGTTTTCTGTGTAGGCGACGATAGACGGCGTGGTGCGCGCGCCTTCCGCATTCTCGATGATCCGGGGCTGCGAGCCGTCCATGATGGCAACGCAAGAGTTTGTCGTCCCGAGGTCAATACCAATGACTTTGGCCATGAGTGGTCCCTTTCCGTAGGCGATGTTGTGGGGCGGAACCCAAGCAGGCATCCCGCACCGATCCCAATTGAGACGTGAAAAGGGCTGTCGCCCGTTTCCGGCTTCTGGCCGTATATAGGGAGGTCAAATTGACCCTGCAAGCGGTGTGGACCAAGGAAGATAGCGGAAATCTGATGAAAAAGCGCAACATGGCCCCGAAGCCCGCTTTTCTAGGGCGTCAGCGAGCAACAACCGCCAAAGGCAGCGGACGCAGCACCGCTTGCGTCGCGCATGAACAGGCTGACGGCTATGCCATAGGCGGTGTCTGACATGCCGTCAGAGCAACTCTCGCCGTTCAGGGTGGCGATGCCGTCAAAACCCGCGCCGCCAAAGGCAATGGCTGCCGTGGTCTGGTAAAGGTTGTTGGGCCATACTGCAGAGATCACTGCGGCGCGGTCTGGCGTTTCAGGGTCGGAGAGGCTCGCCATCCCCGTGGCCGGATCAAAGCCCAGCGCCCAGAATGGTTCGGTTCCAATGCAATGCAGTGGCTGTTCCAGCGCGCCCCAATCCGGGCCATCCTGCTGCGCCAGAAAACGCATTGATGCGTAACCGCTGCCCTCACCCATGTTCACGCTGGCCCACGTCCCGGTGGCATCAACGGCAACCACCTCAACCGATTTGGCATTGCGGGGCAGGGTGCCAACAATCGCAGAGTTGGCGCTGGGCTTGGCGCGGATGTTCAGCACATCGCCCACAGCGACCCCGATAACGTCATAAAGCGCGGGCAGAATCTGTTGTGCTACTGCCACAGGTGCGCATAACAACATCAGCCCAAACACCAGACCCCGGATCATTTCCCCGCCCCCCAACTCGCCGACGCGTGTTTGGTTGTGTAATGCTCTCCCATCAATCCGATCACCATCAACACCGCCGTCACGATCAGAGGATAGGCGACGGAACTGTAATGCGGGTGATAATTCTCAAACATGAAGCCGCGGGTCTGATCGATAGAGTGGAACAGCGGGTTCCAAGTGTACATCGAAAGAATGTAAGTCGGCGTGGCGTTGGCCAAAAACATCTTGCCGGAAAAGATCATGTTGGCGCGCGAATAAATCGTGGTTAGCACGCCAAACATCTCGGGCTGCCACGGTGTCGCGGCCTTGAACACCATGCCAACGCCGATGCCCGACACCCATGACACCAGAAACATCCCAACCACATAAACCGGTTCGTGAATGGTAATCGGGGTCCAAAGGGTGTGGTAGACGAACAGGATCACCGAGGCCGACAGCACCTGCAGATAAAGCGCGCCGAGGGCCGCCGAGCTGATGGCGACAATGGTGTTCATCGGCGAGTGTTTCATCATCGCCGAGGTCGGCCCGTCGGATTTGGCCACGGCCTGCAACGTCTTGGAATGGGTGGCAAAGTTCATCACGCCCGACATGATGTACAAGACGAAATCGCCGCGCACTCCGCGCCCGCGCCCACCCAACAGATCGAACATGAACACCATGATCGCCACCATGATCACGGATTGCAGAATGCTCATCAACAGGCCGATCACTGCGTTGCCATGCGATTTGCGAATGTTGCGCACTGCCGCGTGAAAGATAAGCTCCAGCATGGCGAAGCCACTGCCGGTGGTCGACTTACGGATTTCTGGCCGGAACATATCGCTGCTACCTCAACGCCATCTGATGGGCTTGCCCCGTCATACACAGGAAATCTTGCTGTTCCCTTTCCAAGTGATGATAAGGTCAAGAAGAGTATTAATCAATAACGCGGCCATACTGTGGCGGTGTGGGCAGGAGAGCCGATGGACTTTGACCACTTGATCCCCGTTATCCGACGTCTGGCGCTGCAGGCGGGCGACCGTATCATGGAGGTCTATAACGGTCCGGAGTTTGAGGTGAAGTCGAAATCCGATGCCAGCCCGGTGACATTGGCCGATGAAGCAGCGGATGCGCTGATCTCGGCGGGCCTGCGCGCGGTGTTTCCCGATGTGGTGTTGATCACCGAAGAACAGGCCGACAGCCACGCGTTGACGGCGCAGACTTTTCTGATCGTCGATCCGCTGGACGGCACCAAGGAATTCGTCAAACGCGGCGGCGATTTTACAGTCAACATCGCTTATGTCGAAAATGGCGTGCCCCTGCGCGGCGTGGTCTATGCGCCTGCCCTTGGACGGCTGTTTTACACCTTGGCCAATGGCGATACGGTTGAAGAAACCGGGCCGATGGCCAAGGACATCGCAGGCCCAGTGCAGCGCATTGCGGTGCGCGCGCCGGACAATGCCGCGCTGATGGTCGTTGCGTCCAAATCGCACCGCGATCAGGCGCTTGAGGATTACATCGGCAAATACGCGGTGCAGGATTCAACCTCTGCGGGATCGTCGCTGAAATTCTGTCTGGTGGCGACGGGCGAGGCTGATCTCTATCCGCGCCTGGGCCGCACCATGGAATGGGACACGGCGGCGGGCGACGCGGTTTTGCGCGGTGCGGGCGGCCATGTGGTCCGGTTTGATGACCACACCCCTTTGGCTTATGGTAAACCCGGATGGGACAACCCGTTTTTCATCGCCTACGCGCCTGGAGTTGATCTGCAGAAATGACCGTGCTGATCGCCATCCCCGCCCGCTATGCCAGCACCCGCTATCCGGGCAAGCCTTTGGTTTCGCTGAAAGGCCCTGATGGTGACAAGACCCTGATCCGCCGTTCGTGGGAGGCTGCGATGGCGGTGCGCGGTGCGGACCGGGTTGTTGTGGCCACCGATGATGACCGCATTGCCGACCATGCGCGCGGCTTTGGGGCCGAGGTGGTGATGACTTCTACCACCGCGCAGAATGGCACCGAACGCTGCGCCGAGGTGGCGGCACTGCTGCCCGGTTTCGATGTGGTGGTGAACCTGCAAGGCGACGCGCCGCTGACGCCTGCGTGGTTCGTCGAAGAGCTGATCTCGGGGCTGTTGGCCGATCCGGGGGCAGATATCGCAACGCCCGTGCTGCGCTGCGACGGCCGGGCGCTGAACGGTTTTCTGGCAGATCGTCGCGCGGGTCGGGTTGGCGGCACCACAGCGGTTTTCGGGGCTGGCATGCGGGGGCTGTATTTCTCGAAAGAGGTGATTCCCTTTACCGGGAAAACCTATGCCGATGATGCCGAAACCCCGGTGTTTCATCATGTCGGCGTCTATGCCTATCGCCCCACCGCCTTGGCCGCCTATCCGTCCTGGCCGGTGGGCCCGCTTGAAACGCTGGAGGGGCTGGAGCAGTTGCGATTTCTTGAAAACGGGCGGCAGTTGTTGTGCGTCGAGGTGCAGGCCAAGGGCCGCCAGTTCTGGGAGTTGAACAACCCCAGTGACGTCCCGGTGATCGAGGCGATGATGGCTGCCGCCGGATGACGCAAGCACCTGCCAGCGTGGTCATCGTCAGCCGCCACCGTGCGCAGGCGTTGATGCGCTGCATTGTGGCTCTGACACAGCAGGATCATCCCTGTTTCGAGGTGATCGTTGTTGCCGATCCAGACGCTATTGCGCAGGTGCAGACGATGGGTCCGGGCCTGAAACTGGTGCCGTTTGATCAAGCGAATATCAGTGCCGCGCGCAACGCCGGGCTGGCCTCGGCCAACGCAACGGTGGTGGCGTTCATCGACGATGACGCGGTGGCCGAACCGACATGGTTGACCCGCCTGACCGCGCCCTTTGCCGATGCGCGGGTGATCGCCGCCACGGGATTTGTTCGCGGACGCAATGGGATTTCCTTTCAATGGCAGGCCTGCGAGGTGGACGCACTGGCGCAAGACCACCCGTTTGACGCCTCTGAATTGGTGATCCGCCCCGGCACCCCACGGCGGGCGATCAAAACCCAAGGTACCAACTGTGCCTTTCGCACGAGCGCCTTGCGTTCTATCGGCGGCTTTGACCCCGCCTATCGGTTCTATCTGGACGAGGCCGACGTCAATCTGCGCATGGCGCATCTGGGCCAAACCGCTGTTGTGCCCGACGCGCAAGTGCACCACGGTTTTGCCGCCAGCGACCGCCGCCGCGCCGACCGCGTGCCCCTAAGCCTTTATGACATCGCCGCAAGCACCGCGCTTTTTCTGCGCCGCCATGCGCCTGAAGCCGATATGACCGCCGCCTTGCACAGCATGACAATCCGCGAAGCTGCGCGCGCCAAACACCACCGCGTTGCGGGCCGTATTGGCACCGAAGAAGAGGCGGCGCTGCTGCAAAGTCTGGCGCTGGGCTGGGCCGATGGCTTGGTGCGCCCCCTGTCCCCTTTGCCGCCGCTGGCCGTCTCGCAAGCCGATATGCTGCCCTTGCCGGGCACCGGGCTGCGTCCGGGCCGGGTGATTGCCGGGCGCTTCTGGCAGCGCAATCGCCTTGCCGCCCAAGCCGCAGAGGCCGCCAAGGCTGGCGCAGTGGTCACGTTGATCTGTCTTGCCCCTACCCTGCGCGCCCACCGCGTTGCCTTCCTGCCGCAAGGCTATTGGTTGCAAACCGGGGGTCTTTTTGGCCGCAGTGACCGTGCTGGCCCTCGCCTGCGCCTGATCGGTTTTCACCGCCGCATCGCCGAAGAAGTCGCGCGGATATCGGGGTTCCGGCCCACCAAATGACACAGGATCAAGCGGTTCTTGCTCTGCAAACCCACCGCATGGAGTGGATTGTGTGCAAATTGCAACCAATCTGGCAACTTGCGCCAAATTGTAGCCAGATTTATCTGTTAACGGTCGGCTGCTAGTGTGTAACGTGTCGGCAAAAAGCATTTGGGCGGCGCATTAAAAAGAGTGGGGCAAATGAAGATCAAAAAGGTCACCAAAGCGGTATTTCCGGTCGCTGGTATGGGCACGCGGTTCCTTCCAGCCACCAAGTCGATCCCCAAAGAGATCATGACACTGGTTGACCGCCCGCTGATCCAATACGCCATTGATGAGGCGCGGGCCGCCGGGATCAAGGAATTCATCTTTGTCACCTCACGCGGGAAATCTGCGCTTGAGGACTACTTCGATCACTCGCCCGAGTTGGAAAACACCCTGCGTAAGGCAGGCAAGGAAGAGCTGTTGGAAATCCTCAAGGAAACCAACATGGATTCGGGTGCGATTGCCTATCTGCGCCAGAATCGTCCGCTGGGGCTGGGTCACGCTGTCTGGTGTGCCCGCCGTCTGATCGGGAATGAACCCTTTGCCGTGCTGTTGCCCGATGACGTTATCGCCGCCGAAAAGCCCTGTCTGCAGCAGATGATGGAGGCGTATGAGCAAACCGGCGGCAATATGGTCGCCGCAATGGAGGTGGCCCCGCACCGGGCGTCCTCTTACGGCGTGCTCGATATTGCCGAGGATATGGGGCAGATCGTGCTGGCCAAGGGCATGGTCGAAAAGCCCAAAGCGAATGAGGCTCCGTCAAACCTTGCCGTGATTGGCCGCTACATCCTGTCGCCCAAGGTTTTGACCAACTTAAACAAAATGAAGCAGGGCGCGGGTGGGGAAATTCAGCTGACCGACGCCATCGCCGAAGAAACCAAGACCGGCAAGGTCTATGGCTATCGGTTCCGCGGGCAACGTTATGATTGCGGCTCGAAGGCGGGCTTTCTGCAGGCAACGGTCGCCTTTGGTTTGGCTCGTCCCGATCTGCGCGACGAATTCGGCGCCTATCTGAACGACATGATGGCCCTGCAAAAAGCGGCGCAATAAGCCATGACGCGGCTGTTGGACCTGACGCGGCTGGTGTCGCGTTTGGGCCGGGGGCCGCTGACTGGCATTGACCGGGTCGAACTGGCCTATCTGACCCAACTATTGACCATGGATGATCCCCTGTTTGGCTTGGTCCGCAGCAGAGCTGGATTTCTGCTGCTGAATCGCGCGGGCTGTGCCGGGCTTGCGGACCGAGTGTGCGGAACAGTTGCACTTGGCCCCACCGACCTGCTGGGCCGGCTGATTCATCGCGGCAAACCGCTGCGTGCGCGGGCCGAGGCAGATGCGCGCCGCCTTGCCATTGCCCGCACCGCCCGCCCGTTGCTGCGCCGGCTGCTGCGGGACATGGCTGACGCGACGTATCTGAACGTCGGCCACGCCAACCTGACCGACCGCAGTTTGGCGGCGATCCGGGGGGCTGGGCTGCACGTCGCGGTCATGGTGCATGACACCATTCCGCTGGACCATCCCGCATTCGCCCGACCGGACACGGTGAAGCCGTTTCGTGCCAAAATGGCCGCCGTGGCCCGCCACGCCAACTGGGTGATCCACACCACGCAAGACGCCCGTGGCAAGACAAACGCGCAACTGGCGGCGCTGGGCCGGGTGCCGCCGGGCATCGTCGCGGCCTTGGGCGTGCCCATCCCGGTACCGGGCGCCTTGCCGGATAACATCCCAACCGACCGCCCCTATTTTGTCACCATCGGCACCATTGAGCCGCGCAAGAACCACGCCCTGCTGCTGGACATCTGGGACCGCCTAGGCCCCGACGCCCCGCGACTTTACATCATTGGTGGTCGCGGCTGGGCGGATGCCACCACTTTCGCGCGACTGGAGCGCCTGCCGCAAACGGTGCAAGTGCTGTCCGGGCTGCCTGATTCTGCCGTGGCCGCTGTCTTGCAAAACGCCCGCGCTTTGCTGTTTCCCAGCCTCGCCGAAGGCTTTGGTTTGCCCCCGGTTGAGGCGGCCGCCATGGGCGTTCCCGTTGTGGCATCAAACCTTTCGGTCATCCGCGAGCTTCTGGGGGACTTCGCAGTTTACCTCAACGTCGCAGACAGTTACTCTTGGCTGGAAACAATAACGACGCTGGCAGAGGCGTCACCAAAGGCGTTGGGGCGAAAAAAGATAAACCCGCCAAATTGGGCGGATCATTTCAAGATCGTCTTAAGCGGGCTGTGATAGCTTGTTCCAAGATGGATATTTGTGCAGCGGGTGAAAGAGTAAGGGTTGAGCGTTTTCTCTCGATATGTCCTGCGTCTGGCGCGCAAACGCTGGCGCATACGCGCCTTCCGCAAGCGGAGGGAGCTGAGGTCTGTTGTTGACCACACTCACCTGATCACCAACGACAACATTTTGCTGTTTTCCACGCTGCGCAACGAACGGGTGCGGCTGCCCTACTTCCTGCGCTACTATCGCGATCTGGGGGTCAATCATTTCCTGATCGTGGACAACAACAGTGATGACGGCTCACGCGAATACCTGCAATCGCAGCCCGACGTGTCACTTTGGGAAACCGATCACAGCTACAAACGGTCACGCTTTGGTGTGGATTGGCTGAACTGGTTGCAGATGAAGCACGGGCACGATCACTGGTGCCTTGTGGTCGACCCGGACGAATTCTTCGTCTACCCGTTCTGCGACACACGGCCCCTGCGGGCGCTGACCGATTGGCTGGATGCCAGCTCGATCAAATCCTTTTCGGCAATGCTGCTGGACATGTACCCCAAAGGCCCGTTTGACGTGCAGCCCTATGCCGAAGGTCAGGACCCGTTTGAGGTGGCCCCGTATTTCGACAGCGGAAACTACGTCATCCACCGCAACAAGAAATACGGCAACCTTTGGATCCAAGGCGGCCCGCGCGCGCGCATGTTCTTTCAAGACCTGCCCGAACGCGCGCCGGCGCTGAACAAGATCCCTTTGGTGAAATGGAACCGCGACTACGCTTATGTCTCGTCCACCCATATGCTTTTGCCGCGCGGGCTCAATCAGGTTTATGATGAATGGGGGGGTGAAAAGGCCTCTGGCTGCCTTCTTCATGCCAAGTTTCTGGATACCTTTGCCGTGAAGGCAGAGGAAGAAATGGAACGCCGTCAGCATTACGCCAACAGCCACGAATACCGCGCCTACCGCGCCGCCATCAGCACCCAGCCCGATCTGTGGTGCAAATGGAGTGAGAAATACATCAACTGGCGTCAGCTTGAGATTCTGGGGTTGATGTCCAAAGGCAACTGGGCATGACGGTCGGTTTTGTCATGCTGTGCCACACCGCTCTGGACCGCGCGGCGCAGGTGGCGCGGCATTGGGCGACGCGCGGTTGTCCGGTGGTGATCCACGTCGACAAGCGCGTGCGCCGCAAGGTTTTTGATTTGATGGTCAAGGCGTTGGCCGATTTGCCTGACATCCGCTTTTCCGGCCGCCACGCCTGTGAATGGGGCACCTGGGGCATCGTTGCCGCGACGCAAGAGGCCAGCACGATCATGCTGCGCGACTTTCCAGGCGTGCGGCATGTGTATCTTGCCTCCGGCTCTTGCCTGCCCCTGCGCCCGGTTGACGAGTTGGCCGCTTATCTGGCCAATCGTCCGCGCACCGATTTCATCGAATCTGTCACCACCGCAGATGTCGGCTGGACCATCGGCGGGCTGGACCTTGAACGCTTTACTCTGCGATTTCCGTTTTCGTGGCGCAAACAGCGGCGACTGTTTGATGGCTATGTGAGAATTCAGCGGCGTCTGGGCTTCAAACGCCGGATACCACCGGGCATTGTGCCGCATCTGGGCAGTCAATGGTGGTGCCTGACGCGGCAAACCCTGTCCGCCATTCTGGAAAACCCCGAGCGCCCTGAAATTGACCGCTTTTTCCGCCGCGTCTGGATTCCCGATGAATCCTACTTTCAAACCTTGGTGCGGCAGGTGTCGTCGAATGTGGAAAGCCGATCTCTGACCCTGTCGAAGTTTGATTTTCAGGGCAAGCCGCATATTTTCTACGATGACCACCTGCAACTTCTGCGCCGATCAGATTGTTTTGTGGCGCGCAAAATGTGGCCGCACGCGGATCGTCTTTACAAGACCTTCCTTTCGGACGACGCGGGCAGCCAAGTGGCCGCAGAGCCAAACCCCGGCAAGATTGACCGTCTGTTCGCCAAAGCGGTCGAACGCCGCACAAAGGGCCGTGCGGGGCTTTACATGCAGTCGCGCCACCCCAACGAAAACTGGGAAAATGGCCGCACCGCCGCCGCCTATTCGGTGTTCGAAGGCTTCGCCGACCTTTTTGACAACTTTGAAATCTGGTTGGGCAAGGCCACCGGCACCCGTGTCCATGGCCATCTGTTTGACATCGACCGTGTGCAGTTTGCGGGCGGGGAAAAGATTTACAATGGTGCGATGTGTGACAGCGCCGAGATGCGTGATTACAACCCGACCTCGTTCCTGACCAACCTGATCTGGAACACCCGCGGGGAGCGTCAGTGCTTTCAATTCGGCCCCGCCGACAATCAGGCGATGGCGCAATTCATCGCAGGCGATCCCAACGCGCAAGTCTCTGTAATCTCCGGGGCTTGGGCGATTCCACTGTTCCATTCCAACCGGAATTTTTCCGACATCCGCAAAGAAGCCGCCCGCCTGCAAAAGGTAGAGGCTGAATTTCTGATCGAGTTGCGCAGGCCTTGGGTCAAGGCCCGCATCCGCACCTGGACATTGGCCGAGTTTGTCGAAAATCCGATGGAACCGTTGCAGACCATCGTTGATGAAATCAGCCCCCGCGCCATGCGCCGGTTGACAGAGGCACCGCGCCTGGCCGATCTGACCGGCTTTGGCCAGTTTTTGCAGAACCTGCGAAATCAGGGCATGCAGCCGGTCTTGATGGGCGATTTCCCCGCAGGCGATGACAGCCGTCCTTCGGTCTCACGCCGGGGCCGCCCCTATCTGGTGAAGTAAACCTTGGCGCATCAACCCTTCCTGATCATCACCTTGCCGCGCAGTGGGTCGTACCATTTGCGCGCTTTGCTGGACAGCGCGCCGGACATTTCCGCCTTTGGCGAGATTTTCAAGGGCAGCGCGGTCGAACTGCCCCGCAGCCAGTTGACCCTGCTGGGCCTTAACCCCTCTGACGTTGTGGCGCGCGATGCGATGGGGATGCAGGTGCTGACCAAACTTCGCGCGCAGGCCGATCAAAGGGGCCTGATCTTTGGTTTCAAGGATTTCCGCTTCAACCTGAACCGTGTTGGCATCCTCGAACAAATTCTAGCCTCGGACCAGTGGCGCAAGGTGTTCTTGTTCCGCAATCCGGTGGAACGCTATGTCTCGCTGAAACGTGCCGATCTGACCGGGGTGTTTGTGGTGACGAAAGATATGAAAGCCGACGGGCTGGACCTGAAACGTCCGATCCGCTTTGATCCCGAGGATTTCGAAAAAGCCGCCGCCCCCCACCGCCGCCTGAAAAACGACGTGCGCAAGGCGAGGGAGCGGTCCGGCAAGGATCAGGTCTTCGTCATGGATTATGACGACGTGAACGATCCGGGCCGTCTGCAAAAACTGCTGCGGTTTCTGGGGTCAACCGCCGATGCTGCCACGCTGAAAAGCAGCCATGTCAAACAATTCGCCGAACCTTTGGCGGCAGGCGTGGAAAACTGGGATGAGCTGGTGGCATATCTGGACAGCACCGACCAAAGCGGTCTGATCGAAGGCCGCTAAGGCAACCAAAACACTTATAACTTATCTAAAACTTGCGTTTCATCTTGGCCTAAATATCCCACGGGGGTCCGGGGGTGTGAAACCCCCGGTGGCCCATGCAGCAGATCAGGCCGCCGCTTGCGGCGCCCGTGCTTCCGTCAAAATCGCGTACAGCTTCGCCGGATCGTTGTTCGCCCGCAACTTGGCGCAAATCCCCGCATCCCGCATGGTGCGCGACACCAAGGCCAGCGCCTTGAGGTGGTCTACCCCGGAGTCCTTGGGCGCGAACAGCCCGAAGATCAGGTCAACTGGCTGACGGTCCACGCTTTCATAATCCAGCGGCTTTTCCAGACGGATGAAAATGCCGGTGATCCGATCCAGATCTTCCAGCCGGGCATGGGGCAGGGCGATGCCGTTGCCGACGCCGGTTGGCCCCAGGCTTTCGCGCTCTTGCAGCCCGTCGATGGCCACAACAGAGCTTAGGCCATAAGCCGCACCGGCCACCTCTCCCAACTCCTGGAAGAGGCGCTTTTTACTGGTCAGTTGTCCCAGAACCTTGACGGCCGAGGGGATTAGCAGCTTCGAAAGGTCCATCAGGCGTTCTCAATCCTGCGAGCCTTCAAACGGCCCGCGTCACTTTGCATTGCGCGGGTCGATCCAGCCAATATTGCCATCATCGCGACGGTATACGACATTAACGCCGCCGTGTCCTTCATTGCGAAATACCAGAAACCTCTGACTTGCGGCAAGTTCAAGCTGCATGACGGCTTCACCGACAGTGATAGCCGGAATCTTGGTTTCCATCTCGGCGATGATGATCGGCGTAATCGCATTGTGGTCATCATCTTCCGGTTCTTCGGTTGGCGCGAGGATATAGGCCGAAGCGCCGCCGAACTCAACAGGTGCCGTGCGGTCACGATGATGGTTGCGGATCCGCCGCTTGTAGCGGCGCAGCTGCTTGTCCATCTTCTCACGGCAGGACTCGAATGCGGCATAAATTTCATTTGCATGACCACGGGCCTGCGCGGTCAGTCCGGTGGAGAGATGGATCACCGCCTCGCAGACATGCTCATGCGCCTCTTTGGAAAAGACGATGACGGCCTCAGTCGGGCGTTGGGCGTATTTCTCGACCACCTCGCCAAGTTCGGCCTTCACATGGGTCTGAAGTGCCTCACCAATGTCGATTTGTTTTCCGCTGATCTGATAGCGCATGATGCCTCCTTTTGCGCGTAAGGGCACTGCCTTTCGCCGGTGACGAAAGGATGGTTGGTCGTTGGCTTCAAAGTGTTTAATGGGACCAAGCGGCGGCGCGCGCGGGGCCGGGGTGGGGCCGCTTCGGTCAGTGGTTTCTGGGCGGGGTTCGCTCTCATCCCTTCCATTTGGGGACGCACATGGGCACTTGTCAACAGCGCTGTCACAGAACTGTTGAAGTTGCGCTAGATGATCCGAAAGTTCTCGCCCAGATAGACGCGGCGCACCATTTCGTCGCGCACCACCTCGTCCGTGGTGCCGGATTTCAGCACGACGCCGTCATGCAGAATATAAGCGCGATCCACGATTTCCAGCGTTTCGCGCACGTTATGGTCAGTGATCAAAACGCCGATGCCGCGCGATTTCAGATCATGCACCAGATGGCGGATTTCCCCCACCGCAATCGGATCCACCCCGGCGAAGGGTTCATCCAGCAGCAGGTATTTTGGGTCCGCCGCCAGACAGCGCGCAATTTCGACCCGGCGACGCTCGCCACCCGACAGCGCCAGCGCAGGCGCACGGCGCAAATGGGTGATGGAAAATTCGGACAGCAGTTCTTCCAGCCGCTCCCGCCTTTTGTGGCGGTCTTCAACCCGGATTTCCAGCACTGCCAGAATGTTGTCCTCAACCGAGAGGCCCCGGAAAATTGACACTTCCTGCGGCAGATAGCCAATCCCCAACCGCGCGCGGCGGTACATCGGCAGGGCGGTTACATCGCGACCGTCGATGATCACCTGGCCGCTTTCGGGCGTCACCAGCCCGGCGATGGTGTAAAAACACGTCGTCTTGCCGCAGCCGTTTGGCCCCAACAGCGCCACAACCTCGCCCCGGTCCAGATGCAGCGAGACATCGCGGATCACCATGCGGCGTTTGTAGCTTTTGCGGATGTTGCAGATCGACAGCCCGGCGTCGCCGACCGTGACCGTCAGTTCGGGTGGCATCAGTTGGCCCCCGGCGTGAAGGTGGTGGTCACGCGGCCTTCCATGCGGCCATTGCCGGTTTTCAAATCAATGATCAGCTTTTGCGACGACATCGCCGCCTGTCCCTGGGTCAGCAGCACGTTGCCTGTCATCACCACTTCGCCGCTGGCAATGGTGTAGATCGCCTGATCCGCTTCGGCGGCGTCGCTGGCATTGACCAACAGCACCCCGCCCGTGGCATAAAGCTTGTCGATGCCTTTCTTGTCGGCGGTGTACTCGACCCGGATTTCCGCCGCTGACAGTTTCATCGCCCCTTGCGTCACCACCACATTGCCGGTGAACACCGCAGTGCCATCGGTCTGGTTCACCGCCAGCGAATCCGCGTTCATCTCAACCGGCAGCGCGGTATCGCCGCGCAGCCCGCCAAAAGCGATGTTGGTGCCCTCGGCCCCTGCCGCCGTGGCAGCGAACAGCACAAGCAGCGCAAGGCGGGCCAGTTTTGGGATCATCATTGCAAAAACCCTGTCATCTATCCGGCGTGTATAGCAGCCGCACCTTATCTTTGAAAACCAGAACATAGCTGTCGGTCACGCCTTCTTGAGCGCTCAGTTCCATATGGTCAGCGGTCAGTTGCCCCATCGGGCCGATCGCGCTGACCCCACCGCGACTTTCCGCAAAGGTGCGGTCCGTCGCGACACCCATTCCGGGTGCGGAAATCACATAGCCGGCAGAGGACCGCATTTCGACACCTTCCGACAGTTCGATCATGCTGGCTGCCGCGTCCATCTGCACCGCCGCCGCCGCAAGTTCGCTGGTGCCGCCGTCGGAGGTTTGCAACGTGCCCAGCACGATCTTGGCGCTGCCACCGCCTGCGCCCGGCCTTGCCTCGGCGGCGTTCAGCGTCAGGGATGCACCGTCCGCCGTCACCCCGGCAAAGCCCGCATCGGTCATCCGGGGTTCGCGCAGGCGGGCTGCCACGTCCACCTCGGCATAGGGAATGGCATCTTCGGGATCAATCGGGCCCGACAGCAGGAACAGGCTGGACAGAATCGCCAAGGCAATCAGTGGCAACGCGACCTTCAGCACCGCCACAAGGCGCGAGTGCAGATTGTCATGTGGTTGCCACACCATCAAACCACGCCCGCGCGCAGACAGTCGTGAATGTGCAGAATGCCCAGCGGCAGGGTGGGTGCATCCGGCGCGGTGACGAACAGGCAAGTGATCTTGCGGTCGTTCATCAGGGCCACAGCCTGTTCGGCCAGCGCATCGGGGCCAATTGTGCGCGGCGCGGGTGTCATCACCGCCCCCGCCGTCAGTGCCAAAAGCCCGTCCATGTGCCTGCGCAAATCCCCATCGGTGATGATCCCGGTGATATGGGCATCCGCATCGGTCACGCCAACCACGCCAAAGCCCTTTTGGCTGATCACCAGCAAAGCCTCGCTCATCGGGCGGGTGGCATCGATCAGCGGCACCTCGTGGTGCATCAGATCGCGCACCCGCAACAGTTTCGCGCCCAGCTTGCCGCCCGGATGGAACACCCGGAAATGATCGGGGGTAAAGGCGCGGTGTTCCATGAGGGCAATCGCCAAAGCATCGCCAAGGGCCAGCGTCATGGTGGTAGATGTCGTCGGCACAATCCCGGTTTCGCATGCCTCGGGCGCGCTTGGCAGCACCAGCGCCACATCGGCCTGCCGCAGCAGCGTGCTGTCTGCCCGTCCCGCAATCCCGATCAACGGAATGCCAAAGCGCCGCGTGTGCGCCACCAGATCGGCCAGTTCCGACGTCTCGCCCGAGTTCGAAATCACTAGCGCCACATCGCCCGCCAGCACCATGCCCAGATCGCCATGTGACGCCTCGCCGGGGTGGACGAAATGTGCGGGCGTGCCTGTGCTGGCAAAGGTGGCGGCAATCTTGCGGGCGATATGGCCCGATTTGCCCATCCCCGACACGATCAACCGCCCGCTCGAAGCCATGATCAATTCTACCGCCTGCCCGAAAGAGGCGTCCAGATGATCGGCCAGAATGTCCAGCGCCTCGGACTCGCGGCGGATGACGCGGCGACCTGCGGTGATAAAGCGGTTCTCAGTGGTGGAAGATGTCATTCGGCTCGTCCCATCCCAGAAGGTCCAACTCGACCCGCGTGGGCAGGAAGTCGAAACAGCGTTGTGCCAGATCAAGCCGGTCTTCGCGGATCAAAATCGCCTCCAACGCCGATTTCAGCCGGTGCAGATACAAAACATCCGAAGCCGCATATTCCTTTTGGGCATCGGTCAAAATCTTGGACCCCCAATCAGAGGTTTGCTGTTGTTTCGACACATCCACCCCCACCAACTCATTCAACAGGTATTTCAGCCCGTGCCGGTCGGTGAAGGTGCGGATCAGCTTGGCCGCCACTTTGGTACACCAGACCGGAGACGTGGTGACGCCAAAGGCCTGCTTCATCGCCGCAATATCAAAGCGGCCAAAGTGGAACAGCTTGATGATCGTCGGATCGGTCAAAACCCGCTCCAGGTTCGGGGCTGTGGTTTGCCCGCGCGCGATTTGCACCAGATGCGCATTGCCGTCGCCCGTTGACAGTTGCACCAGACACAAACGGTCCCGCATCGGGTTCAAGCCCATGGTTTCGGTGTCAATCGCCACCATCTTGCCAAGCTTCAGCCCGTCAGGCAGGTCGTTTTGATACAGGTGAATGGTCAAGGCGCGTCTCGCTTTGCTGGATCCCCACCAGTTACGCCTTTAATTCCCAAAGCGCGAGTGGCAACCTAAACTCAGGGCCCATTAAAGTCCTTGTCATGACCAGTTTTCATTGATTCAGTCGTGTCCCAATGGGGTGTCAAATGAGTGGTCTTTACTGACTTACGGAGGCACAAATGGTGCGGCTGAAGCCGTTCTTTCCATCGTCGCGCTGGGTTGCGTGGGCGAGTGACCGGCAAGTCTGGAGTGAAGTTATATTCATTAATCGTAACGGCTTACGGTGGCGGGATGCGCCTGCTGACAGTGGGGCGCAAAAGACCCATTCCAACGGCTGATCGGGCAGACCAAGGGCGGTGTGAACTCCAAACTGCACATGGTTTGTGGCAGCAAGGGGCGACTGATCCAGATCCGTCAGAACCCGTTGTTCGTTGGCTGGTTGATGGGCTGACCCAACGGCCACGCCCTTGCGCCTGCTCGGCCACGAACCTCGTGGGTTCACCCGAACCCGTCGCGATCACCCGCTCGAACCTATTGGCAGCGGTCCATGCGTGGCACACTCTCGCTGCTGCTCATGGCCTAAGGCGTTTGGATAGGGTGCCTGGGGGTGGGCCGGAGGATCCTACACAGATGAACCTCTTTGAAGGAATGCCGCCATGAGCATGCAGGGACGGATCGGGCGCGCAGGCGGCACGAAGGTGAAACGTGCGACGGAAGCGTGCAGACAATCACGGAATGGGCCTTCCGTGTGGATATCGCGCATCTAGGCTCAGAACTCATTAATCCACTTGTTTCCGGCCCGTTTCACTGATTCATTTGCGGCATCGGGGAGGTGTCGCATGGGTGATCTATTCTGGCTGACGGACGCGCAGATGGAGCGGTTGAAGCCGTTCTTTCCTTTGTCGCATGGGG
>CAMAQR010000050.1 GCA_945860375.1 Pseudorhodobacter antarcticus
GAGCGATGCTGGGAAGCGGGTGACCTGCTGTCGAACGTGGAAGCTGACCTGCGGTTTCACCGCACGATCGCAACGACGTGCCCAAACCGGATGCTGCAGTCGGTCTACGATACGGTTCAAGAACTGCTGTCAGAAACCCAGCGCCAACCTATGCCGCGCACGAACCCCACGCGAATGCGCGCATCGCTTTCGGAGCATCGCGAGATCATCGCAGCGCTGTCGCGCCATGATGGCTCGGCGGCCTGCGAAGCGATGCGCAGACACATTGCCAATACAGCCGCCTGCGCAGACATCGCGCTGGATGCGGGCAGCATGGCAATCTGACCGCTCGGGTACCGAGACATCGCCATCTTTTATCCGAACGCCCGCTTACCGCCCATTTCGACGTTGTCACCCGGTTCCCCAAGGTCTCACCTTCGGCATAGCTTCCTTCACTTCCATCTGCCGCAGCATCCGCCCGGCCACCAGCCCATCGCGTACCCAGTCCAGCGCCTGCCACCAATCCTCATAGCCGCGCCGGGTAGAGGCGATCTGCCCTAGATGCGGCCGCCAGGTTACCGGGCAGGCCAGAACCTCGACCGTGCTCCACTTGCCGCGGGATTGCACGCGTTCGGTGCCTACGACGATGGTGGATGCCCGCTCGCCATGCTGATTGGTCTTGGTTTCCGCGGGCACACAGCGCGGCACTGCGCCTGGCAGCCAGTCTGGCGTAATGCCCGCTCTTGCCAGTTCGGCGACATAGATCGCCATGCGTTTGCCGCCCAGATTGTCTGGCATCCCGGCAAGTGTGGCGGCAACCACCTCGGCATCTGTGCTGGTGTAACTGCCCATCTTGTGCTGCCCGCCGTCGACCTTGCAGCCCAGCGCGCCTCGTTGCAGCAGGACGTATTCCATGCCAAAGCCGAAGCCTTTCTCCGACACATCCTTCGGCAGGGGAAGTTCCGGCTGCGCCTTTTCAACCCGGAACGCCCATTCCAGGATCGCCTGCACGCCCAGCGCGCGTTTCACCTTCGCGGCACCTGTGCGCCCGATCCGTCCCTGCATGGTCATGGCAGCATTCCTTCAAAGAGGTTCATCTGGGCCGGGCCGTTCGGTCCATCCGCCGGTCGCCAGATCCACGGGCCCGAGGCCATCGTGAACCAACATCGTCGCCATACTGCTTCCGATTGGACTATGGGCAGCCCAGCCGCTTTTCTTGTCAACGTCGTGTCAACCCGCGGATGCACTTCTGGCTACATTGGGAGCCTGCTTTCCTTGCCGAAACCTGTCAATTCACGCTGAAATCCATCGCGTTATCATGGCGTTATGGCCTAAGCCGTTGATATTGCACACTTCGTCCCAGCGAGCTGGTTGCGGCTCATCATCTGAAGGTCACGGGTTCAAATCCCGTCCTCGTAATAAAAATCTTATTTAATATCAAAGACTTGAGATCAGAGCATAACGCTCATCTTTTGTCGTTCCAAATTCTTGTCAACACCAAGTCAACGTTTGACGAGGCCCCCCTACACGGGCCAGATCAGTCGGGCAGGTCGTCCCGGAACCGATCCATTTGATGCATCCGCTCGTGAAGGATCGTCACGATTCCGATGTCGCCGTTCGACAGCCGCCGCCAGTACACGAAATGATGCTCGTGCCGGAAGTAGAAGCCGTTGATGGCGAACTCAGCCGGGATCAGCCGTGACGCGACGCCGTGCTCCTCGATTTTGTCGAATGCTGCAAACAGATCGGTGATGTAACGATCAGCCTGTTCAACGCTCCAGCGGTCACGCGTGTAGCGGTAGATCTCGTCAAGCCGCAGCGATGCAGCTTCCTGTAAGCGGACGGCCACGTCGCTATCCCCGGTTCCGGGCGATCACCTCGGCGGCGGTCAACGGGCGATAGCTTTCCTCCGGTGCCGCAAATGCGCGTGTCAGTTCGGCTTTCAACCGGTTGAACGCTTCCGCCTCGGCCCGCTCCTTGTCGCGCCGGATCAGGTCGCGGACGTATTCGCTGATGTTCTCGTAGGACCCGTTCTCGCCCACGTTCGAGGCCACGAACTCGCTCAGCGCACCGCTGATACGGACAGTCATCGTTGTGGTCTGGGACATGGCGAACTCCGGTTTCTTGTCTTCAAGATAAGCAATAATGAAGACGCGTGCAAGTTTCCCTACAGTCGGTGTCCCCGTTTTTTGTTGCGGGCAAACATGGTTGCAGATGCCAAGGACCAAACGCAAGCTGCCTTGGATGGGTTAAAGGGCACATGCTATTGATTCGGTTTCAACAAAGACCACTGTTCGGATTTCTCGTGAACCCCTTTGGCACGACCGCGCGTGCCATTGAGTTGCAGGGCGATCATCTTTTGGTCACCGGACGCAGCATGCCCGCGTCGGTCTCAATGGCGGATATTGGCGAGGCACCGGCCCTTCGGAAGGGTGCGCTTGGCACGCCGCTGTCATTGCAGTCGTCCGGGCAAAGCAATCTCATATTGTGCGGTGCCGGTCATGCCGATGCGCGCGCATTTCCGCGCGGTCCAGCGCTGGTTTTCCAGATCGACCAACTTGCGGTAGATCCGCCGGTGAATTTCCAGCACGGTCACCCGCTTGGCCTCGGTCGGATGCGCGATCATGGTCGGTACGATCGCAAGTTCGGCGATACTGACATTGACCTTGGCGGGGTCGGGTTTGCTCGCGGCCAAGCGGGCAAAGGCGACAGCGGCCGATCCGGCCACGCCGTTAGCGCCCAACACGATCTCGGTCTGGCGCCGCAGACGCATCTGCGCATTCTCTTCCGCGATGTGCTGCAACTGAAACCAGATGTTCAACGCCTGAAGACACGGAATTGCTGCCGCTCCGGCGGGAAGCGGCGCAGAAGCCCCCCGCGCCAAGTAGGCCACGACACCGGGTGCGCGCCGGTCCGCCACACCCAACAGCAAGCCAAACAGCAGGTCTTTCAGGTCTTGCACGACATTTGGCTCCGAAGCCGCGGATTACACTGGCATCACGTCACCCGATCACGGGGTGCCCGTCCTTCGAAAAAGTCGACCAGATTGTCCAGCACACGAAACCCCATCGCCTCACGGGTCTCGGCGGTGGCGCTGCCCAGATGCGGCAACATCACCAGATTGTCGGCCCCCAGCAGTTCATCACTGATCCGGGGTTCACGCTCGAAGACGTCAAGGGCCGCACCGCCAATGGTGTCGAACCACAGCGCCTGTGCCAATGCGTGTTCGTCGACCACCTCACCGCGCGCGGTGTTGATGAGAAAGGCATTGGGGCGCATCAACCCCAACCGCCGCGCGTTGATCAGATGCCGGTTCACAGTTCCACCGGGGCAATGCAGCGAGACAAAATCGCATTGCGACAGCAGTTCATCCAGTTCAACGACCTGAACCGCGCCAAAGCGCGCCAACACCTCGGGTGCCACGGCCGAGCGGTTTTGCACCAGGATCTTCATCCCGAAACCATGATGTGCGCGCGCCGCCATCGCCTGACCTATGCGACCAAAACCGACGATGCCCAAAGTCGCCCCGGATACTTTGGTGCCGATCATGTGGGTTGGGCGCCATCCGGTCCAAAGCCCTGCGCGCAGTTTACGCTCGCCTTCACCCGCCCGCCGCGCCACCATCAACAACAGGGTCATCGCAAGGTCTGCGGTGCATTCCGACAGTACATCAGGCGTATTGGTCACCACCATGCCATGCTGCGTGGCCGCAGCGGTGTCGATGTGGCTGAAACCCACCCCGTAATTCGCCAATATCCGGGTGCGGGCCTTCGGCAGATCAAAGGCGGTGACCGGCAAGCTGTCGGTCACCGTGGGCAAAACCGCGTCATAATGGGCGAAGGCGTCGCGGAAGTCGGCCAGAGCCAACGGCTTGTCCGCCCGGTTTGGCGTGATGTCGAACATCTCTGCCATCCGGGCTTCGACTTTGGCCGGCCATGCCCGCGTCAGCAGCACCCGTGGTTTTGCCATGATCCGCTCCTATGCCGCCTTCATTACCCGGGCGATAGTTTCACCGATGACCGAGGGGTTTTCGGCTACAGTCACGCCGGCGGCGCTCAGTATCTCGACCTTTTCGCTGGCACTTTCGCCAAAAGCCGAGATGATCGCCCCGGCATGGCCCATGGTGCGACCTTTGGGCGCGGTCAGACCGGCGATATAGGCCACCACCGGTTTGGTCATATGCTCCTGAATATAGGCCGCTGCTTCGGCCTCTTGTGGCCCGCCGATTTCACCGATCAGCGCGATCACATGGGTGTCAGGGTCCTGCTCGAACCGTTCCAGAATATCGCGGAAACTGGAGCCGTTGATCGGATCGCCGCCAATCCCAACCGAGGTGGAAACCCCGATGCCACGGTCCTTCAACTGCTGCGCCGCCTCATAGCCCAGCGTGCCCGAACGCCCGACAATACCCACATGCCCCGGCAGATAAATATGACCCGGCATGATTCCCAGCATCGCCTTGCCGGGCGAAATGGTGCCCGCACAATTCGGCCCGGTCAGCACCATGCGCTTCTCTCGCGGATAGCGCATCATATAGCGTTTGACGCGGATCATGTCTTGCGCTGGGATTCCGTCGGTAATCGACACACAATAGCGGATACCACCATCAGCGGCCTCCATGATGCTGTCGGCGGCAAAGGGCGGCGGCACAAAGGCCAGGCTGGTGTCGCAGCCCGTCGCCTCATGCGCCTGCTTCATGGTGTCGAAAATCGGCACGCCATGCACCCGCTCGCCTGCCTTGCCGGGCACAACGCCGGCCACAACATTGGTGCCGTAATCAATCATTTCCTTGGTATGAAACTGCGCCATCTTGCCCGAGATGCCCTGCACAACCACCCGGCTGTTGCGATCCAGAAAAATGCTCATGCCTTTGCTCTCGACTTTGTGTTCTGTGCAACATCGTTCTTCCACGCCTCAACAGCGCGCTGGGCGGCCTCCATCAGGCTGGTCGCCCGGATGATCGGCAGCCCGCTTTTGGCCAGAATTTTCAGACCTTCATCCACATTGGTGCCCGCCAGACGCACGACCACCGGCACATCCACTGGATTGGCCTGCAAGGCCTGCACGACGCCCTCTGCCACCCAGTCGCAGCGGTTGATGCCCGCGAAAATATTGACCAGAATCGCCTGCACATTTTCGTCCGAGGTCACCAGACGGAACGCCTTGGCCACCCGTTCCGGCGTGGCCCCGCCACCGATATCCAGAAAGTTCGCAGGCTCGCCCCCGGCCAGTTTGATGGTGTCCATTGTGGCCATCGCAAGGCCCGCCCCGTTCACGATACAGCCGATCTTGCCGTCCAACCCGATGTAGGAAAGCCCCCGGTCCGCCGCCCGGCTTTCGCGCGGGTCTTCCTGACTTTTGTCACGCAACTCGGCGATTTGCGGATGGCGGAACAATGCGTTGGTATCAAAGGTCATTTTGGCGTCCAGCGCCAGAATGCGGTTGTCATTGGTGATGACCAGCGGGTTGATCTCGACCATCGTTGCATCCAGATCGCGGAACGCACGGTAGCAACCTTGCAACGTACGCACCATCTGCGGCACCAGCGCATTGCGGATGCCTAACTTATAAGCAATCTCGCGTGCCTGAAATTCCTGTAAACCCACTGCTGGTTCAACGGTTGAACGCACGATGCTGTCCGGCCGGTTGGCCGAGATTTCCTCGATCTCCATGCCGCCTTCGGACGAGGCCACGATCATCACCCGCTGCGAGGTGCGGTCCAAGACCAGCCCCAGATAAATCTCGCGGCTAAAGGCCGAAACCTGCTCGACATAGACGCGGTAAATCCCCTTGCCCTCGGGGCCGGTCTGATGGGTCACCAGTTTGCGACCAAACATGCCGTTCGTGGCCGCCTGAATCTCGTGGTCATTGCTGCAGATCTTCACACCACCAGCCTTGCCACGCCCGCCGGCATGGACCTGCGCCTTGACGATCCAGCGTTCCCCACCCATCTCGCGGGCACGGTAGGCGGCCTGCTCGGGGCTATAGGCCAACGCCCCGATTGGCACAGCCACGCCAAATTTGCTGAGTATCTCTTTGGCCTGATATTCGTGAATATCCATGGCAAACCCCTCCCATCGTCTTTGTTATTCTGCTGCTTTGGCGGTCTGGTAGTACTGGCCAAGTCCAGCTTCGATCATCGAAAGGTTCACCTCAGCGCCCATCGCATTCATCGCGCGGGCAAACCGCAGGACAATGTCTGAAACAGCCGCTTCAGTAAGCTGATTGAGAATGCCGATGCGCACCTGCACAGGTTCCGACAAGGTTGGCCAGATGCCAAACCCCACCGCACGGCACGATTGCACCAGCTCCTTCTCGCGCCCGGCCAAAGCGCCCGGCAGGTTCAGCACCACAAGGCTGGTCATGTTCGAGGTCACTTCGCAGCCCATCTCGGTTACCGCTAGGCGCAAGGCCTGCTCGTGATAGGCATAATCGACGGCCTTTTGCGCGCGGCCATGTTGCAGGTTGATGCGCAGCGCCTCGTGAAAAGCGGCCACGGCATAACCCGAATGCGTGCGGTGATAGGCGCCCACAGGCACATCGCGCCCGTCAATAATGCCCCAGTGCCGCGCCTCAAGGATCGGGTGATGCACATAGCTGTGGCAGCCATTTGCTTTGATCTCGGCCATATACTGGTCGGAAAAGCTGACCGGCGCATAGGTCAGCGGCAAGCACAGGACGCCCTTTTGCGGGCACGACGCCCAGCCCACAACGCCCGGATAATCATCAATCGCAAAATCCGCGATGCCCAGCGACGACACAGCATCCACCAGCCCCAGCACACCATGTGCCAGGCAGGCATCCGAAAAGGCGGCTAGGTCATTCACCCGGCCCGACCCAGTTTCCCAATGCGCCATCAGCGCCCATTTCGGTTTGTTCTCGGCCAAGGCGGCGTCAATCACCGCCCCGATTACCGACTGGCCATGTGGCACCGTGATCACAGTTACCCCCGCCGCTTGTGGGTCCATCGGGTTTTTGCGCAACTCCTCACGTGTTGCCGCCTTCATCCGTATGGTCAGCGCATCAATCCCCGAGAAGGTGCCGTTGGCAAAGGCCACAACTGTGTCACCCGGCAAAATCGCGTTCAGCATCACGTCCAGCCCCGACCACCCGGTGCCTGCCACCCCAAAGGTGTGCACATTGGCGGTTCCCCACACTTCGCGCAGCATGTGTTTGCACTCGATCATCCCGCGCAGCACATCGGCCTGCATGTGATCGGCCAGCCCGGCATTGGCAAAGGCCGCCAGCACCCGCGCATCGGTGTTGCCCGGGCCCGGCCCGGCGGCCAGCGTTTCAGGGATCAGCAAGGCAGGAAAAATGGTCATCTGGGGGTCCGAAGTTGAAGAACGGAAATCTGGCTTAAGAAAATCCCGGATAGACAAGCGCCACAACCTGCCTTACTCCTGCTTTTGGGTATCTATTAGTATGGGTAAATTACCACCCATAATACTGGAAATACCATGGCATACCAAGACCTAGCCCACCGTAACGGGTAGCTTTATGACAAAAGGTTAAACATTGCAGACCCAATCTCCCCCGCAAAAGCCCGTTACCATCGCTTTGGCCAACAGCAATCCGCTGGTCCTGACCGCCATGGCCGAGATTTTTGACCGCGATCCGCGCTTTTCGCTGGTCACCACGTCGGCCAGCGCCGAAGGCTTTCTGGGCGCAGTCATGCGCATTGCGGTGTCGGTGGGGGTGATTGACTGGGCCCTGCCCGCTTTGGGTGGCCAAAAACTGATCGAGGTGTTGCGCGATCAGCCCACCGCCCCGCGTCTTGTGGTTTACGGCGACGAGTCGCACGGCGATCTGCCGCGCCTTGCAATGATCGCGGGCTCTGCCGGTTTTGTCGGTCAGAATGCGCCCATCGAAAAGCTGTTGGACACCTGCTTTGCTGTCGCCGCCGGTCAGATGGTCTTTCCCTTCCTTGACATCCGGGAGTTGCAATCTGATCCCATGCTGCAGCTCACCAAACGCGAGCGCAGTCTGCTGGAAGCGTTGGCCAAGGGCCTGACCAACCGCGAATTGGCGCGTGACTTTGCCATCTCGGACAACACGGTGAAATTCCACCTCAGCAACCTTTTTGAAAAGCTGGGCGTCGGTAATCGCACAAAGGCCATCGCTTTTTACTATGGCACCCGCAGCGCGGGCAGTGCTGTCTGAAAGCAAAATCAGCGCGACCGAAATGCAAATATTTTCTGCTTGACAGGAAATTTTATTTCGCGGCATCTCTACTGCCCATCGCCACACCCCTTTGAAAGGATCCGCGCCATGAGCTTTCACGTCATCGAACAAGCCCCCGCACGACTAAACCGCAGCGAACTCGCCGTGCCGGGTAGCGCGCCTCAAATGTTTGAAAAGGCGGCACAATCTGATGCGGATGTGATCTTCCTTGATCTCGAAGATGCGGTTGCCCCCGATGACAAGGCGCAGGCCCGCAAGAACATCATCAAGGCGCTGAATGAAATTGACTGGGGCAAGAAAACCATGTCGGTGCGCATCAACGGGCTGGATACCCACTACATGTACCGCGATGTTGTCGACGTGGTGGAACAGGCGGGCGAGCGTCTGGATCTGATCATGGTGCCCAAGGTTGGCACCGCCGCCGATGTCTATGCGGTCGACATGATGGTCACCCAGATCGAGGCCGCAAAGGGATATAAAAAGCGGATCGGCTTTGAGCATATCATCGAAACCGCACTGGGAATGCAGAACGTCTCGGCCATCGCGGCGGCGTCAAAGCGGAATGAGTCTCTACACTTTGGGGTTGCAGACTATGCCGCATCAACCCGGGCGCGCACCACCGTGATCGGCGGCGTGAACCCCGATTATGCCGTGCTGACCGACCAGTTGGAAGACGGATCACGTGCCGTGCATTGGGGCGATATGTGGCACTATGCGCTGGCCCGGATGGTGGTGGCGGCACGGGCAAATGGCTTGCGTCCGGTCGATGGTCCGTTTGGCGATTTTTCTGATCCGGATGGCTACCGCTATGCCGCCAAACGCGCGGCAGTGCTGGGCTGCGAAGGCAAATGGGCGATCCACCCCAGCCAGATCGCACTGGCAAATGACACCATGAGCCCGTCCGAGGCCGAAGTGACCCGCGCGCGGCGTATCATCGAGGCGATGACGGCGGCGGCGGCCGAAGGCAAAGGTGCCGTGTCCTTGGATGGCCGTCTGATCGACTACGCCTCGATCCGGCAGGCCGAAGTGCTGGTCGAAAAAGCCCGCCAGATCGCGGCGGGCTGAACACTGACAGGCGTCAGTTTGGCCGGGATGCGGCAAATAGCGACCGACTTGTTTCGCTGCGCCTTGATCGCGGCCGACCCGGGACTGGCGCTGGAAGCAAAGTTGAACGCGACGCCCTTCCCGCTCCCCGAATCTTGGGGGGCGGACCATCGTGATTGCCGTTGGAAAAGCCGCGGTTCCGATGATGAAAACCGCGCTGCGGCACGTGGACCAGCGTCAGGCAATCTTAGTGACGAACTACGAAAATAGTGCGGAAATACCGGGTGTTGAGTGCTATGCTTCGGGGCATCCGGTGCCTGATGACAATGGCGCCAATGCCGCCCTTGCGGTGGTCCGGCACCTCACGAATGCTCAGGCACCTGACCGGGTCATCGCACTGATTTCGGGGGGAGGATCCGCGCTGTTGCCCGCCCCGGCTGCGGTGCTTTCTCTGATTCACAAGACCATCGTCAACCGCCTGCTGCTGGGTGCCGGTTTTGACATCACCCGGATTAATCTGGTGCGACAGAACCTGTCTCAACCCAAGGGGGGCGGCTTTCTGCGACTGGCCACCCCCGCCCCGGTGACCGCCTATATCCTGTCCGACGTGATCGGCGGTGATCTGCGGGTGATCGCCAGCGGTCCGACATCCGCCCCGCTCGGCACCGCCGCCGATGCGCTGGCAGTGCTGCAGGCTGGGGGGATATGGGATCAGTTGCCCATCGAAGTTCGCCGGCATCTCGGCCGGGCGGAACCAACAGTGCCACTCCTGCCGCCGGCGACCAATGTGTTGATCGGCAGCAATCGCCAAAGCCTTGCCGCCGTGCTGGCAGAGGCGAGCAGATGGCAGGCCCCGATTGTCAGTGATCATCTTAACGGCGACGTCGCCAACGCCTGCTACCCGATCATCAAGGCCGCCCAAGCCGCCCCGAAAAATCGCCCGGCCTGCCTGATCTTTGGCGGCGAAACCACGGTCATCCTGCGCGGCACCGGACTCGGCGGGCGCAACCAGGAACTCGCCCTGCGTGTTGCAATAGCCGCGCAGGGCCTTGACAGAAAATGGGTATTCCGAAGCGGCGGAACCGATGGGCGCGACGGCCCGACCGATGCCGCCGGTGGTCTGGTGGACCGCCAAAGCATGACCTGAATGAAACATGCCGGCATCGACCCGGCGCGGGTCTTGGCCGATAATGACAGCCACACCGCGCTGAAAGCGTCGGGCGATCTGCTGATCACCGGGGCGACCGGCACCAATGTCGCGGATGTGCAGATCCTGCTGATTTCCCCCTAGGCTCGAACCCCAATCAAGCTTTTGAAGTGGCCTGTTTCATCTGATTAACACCCGGCAACCCGCACCAAGACATCATCGAAACCATCGAACCTTATGGCGATTGCGGGCGATCGGCTACCGGCCAACGGAAGGCCCAAGACCACGCCACACAATGGCTCTGGACCTACGACAACGACCGCCCGAACATCCCTTTCATGGTTTGCATGCAGACCATTGCCGGACTACGGGGCATCGGCGGCAACACACCCGCACAGATACTGAAAATGGCCGCATAAGTTCTACGACGGCACCCCGTTATTAAATGGGGGGATTAACCAACTAGCCGACGTCAAGGCGGGATGATCTGATAGGATAGCGTTCGGGACGATCCCAAGAACCTCTTTGCTGCATTGGGCTTGTGTTCGAAGACGACTGTCAAGACGGGCTCAAGCACGGCCTGTCGCAATGCGCGAGAACGAGACCATGCTGATCGAAACCAAGTTGAGATTGCCTCTGCCGGTGCAAAGCGAATTGGTGCGGGTAGATTTGCTTACGCAATTGGACCAAGTGGCGCAGCGCCGTTTGGCCATCGTCTCGGCCCCGACCGGATTCGGTAAATCGACCCTGCTGGCGCAATGGGCCAATCGGTTGAAAGAGCAGGGCTGCGCCGTTGGCTGGCTGTCAGCGGATGCGCAGGACAATGAGATCGGGCGCTTTGTGCGCTATCTGGTGGCGGCAATCCGGCGGGCAGATCCGACCTGTTGTCCGGATTTACCGGGCCTGATCGCCTCCAGCCCGTTGCTGCCAACCGACACAATCCTTTCAGGTCTGGTCAATGGTCTGAACCAAAGTGCGGTGCCGTTGTTTTTGGTGATTGACGATTTTCATCACCTAACATCGCCCGACATCGCGCGTTTCGTGGAAAGCCTGCTTGCCTATGGCCCCACCGGATTTCATCTGATTCTCGGCGCGCGCGAAGAGGTTTCGTTGCAGCTTGCTGGCTTGCGCGCGCGGGGCCAACTGGTCAGGCTTGATGAATACCAGTTGCGGTTTTCGATGGCGCAGACCGAAACCTACTTGAATGATCATCTCTCGCTGGCCCTGTCCGCCGCAGAAGTCATGACTCTGCACCACCGCACCGAAGGCTGGATCGTCGGGCTGCATCTAGCCTCGCTTTCTCTGGCAGGTGCCACCGACAAATCCGCGTTTCTGGCACGATTTTCCGGCACCGAAGACGATATCGCCAGCTTTCTGGGGCAAGAGGTTCTCAGCCGCCAGTCGCCAGAGATTCTTGACTTCCTGCTTTGCACCGCGATCCTTGATCGCTTTTCTGCCCCTTTGGCTGACGCTTTGACCGGTAAACGCCATTCCGACGCTGTGATCGCCCAGATCGAGGCGGCAAATCTGTTCGTCATCCCGCTTGACCGCGAGCGCGTCTGGTTTCGCTATCACGCCTTGTTCGCCGATCTGCTGCGCGAAGTGCTGACACGGCAAGACCCGGCCCGCGCCAAACGTCTGCATCTGCGCGCCGCGCAATGGCTGTCCGGCGCGGATTTCACCGCCGATGCCGTCCAACATGCGCTGGCTGCGGGGGAACGCGACATGGCCGCCAGTCTGGTCGAGACTTGCTGTATGCCGTTGATCCGCAGCAGTAACATAGCCCAGGTGCGCGCTTGGCTGGGCCGCTTGCCCCCCGAGATCATCGAAAAGCGCCCCCGGCTGCAACTGGCGCAGGTATGGATAAATTTCCATATCAGCCTGCCGATGGACGCCGCGCGCATTCTGCGCCGGGTGCGCGATCAATTGGGAAAACAGGCGGCGGAAGGCACGCTGAGCGCGCAAGATATCGAAGAATTCCGGGCTGAAATGCTGGTGCTGACCGCAGGGATCGCGTCGGCCGCCGACCATTCGCGGATGGGTGCGCAGATTGCCACCCGCGCTTTGCGCGAGGTTCCGGCGCGCATGGGCTTCCTGCGCGGTGTGGCGGGAAACGTGCTGGGTTTTTCTCAGTATTCGATGGGCAACCTTGACGCCAGCCGCTTCGCCTGCCTGCAGGCCCGTGAAAGCCATCATTCCGGGCAGTCGAATTTCGGGGTTCTTTATTCCGACCTGATCCTTGGGCTGGTGGACAAGGCGGCAGGCGATCTGGCGGCGGCCTCTGCGCGGTTTTCACGTGCCACCGACCTTGCCCGCATCTCGGACGGAACGGGGTCTTACAGCGAAGCAATGGTGGGAATCTTTGAGGCTGAGATTCTGTATGAACGCAACGATCTTGCCGCCGCCGAACGTCTTTACCTGCAACACCGCCCCTTGATTGAGGAATGCGGCCTCGTCGTGCATGACATGAGCTGCAAGTTGCTTGGCGCGCGTTTGGCGGCGGCAAGTGGCCATTTCGAACAGGCCCTGAATGCGCTGGAAGCGGCAGAACGGCAGGGTCAGAAAAACCACTATCGCAGACTGTTCGCGGCCGCCTTGCATGAACGCGTCAAGCTGCTGCTGCAGCGCGGTGAGGCCAAATACGCCCGGCTGATCCTGACATCGCGCGGAATTGACGACGCTTGGCTTGCTGGAAGCAGCGGGCTGCGCCCGTCTGCCGATTTTGAACATCTGGCGATGGCGCGGGTTCTGATTGCGGAAGATCGCCCTGAGGCCGCGTTGCGCCTGACCGAACCCTTGGCCGCGCGGCTGAAACACGATGGCCGTTTGCGGCGACTGGCGCAGGTGCGGGCCCTGGCTGCGATTGCGGCGTTTCGGTCAGGCAACGGGCTGGCCGCACTGGCCGCCATCTCGGATGCGGTCAAGCTGTCGTTGCCGGGCGGCGCGCAGCGATCGCTGATCGAAGAAGGCCCGGCCTTGCAAGAGGTGATCAGTTTCGCACGGGGCAAAATTCCCGCATGGCGTAATCCGGCTGATCCCGTTGCGCAATTTGTGGCCGGCCTTGGCCCCGCCACTGGACCTAAAGCCACCGCTTCGACAGCCGCCAGCCACGCAGCCGACCTTAGCCCGCGCGAGGCCGAGATTGCCCGCCTCTTGGGCGATGGTCTGGCCAACCGTGACATAAGTGCTCGCCTGTCGATGGCGCCTGATACGGTGAAATGGCACCTGAAAAACATCTTTGGCAAGCTTGGGGCCGCCAACCGCACCCAAGCCGTCTTGCGGCTGCAACAGATCGGGTTTGGCGGCATTACTCAAAAGGGTGGGTAGGTTTTCGGCGCGTTACCCGGAAGGGGCGGGACAACGATTTGCCATGGTGCAACCCTGTGCAACGTAAAAGCAGTTGGAGGCACCATGCGACCACTCTCTGTTGCCGTGACACAGATGGCTTGCAGCTGGAATCGCGCCGACAACATCCGTCAGGCCTGCGGGCTGGTCGAGCTTGCCGCCGAAAAGGGCGCGCAGGTGGTGGTGCTGCAAGAGCTGTTCGAAACCCCGTTCTTTTGCATCGACAAAGACCCCGTCTATAACTCCGAGGCGACGACTGTGGCCACCAACCCCGCGATTGCCGCGATCCGCCCGCTGGCGAAAAAGCTGGGCGTCGTGGTGCCGGTTTCATTCTTTGAACTGGCGGATGATGGCCGCCGCTTCAATTCGCTGGCAATTGTCGATGCCGACGGCGAGGTGCTGGGCCTTTACCGCAAGTCGCACATCCCCGATTTTCCAGCCTATGAAGAGGCATTTTACTTTGCGCCGGGCGATACGGGTTTCAAGGTCTGGAACACCAAGCACGTCAAGTTGGGCTGCGGGATCTGCTGGGATCAATGGTTCCCAGAACCCGCCCGGATCATGTCGCTGTCAGGGGCCGAATTGCTGATGTACCCCACCGCGATTGGCAAACCGATGCGGCCCATGACTGGCGAGCCCACCAATTCCAAACCGCACTGGCAACAGACCATGCAGGGCCATGCTGCGGCGAATATGGTCGTCCTTGCCGCGTCAAACCGCGTTGGCGTCGAAACCGGGCGCACAGATGAAACCCAGTTTTATGGCGGCTCTTTTGTGGCCGACGCCACCGGAACCAAGGTGCTTGAACTGGACGAGGTCACCCCCGGCGTAGCGGTGACCACCTTTGATCTGGATGCGATTGCGGCATTTCGCAAATACTGGGGCATCTTCCGCACCCGCAGGCCCGATTTGTACCAGCCCATCATCTCACAGGCGGAACCCGCCTATCTGTCTGTAAGGTAAGGAAAACTCATGGCAACCGGTTTCGTCTTTCACGAACTTTACCTTTGGCACAACACCGGCAATGCCGCGATGTTTCACCCATCCTGCCTGACCGTGCAGCCCGGCGAGCACGTCGAAAACCCTGAGACCAAGCGCAGGATGAAGAATCTGTTAGAGGTGTCGGGTCTGACCGATCATCTGGTAAACCTCAAACCGCGCCCGGCCACCGACGATGAACTGACCCGCTTTCACACGCACGCCCATATTGAAAAAATTCGCACAATGAGCGCCGCAGGCGGCGGCGATGCCAGCGAATTGACCCCCTTCGGTGCCGGTAGCTTCGAGATTGCCAAGCTTGCAGCTGGGGGGGCGATTGTCGCCATTGACGCTGTGTTGCGCGGTCATGTGACAAACTCCTACGCCCTGATCCGCCCGCCGGGGCATCACGCGCTGGCCGATCTGGGGATGGGGTTCTGCCTGTTTGGCAACGCCGCCATCGCCATCCATCATGGCCGCGCCGTGCATGGTCTGGGCCGTGTCGCGGTGGTTGACTGGGATGTGCATCATGGCAATGGCACGCAGGCCGCGTTTTATGACGACCCCGAAACCCTGACCATCTCGCTGCATGCCGACAACCTTTTCCCAGCCAATTCTGGCACCTTGGCCGAACGGGGCGAGGGCAGGGGTTTCGGTGCCAATCTCAACGTCCCGTTGCCACCAGGCTGTGGTGATGGCGCCTATCTGGAGGCAATGCGCCGCGTGGTTTTACCCGCATTGCAACGCTTCAAGCCTGAAATCATCGTCGTGGCCTGTGGGTTTGATGCCTCGGCCGCCGATCCGTTGGGACGGATGATGGTTACATCGGACGGATACCGCCAGATTACGGCCATGGTAATGCAGGCAGCGGATGCGCTGTGCGGGGGGCGTATCATGATGACCCACGAAGGCGGCTATTCGGCCAACTACGTGCCCTATTGCGGTCTGGCGGTTCTGGAACAACTGACCGGTGTTCGAAGTGGCGTGGCGGATCCGTTTCTGGAACACTTTACCACCTATGGCCAACAGGCTCTGCAACCCCATCAATCCGCCGCCATCGACGCGGCTGCGGCACTGCTCGAAGACATAAAATAACAATCAAAAACAGGGAAATGGAGACGAAAATGACCAAGACACTTCCAAATGTCGCTGCTGGACGGCGGGGCTTTCTGAAAGGTGCCGCTCTGCTGGGCACCTCGGCCGCAACGCTTGCCGGGCTCGCCTCAACCGTCACGGCGCAAGACGCGACGCCCATTCCAATCGGCTGCGTTGCGCCGCTGACAGGTTTTGTTGCCGCAGACGGTATCGAGTTCCGCAACGGGCTTGAGATGGCGGCAGAGGAAATCAACGCGATGGGCGGAATTCTGGGTCGCCCGATCGAACTGCACTTCGAGGATTCTGAATCCAAGGGCGATGACGTGGTCACCCAAGCCGCCCAGCGTCTGGTTGACCGCAGCGAGGTCCATGCGATCATCGCAGGCTACAACCTTGAAAACGGCGCGGTGCTGCTGGATGTAGCGGCGGATTCCGGCATCATCGCCATGCATGCCAATACCGTCGTGCTGCATGACGAAACCGTCAAGGGCAACCCAGAACGCTATTGGGGCGGCTTTCAGATCAACCCGCCGGAAATTTTCTATGGCGTGGCTTTTCTCAACTTCGTAAAGAACCTCGTCGATACCGGGCAGTTGACGCTCGCTAACAACAAGATCGCCATCATCACTGGCCCCGGCGCCTATTCCGGCAACATCGCCAACGCCATGAAGGACGGTGCTGCGGCGGTTGGGCTGGAAGTGTCGCTGTTTGAATCGGTCAACGTGCCGATTTCGGAATGGGGCCCTACGCTGGCCAAACTGCGCGCCGACCCACCGGGCGTGATTGCCGTCACGCATTTCTATCCGCAGGATCAGGCGCAGTTCATGCTGCAATTCGCCACCGATCCGACGCCCAGCCTTGTCTACATGCAATACGGCGCATCCCTGGCCGCGTTCCGCGACATTGCCGGGGCATCCTCGGAAGGTGTGATATACGCCACCACCATCGGAGTGCTGCAAGACGACATCGGTAAAGATTTCTCAGCCCGTTACATTGCCAAGTTCGGCCCGACTGCGTCGCCCAACAGTGGCGGGCAGACGTACTATGCGCTGCACAGCTACGCTGTTGCGGCCTCGATAGCTGGCGGCACCGGCGCACCGTTTGACGATGTGCAGAACCGCAAAGTCGCAGCTGCACTGATGAGCAATATCCATCGCGGGGTGATGGGGGCGTCGCGCTATGTGCCCGAGACCCATTCGGCCTATAGCTATCCCAATCAGACCAACGACCCATCCTTGGGGTTGCCGCATATCTTCAGCCAAATCCAGGACAAATCCAAAGACGGTTTGCTGATTGCTCCAGCACCTTATGACGTGGCAAAATTTGTCATACCAGGATGGATCAAAGCCTGATGGAGATTCGGACCACGCAAATGCCTTTGCTGGAATGCACCAATGCGACGGTGCGGTTTGGCTCACTTGTTGCGGTCGACAGCGTTTCGCTGTCGGTCGCTGAGGGTGAAACTGTGGGCATTGGTGGCCCGAACGGGGCCGGAAAGACGACATTTCTTGATCTTATTTCCGGTCTGTTGCCGCTGGCTGGCGGTACAATCGCGTTTGAGGGGCAGCCCATTTCGGGCCGTGCCCCTCATCTAATCAACCGTCTTGGCATTGCGCGGACGTTTCAGTTGAATGCCGGTTTTGATGGGATGACAGTGCATGACAATGTGCTGACATCGGTTGTTTTTGGCCAGCGTGTTGGCCGTGGCTGGGGCCCGCTTTACACGCGGCGTGATCTGGACCGTACGGCAGAGCTGTTGGACCAGTTCCAACTGAACGAGTGCGCGCAAACTATGGTCAGCAACATTCCCATTCTGACGCGCAAAAAGTTGATGGTGGCCACCGCACTGGCCACCGATCCGAAAATTCTGCTGATGGATGAGCCGGTCGGGGGTCTGACCCCGACCGAAGTTGACGCCTTTGTCCAAGTTGTCCTGGATCTGAAGAAGCAGGGCATCACCATCGTGTTTATCGAGCACGTCATGCGGTTCCTGACCACCGTCGCTGACCGGGCCGTGATCATGCACCACGGATCGCTGATCTATGACGGCCCGCCGTCGGGCATCGCCCATGACGCACAAGTGACCGAGGTTTATCTGGGCCGCGAAGCTGCGGCGATGCGGGGGGTCGGGCATTGACCGCACTTCTAACCATCGAAAACCTGACTGCGGGCTACGGCAAGCAGCCGGTCCTGCACGGCGTCTCTTTGCAAATTCAGCCTAAAAGCGTGCTTGCCCTGATCGGCCCGAACGGCCACGGCAAGACCACTTTGCTGCGCTGCCTGTCGGGATTGATCGCGCATAAAGCCGACAAACTCGTGTTTGACGGTCAGGACATCGCCGCCACCCCCTCGCATACCCGTGTTGCGCTTGGCCTGATCCATGTGCCACAGGGCGACCAGCTGTTCCGCGACATGAGCGTCGAGGAAAACCTGCTGATGGGGGCTTATTTGCGCCCCGATGCGGCGGCGGTGCAGGCCAGTCTGGCCGAGGTTTACAAGTTCTTCCCACGGTTGGGAGAGCGGCGCGACCAGATGGCCAACAGCCTGTCGGGAGGTGAGCGGCGCATGGCTGGCATCGGGCGCGGCCTGATGGCCGAGGGCCGGTTCATGATGATCGACGAGCCGTCGTTGGGCCTTGCCCCCTTGATCATCGAGCAAATCTACGACGGCCTCAAAGCCCTTGCCACCAGCGGGCGCACCATTCTGATCGTTGAGGAAAACCCGATGCGGATTGCCGAAATAGCTGACCACATGGCGCTGATGGATGGCGGTCAGATCGTGTGGGCGGGGGCGCCGTCTGCGCTCAGCACCGAACAAAAGATCATGCAAACCTACTTTGGGGCAGTGTAAAACTCATGGAAATCCTGATCCAGATCGCGCTGACCGGCCTTACACTTGGGGCGATGTATGCCTTGGCCTCGGTCGGGCTGGCGCTGATCTGGGGCACACTGGGCATGTTCAACATGGCGCAGAACATGTTCATCACAGTGGGGGCATATGGCGCCTATTCCGCAATCGGTGTGTTGGGGTTGCCGATCTGGTTGGGTCTGCCTGCTGGTCTGCTGGTGGGGGCCTTTGTTGGCGTTCTGACCCATTTGCTGATCGTGCGGCAGATGCTGGGGGGGCCGAATTTTGAGATGAACATCATGGTCGCCACGGCGGGTGTCGGGATTGTACTGGAGAACCTTATGTTGCAGGCCTTCGGTGGCTATCCTTATCGCCAGCCTGTCAACATCACCGGCAGTTTCAAACTGGGTGGGGTGGCGATTTCCTATCAACCCCTGATGATCATCGCCATCGCCATGCTGCTGATCATGGTGACGGCTTGGCTCTTGTTGAAAACAAAGTTTGGCCGGGCAATCCGCGCCACTGCCATGAACATCGACGCGGCCCGCCTGATGGGCGTGCAGACCGAACGGACTTATTTGCAGGTCATGGCGATTGCGGGCGCACTGGCGGGGGCGGCGGGGGTCTTGATTTCGTCGCTGTCGTCGCTCTCGCCGCAAATGGGGTCTGACCCGATGGTCAAGGCCTTTGTGATTTGCGTCGTGGCAGGTCTTGGCAATGTCGCGGGAACTGGGGTGACGGCGGTGGTTCTTGGCCTGTTCGAGGCGACGATCCAGTTCTACTTCGGCGTTCGCTATGGCTTTCCCGTGATGCTGGGGCTGGTCATTCTGGTACTGATCTGGCGACCCAACGGCCTGTTCGGCCGCAAATCCGTGGTACGGCTATGATCCTGTCTCGCGCCCTGCGCGGCCATATCCTGATTGCCATTGGCCTGATTGCAACCTTCGCCATCCTGCCGCTGTTCATTGGCGAGCGTTACCTGCTGGGCCAGATCATCACCTTTTTCTTTTGGGCCATCGTTGCCAGCCAGTGGAACCTGATCATGGGCCATGGCGGCGTATTTTCGCTTGCGCAAATGTTTTTTTTCGCCTGCGGGGCCTATTCAACTGCGATGACGGTGGAATATGGTGGCCTGTCAATCTGGGTCGCCCTGCCGCTGTCGGGCTTGATCTCGGCCGTCTCGGCGCTATTGATCGGTGCTGCCTGCCTAAGGTTAACCGGGGCCTATGTGGCGCTTTTGACCTATGCGATTGCAACGATGGTGCAGGTGCTGATCATCACCGACACCAATTGTTACCAGGTGGTCAAAGGCGTGTGCCAAGAGCTGCTGGGCGGCGCCACCGGTTTTTCCGGGTTCGATGATTTCGGCTTTCGCAAGGTCCTGAAAGCTGACTGGATTGTCGGAAACTACTTTGTGGTGCTGGGGGTCTTTGCCATTACCATGCTGGTGACAATCGTGGTCATCCACGGCCGCTATGGCCTTGCCTTCCGCGCCATCCGCGACAATCTGGGCTATGCCAGCAGTCGCGGTATCAACCGGTTTTGTTATCAGATGATCGTGTTTGCCATTTCGGCTTTCTTTACCGGGCTGGCAGGTGCGGCCTATAGCGGCCATTTCAAGTTCGCCGGGCCAAGCCTATTTGATTTCTCAACCGCGATAATGATTCTGTCGATGGTGATCGTTGGCGGACTTGGCTCGACCTGGGGACCGATAATCGGCACCGCCGTCATCATGGTTGTGATCGAATGGATGAAAGAGTTCGGCGACGCCCGTAACCTTGGGCTGGGGTTGGCGCTGATCCTGTTTGTTATCTTCTTGCCCGGAGGGCTTGCCGCCGCAGCCGAGCGGCTTTCTGATCGGATCAGAGGGCGCGATCAAACAAGGTCATGAAGGTTTCGCTCAATGCGCCAAACCATCAGGCAGATTACTTATCCCGATCATTCGCTCAAAGACGCGCGCGCTGACTCGTTTCAGTTGTTTCGAAGGATTCTTTGCATCCCGAATTTTACTGGCCCTTTACCCGCAGCATTCGGAAGAAATCAAGACGGTGACCGTCTCGTTGGCGCAATCCCGAGTTCAGAGCACTGCAACGCGCAGGAATATGTGACATCATCACATCCGTCGCCTCTTGCTGGAAAGGCGCACCGGCCGCGCGGTTCCGTCTTGGTTAGCGCAGCAGCGCGATGCCACCTAAGAAAGTTGATCCACACAGTGTCATTTCGTCGGGCTCAGGTCAGGCCGCGTCCGTCGTTTCTTGAACAGAGGCGTGTCCTCGGCCCCCAATCTCAGTCCCCGGTCATTTCTGAAATCAATTCTATCCAAGCGAAACCTGCAGGTCGGCCAAAGCGTCAAGCAGCGCCCGAATATGAGCATCCAGAACCCATTGCGTGATCGTGGCCTAGACTCAGAACTCATTAATCCACTTGTTTCCGGCCCGTTTCACTGATTCATTTGCGGCATCGGGGAGGTGTCGCATGGGTGATCTATTCTGGCTGACGGACGCGCAGATGGAGCGGTTGAAGCCGTTCTTTCCTTTGTCGCATGGGGTTCCACGAGTTGACGACAAGCGGGTGTTGAGCGGCATTATTTTCGTCAATCGCAATGGGTTGCGGTGGAGGGATGCACCGGCGGTCTATGGCCCGCATAAGACGCTATACAACCGTTGGTTCCGCTGGAGCCGGATGGGGGTATTTGGCCGCATCTTGATGGAATTGGTCCGGCAGGATGCCGAAACGGAAATGATCATGATTGACGCGACGCACCTCAAGGCGCACCGGACCGCGTCGAGCCTGCGCAAAAAAAGGGGCGCGCTCGGCTGATCGGGCGGACAAAGGGCGGGATGAACTCCAAGCTGCACGTGGTTTGTGACAGCAAAGGGCGACCGATCCAAATGTATCTGAGCGCCGGTCAGACCAGCGACTATACCGGTGCTGCGGGCCTGGTGTCGGGCATGCCTGGTGTCAAAGTCTTGCTGGCGGACCGAGGCTATGATGCCGACTGGTTCCGTAACGCCCTGATGGATAAGGGTATAACCCCATGCATCCCATCCAAGAAAAACCGGAAGGTCCAGATCGAACACGACGCCATCCTCTACAAGAAGCGTCACAAGATCGAGAACATGTTCGGGCGTCTGAAGGATTGGCGAAGGGTGGCCATGCGCTTTGACGGGCGCGCTGACATCTTCCTGTCGGCCTGCGCCCTCGCCGCAATCGTCATGTTCTGGCTATGAGTCCTGAGCCTAGAATAAGCTGCGGGATCGGGAGCCCTAGGATGAGGGACTCTATAAACAGACTCTGCTTTTTGTCTGTCCATGCTGAGCGGCGTTGAAACGATGGGTCAAGGTCAATGTTGTTGCGGTTAAGTTGAGAAATAATTGTCTCGGCTGTCCAGTCTGTGGACCAGAGTACAGCTCCATCTGCCCAGTTTTCTATTGAACCAAGATCACCAAGTGAATCCTCGAGGTTCTCCTCTACAAGTGCGTCGTCGTCAGCCATGACGTCTCCAATACAATCTTCTCAAGTTTACTTCGCGGTCACTTTCCGATCTTCTCCAACCCTCAATAAACCACCACGCTGCGAATACTCTCCCCTGAGTGGATCATATCAAAGCCCTTGTTGATATCCTCCAGCTTCAGGATATGGGTGATCATCGGGTCGATCTGGATTTTGCCGTCCATGTACCAATCGACGATCTGCGGCACGTCGGTGCGGCCGCGTGCGCCGCCAAAGGCCGTGCCTTTCCAGACCCGGCCGGTGACCAGTTGGAAGGGGCGCGTCTCGATGACCGCGCCTGCGGGGGCGACGCCGATGATGATCGACTGACCCCAGCCACGGTGGGTGCATTCCAGCGCGTCGCGCATCACTTTGACATTGCCGGTGCAATCGAAGGAATAATCCGCGCCGCCGATCTTGTCGAAGGGGGTCTTGGTCAGGTCAACGATGGCTTGAACGATGGAGCCTTCGATTTCCTTCGGGTTCAGGAAATGGGTCATGCCAAAACGCTCGCCCCAAGCCTTCTTGTCATTGTTCAGATCGACGCCAATGATCATGTCGGCCCCGGCCAGTTTCAGGCCCTGAATGACGTTCAGGCCGATGCCGCCCAGACCGAAGACCACGGCCTTGGCGCCAATCTCGACCTTGGCGGTGTTGATCACGGCCCCGATGCCGGTGGTGACGCCGCAGCCGATGTAGCAGATTTTATCAAACGGCGCGTCTTCGCGGACCTTGGCGAGGGCGATTTCGGGCACGACCGTGTGGTTGGCGAAGGTGGAGCAGCCCATGTAGTGGTAAATCGGGGTGCCATCGAGCATGGAAAAGCGCGAGGTGCCGTCGGGCATCAGGCCCTGCCCTTGGGTGGTGCGGATCGCGGTGCAAAGGTTGGTTTTGCGCGACAGACACGACGGGCATTCGCGGCATTCCGGCGTGTAAAGCGGGATGACATGGTCGCCGGGTTTCAAGGTGGTGACGCCGGGGCCAATGGCGATGACCACGCCCGCGCCTTCATGGCCAAGGATGGCGGGGAACAGGCCCTCGGGGTCGGCCCCGGACAGGGTGAATTCGTCAGTGTGGCAAATGCCGGTGGCCTTGATTTCCACCAAGACCTCTCCGAATTTCGGATCGGCGAGGTTTACCTCCATGATCACAAGCGGTTGGCCTGCGGCGACGGCGACGGCGGCGCGGGTGCGCATTGAAAAATCCCCCCTTGTAATTGTGGGTGCAGGCTGTGCGAAACAGGGCGAAATTGCAACGCGGGAAACGACTTCAGACAGAGGGTTTTGCCAGAACGTTGGCGGTGCCGGGGCTGAGGGGCTGCGCGCCGGTGGCTTTGGGTGATGCAGACTCGATGTGACGCCGGGGCAGAGCCGGACGCCCGTGGGGCGCCGCCGCTTGTGCATCCGCTGGACCGCGTGCATCCGGCGGGGATGCCGGAGATTTACCGCGAGGTCGCCCCCGGCGCGATTGTGTCACATGAAGACAATGTGCAGCGGATCGGCATTCCAATTGATGGCGCGGGCAAAGTGACGCGGCTGACCCGTGGCGAAGCGCGGATTTCCAGTCCTTCCAAGCCTTTGGCGGTTGCGGTGGGGCGAATCATCAGGCTAAGATTCCGCAGTATTAGCTCTGATCCAAGGTTTTTTATGCGCGCGACTGCCCCTTTTTTGGCTATGGTTGCGCTGGTGCTGTCGGGCTGCGGGCTGTTTGCTCCGCGCGAATTGGTGGGGCCGGTGCACGAGATCATGTTTGTGGCGCAACCGGATGCCTGCGGGTTGGCTGTCTTGGCGGGGCTGCAAGGGCAGCATTTCACCGCACTGGCTGATCGCCCCTTGTTGGGTCAGTTGCGGGTGATCTGGCCGGGGCAAGAGGTGATGTCAGGGCTTGTGCCGGACCGCCTGAACGCTCAGGTTTCAGATCAGGGCCGGATTGTCTGGCTGTCTTGCGGCTAGGCCGCGTGAAAAGGGTTTGCCATGGGACATGCGTTTCGCCGCTTGGTTTTGTTGACACCCATGGCGCTGATGGCCTGTGTCGAAGGGCCAATACCCGTTGATCCCGCCCCAATCGAAAACGCCTGCGGGGCGGCAGAGTTGCAAGATCTGGTCGGGCGGGATGCGGCGGTGTTGCAGACCATGCGCTTTGGTCAGACCGTTCGGATCATCCGGCCCGGCATGGCGGTGACGGAGGATTACTCGACAGAGCGGCTGAACATCGAGATTGACGCCCGCGAAACGATTGTGCGGGTCAGCTGCTACTGAGATGAAAGAGGCCCCCGGATTGCTCTGGGGGCCGAAAGACGGAAAGCCTGCCGGGTTATTTGGCGACGCGGTAGTCGGTGTGGCAGGCCTTGCAAGCGCCGCCAACGCCGCCCATGCCCGCCTTGATGCCGTCCATCGAAGCCACGTCCAGCGCGGTTGCCGCGTCTGTCAGGCCCTTGGCCTTGACGAGGAACGCATCCCAATTCGTCCAGATTTCCGGCTTGGCGCTGGAGGCCGGATCCACGCCCGCCGTTTCAAACTTGACGGCGATATCGGCGGACCCTGCGACCAGAACCGCTTTGGCTGCCTCGGCTGCGGCGGCGTCGAAGGCAACTTCACCACTGGCCATGCCGCCAAGGGTTTTGGCCGCACCGCCAAAAGATTTCATCAGGTCTTTCTGCGCGATCACCAGCGGATCGGTGGCCTCGACTTCGGCGA